>CADEFF010000005.1:11623-13047 GCA_902826565.1 uncultured Rhodospirillaceae bacterium | reverse complement strand
TCCGTCGATTTCATCCTGGGATTCATCCTCGTCTATGCGCTCTATCTTCTGCTGCCGCACCGGCCGCAGAACGGGATGCTCCTGGTCGCGAGCTACGTCTTCTACGGCTGGACCGACTGGCGCTTCCTGCTGCTGCTCGGCTTCACCACCTGCTGGGATTTCTGGCTGGCGCTCAGGATCGCGGAGGCGCAGCGCCGCGGCGAGTCGGGTCGCCAGTGGCTTACCCTGGCGATCGCCAGCAACCTTCTCGTGCTGGGTTTCTTCAAATATTTCGATTTCTTCTCGGCGAGCTTCGCCGGCGCGGCCGCCTCGCTCGGCATCCAGGTGCCGACGGTCGTCTTCGACATCGTCCTGCCGGCCGGGATCTCGTTCTACAGCTTCCAGAGCATGGCCTACACGATCGACGTCTATCGCCGGCGCGCGACGGCCAGCACGAACCTGATCGACTACGCGCTCTTCATCTCCTTCTTCCCGCAGCTCGTCGCCGGCCCGATCGAGCGGGCGCGCCGGCTCCTGCCGCAGATCGCCAGTCCCCGCCGCATCACCGAGCAGCAACTGCTCGACGGCGCCTGGTTCCTGTTCTGGGGTTTCTTCAAGAAGGTCTTCATCGCCGACAATCTCGCCGGGTATATCGACGTCTATGCGGACCCGACGGTTTCGCCCTACGGGGTCGATGCGGCCCTCTATGGCCTCGTTTTCCTCGTCTATGTCTATGCCGACTTTTCCGGCTACAGCGACATGGCGGTCGGGCTCGGCAAGCTCATGGGGATCGAGTTCACGCTCAATTTCCGGCGGCCGCTCTGGGCCGCCTCGCCGGCGGAGTTCTGGCGGCGCTGGCACATCACTTTGACCGGCTGGTTCCGCGACTATGTCTATGCCATCGCGCGGCGCGACGATCCGCTCTCGAAGGCGATGGCCATCGTTCCGACCATGATGCTGGTCGGGCTCTGGCACGGGGCGGGATGGAACTTCGTCATCTGGGGCACGATCTGGGGCCTGGTGATGTTCCTCGAGCGGCTGCTGCAGCCGGCCTTCGCCTCGCGCGCCTGGCGGGGGTTGGGCACGCCGGCGCTCCGCGCCCTGGGCGGGGTGGCGCTGGTTCTGGGCATCCATGCCGTCGCCAACCAGTTCTTCGCCCGCCCCGCGGCGGATGCGGTGGCGGCGCTGCGCCTGATGGCGACGACGCCGGCTGCCTCGCCGCATTTCCTCACCGACCTCAACGCGATCGCCTGGTTCATCGCGCCGCTCGTCATCGTCGAGGCGATCCAGGCCCGCACCGGTTTCCTCGACGGCCGGCTGCGCATCCCGCTGCCGGCGCGCGCCTGCCTCTACTCGGTTCTCGCCGCCTTCCTCGTCCTTGGTGCCTCGACCTATGACTACGAGTTCTACTACTTCCGGTTCTAGGCCCGGCGCCGCCGCGAAGG
>CADEFF010000005.1:9079-11523 GCA_902826565.1 uncultured Rhodospirillaceae bacterium | reverse complement strand
TCGATCGATCTCGGCCATGGCGTCGGCGACGACGAGACCTATGCCATGCGGCTGCAACGCATGGCGGACGAAGCGGCGCGCGCCGGCAGGCTTCCGCCCGTCGAGTTCCTCAATTTCTCGTCGATCGGGCGGCAGACCCGCCGGCAGCGACGGGTCTACGAAACCTACGGGGTGCAGTTCGACCTCGATGCGGTGATGCTTCCGCTCTATCCGGACGCGCCCGTCTATCCGAAGCCTGCGGCCAAGCCGCCGCGGCCGCAGCAGCAGGTTGCGGATTCCATCGAGACCACCTTCCTCGGCGATTTCTATCTGACCTATGGCCGCCAATATCTGCGGCGGCGGGCGACCCGCTTCCTCGGATGGCCCAACTGGTCGCGGCCGGGCCCGGAAAGGCTCCGGGATCCGGTCGCGATCGCCCGGGGGTTGATCGAAGCCGAGCTCGTGCGGCGCATCCGTTCGGACGGACGCGCGGTCATCATCATGCCGCTGCTGCGCCCGCTCCATGGCGTCGCCACAGATGCCGACCGGGCGGTGATCGCGGCGGTCGCCGCCGAGTTCGCCGACGACCCCTGCATCCGCGTGCTCGATACCCTGCCGGGGCTCGACGGAAAGATCACCCCGGACGAGACCGTCATGCCCTGGGACAACCACCCCGATGCCGAGGTCCATGCGCTCTATGCCGACACGCTTTTCCCGCTGCTGCTGCCGATGCTCGTCGATCCGGGCGCCTGCCGGGCGGCGCATCCCGCCTGAACCCTTTCCCGCCGGCCCGCGGGAACGGCAGACTGTCGCCGTCGCCCAAGGACCGAGAGACCCCGCATGACAACGCCGCCGGAAGGATGGGAACGCGTGGAACGCTGGGAACGGACCGTCGATGTGGTGGTGATCGGCTCCGGTGCCGCCGCGCTCGCGGGCGCCCTCGCCGCGGCGGAGGGCGGCGCTTCCGTGCTGGTGCTGGAGAAGTCGCATCTTCTCGGCGGCACCACCGCCATGTCGGGCGCCGGCACCTGGGTTCCGGCCAATCATCACATGCTGGCGGCCGGCATCGCGGATTCGCCGGCCGATGCCCTGACCTACATCCGCGCGAACGCGCCCGCGGGCTGGGCGGTCGAGGAGGAACCGCTCTGGCGCGCCATGGTCGAGCAGGCGCCGGAGATGCTGGCCTTCCTCGAGCGGCGCACGCCGCTCCGTTTCGAGCTGGTGCATAATCCTGATCTCTACGTGGAATCGCCCGGCGGCCGGCTGACCGGCCGCATGGTCTCGCCGAAGGCGATCGCGCTTTCCGAGGCGGGGCCGTGGCGCCGGCGCATCCGCGGTTCGACCTTGCCGCAGCTCTTCACCTATCGCGATTTCCTCGAAGGGGTGAAGCTGACCCAGTCCGTCCCGGGCTTTCTCCGGCTCGCGCCGCGCATCGCCTGGCGCTGGCTTGCGCGCCGCGTCGGCATGGGGAACGCGCTGGTCACCGGCCTGGTGCGCGGCTGCCTCGATAGCGGTTGCGAGATCTGGGCCGAGGCGCGGGCCGTCTCGCTGGTGACCGACGGCGACGCCCCGGCCGAGGGCCGCGTCATCGGCGTCGAGCTGGAGAAGGACGGGCGGCGGTTCGCCGTCCGCGCCGCCAGGGGCGTGCTGATCGCGACCGGCGGCTTCGAATGGAACCCCGAGCTCCGCGCCCGGCATTTCCCCGGCGAGGTCGGCCTCATCGGCAGCCCGCGCACCAATACGGGCGACGGCCATCTTATGGCGGCGGCGGTCGGCGCGAAGCTCGCCCGGATGGACCAGGCCAACATCTTTCCGAGCGCCCCGACGCGATACGAGGGCGAACGGCAGGCGCTGCCTTTCACCGAGCTCTATTTCCCCCATTGCATTCTGGTGGACCGCAGCGGATGCCGTTTCACCAACGAGGGCGGCCCCAATGTCGGCGTCGATCTCGACCGCCGCGATCCCGCGACGGGACTGCCGATCCATCTGCCGGCCTGGCGCATCTTCGACGCGCGCTATGCCCGGCTCAATCCCTACGGCATGCGTCTCGCGCGGCGCGAGCCGGGCTATCTGCACCGCGCCGGGGATATCGCGACGCTCGCCGCCCGGATCGGGCTCGATCCGGCGGCGCTGCAGGCGACCGTGGCGCGGTTCAACGGCTTCGTCCGCGCCGGCAAGGATGCGGATTTCGCGCGCGGCGAAACGGCATGGGAGAAGTTCTATACGGGCGACGACGCCAGGCCGAACGGCAATGGCGCGCTGGGCGCGATCGAGACCCCGCCCTTCTACGCCGCGCCCTATCATCGCGCGATCCTGGTGACGAAGGGCGGGCCGCGCACGAACGAGCGCGGCCAGGTGCTGCGCGAGGACGGCAGCCGCATCGCCGGGCTCTATTGCGCCGGCGTCGCCATGGCCAATCCGATCGGCAGCAAGGCGGTCGGCGCGGGCACGACGATCGGGCCCTG
>CADEFF010000005.1:0-8979 GCA_902826565.1 uncultured Rhodospirillaceae bacterium | reverse complement strand
CGCAAAAGAAAACGGGAGGCTCCTTGTGGAAGAGCCTCCCGTTCTTATCCAGATGCCGGGCCGTTACAGCCCGGCAGGCGTGATCAGGTTCAGGCTGCCTTGAGATTGGTGGCCGCGGTCTTCCCACGCTCCGTGGTGAGCTCGAAGCTCACCCGCTGACCTTCGACGAGCGTGCCGAGGCCCGCGCGCTCGACGGCGCTGATGTGCACGAACACATCTTTCGAACCGTCGCTCGGCTGAATGAAGCCGAAGCCCTTGGCGGGGTTGAACCATTTCACAGTGCCAGTAGCCATAGATATCTCCTAAGCGAGAGCGTTTCTCATAGAGCGGTCGCACGCTCAACAAGCGACCTTGCACAACCGAGATCGTGGGGGTGTCTTGGGAGGGCGCCCGCTGAGGGGTGTCCGGCAAGGCAAGCCAGAACAACGATTGCCGGCGGACATATGGTCCCGGGCGCCGGGCCTGTCAATTGCGGAATCAGTTGAGATTCTTGTCTTAATCGCCCGATTAACGGAAAACTTCAGTATATCAGCGGCTTCCCGGGGGCCTCGCGGGCCCGTGTAAAAAACCGGCCGATCGGCGCCAGGGCGCCGGAAACCTCCGCCGGCGGCCGGCGTCACGAGCGGAGGTTTCGTCGCAAATCGGGTACGGGTTTCGTAACCGGCCCGCCTCAGGGCTTCACGAAGAGGCGGCGCGGGAAGTTGCAGAACGGCTCCGCACCCCGCTCCGTCACGAGGAAGCTCTCGGTGATCTCGAGGCCCCAATCCTCCTTCCAGATCGCCGGAATGAGGTGGAAGCACATGTTGGGCGCGAGCACCGACTTGTCGCCGGCGCGGAAGCTCATGGTGCGCTCGCCCCAATCGGGCGGGTAGCTGAGCCCGATCGAATAGCCGATGCGGCTTTCCTTCTCGATGCCGTAGCGCGCGACCGTGGTGCGCCAGGCGGCCTCCACCATCTCGCAGGTATTGCCGGGCTTCGCCGCCTCGAGCGCCGCGGCGACGCCTTCGAGCACGGCCTTCTCCGTATCGAGGAACTTCTGCGGCGGGGTGCCGAGGAAGACGGTGCGCGAGAGCGGGCAGTGATAGCGACGGTAGCAGCCCGCGATCTCCATGAAGGTGCCTTCGCCCTTCTTGAAGGGCTGATCCGACCAGGTGAGATGCGCGGCCGAGGCGCCGGCGCCGGTCGGCAGCATCGGCACGATCGCCGGATAGTCGCCGCCATAGTCCGGCGTGCCGCGGATGCCGGCCCGCACGATCTCGGCCACCAGGTCGTTCATCCGCATGCCAGGCTCGACCAGCTCCATCGCCGTTGTGTGCATGCGCTCGACGATGCGGGCCGCGCGGCGGATATACTCGATCTCCGCCGGTGACTTGACCGAGCGCTGCCAGTTGACGAGGCCGGTCGCGTCCTCGATCCGCGCCTGCGGCAGATGCTTGCGCAGCGATTCGAGGCAGGCCGCGCTGAAATAGTAATTGTCCATCTCGACGCCGATCGCGGCCCTGGCCTGGCCCTGATCGGCGATGAACTTCGCGATGAAATCGTAAGGGTGCCGTTCGCGCGACTGCACGTAATTGTCCGGGTAGCTCACGATCCGCGCGTGATCGAGATAGGTGGTGAGCTTGGCGCCCGCCGCATCCATGCCGCGGCCGATCCACCAGGGTTCCCCGCTCTCGCCCACCAGCACGCATTGATGGACGTAGAAGGACCAGCCGTCATAGCCGGTGAGCCACGCCATGTTGGAGGGGTCGGTCACCACCATGAGCGCGATGCCGCGCTCCGCCATGGCGCGGCGGGTCTTCGCGAGGCGCGCCTCGAACTCCGTGCGATCGAAACTCATCGAGCTCCCCCTGGGATGGTGTCGTTCTCATCCCATAGCAGAAGGCGCGCGCGCGGTCACCGGGCCGCGGCAGCCGCCAGACGGGTTACCGGCGTGTGGCGCACCGGAAAATTGACCGAGCGCGCGATGAAGCATTTCGCATGCGCCGCCTCGTGCAGCGCCGCCGCGCGCTCGATCGCCGCCTCGTCGCCATCGGCGAGCGTCACGTCCGGGCGCAGCACCACCTCGGTGAACTGCCCGCCGCCGTCCGACGCTTCCTCCATGAAGCCGGCCGCCGCGTCGCGATAGGCGGCGACCACGATCCCCGCATCGGCGCAGAGATGCAGGAACCAGAGCATGTGGCAGGCCGAGAGCGAGGCCACCAGCAGGTCCTCGGGGTTGTAGCGGGCGGCATCGCCGCGGAAAGCCGGGTCGGAGGAGCCCTCGATCGCAGGCTTGCCGTCGGCCTTCAGGAGATGATCGCGGCCATAGGTGCGGTAGCCGCTGGTGCCGGCGCCGCGATTGCCGGTCCATTCGGTGACGATCTCGTAGCGATGCAGTTTGCTCATCGAGCCCTCCGGGATGCGGAGGCGAGCCTAGCGCGGCGCAGAACGGCGCTGTCCGCCGTTTCCGGCAACGCTGCCGCGCGCCGATCTCGGGCCCGGCCCCGGCCGGCGCTTGCCCGGCCCGCGCTCGCCCGGCCGTGCTTGCCCGGTCGCGGCGGCGCCGTTACGGTCGGCTGCGGCAAGGACGGGCCGGGGGTTCATGCGCTTCAACGTCGCCTTCAACTGGGGCTTCTCCAGCTTTTTCGGCTGGGGCATCTACGGGCTCAACCTCGCGATGCACTGGGCGCGCGACCCCGATCTCCGGCCGCTCTGCTCGGCCGAGATGGATCCGAAGAAGATCGAGATCGACGCGCTCCGGCGCGGCCTGGTCGAGATGGTGCGCAAGGACTCCGAGGGGCTGCACGAGCAGCTCGCGAAGCTCGCCGGCCAGAACGTGCAGAGCGACCTCAATGTGCTGACCGCGCTCGGCAACCAGTTCCATACCGTTGCCTCCGTCCACAAGACGCATCTCCTCGGCGCCTCGAATATCGGCGTGATCTTCCTCGAGGATACCCGGATCGACGACGCGACCCGCGAGCGGGCGAAGCGGTTCGACCTCATCGTCGCCGGCTCGCGCTGGAACGCGGACCTTATCGCCGCGCACGGGATCGGGCCGGTCGCGACCGTCATGCAGGGCGTGGATGGTACGCTTTTCCATCCGGCGCCGCGCAGCGACCTCTTTCGCGACCGCTTCATCGTCTTTTCCGGCGGCAAGCTCGAATATCGCAAGGCGCAGGATCTGGTGCTGCTCGCCTTCCGCGCCTTCGCCGAGCGGCATCCGGAGGCGCTGCTGGTCACGGCCTGGCATTCGCCCCTGCCGGCGATCGCCGCCTATCCCTTCGCCGCCGACCGCGTGCCGGCCGTGCCCCTCAATGCGGATCGCCATCCGCAGCTCGGCGCCTGGGTCGCGGCGGCGGGCATCAAGCCGCAGAATTTCCTCGATCTCGGGCCGGTCTCGAATGCGCGCATGGCGCCGCTCTATCGCGAGGCCGATGTGGCGCTCTTCCCCAACCGCGGCGAGGCCGGCACCAACCTCGTCGCCATGGAATGCATGGCCTGCGGCGTGCCGGCGATCCTCGCCGCCAACACCGGCCAGCTCGACCTGATCGCGGAGGGCGCCTGCTATCCGTTGCGCCGCCAGGCGCCGATCGCGGGCCGCACCGATACTGGCACCGAGGGCTGGGGCGAAAGCGACGTCGAGGAGACGATCGAGGCGCTGGAAGCGGCCTGGCGCGACCGCGAGGATGCGGCGGAACGCGGCCGGCGCGGCGCCGAGCGCATCGCGCAGGCGAGCTGGGCGTCGCAGATCGCGGCGCTGAAGCGGACCATCATGCCCTACATGAAATCGCCGGGTCGCGCGGCCTGAAGGCGAGACCGCGCAAGCCGGCTCAGCCGGCGTTCGCGCGCTCCTCGTCCCAGATCGCCTGCAACGCCGCCGCGTCGGGGATCGTCCGCCGCAGCCGGCCATGCCGCCAGGCGAGGTCGGAATCCTCGTCCTGCAGCAGCGCGAGCTCGCCCGCGCTGTAGAGATCGCGCACCGCGGCGCTGGCGCTGGGCGCGGGGGCCGCCTCGATCAGCGAGAGGGCGCGACCGACCGCGGGCTCGAAGAGGGCCGCAAGCGCCGCGCCGGCGGCGTCCGGCGCGGTCGATGCGCTATGCACCGCGACCGCCTCGACCCAGAGCAGCGTCTGCTTCACCCCGTCATGCGGCTCCGCCACCAGCGCACGGCAGCCGAGGATGCCCCGCCGGCGCAAGGCCGCGGCGAACTCCGAGCCCGGCCCGATCACCGCCGCGAGCGCGCCCGAGGCGAGCGCCTCGGCGGCGTCGCCGCGCTTCGCCAGCGGCACCGGGCGGTTCTTGAAGAAGGCGCGATAGCTGCGCCGGAGCTCGCCGGACGCCGCGCCGTCGAGGGGCGCGAAAGGATTGACGCCGGCATGGAGCGCCAGGATCAGGCGCGGCGCGGTCTCCGCCGCCATCACCCCGACGCGGCCCGCCTGCTTGGGGTCGAAGGCCGCCGCATAGTCGCGCCAGGCGGCGGGGTCGGCGTCGGCGCCGAGGATCGGGCCGGTCCAGCCCCAGCGCGTCGGCAGGGCGACGGTGAGGCCGTCATGCAGCAGCGGCTCGAACGGGGGACGCAAGGGCGGCAGGAGGTCGTGGCCGATGCGGTCGAAGGGCGCGCCCTCGAGCGGCCGGGCGAGGCCTTTCGCGGCGGCCGCTTCGATCAGCGCCGCGTCGCCCGCGTAGAAATCGATCTTGCCGTCGGCCGAACCGAGTACCGCGAGGGCCGCGCCCTCGTCGCCGAGCGTCGCCACGCTGAAAGAGGTCCCGGTCGCCCGCTCCAGCGCCGCCAGCACGCCCGGGTCGTCATAGCCGGGCTTGCAGCCATAGCCGAGGGTGGCGCCGGCGTGGGCGCCGGGTGCGCCGAGGCCAGCCCCGATCAGGCTCGCGCCGCAGCCGCGAAGGAAGCGCCGGCGGCTCGTCCGACGAATCGATTCTGAAACCGCGCCCGACGGCTGGGCCGACATCGGTCGCTTCCTTGACAGCGGAGAGACGAGGATTCGATCTTTCGAAGGATCGTGCGACCCTGTCAATCGCGCGCCGGAAAAGCGACGGCCGCCGCCGCATTGCGGTCATCGAGGCGTTCCCCGAGTCGGGGGCGCCATGAAGACATGGCCAAAGGACATGACGATCGCCCCCGCGAAGCCTCGCGCTCTCCGCCGCTATGCCGTGATCGCCGAGCCGCGCCTCGGCGAGGCGGATCGCGACTGGGTTGAGGCGCTGCGGCGGCGCGAGGATCCGGCCGGCTTCGCACGGGTGGGCCCGCATCTGACCCTGGTCTTCGTCGTCGCCCTTGCCCATCCGGCGCCGCTGCTGCGCGCCATGCGGCGGGAAGCCGCCGGAACGAAGCCCTTCCGGATTGCGCTCGACCGGGTGCTGCAGCTCGAGGACGTCGAGGGCGGCGCCGTGATCTGCCTCGGCGCCTCGCGCGGCCGCGCCTCGCTCGTTCGCCTGCATGACCGGCTCTATGCGGGGCCGCTCGATCCGCATTGGCGGCGCGACATCCCGTACGAGCCGCATCTGACGCTGGGACGCCGCCGGAGGGCCGCCGCCGGCGCCCGGCTCGCACAGCGGATCGCCGCAGAAACGCCCGACCTCCGGGGCGCGATCGACTCGCTATTGCTGATCGAGCTCGGCGCGCGCGGCGCCATGCCCCGGCGTCGTTTTCGTCTGCTCGGATAGTTTAGCCCGGGATAACGCCCGCGGCCGCTTGTGCGGTCGCGCGCTGCCCGGCACACTCGATTCCGCAAGGGGCGCCCTCCGCGAGGGCGGAATGCGAAGTCGGCCGGCGCGCCTCTTTGGGGAGTCAACAAGGTCGGAGGCCATCGTCATGCTCCAGGAATTCAAGACCTTCATCATGCGCGGCTCCGTCGTCGATCTCGCGGTCGGCGTGATCATCGGCGCCGCCTTCACCGCGATCGTCGGCTCGCTCGTCAACGACGTGCTCATGCCGCCGATCGGCCTGCTGCTGGGCGGGATCGATTTCTCGAACCTGTTCATCAATCTCTCGGGCGGCGACTATTCGAGCCTGAAGGCGGCGCAGGATGCCGGGGCCGCCACGATCAACTACGGCCTCTTCATCAACGCGGTGATCAAGTTCCTGATCGTGGCCTTCGTGATCTTCATCGTGGTGAAGCAGGTGAACAAGCTGACGGCGCTCGGCAAGAAGCCGGAGGCGCCGGCGGCACCGCCCCCGCCGCCACGGAACGAGGTCCTGCTGGCCGAGATCCGCGATCTGCTGAAAGCGCGCTAGGCGCGAGCGAACATCGCCCGGACGGGCGGTCGCCGGGGTGCCGGCGATCGCTCGCCGGCCTCGCTCTCCCGTCTCTCGTCCCCCGTGCCTAGAGACGGGTGATGCGGTCGGGCGCGCGGCTCGCCGTGTTGCGGCACCATTCGGTGCCCTCCGCCTCCGCCGCATCGGCGGTGCGCGCGCCGCGTCCCATGCCGATCCGGCTGCCGCCCTCCCAGACCGACCAAAGATAGCGGCTCGATCCGTCGGATTCCTTCCAAAGCTCGATCATCAGCTCCAGCATGGCGCCTGCTCCGGGTCCGCTTTTCCTGCCGACTATCGGGGCTGCGGCCGGTGGCGGCAAGCGGTTGGCCCGCGGGGAAACGCCCGATAGACTGCCGCCGCTTTTCCCGGGAGGTCCGCCGATGCGCCCGCGCGAGGTCGTGCAGCTCTGGATCGACGCCTTCAACCGCGGCGACGCTGCGGCGCTGGCGGCGCTCTATCATCGCGACGCCGTCAATCACCAGGTGGCGCTCGAGCCGGTCGAAGGCCGCGCCGCCATCCGCGCCATGTTCGAGCGCGAGTTCGGCGCGGCGGCGGTGGTCTGCATCGAGGAGAACCTCTTCGAGGAGGGCGAATGGGCGATCCTCGAATGGCGCGACCCGCTGGGGCTCCGGGGCTGCGGCTTCTTCCGCGTGACCGACGGCAAGATCGCGTTCCAGCGCGGCTACTGGGACAAGCTTTCCTTCCTGCGGCTGCACGGGCCGGGGCGGGCGGCCGGCGATGCCCTGACTTGACCTGACCGGCCGCGGATCCGCGGCCATTCGTTGCCGGGGCCGGCGGCCCCGGCCTAAACTTGCGTCTCGGCCCGATCGAGGAGCGGCATGGCGACCACCGAAACGCGGCGGCGATTGGCGGCCATATTTGCGGCCAGCGCGATCGACCTGGCCGCGCTCATCGAGGCCGATGGCGAGGGCAGGGTGCAGCAGCTCGAGCGGCACCGGCGCGAGCATATCGACCCGCTGGTCGCGCGCTATGGCGGGCGGGTCTTCAAGACCTCGGGCGAGGCCCTGCTGGCCGAGTTCGCGAGCGTGGTCGAGGCCGTGCGCTGCGCCCTTCTCCTGCAGGACGGCATGGCGAAGCGTCTCGTCGGCCTCGAGGAAGGCCGCCGCGTGCGTTTCCGCATCGGCATCCATCTCGGCGACGTGCTCGCGGTCGGCGACGACCTGCTGGGCGACGGCGTCACCGTCGCGTCGCGCATCGCGGCACTGGCGGAGCCCGGCGGCGTCATCCTCAGCGACGACGCCTGCCGCCATGTCGCCGGCAAGCTGCCGGCCGAGCTGCACGACCTGGGTGAGCACCGGCTGAAGAACATCGCAAAGCCGGTGCGCATTCACAGCGCCCGCTCGCTCGGCACCGAGACGCCGGTGCTGCGGACCGCGTCCAAGTCGCTCAACCTGCCGGACCGGCCGTCGATCGCCGTGCTGCCCTTCGAGAACATGAGCGCCGATCCGAACCAGACCATCGTCTGCGACGGCATCACCGAGGACATCATCACCGATCTCTCGCGCTTCCACGGCCTCTTCGTGATCGCGCGCGATTCCTCCTTCGTCTATCGAAACCGCCCCGTCGAGATCCGCCGGGTCGGCCGCGAGCTCGGGGTGCGCTACGTGCTGGACGGCAGCGTGCGCCGCGCCCGCGACACGATCCGCATCACCGCGCGCTTCATCGAGGCCGAGGACGGGCAGCAGCTCTGGGGCGAGCGGTACGACCGCTCGATCGACGAGCTCTTCGCCGTGCAGGAGGAGGTGGCGCGCGCCATCGTCGGCCGGTTCGCGAAGCATCTCGAGAAGGCCGAGGTGCAGAAGCTCCGGCGCAAGCCGCCGGAGAGCCTGCAGGCCTACGAGCTATGGCTCGCCGGCGCCGAGCTGCACGAGCTCGGCACCACCCAGAGCCACGCCGAGGCGCGCGCGCTCTACGAGAAATCCCTCGCCATCGATCCGGGCTTCGCCCGCGCCTATGCCGGGCTTGCGGAGCTCGCCTATATGGGCACGGTCGCCGGCGAGTGGGGCGTGGCGCGCGAGCCCGCCTACGACCAGGCGCTGGAGCATGCGCGCAAGGCGGTCGAGCTCGACGCCGTCGATGCGCATTCGCATCTGGTGGTGGCCTGGGCCTATATGGTGCGGCGCGAGTTCGAGCGCGCCCGCAAGCATTGGGAGATGGCGGGGGAGCTCAATCCCAACGACGCCGACATCGCCATGTCGCGCGCGACGGCGATGATGTTCTTCGGCGAGCCGGAAGAGGGCATCGCGATCGCCGAGCAGGCGATCCGTCTCAATCCCTTCTGCCCGGACTGGTATCTTTCGGACAAGGCGGTGATCCGGTTCGGCGCCCGCGACTACCAGGCGGCGCTCGCCATCTATGACAGCATGGGCGAACTCTACCCCCATTCCATCGTCTGGCACGCCGCCGCGGCGGGCCATGCCGGCAAGCCGGCCGAGGCGGCCCGCCTCGTGGAACGCTTCATCGCGCGCGCGCGGGAACTCTGGGTCGGCGACCCGGCCGCGGGGCCGGCCGACTATGCGCGCTGGCTGATCGCGGGCTTCCCGTTCCGCCATGCCGAAGACGCCGCGCACCTCGCGGCCGGCCTCAGCCGCGCCGGCCTCGAGCTTTAGCGCCGGCCGCGCGGCGTCGCCTTGCGCTTCGGCGCGCGGCGCTTCGCGGCGGCTTTCCGGCCGGCCTTGCGGCGCGCGGCCTTGCGCGCCGGCGCC
>CADEFF010000004.1:103001-107595 GCA_902826565.1 uncultured Rhodospirillaceae bacterium | reverse complement strand
AACGACGTGATGACCGGTCACGACACCATTTCCGGCGGCACCGGCAACGACGAGATTTATGGCGACGGATCGACCGGCGCACACGGCCACGACACGCTCACCGGTCATGACAGCCTGTCGGGCGACGACGGCGACGATACGATCGCCGGCGACCTGTCCGACGGCGGCAACGGCAACGACCTGCTCGTCGGCAACGACACGATCGAAGGCGGCATTGGCGACGACCAGCTCTCGGGCGACAATTCGGCCGGGAACAACGGCAATGACACGCTTGCCGGCGACGACAGCATTTCGGGTGGGAACGGCAACGACGACATCACCGGCGATCTCTCGGCGGGCGGCAATGGCGACGACTCCCTGGTCGGCCACGACACGCTCATCGGCGGAGACGGCAACGACACGATCAGCGGCGACGGCTCGCAAGGCAACAATGGGAACGACAGGCTGATCGGCCACGACACCATCGCCGGCGTCGACGGCGACGATCTGCTCACCGGCGACGCTTCGTCGGGCGGCAATGGCGATGACACCCTGGCGGGTAATGACCGCATCCTCGGCGGCAACGGCGACGACACAATCAGCGGTGACGGCTCCAGCGGCGGTAACGGCAACGACTCGCTCGTCGGCGACGACACGATCATGGGCGGCGCGGGCGATGACGATATCGATGGCGACGGTTCGCACGGCGGCGAAGGCGACGACAAGCTCTTCGGCGATGACTTCGCGAGAGGCGAGGCGGGCCAGGACACGCTCTTCGGCGACCGGTCGTTCGGCGAGAACGGCGATGACAAGCTGATCGGCGACGACTGGCTCGAGGGCGATAACGGAAACGACTGGGTCGAGGGCGACGCATCCTCCGGCGGCAACGGCAACGATACGCTGAATGGCGACGACACACTCGGCGGCGGGGACGGCGACGACACGATCATCGGCGATGGCTCGCGGGGCGGTAACGGCAACGACCAGCTGTCCGGCAACGACACCATCAACGGCGGTAGCCCGTTCGTTGACGACAATGACGGCAGCGATCACATCACCGGCGACGGATCGTCGGGCGGCAACGGCGACGATACACTCATCGGAAACGATACGATCGACGGCGATACCGGCGACGACACGATCATCGGCGACGGCAGCAATGGCGGCGACGGCGACGACAGCCTGTTCGGCAACGACAGCATCCTGGGCGGCGACGGCAACGACAGCATCATCGGCGACCAGTTCGACGGTGGCGCTGGCACCAACACGGTCACGGGTCGCGATACGATCCGCGGCGGCCGGGGCGACGATATAATCTGGGGCGATGCCGCGGCCGGCTTCGCGTTCGCCAATGCCGCGACCTACCTCGGCGAGGACTCGATCCTCGGCGACAATGGCGACGACTCGATCTTCGGCCAGCTCGGCGGCGACGCGATCGACGGCGGTGCCGGCGAGGATACGATCAACGGCGGCGACGGCGGGGACTCGATCCGCGGCGGCGCCGACAACGACCTGATCCTCGGGGACAGCCTCCTCGGCGGCAACCCGGGCAACGACTCGATCGACGGCGGGGCCGGCGACGACAGCATCCTCGGTGCGGCCGGCGACGACAGCATCTTCGGCAATAACGGCGCGGATATCGTCGACGGCAACGAGGGCAACGACACGATCCTGGGCGGCCTCGGCGAAGACGAGCTGCGCGGCGACGATGGCGACGACTCGTTGCAGGGCGGCTCCGGCGACGATGCGCTCTCGGGCGGTGCCGGCAACGACACGCTCTCGGGCGGCGACGGCTCCGATACGCTGCGCGGCGAGGCGGGCAATGACAGCATCCTTGGCGGCAACCAGGGCGACTTCGTTGAGGGCGGTGCCGGCGACGACACGATCCTCGGCGAGTTGTTGAACGACACGCTCGACGGCGGGTTGAACAACGACCTCATCTTCGGCGGCGACGGCGACGACTCGATCCGCGGCGGTGCGGCGGACGACTCGCTGAGCGGCGGCGCCGGGGCGGACATCCTCGTCGGCGACGACGGCAACGACGTGCTGGTCATGGATGGCCTGACGGAGTTCTATCGCGGCGGCGCCGAAATCGACTTCCTCGATCTGAGCGGCGCGGTCGATTTCAGCGCGGCGGCGCAGGATGTCGGGGGGATCGAGGTGCTCGACATGCGGGATGCGAGCTTCGGCAACTCGGCCGGCGCCGATACCGTGACGCTGAACCTGGCCGATGTGATCGATTTCTCGGCTGACAGCACCACGGGCGAAACCTTCGGCGCCGATGCGATCGACCTGGTGTTCCGCGGCGACAGCGACGATACCGTCAACCTGGCGGTCGGCAGCGGCTTCAGCCAGGTGGGCAGTCAGGCGCTGACCGATCCGATCTATGGCGGCGCGGGCGTGACCTACGACATCTATTCGGATGGCGCGGGCCACTTCATCGCGATCGAGGACACGGTCGCGAACGTCAATACCTGACGAAGGCGAGAACGGACCCCACGCCGTTCTCGACTTCGGTCAACGGATCGGGCGCTCTCGAGAAGGGAGCGCCCGTTTCGATTCCGGCGGGCGGCTTGCGGCGCTCGCCCGGCGCATCGCCCGTCATCGCCCGGCACCGGCTTTCCCGCGGGACCGGGCAGCCGCTATGATGCGCCGACGCGATGAGCCGGGTCGGGGGGCCGCTCATGAGAATCCGGTTTGAGACGAAGCCGCCGGCAAGACCGGCGGCGCTCGCGGTCGCGACCGATGCCGAGGGCAGGCTTCTGCCGGCGGCCGGGCGCCTCGATCGCCGGCTCGGCGGTGCGCTCGCGAAGGCGGCGCGCGGATTCCGGGCGAAGCAGGACGATCCGCAGATCCTCGCGCTCGCCGCGCCGAAAGGCCTCGCCGCGCAGCTTCTCCTGATCCGGCCCGGCCGCAAGGGCGTTCCGGATGCGAGCGCGGCCGAAACCCTCGGCGCCCGAACCGTCCGCGCGCTCGAGGCGCTCCATGTCGGTGCCGCCGTCGCCTTCATCGAGCCGCCGGCGCGCGGCAAGCTGTCGGCGGCCGAGCTCGCGGCGCATTTCGCGCTCGGGGCGCGTCTCGCCGCCTATCGCTTCGACCGCTATCGCACACGGCCCCGGGCCGAGGATACCGGCCGCGTCGAGGCGCTGACGCTCGTGCTCGAGGATGCGCGGAGGGCGGCCAGGCTATGGCGCAAGCGGGCGCCGGTCGCGGCCGGGGTCGAACTTGCGCGCGATCTGGGGAACGAGCCCGGCAATGTCATCACCCCGGCGGAGTTCTGCGGGCGTGTCGCCACGGCCCTGGCGCCGCTCGGCGTCGAGGTCGAGATCCTCGAGGAGCGAAGGCTGCTGAGGCTCGGCATGAATGCGCTGATGGCCGTGGGGCAGGGCAGCGCCAATCGCCCGCGGCTGCTCGTCCTGCGATGGCGCGGTGGTGCCGGCCGGCCGGTCGCCTTCGTCGGCAAAGGCGTCACCTTCGATTCCGGCGGCATCTCGATCAAGAAGGCGGCCGGCATGGAGCTGATGAAGAGCGACATGGCGGGCGCGGCGGCGGTCGCAGGCCTGTTCGCCGCCCTCGCGCGCGGCAAGGCGCCGGTCCACGCCGTTGGTATCGCGGCGCTGGTCGAGAACATGCCGGCGGCCAATGCCTTCCGGCCGGGGGACGTGGTGCGCAGCTTCGCCGGCAAGACCGTCGAGGTCGTCGATACGGATGCGGAAGGGCGCATGATCCTGATCGACGCGCTCGCCTATGCGGTCGCGAAGTTCCGGCCGGTCGCGATGGTCGATCTCGCGACCCTCACCTATTCGGTGGTGGCCGCGCTCGGCGATATCTATGCCGGCATGTTCGCCAACGACGACGCCCTCGCCGCACGGCTCCTCGCGGCCTCGACGAAGAGCGGCGAGAAGCTCTGGCGCCTGCCGCTCGATGCCGAGTATCTCGCGAACCTCAAATCGCCGATCGCCGACCTGCGGCAATGCGCGCCGGACGAGCATTATGCGGACGCCGCCCACGCCGCGGCGTTGCTCGGCGCCTTCGTGGGCGAGACCCCCTGGGCGCATCTCGACATCGCCGGCAAGATGGCGGCCAAGGATCCGGTGACGGAGCACAACCTTGGGGCGCCGGGCTACGGGGTGCGTCTGCTCGCGGCCTATGTCGAGGATCTCGCCGCGCGCGAGTGAGGCGGCGCGCTGTCGCCCTCGGGCGCTACGCGCTCGATGATCTCGAGGAAGGCGCGCACCAGCAGCAGCGCCCGGCGCTCGGCGAGGCAGACGACGAACTCGGTGGTCTGCAGCGCGCTGCCGCGGAAGGGCAGCGGAACGACGCGGCGGTCCTCGCCGAACTCGCTTTCCGCCACCACCCCGATCCCGAGCCCGGCCGCCACCGCTTCCCGCACCGCCTCGCGCGAGCCGACCTCCAGCACCTCGCCCGTCGCGATGCCTTCCGCCTGCAGCGCCGCCTCGAAGAGTTGCCGGGTGGTCGAGCCGATCTCGCGCAGCACAAGGCGGCGGCCGGCGAGGTCGGCGAGGCGGATATGGGGGCGACCGCTCCATTCGTGGCTCTGCTCCACGAAGGCGATGAGGCGGTCCTTGCGGAACGGGATCGCGTGAAACCGCGG
>CADEFF010000004.1:82472-102901 GCA_902826565.1 uncultured Rhodospirillaceae bacterium | reverse complement strand
GAAAGCGTCGGCTGGGTCACGTTGAGGCGCTGGGCGGCGCGGGTGAAGGAGCCTTCGGTCGCGACGGCATGAAACGCCCGGAGCTGTGCGTGGTTCATCGGCGTCCATTTCGCCCGGGGTTTCGGCGCCGGAAGCCGACGCCGGGGCGAAAATGCCGTCCGGGCGTCACATAGATTACGCCGATAGGAGCTATAGAATCTAGTGATTGGACGGATAGTTGGCGGCGCGCGAGAGTCTGGCCGCCGCACCCGCCCTGGAGGCTTCCTTGTCCGATCCGAAAGATCCCTGGCTGCTCACGCCCGGGCCGCTCACCACCTCCACGACCGTGAAGCAGTCGATGCTCCGCGACTGGGGCTCGCGGGACCAGGAATTCATCGCGATCAATGCGCGGATGCGGGCGCGGCTCGTCGAGCTGCTGCATGGCGAAGGCAGCTTCGTCACGGTGCCGATGCAGGGCAGCGGCACCTTCGCCGTCGAGGCCATGCTCGGCAGCTTCGTGCCGAAGACGGGCAAGCTCCTGATCCTGATCAACGGCGCCTATGGCAAGCGCATGGCGAAGATCTGCGACTATTACGGGCGCGCCTATGGTGTGATCGAGGTCGCCGAGGACAAACCGATCGAGCCCGCCGCGGTCGCCAAGGCGCTCGCCGCGGATCCCGCCATCACGCATGTCACGGTCGTCCATTGCGAGACGACCTCCGGCGTGCTGAACCCGGTCGCGGAGATCGCCGCGGCGGTGGCCGCCGACGGCCGGCGGCTGCTGGTCGACGCCATGAGCGCCTTCGGCGCGATCCCGCTCGATGCGCGCGAGATCGCGTTCGACGCGGTCGCCGCCTCCTCGAACAAATGCATCGAAGGCGTGCCGGGGCTCGGCGTCGTGATCTGCCGCGAGGCGGCGCTTGCGCAGTGCAAGGGCAATGCGCCGTCGCTCTCGCTCGATCTCTACGACCAGTGGCAGGTTCTCGAGAAGACGCAGCAATACCGTTTCACCCCGCCGATCCATTGCATCGTCGCTTTCGAGACGGCGCTCGCCGAGCATGCGGCCGAAGGCGGCGTGGCGGGCCGTGGCGCACGCTATCGCAACAATTGCCGCCTCCTGGTGGAGGGCATGCGGGCCCTCGGCTTCCAGACGCTGCTGCCGGACCGGCTGCAGGCGCCGATCATCGTCACCTTCCATATGCCGGCCGATCCGAAGTTCGTGTTCCAGACCTTCTATGACCGGCTCCGCGACCGCGGATTCGTGATCTATCCCGGGAAGCTCACCGTCGCGGACAGCTTCCGCATCGGCTGCATCGGGCGGCTGGGCGAAGCCGAGATGCGCGGCGCGATCGACGCGGTGCGCGCGGTGATGGCCGAGCTCGGCGTCGGGAGCGGCGCGCCCCGCCAGCCGCTCGCCGCGATCGCGTGACGAAAGGCGAGGCGCCGCGCCTTTCACGGACCATGACAACCCTGCCTTCGGCCCCCGGCTCCGGTGCCGTCGCAACCTGTTTGCTGCCTTGCCGGCCGCGCCGGCGTCCGACTTTCGAGCGAGGAGACGACCGATGAATTTCCGCTATCGACGCAGCTATCGCGGGCCGATCCAGGCCGTGATCTTCGACTGGGCCGGCACCGTGGTGGATTTCGGCTGCATGGCGCCCGCCGTCGTCTTCATCGAGGTGTTCAAGCGCAAGGGGGTGCCGATCTCCATGGAGGAGGCGCGGGGGCCCATGGGCACGCACAAGCGCGTCCATATCCAGCAGATCACGCAGCTCGACGCGGTGCGACAGCGCTGGACCGCGAAGCACGGCAAGGCGCCGACCGAAGCCGATGTCGATGCGATGTACAAGGATTTCATTCCGCTCCAGCTCAAGGTGCTGTCGGACTATTCCGCTCTCATTCCCGGAACGCTCGAGGCGGTGAAGACGATCCGCAAGCGCGGCGGCAAGATCGGCACGACCACCGGCTATTCGAGCGACATGACCGCGATCAACCTACGCGACGCGGCCAGGGCGGGCTTCAAGCCGGATTCGACGGTGACCGCGTCGGACGTGCCGGTCGGCCGGCCCTCGCCCAATATGTGCCTGCAGAACGTCATCAATCTCGGCGTCACCACGGTCGAGGCCTGCGTCAAGATCGACGATACCGTGCCCGGCATCGAGGAAGGCCTCAATGCCGGCATGTGGACCATCGGGCTCGCCGTCAGCGGCAACGAGGTCGGCCTCTCGCTCGCCGACTACAGGAAGCTCGCCAAGGCCGACCGCGAGCGCCGCCGCGCGGCGGCCTATCGCCGCATGTATCAGGGCGGTGGCCACTATGTCGTGGACAGCATTGCCGATATCATGCCCTGCCTCGACGATATCGAGGCCCGTCTCGAGCGGGGCGAACGGCCCTAGCCAGGACGGCCCGCTCCTCTGGCACGGCAGTCGCAGACCTCCATGATCAAGCTCCCTTCCCATGCCGAAATCGTCGTCATCGGCGGCGGCATCATCGGTTGTTCCACCGCCTATCACCTCGCGAAGAACGGCAAGAAGGACGTCGTGCTGCTGGAACGGCAGAAGCTCACCAGCGGCACCACCTGGCACGCGGCCGGCCTCGTCCGGGCGATGCTCTATAGCGGCAATCTGACGAAGCTCGCCCGGCACAGCGTCGAGCTCTATACGCGGCTGGAAAAGGAGACCGGCCAAGCCACCGGCTTCAAGCAGAACGGCAGCATCTCGATCGCCGTCAATGGCGAGCGGCTGGACGAGCTCCGGCGCGGCGCCTCCATGGCCAAGGCCTTCGGCGTCGAGGTGGAGGAGATATCGAAGCAGCAGCTTCTCGAAAAATGGCCGCTGATGAATGTCGAGGACGTGACCGGGGCCGTGTTCTTTCCGCATGACGGCCAGTGCAATCCGTCCGATACGACAATGGCGCTCGCCAAGGGCGCGCGCATGGGCGGGGTCAAGATCTTCGAGGGGGTGAAGGTAACCGGGATCCTCACCAGGGACGGCCGCGCCGCGGGCGTTCGCACCGCGGACGGCGAAATCTCGGCCGAGGTCGTGGTGAACTGCGGCGGCATGTGGGCCCGCGAGATCGGGCTCATGGCGGGGGTGTCGGTCCCGCTCCATGCGGCCGAGCATTTCTACGTCGTGACCGAGCCGATCGAGGGGCTGCCGGCGAATCTCCCCGTGATGCGCAACATGGATTCCTGCGCCTACTACAAGGAGGATGCCGGCAAGCTCCTGATCGGCGCCTTCGAACCCAAGGCGAAGCCCTGGGGCATGAAGGGCATCCCGGAGGATTTCTGCTTCGACGAGCTGCCCGAGGATTTCGACCATTTCCAGCCGATCCTCGAAGGTGCCATCCATCGCGTGCCGGCGCTGGCCGAGACAGGCATCAGAAAATTCTTCAACGGCCCGGAAAGCTTCACGCCGGACCAGCGCTACCTCCTCGGCGAGGCGCCGGAGCTGAAGAACTTCTTCGTGGCCGCCGGCTTCAACTCGATCGGCATCCAGTCGGCGGGCGGCGCCGGCATGGCGCTTGCCGAGTGGATCTGCAACGGCCATCCGCCCTTCGATCTCTGGGACGTCGATATCCGCCGGATGATGCCGCACCAGAACCGCAGGACCTATCTCTATGACCGCGTCTCGGAGGCGCTCGGCCTGCTCTATGCGATGCATTGGCCCTACCGCCAGTTCGAGACGGCGCGCGGCGTTCGCCTGACGCCGCTCTATCACCGGCTGAAGGCGCACGGCGCCTGCTTCGGCGAGGTGGCGGGCTGGGAGCGCGCCAACTGGTTCGCGCCCAAGGGCGTCGAGCCGAAATACGAATACAGCTTCGGCCGGCAGAACTGGTTCGGCTGTGCCGCCGCCGAGGTGAAAGCGACACGCGAGACGATCGGCCTCTTCGATCAATCGACCTTCGCCAAGTTCCTGGTGCGCGGCGCCGATGCCGAGCGCGAGCTGCAGCGCATCAGCGCGGCCGATGTCGGCGTCGCGCCGGGCCGCGCCGTCTATACCCAGTGGCTCAACGAGCGCGGCGGCATCGAGGCGGACCTCACCATCACGCGCCTCGATGAGGAGAGCTACATGGTGGTGACCTCGGCCGCGAGCGCGGTCCGCGACCTCACCTGGCTGAAGCGCAACCTCGCCGCCGAGGCACGGGTCACGGTCGATGACGTGACCAATGCCTATGCGGTGCTGGGGGTGATGGGCCCGAACAGCCGTGCGCTGCTGCAGTCGCTCACCGACGACGATCTCTCCAACCAGGGTTTTCCCTTCGGCACGAGCCGGGAGATCGAGATCGCGCATATCCGCCTCCGGGCGACCCGGATCAGCTATATGGGCGAGCTCGGCTGGGAGCTCTATGTTCCGAGCGAGTTCGCCGCGGGCCTCTTCGATATCCTGGTCGCGAAGGGCGAACCGCATGGGCTCAAGCTCTGCGGCATGCATGCGATGGACTCGCTGCGCATCGAGAAGGCCTATCGTCACTGGGGCCACGACATCACGGACGAGGATACGCCGCTCGAGGCCGGGCTCGGCTTCGCCGTCGCCTTCGACAAGAACCGGCCCTTCATCGGCCGCGAGGCCCTGCTGCAGCAGCGCGGCAAGAAGCTCGGCCGGCGTCTCGTGCAGTTCGCGCTCGAGGATCCCGGGCCGCTGCTCTATCACAACGAGCCTATCTATCGGGACGGCGCGCTGGTCGGCCATACCAGCTCGGCCGCCTACGGCCATCATCTCGGGCGGGCGATCGCGATGGGCTATGTCCGGAACGAGACCGGCGTGGATGCCGACTTCGTGAATGGCGGCAGGTTCGAGATCGAGGTCGGGTTGCAGCGCCATGCGGCGCGCGCGAGCCTGAAGCCGCTCTACGATCCCACCAGCGCCCGGATGAAGGCCTGACGAGATGAGCAAGCTGTGCGATGCCGCCATCGGGCCGGGCCGGGTTTCCGTGACCTGGGCCGATGGGCGTCGCGCGGACTTCCCTTTCATCTGGCTTCGCGACAACTGTCTGTGCGCCGAATGCCGCCATCCGGCGAACGGCCAGCGCCTGCTCGACACGCTCGACCTGCCGGACGATATCGCGCCCTGCCGCGCCGCCGTCGAAGCGGGCGACCTCGCGGTGGGCTGGTCGGACGGGCATGGGAGCGCCTACGGGGCCGAGTGGCTCTGGGATCATGCACCGACGCCGGAAGCGCGGGCGGCGCGCCGAGCGACGCCCCGATTCTGGGGTGCCGGCATCGCGAACGATCTGCCGCGCGGCGACTGGGAAGAGATCTCGCGCTCGCCGGCTGCCGAGCGGCGCTATCTCGCGCGCTATCGCGAATTCGGGTTCGGCCTCATCGACAAGGTGCCGACCCGCGACGGCATGGTGGTGGAGGTCGGCAACCGCTTCGGCCATGTCCGGGTGACGAACTATGGCGCCTTTTTCGACGTGCGCTCGGTCCCCGACCCGAACAATCTCGCCTATACCGCCGTGGCGCTCGGAGTCCATACGGACAACCCCTATCGCGACCCCGAGCCGGGCGTGCAGCTTCTGCATTGCCTGGAATCGGACGCGCCGGGGGGCGAGAGCATTCTCGTGGACGGCTTCCGCGCCGCCGAGGATTTGCGGCGCTCGGAGCCGGAGGGTTTCGCGCGCCTCGCGCGCCGACGCCAGAGCTTCCGTTTCCGCGACCGCGAGGCGGAGCTCAGCGCGCGCACGCCGGTCATCGAGATCGACGACGACGGCGCTGTCATGGCAATCCATTTCAACAACCGCTCGGCGGCCCCGCTCGACGCTCCGCTTGAGGAGATCGAGCCCTGGTATCGCGCCTACCGGCAGTTCGCACGGCTGCTGCGCCGTCCGGAGAACGAACTGCGGCTCCGGCTCGCCCCCGGTCAGCTCCTCATGATGCAGAACGACCGCGCGCTGCATGGCCGCGAGGCCTTCGATCCCAATCTCGGGCGCCGGCATCTGCAGGGCTGCTACCTGGACAAGGACGGCATTGCCAGCCGTCTCGCGCTGCTGTCGCGGGGAGCGGCATGAGCATCTTCGCTGCCATCGAGGAGGCCTTTCGCTGCCGCGGCGCGGAGAGTTACGGGGAGGGCGTGTCCCAGCTCGAGCATGCGCTGCAGGCCGGCTGGCTCGCGGAGCAGGCGGGGGCCTCGGCGGCCCTCGTCACCGCGTCGTTGCTGCACGACATCGGTCATATGCTGCATCGCCTGCCGGAAGACATCGCCGAGCGGGGCATCGACGCGCAGCATGAATCGCTGGGCTCGGCCTGGCTCTCGCAGCATTTCGGTCTCGGGGTGAGCGAGCCCGTGCGGCTGCATGTGGAGGCGAAGCGCTATCTCGCCGCCATGGAGCCCGGCTATTTCGACTTGCTGTCGGAGGCCTCGAAGCTGAGCCTCAGGCTCCAGGGCGGGTTGCTGAATGCGGCTGCCGCCCGGCGCTTCGCCGGTGGGCCTCATGCCGAGGCGGCGATCCGCCTGCGGCGCTGGGACGACGAAGCGAAGGTCGTCGGGCTCGCGACGCCCGATCTGGCCCATTTCCGCACCGCCATCGAGCGCAGCGCAGGGCCTCGTTAGCGAGCCCGCGGGGATGCCCGCCTCCCGTCGGGGCTGCAGAAATTCGCACGATTTCTGCGACAATAGAATCGGCCCGCCCGCCGCGTTCGATTTTACAGGTTCGGACCGCAATCCTATCGGCGCATCAGTGTCGGCAGGGTATTAACCAGAATTAGTTTAAGACGAACTCCCCTTGATTTGCGCCGTTATTTGGCGCCTCCTGTAGGGACTGCGAACGGGTCCGGGGTGCTTATGCGTGCAGGGCCGGCGCACGGGAGCGGTCGCCTCTGAGGCGGCCCCCGATGTGCCTGGCGGGACGGGGTGATCATGGATGACGGTCGCTTCGGTGGCGGCACCGATGCCGGCGACGGCATGGATGGCGCAGGAAGTTCCACGATCCCCATCGAGCCGCGGGACGCGCCGCAGCTCGCCCAGAGCGCCCTGCCGATCGGCGAGATCACGGTCGCGGAGGGCCCTGTCCATGTAACCCATGCCGACGGCACCCGGGAGGATCTCGGGGTCGGCGGCCAGATTTTCGCCAACGACACCGTCGCCACGGAATCGGGCGGTTCGGTCGAGATCCGCTTCGTGGACGGCACGACGTTCGGGCTCGGCGGCGGCGCCGAGATGACCATCGACCGGCTGGTCTACGATCCGGCGGGCAGCGACAACGCCATGACCCTGTCGGTCTCCGGCGCGTTTCTCTTCGCGACGGGCCTGATTGCGAGTGCGGACGGCGACGGGATGCAGGTGGTGACGCCGCCCGGCACGATCGGCATCCGCGGCACGTCCGTCGCGGGACAAATCGACCCCGTCCAGTCCGGGCTGCTGATCGCGCTGCTGCGCGACCTTGCCGGCCATGTCGGCATCGTTCAGATCACCAATGCCGCCGGCACCCGGACGCTCGACGAGCTCTTCGAGGCGACGCTGCTGGTCGACCAGAACACGCCGCCCGGCGCGAGCTTCAGCCTGACCTCTCAGCAGATCCAGCAATTCTACGGCCTGCTGCTGCAGCTCAATCCCGAGCTCCTGCTGCAGAACCAGTCGTCGCTGGAGCTCGAGGACATCGTTCCGTCTGCCGGCGGCACCGAAGGCAAGATCATCTCCGGCGAGGGCATCAACACGCAGTTTCTGGTCGGGATGCTGCAGGGCTTGACCGATTTTTTCGGTGCGTCGCTGCTCGGCGCGACGCTGATCGGCACGTTGCTGCCGAGCGGCACCCTCGACGATACCGACCTGGCGAACAAGGACCCGTCGGTCGGCGACGACGACACGATCCCGCCTGAGGACGAGAACGGGCAGGGCGGCAACGGCAACGACACGATCTTCGGCACGCCGGAGGCGGATACGCTGATCGGCGACGATAACAGCGACACGATCTTCGGCGACAAGAGCGGCGACACCATCCGGGGGCTGGGCGGCCCCGACCTGATCTTTGCGCAAGGCGGCGGCGATTCGGTCGAGGGCGGCGACGGCGACGATACGATTCAGGGCGGCATCGATAACGATACGGCCTGCGGCGAAGGCGGCGACGACAGCGTCGTGGGCGATCTCGGCGACGATTCGCTCTGCGGCGGCGCCGGCAACGATTTTATCCAGGGCTCGAACGGCAGCGATACGCTGAGCGGCGAGGACGGCGACGATCTCCTCGTCGGCGGCGACGGCACGGACACGATGTCGGGCGGCGAGGGCGACGATACGGTGCTCGGCAATGCCGGCGGCGATACCCTGGCGGGCGATGACGGCGACGATTCCGTCCTGGGGGACGCCGGCGACGACAGCATTGACGGCGGCAATGGCGACGATTTCCTGGATGGCGGGATCGGCAACGACACGATTGATGGCGGGGCTGGCGACGACAGCATCATCGGCGGCGGTAGCGGCAGCGAAGGCCCCGACGGCCCCGTGACGCCACTCGTTGTCGGCGACAGGACGCCGGGAGTCGGCGGCAATGCGCTGATCAACGGCCTTGGCGGCCCGGCGGGCTTCGGCGAACAGATATTGAACCGCAACGACGACGGATCGACGGGGTTCATCGACGTGACGTCGATCTTCTCCGGCGGCATGACGTTCTTCGGAAACACCTATACCGGCTTCTACATCAACAACAACGGCAACATCACCTTCGAGAACCCGCTCAGCACCTTCACGCCGTTCGCGCTCACCGGCCCCACCGGCAATCCGATCATCGCGGCATTCTTCGCGGATGTGGATACGCGCGGCACTGCCGCGCCGGCGCCGACGCCCGGCGGCAACTCGACCGGAAGCAACCTCCTCTATTACGATTTCGACGAGGAGAACGGCGTCATTACCATCACCTGGGACGATGTCGGCTATTTCGCCAATCACACCGACAAGCTGAATGCCTTCCAACTCGTCATCTATGACGATGGCGGCGGCAACTTCTCCTTCGAGTTTCGCTACGAGAACATCGACTGGACGACGGGCGACGCGAGCGGCGGCTCGGGCGGTCTCGGCGGGACGATCGTGCGTGCCGGCTGGAACTCCGGCACCGGCACCTTCTTCGAGCTGCCGCAATCGGGCAACCAGGCCGAGGCGCTGGAACTGGAAACCACCAGCAATGCCGGCACCACGCAGGACGGCAACTGGGTGTTCCATGTCGTCAACGGCGTGGTCGTGACGGAACAGGAAAACGACCTGCTGCGCGGCGGTGCCGGCGACGATACGATCCGCGGCTTCGGCGGCGACGATACGCTGTTGGGCGGTGCAGGCCACGACCTGCTGTTCGGGGGCGATGGCGACGATCTTCTGGAGGGCGGGCACGACTCGACCGGCGGAGGCCATGACGCGCTCGACGGCGGCGACGGCGCGGACACGCTCGTCTTCGATGACATCGCAACCGAATATAATGGCGGCAACGGCGTCGATGCGCTGCTGATCAGCGCCTCGGGCGATTTCGCCCAGGCGCCGCCCGGAAACTTCGACGGCATCGAGATCGTCGATATGCGCGGCGCCGGGAACAAGACCCTCACGCTCGAGGCCGAGGACATCCTGGATCTCGCGGCGGGGAACAATACCGGCGAGGTGGTCGAGGGCGGGGCGATCGACCTGGTCGTTCGCGGCGAGGAGGGAGACAACGTCGATCTCGGAACGGGCGGCTTCACGCAAATCGCGACGGGCGTGACGCTCGGCGAGGAATATGGCGGCGCCTCCACCAGCTACGACGTCTGGAGCAACAATGCGGGGGCCGTCGTCGCCGTGGAGCAGGACGTTTCCGTCACCGCCGGCTCGCCCTGACGTCACCCCGGCGGCGATCGACGACCGTCTGCGCGGGGCCCTGGCGAACGCACCCGAAGGGACAAGCGCGTCGCCTGCCGTCCGATGCCACCCGCTCGAGGATCCGGGAAAATGCTTCACCGTCGCCACGACTCGGCAAGGTTGCGACCGAGGCGCGGAAATGCCCTGTGACAGAGGTCACAGAATCGGAATTTCCCGCATGATTTCAACTCTTAACTATAAAGAACTTAAGGCGAATTTCGATTGAATTACGCTGCGCGCTGGTGTTTCCTGTAGCCGCGCGAAATGGCCTGCCGCGTCGTGGGGACGGAGGCTGTTGCACGAGCTAGCCGCCATTGGGGGACGGGGTTCGTGCATGCGGCAGTGTGGGAGCCTCGACGATGGACGGCAGTCTGGGAACCGGCAGCGGCGCCGCGGCGGGCGGCGCGGAAGACGCTGTGAATCCACTCGCAGGCCCGCAACTCGCGCAATCCGCGACGCAACTCGCCCAGGCCGCGCCCGCGATCGGCGAGATCACGGTCGCCGAGGGGCCGGTTCACGTCACCCATGCCGACGGCACGCAGGAAGACCTCGGCGTCGGCGGGCAGATCCTCGCGAACGACACCGTGCGCACGGACCCGGGCGGAGCGGTCGAGATCCGCTTCGTCGACGGCACCAGCTTCGGTCTCGGCGGCGACGCCGAGATGACTATCGACCGGCTGGTCTACGATCCGGCCGGGAGCGACAACGCCATGAGCCTCTCGGTCTCGGGCGCCTTCGTCTTCGTCACCGGGACCATCGCGGGTGCGCCCGGCGACGGCATGCAGGTCGACACCCCGCCCGGCACCATCGGCATCCGCGGCACCTCGGTCGCCGGTCAGATCGACACCGCGCAGAACGGGCTGCTGATCGCGCTGCTGCGCGACATTGCGGGCCATGTCGGCGTCGTGGACATCACCAATGCGGCCGGCCGTCAGATCCTCGACGAGCTGTTCGAGGCAACGCTGCTCACCGATCAGAACACGCCGCCCCAGAGCACCTACAAGCTCTCGCTCGAGCAGATTCAGCAATTCTTCGGCCTGCTGCTGCAGCTCAACCCCGATCTCCTGTTCCAGAACGAGACGATGGAGCGGCGGACCGACCTCGAAGAGCAGATGCAGACCGCGGCCGGCGGCGACGGCGAAGGGGTCTTCGGCACCGGCGGCATCAACACCCAGTTTCTCATCGGTATGCTGGAGACGCTGGGCGGACTCCTGGACCCCCTCACCATCGCGAAGTCCCTGCTCGGTCTATCGCTCGGCCCTGCCGGCACGCTGCAGCCCTCCGGTACGCTCGGCGGCACCGACCTCGGCAACAACGATCCCGATCCGCTACCCGACAACCCGAACGACACGGTCGATGGCGGCGACGGCAATGGCGGCGGCTCCGACACCATTTTCGGCACGCCGGATCCGGACACGCTGGTCGGCGACGACGACAACGACACCATCATCGCCGACAGCAGCGGCGACTCGATCCAGGGCCTCAACGGAAACGACCTGATCTTCGCGCAGGCGGGCGCCGATTCCGTCGAAGGCGGCGATGGCGACGACACGATCCAGGGCGGCGACGGCAATGACAGCGCCTGCGGCGAGAACGGCGACGATGTCGTCAATGGCGGCAACGGCAACGACCTGCTCTGCGGCGCCGACGGCGCCGACACCATGGGCGGTTCGAACGGCGACGACACGATCGCGGGCGGCACCGGCGCCGATCTCATTCTCGGCGGCAATGGCGACGACGATCTCGACGCCGGCGACCAGAATGACATCGTCTTCGGCGGCGGAGGCGACGACACGATCCTCGGCGGCGCGGGCGACGATTCGCTCGATGGCGGCAATGGCGACGACAGCGTGCTCGGCGGCGACGGCGACGACTTCCTGCAGGGCGATTCCGGCAACGGCGCCGACACCATCCACGGCGGAAATGGCAACGACCTGATCGCCGGCCATAACGGCAACGACATGCTCACCGGCGACGACGGCGACGATTCGATCTCCGGCGGTGCTGGCGAAGACAAGATCTTCGGCAATTTCGGCGACGACGTTCTCGATGGCGATGCCGACTTCGACTACATCGTCGGCGGCGCCGGCGACGATTCGATCTTCGGCAACACCGGCAAGGATTCCCTCGTCGGCGGCGACGGCAACGATACGATCGATGGCGGCACCGGCAATGACACGATTTCCGGCGGCTTCGGCAACGATTCGGTCCGCGGCGGCGCCGGCAACGACATCATTTACGACGAGCATGGCAACGACACACTCGAGGGCGAAGCCGGCAAGGACGAAGTCTTCGGCGGCAATGGCAACGACCTTGCCGATGGAGGCGCCGGCAACGACCGGGTCTATGGCGGCGCCGGCAACGACACGGTGCGGGGCGGCGATGACAACGACCTCGTGCGCGGCGGCAACGGAAACGACCAGCTCGAAGGCGGGTCGGGCGACGACACCGTCTATGGCGACGGGGGGAACGATTCCATCCTCGGCGGCGCCGGTGAAGACACGATCTATGGCGGCAACGGGAACGACGTCGCTATCGGCGGCGAGGGAAATGACTGCCTCACCGGGGGCGGGGGCGACGACACGCTCGAGGGCGGCGACGGCGCGGATTCGATCTGGGGACGCGGCGGCGGCGACGATATCCGCGGCGACGGCGGCAACGACATCGTCGAGGGCGGCAACGGCGCCGACACCATCCAGGGCGGCGCCGGCGACGACAGCCTCTATGGCGACGGCCATGGCGAGCCCGGGGAATTCGGCGACGATTCGATTCTCGGCGGCGATGGCAATGATCTGATCGCGGGCGAGGACGGCCGGGATACGATCTTCGGCAACAAGGGCGATGACTCCGTGTCCGGCGGCAACGGCGCCGACAATATCCTCGGTGGCGATGGCGGCGACACGCTCTCCGGCGACAATGGCGCGGATGACATCCGCGGCGATTCCGGCAATGACAGCCTGTCCGGCGGCATCGGCAACGATCTCATCCTCGGCGGTAGCGGCGCGGATACGGTCGATGGCGGCGCCGGCGACGATACCGTGCATGGCGGCGCGGATAACGACAGTGTTCTCGGCGGCAATGGGAACGACAGCGTCTTCGGTGACAATGGCGACGATCTGGCGGACGGCGGCGACGGCGACGACCGGGTCTCCGGCGGCGAGGGCGACGATACCGTGCATGGCGGTTTCGGCAACGACACCCTCGCCGGCGACAACGGCGATGACAGCCTGCTCGGCGAAGACGGCAAGGATCAGGTGTTCGGCGGGAACGGCGACGACGTTGCGAGCGGCGGCTTCGGCAATGATACCGTTTCCGGCGGCAATGGCGACGACAGCCTCTATGGCGACGGCGGTCAGGACACGCTGACGGGCGATAACGGCGACGACCTGATCTTCGGCGAGAAGGGCCGCGATTCGCTGTTCGGCGGCTTCGGCTCGGACACGCTCGACGGCGGCACGGGCAACGACACGCTCCGTGGCGGCGAGGGCGACGACAGCCTGGTCGGGGGCGACGGCAAGGATCTCATAATCGGCGGCAATGGCGACGATACTCTCGAGGGCGGCGACGGCGACGATACCATCGGCGGCGGCAACGGCGACGACTCCATCATCGGCGGCCTTGGCAATGACTCGCTGGTGGGCGATTCCGGCAATGGTGCGGACCGGGTCTTCGGCGGGATCGGCCGCGATACGCTGCAGGGCCACAATGGCGATGACCTGCTCAGCGGCGGTGACGGCGACGACCGAATCGAAGGTGGCGGTGGCTCGGATTCGCTGCTCGGCGGTGCCGGCGACGACGCGATGGATGGCGACGACGGCGACCAGTCGGGCGCCGGCGACGACACCATGCATGGCGACGACGGCAACGACACCATGCGGGGCCTCGCCGGCGACGACCTGCTCGTCGGCGGCAACGGCAATGACCAGATCGACGGCGGCTTCGGGAACGATCGGATCGAAGGCGCCAACGGTGCCGACACGCTCGATGGCGCCGCCGGCAGCGACACGATCGATGGCGGCGACGGCGACGACTCGATCTTCGGCGGCGGCGGCGAAGGCGGTAACGATTCGCTCTTCGGCGCGGACGGCAACGATCGCATCCATGGCGGCAATGGCAGCGACGTGGTCGAAGGCGGGGCCGGTGCCGATACGCTGAGCGGCGGCCACGGCGCCGATACGGTTTCGGGCGGCGACGGCAACGACTCACTGATCGGCGGCAGCGGCTCCGACACGTTCGACGGCGGCGACGAGATGAGCGGCGGCAACGGCAACGACCGCATCCTCGGCCAGTCCGGCGACGATTCGCTGTTCGGAAACAATGGCGACGACACGATCGAGGGCGGCAACGGCAACGATCGGATCGGCGGCGGTAACGACGCGGATTCGATCCTCGGTGGCAATGGCAACGATACCGTCTTCGGCGAGGCGGGCGAGGATACGATCCTCGGCGGGAACGGCAACGACAACCTGTCCGGCGGCGAGGACGGCGACAGCATCGACGGCGGCGGCGGCAAGGACGATATCTTCGGCGGCAACGGCGATGACTGGCTCCAGGGCGGCTGGGGCAACGATACGCTCGATGGCGGCGACGGTAACGACACGATTGACGGCGGCAGCGGCAAGGACGACGTCTTCGGCGACAATGGCGACGACGAGATTCGGGGCGGCTTCGGCAACGATACGCTTGCCGGCGGCGAAGACGCCGACACCATCTTCGGCGGCAAAGGCGCCGACAGCGTGCTCGGCGGCAACGGCAGCGATTCGCTGCTCGGCGAGGATGGTTGGGACACCGTGCTCGGCGGCGGCGGCGACGACATGCTGATCGGCGACCGCGGCAATGACAGCATCGGCGGCGGCAGCGGCTACGATGTCGCGGTCTATGCGGCCAGCATCAACGACTTCAGCGTGACCAATCACGGCACCTATTGGACCGTCGAGGCCAACGATACGCTCTTCGGCGAATTCGGGCGGGACACGCTGTTCGATGTCGAGGAGATCCGCTTCAACGACGACGTCATCTACCCGACCTACGGCGACGGCAACCTGGTTCTCGGCACTTCCGACGACGACAGCCTGCTCGGCACGAACGACGCCGACAGGATTCTCGGGCTCCAGGGCAACGACACCATCGTCGACGACGGCAATGACGACACGATCGACGGCGGCAATGGCGACGACCAGATCCGGGACACCGCCGGCGCGGATTCGATCATGGGCGGCCAGGGCAACGACACGAGCCAGCACTGCGACTGCGAAGGCCACGACACGCTTTCGGGCGGCGATGGCGACGACGTCATCGAGACGAATCTCTCAGGCGGAACGCCGGATTGGGCCGATGGCGGCGCACACCACCTCGGCGACACACTGGTCCTCACCGGAGCGGTGGACGGGCCCGTCGTGGTCGATCTTTCGGGCGCGCCGGGTTCCGACCAGCTCCTCTCGATCAGCGGGACACCGGAAACGGCTTTGCAGAATAATTTCGAGCATCTCGATCTGTCCGGCATCGCCGGCGCGGGCGGTATCGTGACCGGCTCGAACGACGGAAATCGGGTAATCGGATCGAACGCGGCCGACGCGGTCGATGGCCGGGATGGCAATGACACGCTCATCGGCGGCGGCGGCGGCGATACGCTCAAGGGCGGGAATGCTGACGATTCCATCCTCGGCGACGGAAATTCCGATCTCGCGCAGGGGAACGATTCGATCTCCGGCGGCGCCGGCAGCGATACGCTCGCGGGCGATGGCGGCAACGACACGATCTCCGGCGGCGACGACGCCGACCGGATCGATGGCGGCTGGCACGACACGCTGGGCGGCTACGACATGTTGAGCGGCGACGCCGGCAACGACACGCTCACCTATTACGACCAGCTCAACCACTATGACGGCGGCTCGGGCATCGACTATCTGCAGCTCGATTCGAGCGTCGACTTCATCGAGCTTCCGGACGGCAACTTCAACGGTATCGAGGTTCTCGATCTGCGGGGCGCCGGCGGCAATGACGAGGTTTCGCTGCTGGCCGAGGACGTTCTCGACATTGCGAGCGGCAACAGCGTCGGCCAGAGCCACGCCGCAGGTCCGATCGACCTGGTGATCCGCGGCAGCGACGGCGACAGCGTCAATCTGTTCGGCTTCAACCAGGAAGGCGGCGAGTTCGGCTTCGAGGATCCGGCCTATGGACCTTCGACGAGCTACAACATCTACAGCGACGGCGCCGGGACGGTGGTCGCGGTCGAATCCGGAGTGGTCGTCAACACGGCCGGCATCTAGTCTGCCCGCATCCCGGTCGTCAGCCGCGTGCCCGGATGCGGCCGACCAACGGTCCCGTCGCTAGGCTCGCGGCAAAGATGACGGCGGCGGTCGCGACAATCGAAGGGCCGGCCGGCGTATCCCACCCGTAGGAGGCGGCGAGCCCGCCCAGGACGGCGACCGCGCCGAAAAGCGCCGCAAGCACGGCCATGGATTCGGGCGTGCGGGCGAAACGCCGCGCCGCCGCCGCCGGCAGGATCATCAGCGCGGCGATCAGCAGGATTCCGACGATCTTCATGGCGATGGCGACCGTCACCGCCACCAGCAGCATGAGAACCAGCGAGAGCCGTGCGACCGGCACGCCTTCGGCCGCGGCCAGCTCCTCGCTCAAGGTGGCGGCGAGCAGCGGCCGCCAGACCGCGACCAGGACCGACAGCACCAACAGCCCGCCGCCGAAGATCCAGGCGAGGTCGCTGCGTCCGACGGCCAGAATGTCGCCGAAGAGGTAGGCGAAGAGATCGACGCGGAGGCCCGGCATCAGCCCGATGGCGACGAGGCCGAGCGCGAGCGCGCTATAGGAGAGGATCGCGAGGAGCGCGTCGCTCGCGAGACGATGCTGGCGTTGCAGCAGCGTGAGCAGCACGGCGAAGAGGATTGAGCTCGCCAGCACCCCGAGGCCGGGCTCCACCCCGATCAGGAAGCCGAGCGCCACGCCGAGCAGCGCGCCATGGGCGAGCGCGTCGCCGAAGAAGGCCATGCGGCGCCACAGCACGAGGCAGCCGAGCGGCGCCGCGACGAAGGCGACGCCGACGCCGGCTAGCAGGGCCCGGAGGAGGAATTCGGGCATCAGAGACGTTTCCCGGCGGCGGGAGCCGGACCGCGATGAGGATGGTCGTGGCCATGGGGCGGATGCGCCGCTTGCGCCTCGTCGGCGACGATCTCGCCGCCGAGGTCGTGCGCATGGTCATGCCGGTGGGTATAGACCGCGATGCGACGGCCGGCGGCCGGGCCGAAGAGGGCGAGATACTCCGGATGCGCGCTCACCGCCTCGGGCCGCCCGGCGCAGCAGATGTGATGGTTGAGGCAGATGACGCGGTCAGTCGCCGCCATGACCAGATGCAGGTCGTGTGACACCATCAGCACGCCGCAGCCATGCCGGCGCCGGATATGGCCGATCAGCTCATAGAGCTCCGCCTGGCCGTGCACGTCGACGCCCCGCACCGGCTCGTCGAGGACCAGGAGATCCGGCCGGCGCAGCAAGGCCCGCGCCAGCAGGATACGCTGCGTCTCTCCGCCCGAGAGGCCCTGCATCGGATTGCGGCAGAGGCCCTGGGCGCCGACCTCGGCGAGCGCGATATCGAGCTCGGCCGCGCTCGCTCCGCGCGTCAGCGAGAGGAACCGCCCGACGGTGATCGGCAGGCTCGGATCGAGATGAAACTGTTGCGGCACATAGCCGATCCGCAAGCCGGGCCGGCGCACCACGCGGCCTTCGCGCGGCTGGATGAGCCCGAGCACGATGCGCACCAGCGTCGTCTTTCCGGCGCCGTTGGGGCCGATGAGGGTGACGATCTCGCCCGGCTCGACCGCGAGATCCACATGCTGCAGCACGACGCCGCGGCCGTAGCCGTGGCTGACACCCTCGGCGCGCAGCAGGGCGCCGCCGTTCTCAGCCGGCATGGGTGCTGCAATCCATGCAGCGTCCTTCGACCTCCACGGTGGAGCGCCCGACCTCGAAACCCACGTCGCGGGCGCCCGCGGAGACGGCCGCGCCGATGCGGCGGTCGGAAAGCTCCTGGACCGTGCCGCAATCGCGGCAGATGAGGAACTGCGAGCTGTGGCGCTCGTCCGGCTGGGCGCAGCCGATGAAGGCGTTGCGGGATTCGATCCGGTGCACCAGCCCCTGCGCCAGCAGGAACTCGAGCGCGCGATAGACCGTGGGCGGCTGCGCCGAAATTCCGTCGCGACGCAGCGCGTCGAGGATCTCATAGGCCCCGATGGGGGCGTGGCCGCTCCAGACCAGCTCGAGCACCCGGCGGCGGATTTCCGTGAGATTGGCCGAGCGCGCGCGGCAGACCGCATCCGCGCGGCTCAGCGCCTCGGCGATGCAGTCCTGGTGGTCGTGTCGCGGCGCGCCATGGCGGCGTTCCGGCGCTCCGGGCCCGCGGCGTTCCCCCATGAGGGCCTCCTTCCGCACGATCGGCTTGACGATTGGATGTTATAGTATAACATCACGATATAACATAACACTGCAACCTAGCACGCGCCCCGCAGGGCCGGAAGGAAAGGCTCATGACTCCCGCGAGGCGCCGCATGTTGCAGGGGATCGGCGCGCTCGCCGGGACGATGGTGCTCGGTGCGGCACGGCGCGCCTTTGCCGCCGGGAGCGGTGGCGCGATCCGCGCGGTCGCGAGCATCAAGCCGATCCATTCCCTGCTCGCCGGTGTGATGGCGGGGATCGGCGAGCCCGCCCTGCTGGTGCAGGGCCATGCCTCGCCCCACAGCTACAGCCTCAAGCCCTCCGATGCGGCGCTCCTGGAAGAGGCCGACCTCGTCTTCTGGGTGGGCGAACCGGTGGAGACCTTCCTCGAGCGCCCGCTGCAAGCGCTCAGCGGGCGCGCCGAGGTGATCGAGTTGCTCGAGACCGACGGGGTGTCGCTGCTGGCGTCGCGCGGCGGGGGGCTCTGGGAGCCGCACCGGCATGAAGGCGGGGCCGAGGCGGAGGCCGACGAAGCCGTCGAGGCGGAAGCGCACGGCCACGGGCTCGATGGCCATATCTGGCTCGATCCGGCGAATGCCAAGGCGATCGTGGCGCGGATGGCCGGCGCGCTTGCCCTGCAGGATCCTGCCCATGCGAGCCGGTATTCCGACAATGCCGCGGCGCTGCGCGCGCGCATCGATGCGCTCGATCGGGAGATGGCTACCTGGCTTGCGCCGGTGCGGGACAAGCCTTTCATCGTCTTCCACGATGCCTATCAGTATCTCGAGGCGCATTTCGGCTTGAACGCGATGGGCTCGATCACCGTCAATCCGGAGCAGCCGCCGAGCGCCGAAAGGCTGGCCCAAATCCAGGCCAAGATCGCCGGGACCGGTGCGGTTTGCGTCTTCGCCGAGCCGCAATTCTCCGAGGCGCTGGTGCGGACGGCGACGGAGGGAAGCACCGCCCGCAGCGGCACGCTCGATCCCGAGGCGACCGACATTCCGCCCGGACCGGACCTCTATTTCGTGCTGATGCGCAATCTCGCGCGTTCGCTCGCCACATGCCTCATGAAATAACGAGCCCGATGGAAGTTCCCAATGGGGAAGCCCGGCCTCAGCCGATCTCGAGGCCGCCATCGCGCGTGATGGCGATCACCGAGGGACGGGGCGGGATGCCTTGCTTGAAATCCGGCCAGTGGGTCGAAGGCCGATCGCGGCTCGATCCCTCGCCCGGATGCTGCACCGAGAGGAAAAGCGTGCGGCCATCGGGCGTGAAGCAGGGGCCGGCCGCTTCCGCACCCCGCGGGCAGCGGAAGAAGTTTCGGGTGACGCCGCGCCCCGGCCCGACCGCGTCCGTCGCATAGATCCCGTCGCCGATATCGAGCATCTTCTGCTGGCCGCCCTGGTCGGTCGCGATCCACAACCGGCCGCGCGCATCGAAGGCGAGATTGTCCGGACAGGCGAGCCAGCCATTGGCGCTCAATCCGGCGCCATAGATCGTCGCCTCCGTCTTCGGATTGCCGCAGACGAGGAACAGGCCCCAGCCATAGAGCGCCGCGGCATGATCCATTGCGCCGGGCTCGCCCGGCGGTGCCATCTCGATCACATGGCCGGTCACGTTCTCGGGGCGCGGATTGGCGGGGTCGACCTGCTCGCGGCGGCGGTTCCAGTTGTTGCTCATCATGGCGAAGACATGGCCCGTGGTCGGGCTCGCCTCCACGTCCTCGGGCCGGTCCATGGGCGTGGCGCCGACGAGATCGGCCGCGCGGCGCGCCTCGATCAGCACGTCCGCCTGGCTCGAGAATCCGTTGGCTTCGGTGAGCGGGCCGTTGCCGTAGACCAACGGCAGCCAGGCCAGCGTCCCGTTCGGCTCGAACCGCGCCACGGAGAGCGTGCCGTCGTCGAGCAGCGCGAAGTTGGCTGCACGGTCGTCGGGGTTGTAGGTGCCGGCGCTGACGAAGCGGTAGATATATTCGAAGCGCTCGTCGTCCCCCATATAGATCACCGCGCGGCCGTCGGCCGAGATCACCACCGGCGCCGCCTCATGCTTGAATCGGCCGAGCGCCGTGCGCTTCACCGGCGTCGAGGCCGGGTCGTAGGGGTCGATCTCGACCACCCAGCCGAAGCGATTCGATTCGTTCGGCTCGCGCGCCACGTCGAAGCGGGCGTCGAACCGCATCCAGGCGCTGAGCGGCTTTTC
>CADEFF010000004.1:57472-82372 GCA_902826565.1 uncultured Rhodospirillaceae bacterium | reverse complement strand
CCGACCGCCGCCATCTCCACCGCCGCCTGCTCCGCCTTGATGCGCTCGAAGGCGGTTTGGTTCGTCATGGAGGAGAACATGAGCTCGGGCGAGGCGTATTCGTGATTGACGCAGAGCAGCCCATGCAGGCTGTTGGTGTTGCCGAAGCTGTAGGGCAGGAAGCCGATGAAGTCGTTGTTGTAGCCGAACTGCATCGCCTGCACGGCGGCCGACTGGTTGTCCGGATTGAACGGCGAGCTATCGGGGAAGAGAGGATCGCCCCAGCGCAGCAGCACCTGCGCCTTGTAGCCTTTCGACAGCCGCGCGTCGGCGTCGAGCCCGTGCGGAATCTCGGGGAAGGTCAGCGTGCCGATCTGCGGCGCCGGGATGCCGCGATTGAGGAAGGCGTCGACATTGCCGCTCTGCTGCGCCGCGGCGGGTTCGCTCGTGCCGGCCGCCGCGAGGAGGGCACCGGCAGAGGCCATGAGCGCCAGGATATCCCGGCGCGAGTAGCGCGCGTCGATGATCTCGCGCATCGTGCGATTGTCGGTCGGATTCGATCCGATATCGTCCCGGTCCCGCACCTTGGCCGGCTGGAAGCGATCGACGATGCTCATTATAACCCCTTGAAATCCCACTTCGATGCGCCACAGCTCGGTTGGACCGGTCGCAAGGCCGGGCCAGTTTGTCCCGGATTCGAGGCCGCGGAAAGCGGCGAGAGCGCGGCTTCTCGCCGCGCCGTGATTGCGGATCGACCGGCTGGCTTTGCCGGCTGTGCGAAGCGCCGGATTGTCGGCAAGGCGTTAAAGCGCCGACGCCGGAAAGCTGTGCAGCTTCTGGCGCCCGAGAATATGAACGCGATAGCCATCGGGGAAAAGTCCCGCGATGGCGGCGTCCCGCGCATCGAGACCGCCGGCATAGGCGCCGAAAGCCGGCAGGACGAGCCTTCGTCCATCCTCGACGAAGCAGCGCCCCACCACCCGCCGCCCGCGCCAGGAGATGCCCGCCTTCGGATGATAGTGCCCGGAGATTTCGCCGGCCGGCCTCGCCTCGAGGGCCGCTTCGTGCCGGAAGCGGAGCGGCCCTTCGGCGAACTCGGCCGCCACACGGCCGCCCCAGCTTTCCGGCGGGGCCGGGTCGTGATTGCCGGCGATCCAGATCCAGTCCCGCCCGGATGCCAGCCCGGCGATGCGTTCGCTGATGGCGCGGGGAAGGCGATCCGAGGCTTTGCGGTCGTGGAAGCTGTCGCCGAGGCAGATCACCCGCGCAGGCCCGAGCTCTTCCACCAGCGTCGCGACCAGCCGCAGCGTCTCGTCGCTGTCATAAGGCGGCAAAAGACGGCCGCGCGCGGCGAATTCCGAACCCTTCTCCAGATGCAGATCGGCGATGGCGAGGAGCGCGCGGGCGGGCCACCAGAGGGCGCCGGGCGCGAGCGCGACCACGCTTGCGCCATTGAGTCGGAAGGCGGCTCCCGTCGCGAGCAGCGGGGCGCTCACAGCGGCAGCTCCGGCGCCGGTTCCTCGGCCGTCGCCTCCTCGATGAGCGCGGTCGCCGCCTCGTCCATCAGCTCGTCGATGGCCTGCCCGTAGACGGCGGTCTTGCCGATATCGAGCATGGCCGGCAGCGCAAGCGGCGAGACGCGCGAGAGCCGCCGCACCCTTATCCGTCCCTTGATCCGCCGCAGCATCTGGGCGAGGCGGCCGACATCGGTGAGGCCGCTCGCCGCATCGGCACGGGTCGCCCGCAGCAGGATGTGGCTCGGCTCGTGCTTGCGCAGCACGTCGTAGATGAGATCGGAGCTGAACGTCACCTGCTTGCCCGTCTTGGTTTCGCCCGGATGGTGGCGCTCGATGAGCCCGGCGATGATCGCCACGTTGCGGAAGGATCGCTTGAGCATGCTCGATTCGTCCATCCAGGCCTCGAGATCGTCGCCCAGCATGTCCTCGTCGAACAGCGCGTCGATATCGCGCACCGGCCGCAGGCTCCAGACCGCGATCACATAGTCGCTGGCGACGAATCCCAGCGGCCGCAGCCCGGCCCGCTCCATGCGGCGGGTCAGCAGCATGCCGAGCGTCTGATGCGCGTTGCGGCCCTCGAAGCTGTAGGCGACCAGGAACTCCTTCTTGTTGCGCGGGAAGCATTCGACCAGCATCCCGTCGCCCTCCGGCAGGCTCGAGCGGCGTCGTTGCATCTCGAGCCATTCGCGCACCGGGCCGGGCAGGCTCCGCCAGCGCCCGGGCTCCGCCAGCAGGGAGCGCACGCGCCGGGCGAGCTGCGTGGTGAGCGGGAGCCGGCCGCCGGCATAGGCGGGCACCTTCGGCTCGCCGCTGCCCTTGGCGCGGCTCACCACGGCGGCCATATCGCGGATCCCCTCGAAGCGCAGCAGCTCGCCGGCGAAGATGAAGGTGTCCCCTGGCAGCAGGCCCTGGATGAAATATTCCTCGACCTCGCCCAGCACGCGGCCGCGCCCGAGCCGCACCCGCAGCATCGGTTCCTGCACGATGGTGCCGACGTTCATCCGATAGCGCCGCACGACCGTTGGGCTGGCGGCGCGGTAGAGCCCGTCCTCGTTCGGCACGATGCGATGCCAGCGCTCATAGCTCCGCAACGCGTATCCGCCGGTCGCGACATAGTCGAGCACCGCATCGAAGTCGGCCCGCGGCAGGGCGCGATAGGGTGCAGCCGAGGTCACTTCCGCATAGAGCGCCTCCGCCGCGAAGGGCGCCTCGCAGGCCATGCCGAGGATGTGCTGGGCCAGCACGTCGAGGCCGCCCGGCCGCGGCGGATCGCCATCGAGCTCGTTCTCCCGGATCGCTTCGACCGCCGCGCGGCATTCCAGCACCTCGAACCGGTTCGCCGGCACCAGCAAAGCGCGGCTCGGCTCGTCGAGCCGATGGTTCGAGCGGCCGATCCGCTGGATGAGGCGGGACGCGCCCTTGGGGGCGCCGACCTGGATCACGAGATCGACCGCCGCCCAGTCCACGCCGAGATCGAGCGAGGAGGTGGCGACCACCGCGCGGAGCGCGCCGCGCGCCATGGCCGCCTCGACCTTCCGCCGCTGCTCCGGCGCGAGGCTGCCGTGATGGAGCGCGATGGGCAGGTTCGCCTCGTTGATCCGCCAGAGCGCGTTGAAGACGAGTTCGGCCTGGGCGCGGGTGTTGACGAAGACGAGCGCGGTCCGGGCGCCGGCGATCGCCGCATGGACTTCCTCGATCGCATGCAGCGCCATATGCCCCGACCAGGGCAGATAGGCGCCGGTTGCGAGAATGGCGATCTCCGCCTTGGCGCCGCTCCGGCCGCGGACGAGCCTTACCTCATCGTCGTTGGCGCGGCCGGTCGGCGAGATCCAGTCGAGCAGCGCCTGCTCGTCGGCGACCGTCGCCGAGAGGCCGACGCGCCGGCAATGCGGCGCGAGCCGCTGCAGCCGCGCGAGACCGAGCGCCAGCAGATCGCCGCGCTTGATGCCGGTCAGCGCATGCAGCTCGTCCACCACCACGCGCCTGAGGTTGCGGAAGATCGCGGGCGCGTCGGCGTAGGAAAGCAGCAGCGCCAGCGATTCCGGCGTGGTGAGGAGGATATGCGGCGGGCGGCGACGCTGGCGCTGGCGCTTCGATTGCTTGGTGTCGCCGGTTCGCGTCTCGGCGTCGATCGCGAGGCCCATCTCCGCGACCGGGATCTCGAGGTTGCGATGGATGTCGACGGCGAGCGCCTTCAGCGGCGAAATATAGAGCGTGTGCAGACCTTCGCGCGGGCGTTCGGCCAGCGCCACGAGGCTCGGCAGGAATCCGGCGAGCGTCTTGCCGCCGCCGGTGGGGGCGATCAGCAGGGCGGAGCGCCCCTCGCGGTCGGCCTCGACCAGGGCGAGCTGATGGGCGTGCGGTCGCCACCCGCGCGCGGCGAACCAGCCGGCGAAGGGCTCGGGGAGGGCCGGCGCCGGGGCCGGGCCAGGCTTGGAGCGGGTCACGGGCCCGACTATAACGGTCCGCGCGGGACGGCTCGACGCTTGTGCGCGGGGCTGTCCGCCAGGGGGAAAGATGGTCGCAGCCGCCCGTCCGGTCGGGGTGATATGCGCGCTGGCGGAAGAGCTGGTCGCGCTGGAAGCCGCCTTGGCGGGAAAGCGCGCCTCGCGCCGGGCCGGCGTCCGCTTGATCTTCGGGAGAATCGACGGAAAGCGCGTCGTCCTTGCCGAAGGCGGCGTCGGCAAGGTGAGCGCGGCGGCGATCGCGACCCTGCTCGTGGAAAGATACGAGTGCCGGGCGCTCGCCAATTCCGGCGTCGCCGGCGGGCTCGACCCGCGCTGGGGCATCGGCGACATCCTGATCGCCGATCGCATGGCGCAGCATGATTTCGGTGCGGTCACCGACAAGGGCTGGCGCTATTTCCGCGGCGGCCAGCCGCCCTGGCCGGGCCCCGTCACCGATCTCTACTTTCGCCTGTCGCCCGAACGCCGCGCCAGGCTCGCGCGCGTGCTCGCCGGCTTCGCGCTGCCGCCGCTCTCGGCCGCGATCACCGGCAAGCCGCGCCGCCCGAAATGGGGCTTCGGCACGATCGTTACCGGCGACCAGTTCGTGAGCAGCGCCAAATTGGGCCGGCGGCTGCGGGCGGATTTCGGCGCCCAGGCGACGGAGATGGAGGGGGCGGCCGTGGCACAGGTGGCCGAACGCTACCGCCTGCCCTGGCTCGTGGTCCGCGCCCTCAGCGACCGCGCCGACGGGCAGTCGATCCGCGACATCCGCGCCTTTCTCGAGGAATCCGGGCGCTCGGCGGCCATGGTGCTGACGCGGCTGCTGCCCGCGCTCTGATCGACCCGATCTCGGCGTCAGCCGCGATGGCGCCCCTCGGCGAGCGCTTGCCGCAGGGCGGAAAGGCGAGCCTCCAACGCCGCGGCCTCATAGGGCGCCGGCGGGAACTGCCCCCAGACCGGCTTCGGCCAGGCGGGATCGCCCCCGGTTCGTGCCACCACATGGAGATGGAACTGCGGCACCATGTTGCCGAGGGCCGCAATATTGACCTTGTCGGGCGCATGGAGCGCCCGCAGAAGCCGGCTGGCGGCGGCGGCCTCCTCGATGAGCTGGCCGCGATCGCTCGCGGACAGGTCTTCGATCTCGCGGACCGCCGGGCGCCGCGGCACCAGAATGAGCCAGGGCCAGCGTGCCTCGTTCATCAGCAGCAGAAGCGACAGATCCCAGACGGCGACCTCCGCCGTATCGGCGCGGAGCCGTTCATGCAGCGCGAATTGCCCGGTCATGGAGAAAGGTGCCCGATCCCGTCCGGCGAAACGACGGCGAAAGCCTACCGCATTTCCCTGAAAGGCGGAGAGGCACCATTGCCCGGCAAAGGACGCAGATCCTGCGAATTTGCGGCGCATCGCGCGATTCCCTTCCCGTAAATCCTCCACTAGCATGGTGCATGGGCGGCGCCATCGTCCGGTCGCTGGGTTCGGTGCCGATCGTCGATCAGGGTAGGTCTTCTCCCCGTGGTTCTCGCCGCCGTTCGCTCCGTCGCTTCGTTGCTGCTCGGCGCCGGGATTCTCATCCTCGGCAACTCCCTCCTCGGCATCTTGCTGCCGGTGCGCCTCGGCGTGGAGGATGTGCCGCCGGCGGTTACCGGCCTCGTCATGTCCGCCTATTACGCCGGGCTGGTCGCGGGCAGCCTCCGGGGCAAGACGGTCATCACCCGGGTCGGCCATATCCGCGCCTTCGCCGCCTTCGCGGCGCTGCTCTGCGCCGCGACCCTGAGCCATGCGCTCTGGTTCGGCCCGGCGCCCTGGGCCGCGCTCCGCTTCGTCAGCGGCTTCTGCATGGCGGCCCTCTTCGCCACCATCGAGAGCTGGCTCAACGAGCGCTCCGGCAACGAGGCGCGCGGGCAGGTGCTTTCGCTCTACCAATGGACCGCCTATCTCGCGACCGGCCTCGGGCAGCTCCTGGTCAACCTCGCCGATGTGCGCGCGCTCGAGCTTTACATCGTCGCGGCGCTGCTGCTGAGCCTCTCGCTGCTGCCCGTGGTGCTCACCCGCGTCCAGGGACCGGACCTCAGCGGCATCAAGCCGCTCTCGCTGAAGGAGCTCTACCGGATCTCGCCGCTCGGCGTGGCCGGCTGCTTCGGCGCGGGCATCATGAGCGGCGGCTTCTACGGCATGGGTCCGATCTACGGCCAGGAGATCGGCCTCACCGTGCTGCAGATATCGCTTTTCATGGGGGCGGCGATCCTCGGCGGCCTCATCCTGCAATGGCCGATCGGCCGGCTTTCCGACCGGTTCGACCGGCGCACCATCCTGCTGCTCGTGCTGATCCTGACCGGGGCCGCCTTCGGCGTGATGTATTTCTTCAGCGCCGCCGGCGTCGACTCGATGGCCTTTCTGCTCGGGATGCCGGTATTGTTCGGCGGCGCCATGTCGACCATCTATCCGATCGCCGTCTCCCATGCCTTCGACTATGTGTCGCGCGAGCGCATGGTGGCGGCCTCGAGCGGGCTGCTGCTCGCCTGGGCCGTCGGCTCGACCATCGGCCCGGTCGCCACCTCGCTGCTGATGAACTGGTTCGGCTCGCCCATGCTGTTCCTCTTCCTCGCCGTGATGACGGCGATGCTGGCGGTCTTCGCCCGCTACCGCATGAGCCGCCGTGCGGCGCTGCCGGCGTCGGAGCAGGCCACCTTCGTACCGTTGACGCCGACCGGCGATGTCGCGGGCTCGCTCGACCCGCGCCAGGAGAAGGGCGCCAATTTCGGCCATGCGCCCCGCGTCTCGGCGGCCGGAGGCTGAGCGGGGATGACGGCGCTCGACGGTTTCATCGCCGGGCTGCCGAAGGCCGAGCTGCATATGCATCTCGAAGGCAGCCTCGAGCCGGCGCTGATGCTCGCGCTGGCGAAGCGCAACGGCGTCGAGCTTCCCTACGCCACGGTCGAGGCGGCCGAGGCCGCCTACGATTTCGACGAGCTCCAGGATTTCCTCGATCTCTATTATCGCGGCACGTCGGTGCTGCGGACGGCGGAGGATTTCCACGACCTGACCTGGGCCTATCTCGAGCGCGTCCGCCGCGACAACGCGATCCATGTCGAGCTCTTCTTCGATCCGCAGGCGCATACGGCGCGCGGCGTGGCCTTCGCCACGGTGATCGGCGGCATCGAGAGCGCGCTGCTGGCGGCGCGCCGGCAATACGGGATCACATCCCGGCTGATCCTCTGTTTCCTCAGGCACCTGTCGGAGGCGGAGGGGTTCGCGACGCTCGAGGCGGCGCTTCCCTTCCGCGACCGCATCGCCGGCGTCGGGCTGGACTCATCCGAGCGCGGCCATCCGCCGTCGAAATTCGCGCGTCTCTTTCGCAAGGCGGGCGAGCTCGGTTTCCTCCGCGTCGCCCATGCGGGCGAGGAGGGGCCGCCCGACTATGTGCGGGAGGCGGTCGATCTTCTCGGGATCGACCGGCTCGATCATGGCAATCGCGCGCTCGAGGATCCGGCGCTGGTCGAGCGGCTGCGCAAGATGCAGATGACCTTCACGGTCTGCCCGCTCTCGAATCTGCGGCTCAAGGGCGTCGCGCGGCTGGAGGATCATCCCCTGCGCCGCATGCTGGAAGCGGGGCTCCGGGTCACGGTCAATTCCGACGATCCGGCCTATTTCGGCGGCTATCTCGGCGAGAACTACCGCGCCATCGCCCGCGCCCTCGGGCTCGATCGCGCGGCGCTGGCGACGCTCGCCCGCAACAGCTTCCTCGGCTCCTTCATGACCCGGGAGGAGCGTTCGGCCGCGCTTGACCGGCTGGATGCCTATCTGGCGACCGCCGGTTGAGGCGAGGGCTCCAGGCCCATGCAGTTTATCGAAAGCAGCGTCGTCGGTGTAAGAGCGGCCATTCTGCGGCTACGCAGCCCGTCGGCGCGCTGCACCTACACGCTAATCCCGATGGTCCATGTCGGCGAGCTCGCGTTCTATGAGGAAGTCCGCCGCGAGCTCGAAGGGAGGGCTTACGTCCTCTATGAGGGAGTAAGGCATCCATTTGTGGAGCGTATGAGCCGCAATTTCGAGATCGCCGCCGGGTCGCCCCGAATTGGACTGGTGACGCAGCGCGAGGCTCTGGCCGAAGCGGCTCGTAGCGGCGAGTGGATTCATATCGATACACCCGCGGATATATTTGAACGCCACTGGCGTCGGCTCCCGCTTTGGATGCGCGTTACCGTGAAACCCCTATCCGTACTGATCTTCCTTCATATGCGGTGGTTCGGCGACCGTCGCGAGCTGGGGCGCGTTTTGCCGATCGCTGACCTCAGGTCGCGTCAGGAAATCTATGACAAGCGGGATAACGCGACGAAGCCCGATGCGTTTTCGATCCTCGTTGACGAACGGGACCGTCACATCGTGGCCATGTTGGAACGGGTTCATCAGCGTATTCAACACACCGATGGTTCCGCGGCGATTCTGTTCGGCGCGACGCACATGCGGGCGATCGCGCGTTACTTCATAGAGCACCATGGCTATCAGGTTCGAGAATCGCGCTGGGTCACGGTGTTCGGCTGGGACACGCTCGGCCGAGCGTGATGGCAACGGTTTTCGCGGCTCCTTCATGACCCGGGAGGAGCGTTCGGCCGCGCTTGACCGGCTGGATGCCTATTCGGCGACCGCCGGTTGAGGCGAGATCGCCGATTCGCCTTCCAGCCCCGCCCGCTATCCCGCAGTTTTCCGCCATTTCGCCGATGGACGCCCGCCCGCCGAGCGGCTAGGAAAGAGGGCGTCGACACGGGGGAGAGGCCATGACCAAGGCGTTCGACTACATCATCGTCGGCACCGGATCGGCCGGTTCGGCGATCGCGAACCGGCTTTCGGCGAAGCCCGAGAACCGCGTCCTCGTGCTGGAAGCGGGCCCGCCCGACTATTGGTGGAACTGGAAGGTCCATATGCCGGCGGCCTTCCCCTATCTCCTGCGCAACGACGCGGTGAACTGGGACTACCGCACCGAGCCCGAGCCCTACATGAACAACCGGGTCATGAATTGCCCGCGCGGGCGCGTGCTGGGCGGCTCTTCCTCGATCAACGGCCTCGTCTATATCCGCGGCCATGCGCGCGACTATGACCGCTGGGCGCAGGCCGGCAATCGCGGCTGGTCCTATGCCGAGGTGCTGCCTTACTTCAAGCGCGCGGAATCGCGCGTGAAGGGCGCCAACGAATATCGCGGCGGCGACGGCCCCTTGCGCGTCTCCTGGCAGCGCAGCATCCCGCCGCTCTACAACGCCTGGATCGAGGCGGCGCGGCAGGCGGGATATCCCATCACCGACGACGTGAACGGCTATCAGCAGGAAGGCATCGGCCCCTACGAGATGACGAGCCGCAACGGCCGCCGCTGGAGCTCGGCTCGCGCCTATCTCCATCCGGCCATGTCGCGCCCCAACCTCACGGTCGAGACGCGGGCGCTCGCGCGCCGCGTGCTGTTCGAGGGCAAGCGCGCCGTCGGCATCGAATACGAGCAGGGCGGCGAGATCCGCCAGGCGCGCGCCGAGCGCGAGGTGGTGCTCTCGGGCGGCGCCATCAACTCGCCGCAGCTCCTGATGCTCTCCGGCATCGGCGACGCGGAGGAGCTGAAGCGCTGGGACATTCCGCTGACGCAGCATCTGCCGGGCGTCGGCCAGAACCTGCAGGACCATCTCGAATGCTATGTGCAGATGGCGAGCACCAAGCCGATCACGCTGTTCCGCAAATACAACTTCCTCGGCAAGATGACGACCGGCGCCGAGTGGCTCTTCTTCGGCACCGGCTGGGGTGCCAGCAACCACTATGAGGCGGGCGGCTTCATCCGTACCCGGGCCGGCGTCGAGCATCCCGACATCCAGTATCACTTCTTCCCGATGGCGATTAATCCCGATGGCTCGCAGATCGAAGGCGGGCACGGCTTCCAGGCCCATATGGGCCCGATGCGGCCGACCAGCCGCGGCTGGGTGAAGCTGCGCTCCGCCGACCCGCGCGACAAGGTGCGGCTGCAGTTCAACTACATGTCGACCGCGCAGGATCGGCAGGAGATCCGCGACGGCATCCGGCTCACCCGCGAGATCCTCGCCCAGCAGGCCTTCGACGAATTCCGCGGCGCAGAGCTCGCCCCGGGACCGGGCGTGCAGTCGGATGCCGATATCGACGCCTTCATCCGCGCCAAGGCCGAGACCGCCTATCACCCTTGCAGCAGCTGCAAGATGGGCACGGATTCCATGGCGGTGGTCGATCCGGAGCTCAAGGTGCATGGGGTCGAAGGCCTGCGCGTGGCCGATGCCTCGATCATGCCGGACGAGATCAGCGGCAATCTCAATGCGCCCACCATCATGATCGGCGAGAAATGCTCCGACATGATGCTGGGCAACCCGCCCCTGCCGCGGCTCGAGGTACCGGTCTATATCGCGCCGGACTGGGCGACGAAGCAGCGTTAGGCGGCGATGAGGTGCGCTTGCTTTGTTGCGCAAAAATCTATACAACCTTTGAAAGTATACATCACATTATTACTCGCATAGGTAGGGTAGCATGTTCGTTTATCGCTTTCTGCCTGCCATTGTTCTCGCTGTCAGCGCATGTGCCGCGGCTGCCGAGCAAAGCATGGGTTCGGCGACCTTCGAGCCTTTCGAGCTGAAGCCGCTCGGAAGTCCACGCTACGTCGAAACGGTGCAATTCGGGTCCTCCATCGACTCGATTGCCACATCGTCGAGGCCGCTGGCGATCCAGATCGTTCTTCGCCGTACAGGCGAAAGTCAGATGCGTGTGGAGGGGCCATTCGTCCGCGAGCGTATCGAAGTCAGCCAAACGACGGTGCAGAGCAACATTCCTGACTTTGACGAGGAATGGGAGCAGCGCCATGTCGAAGAATGGATGCGGTTGCGCGACGGGAGGATCAGGCTCTTTCACTCGACAGAAAATGCGCATCGACAGCGGGACGAGGACAACGCCGAGGAGTCCCAGCGGACGCTTTCCATGATGGCAGAAATGTCCTGGAACCTCGATCTCCTGGCGCAGTTGATGGCCACGCCGGTGCTCGGCACGATACTCGACGAAGGCGGTCGGCCGTTCCCCGTCGACACGCGGCAGGCGCGCATCCGTATTTCCGATTGGCTGTCGCCGTCGATCGAATATGGGATTCGCCAGTATGGCGATACGCCCGTGACGAGTGCGCTCGCATCCGATACCGGGCTCTTCGGCCTCTGGATGACGTGGAAGTCCAGTTTGCGTTATCGGGGAATGGTCGAGGAAGGCGGCAACCGGTATCTTCGATTTACCGGGGACTTCTCCGGATCTTTCTCACTGCCCGACACGGAAATGACCATTGGCGTCGCAACGGTTCGACCGATGGAGCTCCTGATCGATTCGGTCTCGGGTCACGAGAAGTATCGACAGCTCGACTGTGGGATCATTGCGATCGTGGAGGATCAAGTCCTTAGGGTACGGAATATTCGAGAGAGGACCTGGACACTCTCCGGGCCGCCGGCCAACTAGATCCGCCCGCCGATTTCTCCGGTGAGGCACGGGCTCCTCCGTTCGGATAGGCACATTGGCCGAAGGGAATCGTCGCGCTCCCGCGCATTCGAGTTGCCCGGATTCTGCGCGGCTTATGCGCTGCGCGAGCGCATAGACTCCCTTGGATCGATCTCGCAAGAAGGGGAATCATGCCTCAGGACATCAAGACCGCGCTCACGGAACGGCTCGGCTGCCGCTATCCGATCATCTCGGCCGGCATGGGCGGGCCCGCGCGTTCCGAGCTCGCGGCGGCTGTCTCGGCGGCCGGCGGCTTCGGGCTCATGGGCATGGTGCGCGAATCGCCGGCACTGATCGAGAAGGAGGTCGCGGCCGTAAAAGCGCGCACCAACCGTCCTTTCGGCGTCAATCTCATCCCCTCGGTGACCGATCCGACCCTGTTCGAGGCGGAATTCGCCGCCTGCCTCGCGGCGGGCGTCTCGGCCTTCTGCTTCTTCTGGGACGTGATGCCGAGCGTGGTCGAGCGGGCGAAGCAGGCGGGCTGCCTCGTCTTCTATCAGGTCGGCAGCGTCGCCGACGCGGTCGCCGCCGAGCGCGCGGGCGCGGACGTCATCATCGCGCAGGGCGTCGAGGCGGGCGGCCATGTGCGGAGCAGGCTGCCGCTTTCGGCGCTGCTGCCGGAGGTGGTGGCGTCGGTGAAGGTCCCCGTCGCGGCGTCGGGCGGCATCGCCGACGGTCGCGGCCTCGTGGCGGCCCTGGCACAGGGCGCCGCCGGCATCCATTGCGGGACGGCCTTCCTCGCGACGCCGGAATCCTTCGCGCACGACTATCACAAGCGCCGCCTCCTCGAGGCGAAGAGCGGCGACACGGTCCATACCGATCTCTTCGTCATCAACTGGCCGAAAGGCTCGCCCGTGCGCGTGCTGAAGAACAGCCTGACCGAGGCGGCCGGCGACAAGCTCTGGGGCCACGATCCAGCCCTGATGAAGCGCGAGGTGATCGGCGAGGAGGCGGGGAGCCCGGTGCATAAATACGACACCAACTCGCCGCTGCGGAACATGACCGGGGATTTCGAGAAGATGGCGCTCTATGCCGGCGAGGGCGTCGGCAGCGTGACGGAAATCCGTCCGGCCGCCGCCGTCATCGAGCGCATCATGACCGAGGCGAACGCGGCGCTCGACCGGCTGGGAATCCTCCGCAAGTGAACTGGGACGAGGTGCGGGCCTGGCGCAAGGCCGAGCGGGCGCGGCTGATCGCGGCGCGCCTCGCGGTCCCGCTCGAAACGCGGGCAGCCTGGACCGAGCGCATCGCGGCCCAGCTCGAGCCGATCCTCCGCGCCGCCGACGGCCCCGTCAGCTTCTACTGGCCGATGCGCGCCGAGCCCGACTTCCGTCCCCTGATGCGGCGGCTCGCCGCCGGCGGGATCGTCATCGCCCTTCCGGTGGTGATCGAGCCGAGGACGGCGATGCGGTTCCGGCCCTGGACGCCCCGCGCCAAGCTTGAGCCCGGCATCTGGAACATTCCCGTGCCGGCGACGCGCGAAGAGGTCGTCCCGGTGCTGTTGCTGGCGCCGGTCGTGGGCTTCGCCGACGGCTATCGGCTCGGCTATGGCGGCGGGTATTTCGACCGCACCCTGGCGAAGCTCGGCGCCGGCCACCGCGCGATCGGCGTCGGCTACGAGCTCGCGCAATTGGCGACCATCCATCCCCAGCCGCACGACATCCGCCTCAGCCGGATCGTCACCGAGGCGGGCTGAAGCATCCCTTGCCGAGGCCTGCGGCCGACGGGAGCCGACCCCGGACCCTTCGCGACGAGCGCGCGCGGGGAGGTCGAGCAGGCGCTCGAGGACTACTACCTGGGGCGGCTCCAGCCGTTGCCCGCTTGCGGTCGTTCCGCCGGAGCTAGGATACTCGTCCCCTGGTGTCACGCTCGACGAAGCGGGTGGAGTCGGGCGGTGGAGGCGGAATGTCGTGGGGGGCAATGAAGGCGCGGCCGGACCTGCTGGCCTCCTTCGTGGTGTTTTTCGCAGGCGGGCTCTGGGGACTTTACTGGTATCCGATGCGGGCCATCGAGGCCGCCGGAATTTTCGCGCCCTGGGTCGTCGTGACGGTCGGCGGCGTCGTGACGCTGGTGATGCTGCCGATCGCGCTTTGGCGATGGCGGCAGATCCGTGCGAACGTGGGGCCGACGCTCGCGGTCGGGTTGCTCGTCGGCAGCGCCTTCGTTGCCTACAACACCTCGGTGCTCACGACCGAGGTAGCGCGCGCGATGCTCCTGTTCTATCTGACACCGGTCTGGGCCGCGATCTTCGGCCGCGCATTCCTCGGCGAGCGCATCACCCTGCCGCGTCTCCTGGCGATCGGGCTCGGGCTCGCCGGGCTCTACGTCGTGCTGGGCGCGTCCGGACCGCTGCCGGTTCCGTCGCGGCTCGGCGACTGGCTGGCGCTTGCCGCCGGCATCATCTGGACGCTTTCGACCGTGGTGATGCGGAAATATCCCGGCATTGCCTCGATCGATCTCAACGTCTCGATTTTCACCCTGAGCTTCGGCATCTCGATCCTGATGCCGCTGTTGGTGATCCCCGATCTGTTTCTCGCCCACGTTCCGACCATGGGGCAGCTCGAGCTCGCCTTGCCCTGGATCCTCGGCACGGGCCTCATCCTCTGGCCGATCACGCAGCAATTCCTGTTCTGGGCGGTGCCGAAGGTGGAAGCGGCGCGCACCGGACTTTTGCTGCTGAGCGAGGCTTTGCTCGGGGTGGCGAGCGCTGCGATCCTCACCGACGAGCCGTTCGGCTGGCGCGAGTCCGCCGGCAGCGCCCTGATCCTCGGCGCAGCGCTTCTCGATACGTTGGGCGTCATGTTCGGATCGCCGCCGCGCGCCGCCGGTGCCAAGGCGAGCGGCGCCTGACCCCGCCCGATCCTGCCGCGCCTGCACAAAACCATGGCGCGAACAGGGAAATTTGTCGCCCACGCGGCCGTTAGGCTGGAATCCTGTCCCTAAGCCGGCGGTTCGGGACCGCCGGGAGGCCCCGCGCATTCGCCCGCAAAAAGCTCTACCATAGAACCAGATTCCCGGCGGGGTCGCATTGGGCCGCCGGGATATACAGGGAGGCAAATCACCCATGTCCATGCGTAAGACAGTTCTGCTCGGCGCCCTCGCGCTGGGCCTTGCCGCCGGCAGCGCGCAAGCGGCCGATCCGGAAAGCTGCAAGGCGGTACGTTTCTCCGATGTCGGCTGGACCGACATCCAGGCGACAACCGGCGTCGCCACCACGATCCTGAAGGCCCTCGGCTATGAGCCCGACGTGCAGGTCCTGTCGGTGCCGGTCACCTATCAGAGCCTGAAGAACAAGGACATCGACGTGTTCCTCGGCAACTGGATGCCGAGCATGGCGGCCGACGTGCAGCCGTTCCTCGACGACAAGTCCGTCGAGCAGCTCGTCACCAACCTCGAGGGGGCCGGTTACGGCATCGTCGTGCCGCAGTACGTAGCCGACGCCGGCGTGACGGAGCTTTCGCAGTTGAGCGAGCACAAGGACCAGTTCGAAGGCAAGATCTACGGCATCGAGCCCGGCAATGACGGCAATCGCATCGTCCAGGGCATGATTGACGATCCCGCCAACAAGCTCGAGGGCTGGGAGCTCGTGGAATCGAGCGAGCAGGGCATGCTGGCCCAAGCCGAGAAGACCATGAAGTCGGAGGGCTGGATCGCGTTCCTCGGCTGGACGCCGCATCCGGTCATGGGCGAGATGAAGCTGTATTATCTCGGCGGGATGGGCGATTCCGGCTTCGGCGCCGCGACCGTCCTGACCAATGTCCGCGCGGGCTATGCGACGGAATGCCCGAACGTCGGCAAGCTGCTGAGCAATCTCAAGTTCGACCTCGCCTCGGAAGGCGTCATGATGGACTCCATCCTGAGCCAGGGTAAGGACGCGGAGGCGGCGGCGACGGAGTATCTCAAGGGCAATCCGGGGCTGCTCGATGCGTGGCTCGCCGGCGTCACGACTTTCGACGGCCAGGACGGTCTCGCGGCGGTGAAGTCGAGCCTCGGAGTCTAGTCCGAAGCGAGGGCAAGATCGTTGGACGGCTCCGGTCCCGCGGCCGGAGCCGTCTTTCGCTTTCGCGCTCTGCGGCCATTCCGGCGCCGTCGCGACCGGCTCGACGCCGCGCCCGCGGCCACGCCAGAATGACGAAAAGCGACGGCTTCGGCCGCTTCCTCATCGGGAGCCGGCGGCCGGGGGAACGCCGCCCGGGCCGCCGAGCGAACCGGACGGAGCAGGGAGGGGGACGTCATGGAATGGCTTGAACAGCTCGTCACCGCGAACAAGGTGCCGATCGGGCTCTGGGGCAAGCAGTTCGTCACCTGGATCACCGACAACTTCTCGGCGGTGTTCGACGCCATCACCCTCGGCCTCAAGGTGCCGATCGAAGGCACCGTCGATCTCCTCACCGCCATTCCGCCTTTCGTCTTCATCGCCCTGCTGGCCGCCATCGCCTACGGGCTGCAGCGAAGCTGGCGGCTGGTGCTCTTCACCGTGATCGGGCTGCTCGTCATCCTCAATCAGGGCCTGTGGGACGAGATGGTCGAGACCCTGGTGCTGGTCGTCTATGCGACGGCCTTCTCGCTCGCCATCGGCATTCCGATCGGCATCCTCGCGACGCGGCGGCCCTGGATCTATCCGGTGCTGAGCCCGATCCTCGACATGATGCAGACCATCCCGACCTTCGTTTACCTGGTGCCGACCCTGATCCTGTTCGGGCTGGGGGTGGTGCCGGGCATCATCGCAACCGTGATCTTCGCCGTGGCCGCGCCGATCAGGCTCACCTATCTCGGCATCTCCGAGGTCAACAAGGCGCTGATCGAGGCCGGCGAATCCTTCGGCTGCACCCGCTGGCAGCTCCTCACCAAGGTCAAGCTGCCGGCCGCCCTCCCGACCATCATGGCGGGCGTCAACCAGTGCATCATGCTCTCGCTCTCGATGGTGGTGATTGCGGCGCTGGTCGGCGCCAGCGGCCTCGGCAAGCCGGTGGTGCGGTCGCTCAACCAGGTGAACGTGCCGCTCGGCATCGAGTCCGGCCTCGCCATCGTGCTGGTCGCCATCCTGCTGGATCGCATGGTGAAGCAGCAACGCCGCCGCACGCCGGCGAGGAAACCGGCGAAAGGGTGACATGCATGACCGCGATCAGGTTCGACCATGTCGACGTCGTTTTCGGCCCCTCGCCGAAGATAGCGCTGACGCTGCTCGATTCCGGCAAGGGCCGCGATGCGATCCTCGAGGAGAGCGGCAATCTCGTCGCCGTCCACGACGCCTCGCTCTTCGTGAACGAGGGCGAGATCCTGGTGCTGATGGGGCTGTCGGGATCGGGCAAATCCTCGCTGCTTCGTTGCATCAACGGCCTCAACAAGGTGACGCGCGGCCAGGTGCTGGTGCATGACGGCAGCGCGGAGATCGATGTGGCCTCCTGCAACGCCGAAACGCTGCGCCGGCTCCGGATGAACCGCATCTCCATGGTGTTCCAGCAGTTCGCACTGATGCCCTGGCGCACGGTCGCCGACAATGTGGGTTTCGGCCTCGAGATCCGGGGCGTTCCGGCCGAGGAGCGCGCCCGGATGGTGGCGGAGAAGCTGAAGCTCGTCCGGCTCGACAAGTTCGCCGACAAGGTGCCGCACGAGCTCTCCGGCGGCATGCAGCAGCGCGTCGGCCTTGCGCGCGCCTTCGCAACCGATGCCGACATCCTGCTGATGGACGAGCCTTTCTCGGCGCTCGATCCGCTGATCCGCGAGCATCTGCAGGACGAGCTCATCGAGCTGCAGCGAAATCTCAGGAAGACCATCGTCTTCGTCAGCCACGACCTCGACGAGGCGCTGAAGATCGGCAGCCGTATCGCCATCATGGAGGCGGGGCGGGTGGTGCAGTTCGGCTCGCCCGAGGACATCGTGATGCGGCCGAACAGCGACTATGTGCGCCAGTTCGTCGCCTCGATGAATCCGCTGACGGTGCTCAAGGGCGGCACGCTGATGCGGCCGGTCGCCGGCCTGGTGCGCGACGGGGCGGACCGGACCCTGTTGCGGCTCGACCGGGCGGGCAAATGCGTCTGCCGGCTCGACCCGGCGGGGCGGCCGGTCGATCTCAGGATCGGCGGCGAGGCGGCACGGTTCGTCGAATATGCGACCGAGCTCGATCTCGCCCGCCTGCCGGAGAACATCATGGTGACGGGCGGCGAGCGGACCCCGATGCGCGCCGCGGTGCTGGTGCGCCAGCTCACGCGCCGGCCCCTGGTGCTGCTCGGCGCCGAAGGCGAGCTGCTGGGCGTGGTCGGCGAGCATGAGCTTTATCGCGGCATGCTGAAGCAGACCGATCTGGCCCACTCCGATCCGCATGCGAGGGTGGCGGGGTGAGCTCGACCGGCATCCGGGCCATCCTCTTCGACAAGGACGGCACGCTCTTCGATTTCTTTCGGACCTGGATGCCGCTTTACGAAAAGCTGGCGGATTTGCTGGTCGGCGGCGACCGGGCGCGCATCGAGCGGATGCTGCGCGGCTCGGGCTACGATCCGGCGACGGGGCGGCTCGATCCCGGCTCGCCGCTCGCGGCCGGAAGCAATCGCTCGATTGCGGAGAGCTGGATCGGGGAGCTTCCGGGCACCGATCTCGAGGCGCTGACGCGGCGGATGGATGCGCGCTTCGCGGAAAGCCTGACCCTCAATCCCGTGCCGGTCACCGACCTCGCGGCGCTCTTCGGCCGGCTCAAGCGGCGCGGCCTCAAGCTCGGTGTCGCCACCATGGACAGCCACGCCGCGGCCGCGGCGGCCATCGAAACCTACAAGCTCGTCGGGCTCGTTGATTTCGTCGCCGGCTACGATTCCGGCCATGGCGAGAAGCCGGGCCCCGGCATGGTGCATGCCTTCTGCCGCATGATCGAGCTGCCGGAGCGGTCGGTCGCGGTGGTCGGCGACACGCCGCACGACATGGAGATGGCGCGCTCGGCGGGCGCCGGCCTTGCCATCGGCGTCCTCACCGGGGCCTCGTCGCGCGAGGTGCTGGCGGACTATGCGGACCATGTCCTTGCCAGCATCGCCGAGCTCGAGCGGCTGCTGTAGCGATCCGGCTACGCGCAGCGGTTGTGCGGGATTTCCAATCGCCCTTCCGGCCGATAAAGTGGCGGGTGTTGCAACCGGCGGGGGTGGGGATGTTTTTGCGCAATCTGCTTGCGGCCGCCATGCTGCTCGGCCTGGCGACGGCGGCGCGTGCCGAAGTGGGAAAGCCGCAGGAAGTCGATTGCGGACAGTTGAAGTTCTCCTTCGCGCTGCTGGCGCAGGCCGACGAGGCCTATTGCTATCGCGTTCGCGAATCCGAAGCGAGCAGCAGCGACAGCGTCGGCGATATCTCGGCCGTCTACGAATTTCTCTACATGTATGCGGGACCCCAGGTTGCCTACATCCTCGCCGGACGGGCGGGGGACGACGTTTATTTCACGAGCGAGCCGCTCCGCAGCGAAATCCGCAACTTCGACGAGCTGGAGGATGTGAAGAACTGGTCCGGCGAGGAGGATTTCGAGGACTACGAGATCGGGAGCTTCGATGCCGTCTATGACGGCGAGCCGGTGCAGTGCTACGCCTTCCGGGAAATGTCGGGCGCGCGGATCAGCAACCGCGGCTCGCATATGGGGCCGACGGCCTTCATCTTCGGCTATCACTGCTGGTTCGGCGCGGCCGAACCCGGACGCGCCGCGATCGAGCGGACGCTCACGGCGACCGAATAGGACCGCCGAAAGCGCGGGGATCGCCTAGAACGCGCCGCTCTCCGGGGCGCCCTCGCGGCGGCGGCGGTTGCGCCGGCGCCCGCCTTCGGCGCCTTCTTCGGGCGGTTGCAGGCCGCTTGCCTGCTGCATCGCGCCGAGCGAGACCTGCCCGAGACGCTTCACGATCTCGTCCGCGGTCGGCTTGGCGCCCGGGCTGTAGGTCTCGAGCGCGTCGCGGATCGCCCGGAGATGCTCGGGCGTGGTGCCGCAACAGCCGCCGATGATGCGGGCACCGGCGTCGCGTGCGAGCCGCGCATAGTCGGCCATCAACTCCGGCGTGCCGTCATAGCGGATCTGCCCCTCGACGAAGTAGGGAATGCCGCAATTGCCCTTGGCCACCAGCACATCCTCGGGCTCCGCCGCCGTCGCCATGTTGAGGATGGCGATGACGAGCTCGGCCGCGCCGACGCCGCAATTGGCGCCCATGGCGAGCGGCCGCGGGCTGAAGCCGTGACAGACCTCGGCATGCTCGGCCGGGGTCACGCCCATCATGCTGCGGCCGTTGGTGTCGAAGGAGACGGTCGAGACGTAGGGAAGGCCCGCCGCTTCCGCGCCGGCCACCGCCGCGCGCACCTCTTCCTTCGCCGACATGGTCTCGATCCAGAGCACGTCGACGCCCCCCGCCGCGAGCGCCTTCGCCTGCTCCGTGAAGGCCTCGACGCCTTCCTCGTAGGTGAGGGCGCCGAGCGGCTGGAACAGCTCGCCGGTCGGGCCCATCGAGCCCGCCACCACGACCGGACGCCCGGTCGCGCCTGCGACGCCGCGCGCAATACGCGCCGCGGTCATGTTCACCTCGGCCACGCGGTCCTGCCACTTGTGCAGCTTCAGCCGATGGCGCGAGCCGCCGAAGCTGTTGGTGAGGACGATGTCGGCGCCGGCCTCGGTCATGCCCCGATGCAGGTTCTCGATCCGGTCGGGATGCTCGAAGTTCCACACCTCGGGCGCCTCGCCGGTGGCGAGCCCGGCCTGGAACAGGTTGGTGCCGGTCGCGCCGTCGGCAATCAGATAAGGGCGCGCGGCGAGCAGTTTCTGCAGGAGATCGGACATGGAGCCAAGCTAAGCATTTCGCCGGCGAGCGGCAAGGGAAGCGCGCGAGGTTATCCTTTAGCCTATTGGAAAGGCTCGTATATTTATCGATTTCCGCGGCAATCTCCGAGTCTGCGCCGCATTACGGCACGATGCCGGTCCCGCGGCGCTGCCAGCGGATCGTGCCGAGGTCGTCCGTCGTCTCGAAGGCGTCCGGTCCCATCAGGCGATAGGTGCCCTGGACGCCGTCGCCCGCCTCGGGCTCGAGCGCGAACCGGCCTTCCTCGACGGTGAGCTCTCCTTCGAGCCGGCTCACCGCCGTCAGCACGGCGTAGCCGCTGTCGGAGATGCGCCAGACCAGCCGCTCCTCGATGTCCGGATCGCCGTCCGCCTGCCAATAGCCGACGAGGGCGGGATCGAGCGGCCCCACGGGCGCATTGCCGGAGAGCGGCACGCTGCTCCAGATGCCGAAGAAAATCGGGTCGATGCCCTTCGGCATGTCGCCTTCGGGGATTCGGCTCCACGCCGCCTCGATGTCGCCGCTCGTCTCGAAGCTGTCCTCGTCGTCGATGTCGTAGTCGCCGGAGAGACTGGCCTGCTGCGATTCCACACGCCAGGCGCCGTCCTGCGTGGCGATATAGCCGCTATATTCCGGCGCCAGGGTCATGACCCAGTGCCCGTCCGGCTCGATGATCCATTCGCGCCGGTCGGTCGTGGCGCTCGCCGGGCCGGCGGCATCGGCGAACCAGCGTCCGGCGAGCGCCTCGAGGCCCGGGATCCTGGCGAGGGCCGCCTCGGTGCCGAGGCGTTCGGCCGCGGCGCGAGCAAGCTCGGTCGTCGCGCCGACCCGGTCCTCGAGGGAGGCGGCGCTGATCGTGACGGTGAGCAGCGTCTCGTCCTTGAGGACGGTCACCTGCGTGAAGCCGCCCGGAGAATCGAAGGCGAAGGCGCGGTCGCCCAGATCGTCGATCGTCAGGCGATCGCCCTGGCTCGCCTGCGCGTCGAAGAAGTCCGCGCGGCCGGGATTCTCGTCGACGCTGATCGCGGCCTGCGTCTCCCAGCCGCTCTTGCTTCCCATATAGTTGCAGCCGCCGATCCCGTCGTTCTGCGGCGGGCCGGGCGGCTCGCCGAAGGCGTCGGCGACCTCGTCCGGCGTCACCAGGGCGCAAGGGTCGGTCCTGGTGCCGGCGCCGCCACCGGCCGCGAACGCGGCGTTCGCCCCGAGAGCGGTGCCGAGAAAAAGGGCGACAAGACAGACGAGGTTGCGCATCGGATGAAGCTCCCGCACGGGCTTCGCTGCGACGGATTTTAGCGCGCCTGGCCGGGCCGGTCATCGCCGGCCGTGCGAACCCCGAAGACCGGACGGGCAGTCGGCGGGCTGCCCGTCCGTCATGTCAGGCAAGCCGGCCGTTCAGGCGCGGAGCCGCTCGTTCTCCGGGTCCCAGGGCGATTCCGGCAGCACCTCGCATTTATGCCGCTCGCCATGCATGACGAGCTCGAGCTTCGTCCCCACCTTGGCGTGGCTCGGCCGCACATAGCCGACCGCCATGCTGGTGCCGAGGGTGTAGCCGTAGGCGCCGGAGGTCGCGCGTCCGACCATCGTCTCGCCGTCATAGATCGGCTCGTTGCCCCAGGGATCGCTGTCCTTGGCCTCGACCTTGAGCGTCACGTAGCTGTAGGGCAGGCCCTTCTGCTGCTGGCGCACCAGCGCCTCGCGCCCGACGAACTCGCCCTTGTTGAGCTGCACGAAGCGGCCCATGCCGGATTCGAAGGGCGAATATTCGGTCGAAAGGTCGGTCTTCCAGTAGCGATAGCTCTTCTCGATCCGAAGGCTGTCCATGGCGCGGATGCCGAACGGCCGGATGTCGAATTCCTGGCCTGCCTCCCAGAGCGCGTCCCAGAGGGCGAGCTGATAGGCGAGCGGATGATGCAGCTCCCAGCCGAGCTCGCCGACGAAATTGACCCGCAGCGCCCGCACCGGCGCCACGCCCACCGTGATGTTCTGCATGGTGAGCCAAGGAAAGGCGGCGTTGGCGAGATCGGCGTCGGTGACTTTCTGCAGGAGCTCGCGCGAGCGCGGGCCCGCCACGACGAGCACGCCGCGATCGATCGTCACGTCGCGGATATCGACGCTCCCGTCCGTCGGCCGGTTCTTGACCAGGATGTCCCAGTCATGCCGGTTCGCCGCCGCCGCGCTCACGATATAGAAGCTCTCGGCCCCCAGCCGCGTGATGGTCCATTCCGACAGCACGCCGCCCTTCGTCTCGCAGACATGGCAGAGCTGGATGCGGCCGATCTTCTTCGGCAGGCGGTTGGCGATGAGCCGGTCGAGGAAGGCCTCGGCGCCGGGGCCCGCCACCTCGAATTTGGAGAAGCCGGTGAGATCGAGCAGCCCGACGCGCTCGCGCACCGCCTTCACTTCCTCGCGCACGGGCTCGAAGAAATTGGTGCGGCGGAAGCTGTATTTGTCCTTGGCCGGCGTGCCTTTCGGCGCGAACCAGTTGGCGCGCTCCCAGCCGAATTTCTGGCCGAACACCGCGTTCAGCTCCTTCTGCCGCGCATAGCAGGGCGGCGCCTTCGCGGGCCGCGCTGCCGGGCGCTCCTCGAGCGGATAATGGACGATGAAGACGTGCTCGTAGCACTCCTCGTTCTTGGCCTTCACGTAGCGCTTGTTGGCGTAATCGCCGTAGCGCCGCGGATCGACGTCCCACATGTCGATGCCGGGCTCGCCCTCGACCATCCATTCGGCGAGCTGCCAGCCGGCGCCGCCGGCCGCGGTGATGCCGAAGCTATGACCCTCGTTGAGCCAGAGATTCTTCAATCCCCATGCCGGGCCGATGATCGGGCTGCCGTCCGGCGTATAGGGGATCGGGCCGTTGATGCAGTCCTTGATGCCGGCCTTGCCGAAGATCGGCACGCGATGGATGGCGGCGTTGATATGTGGTTCGAGCCGTTCGAGGTCCGGCGCCAGCAGCTCCTGGCCGAAGGCGTCCGGCACGCCGTCCACCGCCCAGGCAGGTGCGCCCTTCTCGTAGGGCCCGAGGATCAGGCCCTGGCGCTCCTCGCGCATGTAGTAGCTGGCGTCGCTCTCGCGCAGCACCGCCATCTCCGGCAGGCCCTGCTTCTTGCGCTCCGCCAGCTCGGGGATCTCGTCGGTCACGAGATACTGATGCTCGACCGCGATCACCGGGAGGTCGAGCCCGACCATGGCGGCGGTCTGCCGTGCCCAGGAGCCGGTGGCGAGCACGAGATGCTCGCAGGCGATCTCGCCCTTGTCGGTCTTCACCAGCCACTCGCCGGACGGCTTCCGCTCGATGCCGGTCACCTTGGTCTGACGATGGATCTCCGCGCCGCGGCTGCGTGCGCCCTTCGCGAGCGCCATGGTGACGTCGGCCGGTGCCACATGGCCGTCCTGCGGATGATAGAGCGCGCCGACCAGCCCGTCGGTATTGCAGTAAGGCCAGAGCTCCTTCACGCGCTTGGGCGAGACGAGCTCGAAGGGGACGCCGATCGTGTTCGCGGTGCCGCAATATTTGTAATACTCGTCCATGCGGTCGCGGTTGGTCGCGAGGCGAAGGTTGCCGGTCTGGTGGAAGCCGACCGCCTGGCCGGTCTCGGCCTCGAGCGACTTGTAGAGATCGACGGAATATTTATGAAGCTGCCCGACCGTGTAGCTCATATTGAAGAGCGGCAGCAGCCCGGCCGCATGCCAGGTCGAGCCATGCGTCAGGTCCATCTTTTCCAGCAGCACGCAATCGGACCAGCCCTTCCTGGTGAGGTGGTAGAGCGTGCTGACGCCGACGATGCCGCCGCCGACGATGACCACGCGGGCATGTGATTTCATGAATGGAGCTTCCCTGTTTGCAGCGCCGGGCGCCTTCGCGGAAGGCGAGGACGCCGCCCCGCCGCCGCCGGCCCGATCGGGCCCGGATTTCTCTTAAGCTCCGGAACTATAAGGGCTTGCGCGGCAGCGACCAGCCATGTCGGAAACGCGGCAGCCCGGCGTCCGCGCGTCTAGGCCGATCCGGAATCGTCGCCGGTGCCCTGGTAGCGCGCGAGCCCGTCGGCCGGCTGGATCCAGGGGAGGGCTTGCCCGAAATAGACATGGGCCCGCGGCACGAGGCTCGCCGGGTCCTCGACCGTCGCCACGTAGATATGCACCTCGCCCGGCCAGCGCGCGCCCTCGAAGGCCATCGGCGTGCCGCAACGGGCGCAGAAGCTCCGCGCCACGCCGGGCGAGGACCGGTGGATGGCGGGCGGGACGCCCGTCCAGGCGAAACGATCGCGCGGGAACCCGGCGAAGGTGGTGAAGGGCGAGCCGGTCTGCGCGCGGCAGTCGCGGCAATGGCAATGGGCCACCCAGTTCGGATCGCCGTCGACGCGGAAGCTCACCGCGCCGCAGCCGCAGCGACCGGTTCGCAAGCGCGAGATGTCTGGATCGGGCATGGCATCACCGTCCCTGGATTCCAAACGCAAGACAGGATAGCAGGTTGCGCGCAACCGGCCGAGTCTCGGCAGAAGATGAGGGAGCGTCGCTTGCGTCGGGTCAGGTGCCGCCGATCAGGTCCCAGAACTGTTTGTTGATCTGGCGCATCAGCACGCCATGCTGCAGCGAGAGGCAGCTACGCAGGGAAGGCACCCAGCGGTTCGCGAGATCGGC
>CADEFF010000004.1:25714-57462 GCA_902826565.1 uncultured Rhodospirillaceae bacterium | reverse complement strand
GGCCTTCCGGGGTTGCCATGGCGAGCTCGGGGGCATCGGCCTGCCGGTCCCAGAGGCTCTGCTGCTGCGCGACGGTTTCGCCGCCGGCCTTCGGCAAGGCGTTGATGAACCCGCTCACAATGCGGCTCGCATCGGCGATCCGGCCGGGACGATCGAAGGCGAGAGCGCCGGCCTCGCGCAGCGTCCCGATGGCGAGCGCGATCTCCTCGGGCGTCTGGGGTTCCAGATCGCCGATCTGGCGGACGGGTTGCAGGGTCACGTTCGGCCCGACCTCCACCGCGACGGCGGTGGCACCCATGGCGCGCACACCCTCCGCCAGCAGCACGATCCGCACCGCGCTGTAATTGTTGTGGGCGCGGATCGCCACATAGGGGCCTGCCGGCAGGCGACGCTCGCTGCCGTCGGCAAGCGTAAGGCGCAGCGTGATCCCGCCCGCGACGATCTCGTAGGGCGTGCCGCGCGACGGACCCTGGCGCTCGGGCTGCAGGCAGAAAGTGCCGAAATAGCCGCTGCAGTCCTCGCCGGCGCAGTCGAGCGTGGTCGGTGCGCCGTTGCTGGCGACGAGGCCGAGCAACTGCGGCGCGGCGGCGGCGCCGGCGATCGCGAACAGGAAGCTCGCGGCGATCGAGACGAGAAAAAGCCAGAAAGTGCGGATCATGGCGCGCTCCTTCCCCCGGACGCCCGGCGGAGCAGGCCCCCATGTTTCAGGCGCGATACCTGCGACCCCGATCGTCCCTTCCGGCGATCGCTCGATGACCGCCGGCAAACGGCTTTACGCCGCTCAGCTTCCGCCGAGCGACTCCCAGAACTCGATATTGGTGCGCACCGCGAGCCGGTCATGCGTGCCCTGGAGGCAGCTCCGCATGGTGGCGACGTGATGCGTCACATCGACCTTATGCTGGCATTCGGAGAACATCTCCGAGGAGAGCTGCAGGCCCGCGGGGTCGGCCCTGGCGGCGAGCGTGTCCACGCCGGCCGCGCCCCAGAGGCTGCCGTCCGAGTCCGACGCCCGGCGGCCTTGCGCGGGCAGCGCGTTGATCATGGCGTTGGTGACGCGCATGGCATCCGAGCTCCGGTTCTGCTCGTCGTAGAACTTCGCCGCCATGGCGCGATTGACGCCGGTCGCGAGCGCGATGTCCTCGGCCGTTTGCGGATCGGCGTCGCCCGCCTCGTCCTCCGGCAGCAGCGAAACCTGCTCGCCGACCTCGATCGCCACGTCGGAGAGCCCGAGCGCGGCCATCGCCTGCGGGTCGATCGTCGCCTCGAGGGCGGTGTAGCCCCGCATGGAATGGAAGGCGAGATAGGGACCGGCGGGGAGACGGACGGTCTCGCCGGCGGCGTTGGTGCCGATGATCGCGAGCCTGGCGCCGTCGACCGGGGTATAGGCGATGTCCGGATGCGGATTGGCGCGCGCCTGCTGCAGGCAGAAGGCGGTAAGCTCGGCCCGGCAACCCGCCTCGTCGCAGGTCATCCGCGTCGGCTCGAGGCTCGCCACGAGCCCCAGCACCTGCGGCGCGGCGTCGGCCGAGCCAACGAACAAGCCCAGCCCGCCAGCAAACCCGACCGCAAGGGCGTAAGCGCTATGGCGCGTCATGATCGTTCCTTTCCCATGTCGTCGCATTCGTTCCTCCAGACTGCTTCATCGCGTCCGGGAATCACGATCCGCCGGAGGAATCCCAGAACTTGCGGTTGTTGGTCACCATGAAGTCCGCGTGGCGGAGTGCCAGGCATTCGCGCATCGAGAGCCGCGTATGCGAGGCGAGCGCGAGCCTGCAGGAATGGTAGGCGCCGGCCGCAGTGGCGACGCCTTCCGTCGACAGCGATGCCACCATCTCGTCGGTAACGGTGCTCCGCCACAGGCTCTCGGCGATCGCCGGCGTCTCTTCCGCGGGCCGGGGCAGGGCATTGATGAGGAGCGCCGTGAGGCGCGCCGCATCGGCGACGGGGCCCGGCACCTCGAAGATGCCGGCGGCGGCCGCGCGCATGGGGCCGGTCGCGAGCGCGATCTCGTCCGCGCTCTGCGGATCGGTGTCGCCGGCGGTCTCGACGGGCAGGAGAGACAGGTTGGGCGCGACCTCGACGGCGATGCTCGCCGCGTCGAGCGCGGTCACCTGCTTCTCGGTCAGGCTGATCTTGACCGCGGTGAAGCCGAGCTGGCTCTCGATCGTGACATAGCCATTGGCCGGCAGGCGGAAGCGGGAACCGTCCGTGCGCGTGACCTCGAGGATCATCGCGCCGGTATCGGCGAGCCGATAGGCGGTGCCCTGGCTCGGGGCGTCGCGCGCTTCCTGGAGGCAGAAGCTGCTGATGCGGGCGCTGCATTCGCCCGTTCCGTCGCAGACCATCGGGGTCGCGATGCCGAGGCTCGCCACCACGCCCAGAACCTGCGGCGATGCCGCGACCGGGCTCGCGAGCAGGCCAAGGGCCGCGAAGACGAGCGCTGAAGCCGAGAACGTCGATGCTGAAGTCAACGGGACCTCCTCCGGCGGTTAGAAGCCGGGGCGTCCTCTTTGCAATCGGGTGCCCGTCCTTGCGGGCCGGCCCAGGAGGACCGCCCTTCCATCCGAGCGACGCTCCCGCGCGCGGGGTCGTCGCCTCTTCACCACGATTCGATGGGAAGAGGATCGCACCCGCAGGCGGCAGCGGTCAACGCGCGCCTATTTCCCTCAAGCCATTGTGATAATTGAGGACTGCGCGGCGATCGCTGGCGCGTATGCGCCAGCCCTTGTCGCCGGCCAGCAAGACCCCGGCATAGCATCGGTCCGAAATGCCGGGAGAGCCGGTAAAGCTCGGAATTTCAAGGCCAAGGAGCCGAACAGCGATGGCGAGCGTGGAGAAGGAAGCGGGTCAGGGCGAGCGCCGGCGCAGTCGCGGAGGGGCCGAAGCGCGTCGGGCCGAGCGGTCGCGGCCGAAGCTGGAGCAGCTTCCCTTCATCGTGCGCAAGGTGCCGCTGATGACAGTGCTGGACGAGGAGGGCCTCAGCCTCATCGAGCGCAACGCCGACACCATTCTCCAGGAGGTCGGCATCGAGTTCCGCGACGAGCCCGAGGCGCTGCAGCTCTGGAAGGATGCCGGCGCGGACGTGAAGGGCACGCGCGTGCGCTTCCCGCGCGGCCTGCCGCGCTCCATCATCCAGAAGACGGCACCGAATGAATATATCCAGCATGCCCGCAACCCCGAGCGCAACGTGCGGATCGGCGGCGACGCGACGGTGTTCGCGCCGGTCTACGGGCCGCCCTTCATCCGGTCGCTCGACGAGGGGCGCCGCTACGCGACCATCGAGGACTTCCGCAATTTCGTGAAGCTCGCCTACATGACGCCCGCCATGCACCATTCGGGCGGCACGGTCTGCGAGCCGGTCGATCTGCCGGTGAACAAGCGGCATCTCGACATGGTCTATAGCCACATGCGCTATTCCGACAAACCCTTCATGGGGTCGGTGACGCATCCGGAGCGCGCGGCCGACACGGTCGAGCTGGCGCGGATCCTGTTCGGGCCGGGCTTCCTCGAGAAGAACACGGTCATCACCAGCCTGATCAACGCCAACTCGCCGATGGTGTGGGACGGCACGATGCTGGGGGCGCTCAAGGTCTATTCGCGCGCGAACCAGGCCTGCATCACCACGCCCTTCATCCTCGCGGGCGCGATGAGCCCGGTGACGGCGGCGGGCACGCTCGCCCAGGTTCTGGCCGAGGTGCTAGCGGGAGCGGGCACCTCGCAGCTCTACAAGCCGGGCGCGCCGGTAATCTTCGGGGTGTTCGCGAGCTCGATCTCGATGCAGTCGGGAGCTCCCACCTTCGGCACGCCGGAGCCGACCCTCGTCAGCCTCGCGGCCGGGCAGCTCGCGCGTCGTCTCGGCCTGCCGTTCCGCACCGGCGGCTCGCTCTGCGCCTCGAAGATCCCCGACGCGCAGGCGGCCTACGAGAGCGCGCAGACGCTGTTGCCGACGCTCCTTGCCGGCACCAACTTCGTGCTGCACGGCGCGGGCTGGCTCGAGGGCGGCCTCTCGTCGGGCTACGAGAAGTTCGTCATGGATGCCGATCAGCTCGGCATGATGCAGGTGCTGTCGCGCAACTTCGATCTCTCGGAGAACGGTCAGGCGCTCGATGCGATCCGCGAGGTGGGTCCCGGCGCCCATTTCCTCGGCTGCGCCCATACCCAGGCGAATTTCGAAACGGCCTTCTATCGCTCGAGCATCGCCGACAACAACAGTTACGAGCAGTGGCTCGCCGAAGGCGAGCAGGACGCCGCGCAACGTGCCAACAAGATCTGGAAGCGGATGCTGCGCGAGTACGAGGCGCCGGCGATCGATCCCGGGGTGGACGAGGCGCTTCGGGAATTCATCGCGAAGAAGAAGGCCGCGGTTCCGGACTCGAACGTCTGAGCGGGAAGGCTGCGCCCTCCCCCGCGGCGGGGGAGGGCGCGCTCGTGGACGCTATTCCGAGTAGCTGGCCTGCTGGCCGGCGACGACCGGCGTGGCGGTCGGGATGTCGAACTGCCAGTTCGGGGACTGCCCCTTCACCAGCACCGACTTGAAGGTCTCGCCGCTCTCCGGCTCGACCCAGATCACCTTGTTGAAGCTCCGATAGATATCGAAGCAGTTCTCGTCCGAGCCCGGCCGCGCATTGGTCATGTCGAAGCCCTGGTCGAGGCCCTGAACGCTGGCCGCGGGCGTCGCGGCGGCGTCCCAGGTCACGCAGTAGAGCCGCTCGTGAGCGACCCACTGGCCGACCTGGACCGGCTCGCCTTCGCGCTGGAAGAAGGCCGTGCCGTTGGGGTCAAAATAGGCGTGGAAGACGCTGCCGTTCCACGTCCCCTCGACGCTGTTGCCGGAGAGAAGGGTCTTGATCTCGGAGCCGATGAGCTTAATGCGCGCGTGCGCCGGCTGCGCGGCCAGGAGAGCGATCGCGGCGAGCGCGATGCCGGCGGTGAAGATGGTTCGACGCATGACAAACTCCCACAAAGAAACGGATGGAGACGCATAGCCCCAAGCAAGACGATCCGGAGCGAACGGAAGACCGCCGCCGCATCGCCATCCCACCGATGAGAGTGTTTTCCTCGCACGCGCCGTCAGCGGACCGAATGCGTCCCGTCGCGCGAGCGTCGCGCCACTGCTGCGGTGCCGTGCGAGCCGGATCGGATCCGGTGTCGATCATGAAAGCCCCTCGTCGCGAAATCGGTGCGTCGCTATGGGTGATGTCAGTTGCGACGCGACCGATTATCGAGACGAGTCATAACGAAACGATTGTCGAGATCGGGGTGTCAAAAGAAAGGCGTAAGATTACCGAAAGGTGAATCGTTTCTCGCATCGATTCACTTGCGATCAAGAAAGCTGAATCTTTGTCTAAAATTATCCGGATATCTTGCGGCACCGCTTCAGCGCGACGCGTCCGAGCTCAGAGACTGGATGAAGCGCTCTTCAGAGATCGGGTAAACAATTTGTGTCAGATCGGATGAAGACGCGGCGCAGCCATGCATCGCGCCCGCTTCGCGCGATGCGGCGTCGCGGTTTCGAATCTATGAATCAGACGGAGATGGCGACGCGATAGTCGATCGCGCCACGCTCCAGCCAGTGCCAGAGGTGATCGGCGAAGCTGTTGGTGACGCCGATCTCGTAGCTCGGCCGGTCGTCGGTCTGCTGCAGGATGATGTTGGCGCCCGCCAGTCCGGTCTGGGCGCAGTGGCCCGGCCGGAACTCGCGCGGATGCAGATCGAGCGGTATGCCGCGGGCGAGGAGCGCGCGGGCTCTGCCGCCGGCGACCAGGATCCAGGTCCGCGCCTCGCTCACGTCGGTCGCCCCGGCATGCTGGCCTTGGAGACCTCGGGCGAGGGTGCCCACCAGCTCGGTTTCGCGGCCTCCGGGCCCCAGGATCAGCCATTCGTCGGGCCCGAGCCAGAGCGCCTTGAGCTCGCCGGCGGCGGCCACCCGGTTGGGCTCGGTCGGCAGGGCGAGGCCGGCGGCGTTCCGCACGGCCTCGAGGAAGCGGCCATCTTGCGGATTGCCGCGAAGATTGATCTGGCAGCGATGCGGTCGCTCGCCGAGCTGCAGGTCCGCGTCCGCGACAGCCTCGGGGCTCTGCGCCGCGGCGCGGGCCGGCAGGCCGAAGCTCGCCAGCGGAGACCGGCGTCGATAGCTCTCAACCATTGAGACGGGCTCCTTCGAGGTCGAAGAACCGGGGCTCGGTCACCTTGGCGCGGATCACCCGGTCGACTAGCGGCACATAGACCGTGTCGCCCATCCGGTTGCGGCCGTTCTTTACCACCGCCATGGCGATGGAGCGGCCGACATTGGGGCTGTAATAGCTCGAGGTCACGTGGCCGAGCATCGTCATCGGCGGCTGGTTCTTGAGCTCCGCCACGACCTGGCCGCCCTCGGGAATGACCTCGCTCGGATTCTCGGTCAGCAGCCCGACGAGGTGCTTGCGATCGGGACGCGCCGTGTCGGTCCTGAGGAACGAGCGCTTGCCGAGGTGGTCCGGCTTCTGCTTGCTGACGATCCAGGCCATGTCGAGATCCTGCGGCGTCTGGGTGCCGTCGGTCTCCTGGCCCACGATGATGAAGCCCTTTTCGGCGCGGAGCACATGCATCGCTTCCGTGCCGTAAGGGGTGATGCCGTATTTCTCGCCGGCCGCCATCAGCGCTTCCCAGAGGGCGAGGCCGTAGCTCGCCGCGACGTTGATCTCGAAGGTGAGCTCGCCGGTGAAGCTGATCCGCATCACGCGCGCAGCGATCCCCGCGACATGGCCTTCACGGATCGACATGAAGGGGAAGGCGGCGTCGTCGAGCGGAATGTCGTCGGTGAGCTCGGCGAGAAGCTTGCGCGCCATCGGCCCGTTGAGGCCGACCGTGGCGAACTGCTCGGTCACGGAGGTGCAGTGGACCTGCCAGTCCGGCCACTCGCACTGCAGCCATTCCTCGAGCCAGCCCAGCACGCGCGCGGCGTTGCCGGTGGTGGTGCTCATCAGGAAGTGCTGCTCGCCGAGCCGCGTGGTGACGCCGTCGTCGAACACCATGCCGTCCTCGCCGCACATCAGCCCGTAGCGGCAGCGACCGATCTCGAGCTTCGACCAGGCGTTGGTATAGACCATGTTGAGGAGCCGGGCGGCGTCCGAGCCCTTGATGTCGATCTTGCCGAGGGTCGAGGCATCGACGATGCCGACGCCCGCGCGAACGGCCTTCACTTCGCGTGCCACCGCGGCGTGCATGTCCTCGCCCGGCTTCGGATAGTACCAGGCGCGCTTCCACTGGCCGACATCCTCGAAAGGCGCCCCGGTCTTCTCGTGCCAGCCATGCATCGGCGTCTTGCGGATGGGGTCGAAGAGGTCGCCCTTGTCGTGGCCGGAGAAGGCGCCGATGGTGACCGGCGCGAAGGGCGGCCGGAACGTCGTATGGCCGACCTCGGGAATCTGCCGGTCGCGCAGCGCCGCCATGATGGCGAGCGCGTTCACGTTGCTGGTCTTTCCCTGGTCGGTGCCCATGCCCATCGTGGTGTAGCGCTTCAGATGCTCGACCGAGCGATAGCCTTCGCGATGGGCGAGCGCCACGTCGGCGGCGGTCACGTCGTTCTGGTGATCGACGAAATGCTTGCCGCCTTCGCCGAGCGGCTTGTCCGAGGGCACGATCCAGAGCACCCGGTCGGGCGATTCGGCGGGCTCGGCGCGCGTCACGGTCGGCACTGATCCGGCCTCGCCGCTGGCGCCGGCCTCGCTCGCCGCCTTGCGGCCCGCCGCGAAGCCCTGGGCGAGGCAATCGGCGGTCTCGAAGGCGCCGTTCATGGCGCCGGCCGTGTGGCAGCCGCGGACCGGCTCGCCCGGCACGAAGCTCTGCACCCGCTCGTCGAAGCGCAGCTTGCCGCGGTTGTGCGAGAAAAGATGGATCGCCGGGTTCCAGCCGCCCGACATGAGGAGCGCGTCGCAGGCGATCTGCCGCCCGCCGCCCGTCACGCCGTCGCCGGCCGCATTGAGCGGCATCACCGTGACGCCCTCGAGGCGCGCCGAGCCGCGGGTCGCCGTGACGGCATGCGCCGCCAGGACCTCGATCCCCTTGCCGCGCGCCTCGGCGACGAGCGGACCGCCCGCGTCCGGCCGGAGATCGACGATCGCCGCGATGGCGGTTCCGGCTTCGGCGAGATCGAGGGCCGCGCGATAGGCGCTGTCATTGCCGGTGAAGACGAGGACCTTGTCGCCGACGGCCACGCCGTAGCGGTTGGCATAGGCCCGGCCGGCCGAGGCCAGCATGATGCCGGGGCGGTCGTTGTCGGCGAAGACGAGCGGCCGCTCGATGGCGCCCGCCGCCAGCACGACCTGCCGCGCGCGGAGCCGCCAGTAGCGCTGGCGCGGGCCGTCGGCGCCGGGCCCGAGATGATCGGTCACGCGCTCGACCAGCTCGACGAAATTGTGATCCTGATAGGCGAAGGCGGTGGTGCGCCGGAGCAGCGTCACCTCCGGCATGGTGGAGAGCTCGGCGACCGCGGCCGCGACCCAGTCGACGGCCGGACGTCCGGCGATCTCCTCGCTTCGCGAATGGAGCAGTTGCCCGCCGAACTCCGCCTGCTCGTCGGCGAGCACGACGCGCGCGCCGGCCCGCGCGGCGGCGAGCGCCGCAGCGATGCCGGCCGGACCGCCGCCCGCCACCAGCACGTCGCAATGGGCGTAGGTCTTGTCGTAGCGATCGGGGTCGGGTTCGCCCGGCGCCTTGCCGAGGCCGGCCGCGCGGCGGATGAAATACTCGTACTTCATCCAGAAGCTCGCCGGCCACATGAAGGTCTTGTAGTAGAAGCCGGCGGGAAAGAAGCGCGAGAGCAGGTTGTTGGTCGCGCCGAGATCGAAGCCGACGCTCGGCCAGCAGTTCTGGCTGGCGGCGACGAGGCCGTCATAAAGCTCGATCTGGGTGGCGCGGATGTTGGGCTCGGTGCGCGCGCCCTGACCGAGCTGGACGAGGCCGTTCGGCTCCTCGGAGCCGGCGGTCATGATTCCGCGCGGCCGGTGATATTTGAAGCTGCGGCCGACCAGCGCCACGCCGTTGGCGATCAGCGCGGAAGCGAGCGTGTCGCCCTTGTAGCCGTAGTAGGTGCGGCCGTTGAAGATGAAGCGGATCGGCTGGCTCCGATCGAGCCGGCCGCGATCGGCGAGGCGGAGGTTGCGACGGGTCATGGCCGGTCGCTCCTCACCGGTCCAGCGCCGGGGGCGGGTCGCCCATCCGGTAGACCGCCAGGATCTCGTGCGTGACCGTGTGGCGCGCGACATTGAACCAGCGCCGGCAGCCGCGCGCATGGACCCAGCGCTCGTAATGCACGCCCTTGGGGTTCTTGCGCATGAAGAGATAGTCGGCCCATTCGGCGTCGGTGAGCTTTTCCTGATCGGTCGGGCGCGCGATATGCGCTTCGTGGCCGTAAGCGAATTCGATCTCGGCGCGCGGTCCGCAATGCGGGCAGGAAATTAGCAGCATGTCGGGGTTCCCGGTCAGTGCGCGACGCCGGCGGCGCCGTGTTCGTCGATCAGATAGCCGTTGACGAAGCGGTCGAGGGCGAAGGGCTCGTTGAGGCGGTGCGGCCGGTCGTTGGCGATGGTGTAGGCCATCACCCAGCCGGAGCCCGGCGTCGCCTTGAAGCCGCCGGTGCCCCAGCCGCAATTGAAGTAGATCCCCTCGACCGGCGTCCGGCCGATGATCGGGCTCGCATCGGGGCAGGTATCGACGATGCCGCCCCATTCGCGCATCAGCTTGAGGCGGCTGAAGGTCGGAAAGAGCTCGAGCAGCGCGTTGAGCAGATGCTCGACCACGAACGGGCTGCCGCGCTGGGCATAGGAGTTGAAGGCGTCGATGCCGGCGCCCATCACGATCTCGCCCTTGTCGGACTGGCTGAGATAGACATGGACGGCGCTCGACATGACCACGGTGTGCAGCACCGGCTTGATCGGCTCCGAGACCAGCGCCTGCAGCGGGTGGCTCTCGATCGGCAGGCGGAAGCCCGCCATGCCGGCAACCACGCTCGCATGGCCGGCCACGACGCAGCCGACCTTCTTCGCACCGATGAAGCCGCGTGTCGTCTCGACGCCGCGCACCCGGCCGTTCTCGATCCGGAAGCCGGTGACTTCGCAGTTCTGGATGATGTCGATGCCGCGTGCGTCCGCCGCGCGCGCATAGCCCCAGGCGACGGCGTCGTGCCGCGCGATGCCGCCGCGGCGCTGCAGCGAGGCGCCCATCACCGGGTAGCGCGACTTCGGATCGCAATTGAGGATCGGGCAGTAGGCCTTCACCTGCTCGACCGTGAGCACCTCGGAATCGATGCCGTTGAGGCGGTTCGCATTGACGCGCCGGTTGATCTCGCGCAGCTCGTGCGTGTTGTGCGCGAGGCTCATCAGGCCGCGCTGCGAGAACATGGTGTTGAAGTTGAGGTCCTGGGACAGGCCCTCCCAGAGCTTCAGCGAATGCTCGTAGAGATGCGCGCTCTCGTCCCAGAGATAGTTGGAACGCACGACCGTCGTGTTGCGGCCCGTATTGCCGCCGCCGAGCCAGCCTTTCTCGATCACGGCGACGTTGGTGATGCCGTGCTCCTTCGCCAGGTAATAGGCGGTGGCGAGGCCATGGCCGCCGCCGCCGACGATGATGACGTCATAGTCGGGCTTGGGCTCCGGGCTGCGCCAGGCGACCTGCCAGTCCCGATGATAGTTGAGCGCGTTGCGCGCCAAACTTATGATGGAATAACGGGAGCTTATGGCCAATTTCGGCCTCCCTGGGGCGTCGAGGCGCGCAATCTGGCAGCCTCCTCCTCCCTTGGCAAGACGGCCGGACCGACAGCGCGGACGCTGCGAACAGGCGCGTCGAGGGCCGTTCGATCTTGCGGTTCAACGTCACGGTTTATTCATTTCGCGACATGACGTAGAGTGCGCGGCCTGCACCCATTCCCGCGACGAGGTACGTCCTCCGTCATGTTCGGCGACGCGTCCCGCGACCTGCCCCAGCGTATCGCCTTCCTGCTGGTGCCGAACTTTTCGATGATCGCCTTCACCTCGGCGGTCGAGCCGCTGCGGCTTGCCAACCGCGCGAGCGGTCGCGAGCTCTATCGCTGGCATCTCTTCTCGCCGGACGGCAAGCCGGTCTCGGCCAGCAACGGCATCGCGCTGCATCCCCAGGGCGGCATCGACGACGCGGCCGGTTTCGAAACCGTGGTGCTGTGCAGCGGCATCGGCGGCCACAGCTTCGCCGATCGTGCGGTCTTCGCGGCGCTCCGGCGTCTCGACCGCCAGGGCTCCGACATCGGCGCGCTCTGCACCGGCAGCCATATCCTCGCCCGGGCGGGGCTGCTGGACGGCTATCGCTGCACGATCCATTGGGAGAACCTCGCCGGCTTCAGCGAGGATTTCCCCCAGATCGAGGTGACGTCGGAGCTCTTCGAGGTGGATCGCAACCGCTTCACCTGCTCGGGCGGCACCGCCGCGCTCGACATGATGCTGAACCTGATCGCGCAGCAGCACGGCCAGGAGCTGGCGGCGCAGGTATCCGACCAGTTCATCCATGAGCGTATCCGCGACCGGCACGACCATCAGCGCATGGCGCTGCCGGCGCGGCTCGGCGTCCGCCACCCGAAGCTGCTCTCCGTCATCAAGCTGATGGAGGACCATCTCGAGGAGCCGCTGGAGCGCCATGATCTCGCCAAAGCAGCCGGGCTGTCGAACCGGCAGCTCGAGCGGCTCTTCCGGAAATATCTGAACCGCTCGCCGGCACGCTACTATGTGGAGCTTCGGCTCAACCGCGCCCGGCTGCTGCTGCTGCAGACCAACATGTCGGTGATCGACGTGGCGCTCGCCTGCGGCTTCGTCTCCGCCTCGCACTTCTCCAAATGCTATCGCGACTTCTTCGGCCGCACGCCGCGCCGCGAGCGGAGCGGCCCCACGCCGCAGCCCCGGTCCCGCGCGGCCGACGGCTCGACCCTGAAGGGCGCCGCCTGAAGACGGCCGGGCGTTCCTCCCCGGATTTTCGAGCTTCCTCCGGCCGTTGACGACGCGGTCGCTACCGGGGACGATAGCCCTCGCGTCGCCCTCGACGGCGCGGCGCAGGATCCGATCCCGACTTTCCAATCCCGAGGTTCGCATGAAGACGACCGCACGCGTGGTGGTGATCGGCGGCGGCATCGTCGGCTGCAGCCTGCTCTATCACCTGACCAAGCTCGGCTGGCGCGACGTGGTGCTGGTCGAGCGCGATGAGCTGACCAGCGGCTCGACCTGGCATGCGGCGGGCAACCTGCCGAACTTCTCGATGAGCTGGAACATCATGAAGATGCAGCACTACTCGAACCGTCTCTATGCGCGGCTCGAGCAGGAGACGGGCGCCGCCGTCACGCGCCACGTCACCGGCAGCATCCGTCTCGCCCACACGGCCGACCGGATGCGCGAATTCCATCATGTCGTCGGCATGGCGAAGGCGCAGGGGATCGGCTTCGAGATGATGGGGCCGAACCAGATCAAGGACCGCTATCCCTTCATCGAGCTTGACGGGCTCGAAGGCGGGCTCTGGGACCCGGACGACGGCGATATCGACCCGAGCCAGGCGACCCAGGCGCTGGCGGCCGGTGCGCGTCGCGGCGGCGCCGAGATTTATCGCTTCAACCCCGTCGAGCGGATCGAGCGGTCGCCGACAGGCGAATGGCTCGTCCATACGAAGCAGGGGACCATCGCCGCCGGGATCGTCGTCAATAGCGGCGGCTACCGGGCGGGCGAGGTGGCCCGCATGATGGGCCACTATCTGCCGATGGTGCCGATGCAGCACCAGTATCTGGTGACCGACGACATTCCGGAGCTGGTCGCGCGCGACGGCCTGCTGCCGCTGCTGCGCGATCCCGACGTCTCCTACTATCTGCGCCAGGAGCGGAAGGGGCTGCTGCTCGGGCCCTATGAATGGGACTGCAAGAGCTGGGGCGAGGACGGCATCCCGCCGGATTTCGGCATGGAGCTCCTGCCGGACGATCTCGACCGTCTCGAACGCTACATCGAGGGCGCGATCGCGCAGGTGCCCATCCTCGGCTCGGTCGGCATCAAGCGGGTGGTGAACGGCCCGATTCCCTACACGCCGGACGGCAATCCGATGATCGGGCCGATCCATGGGCTCGAGAACGCCTATCTCTGCTGCGGCTTCAGCTTCGGCATCGTGCAGGGCGGCGGCGGCGGCAAGGCGATGGCCGAGCTGCTCGTCGAGGGCGAGACCGAGTGGGATCTCTGGAACCTCGATTCGCGCCGCTTCGGCGAGCATGCGACGAAGCGCTACACGGTCGCGCGCGCGATCGAGCTCTATCAGCATGAATATGGCGTGGGCTACCCGATCGAGGAGCGGCCGGCCGGACGGCCGGCCAAGACGACGCCGCTTTACGAGAAGCTGAAGGCGAAGGGCGCGCAGTTCGGCGCCCGCGGCGGCTGGGAGCGCGCGACCTGGTTTCCCCGCAAGGGCGAGGGGGCTTCCGGCAAGCCGACCTTCGGGCGCGCCGACTGGTTCGCGACGGTCGGGGAGGAATGCCGCGCCGTGCGCGAGCGCGTCGGGCTCCTCGATCTCGCCGGCTTCTCGAAGTTCGAGGTCAGCGGCCCGGGCGCGGAAGCGTTTCTCGACGGCATTATTGCGGGCGCCTTGCCGAAGCCCGGCCGCATTGCGCTTTCCTATGGCCTGACCCGTAAGGGCGGCGTGCTCGTCGAGACCACGGTCACGCGGCTCGGGCCCGACCGCTTCTATCTCTGCAGCGCCGGCTCGGCCGAGTGGCATGACGGGCAATGGCTCGAGCAGCACCGGCCGAAGGACGGGACGGTCGCGATCGCAAACGTGACGGCGCAGTTCAGCACGCTGGTGCTGGCCGGGCCGCGTTCGCGCGACCTGCTTGTCGCCGTGACCGAGGCCGACTTGTCCAACGCCGCGTTCCCATGGCTCTCGGCGCGCGAGATCGAGATCGGCTATGCCAAGGTCCGCGCGCTTCGCGTCAACTATGTCGGCGAGCTCGGCTGGGAGCTGCATGTCCCGATGGCCTATCTGGTCGACGTCTACGATCGGCTGATGGCGGCGGGCGAGCCCTTCGGCATCGCGGATTTCGGCATCTATGCCGTGGATGCGCTCCGGCTCGAGAAGGGCTATCGCGGCTGGAAGAGCGATCTCAGCCACGAATACGGCCCGGACGAGTCGGGCCTTGCGCGGTTCGTGAAGCCGGAGAAGGGAAACTTCGTCGGGCGCGACGCGCTCGTGAAGCGCCGGCAGCAGGCGCCAAAGGAGAAGCTCGTCCCGCTGCTCGTCGATGCGCCGGAATTCGATGCGCCAGCCTGCTCGATCGTCTGGCAGAACGGCAGCCGCGTCGGGATGGTGTCGTCGTCGGGCTGGGGTTACACGGTGAAAAGCTCGATCTCGCTCGCCTTTGTCCGCAGCGATCTTGCGGAGCCGGGCACCAGGCTCGAGGTGGAGATCTTCGGCGAGGCGCGGCCGGCCGTGGTGGTGGCGGAGCCGCTCTACGATCCGAAGAACGCGCGGCTCAAGGCCTGACGCTCAATGCGAAAACGCCGCGCACCGGTTACCCGGCGCGCGGCGCATTGAAGATCGTCCGCTCGCGACGCGGCAGCCTCAGACCGCGAACTCCCATGGCTTGCGGGCGAGAATGCGGCGGACCATCGGCTCGAAATGCTCGAGCGGTGCGGTGTCGTATTCCGGATCGAACGCCGTCTGGTCCCATTTCTCGCAGAAGGCGGCGGTCGTCTCGAACATCGGATGGCCGCGATAGCGCTCGCGCTCGTTCCGGTTCAGGTCGTAGTGGTGGAAGAAGAAGTAGCCCTGGAAGATGCCGTGATGGCGCACCAGCCAGTGATTGTCCTTCGAGACGTAGGGCTGCAGGACGGCCGCCGCGAGGTCCGAGTGATTCTCGGGCGAGATGATGTCGCCGATGTCGTGCAGCAGCGCCACGACGATCATCTCCTCGTCGGCGCCGTCCCGCTCGGCGCGGGTCGCGGTCTGCAGCGAATGCTGATAGCGGTCGATCTTGTAGCCCATCTTGCCGTCTTCGCCGAGGCGCTTCACCATCGCGAGGAGCTCATCCGGCAGCTTCACGCTATGCTGGCGATAGAAACCCTCCAGGAGCTGGTAGTCCTCCCTGGTGCCGTCTTCCATGCGAACGAAACTGACAGTGCTTTCCATTGGTCTCTCCGGTTGAGCGCTCGGGCTAGGTCCTATCCTATATCATGGTTCTGGAAAGAATTTCCAACCGCCTTACCGGTTCCGGCCTGATCCTCCGTGGCGGATTCAGGACCCGGCCGGAGGACCGGCTGCCGGTGCTTTCCGGCGGCGACGCACCCTCGAGCCTGGTGCTGCTCGGCAATGCGGGACCTGCGCTCTGGGCGGCCTTCGCGGCGGCCCCCGAAGGCGCCGATGGCCTGCCGCATCCGCTCAATCGCTGGACCCGGGGGCTGGTCGACGAGGTCGCGGCGGACGTGGGAGCCATTTCTCTTTACCCTTTCGACACCGAACCGGCCTGGCCGTTTCAGCGCTGGGCCCTGCGTGCCGAGCCGGTCCATCCGTCGCCGATCGGTCTTCTGATCCATCCGGAATTCGGGCTCTGGCATGCCTATCGCGCAGCCCTGCTCCTGGGAGAGGCGGTGGCTTTTCCCGAGGCGGCGGCCGGCCCGAGCCCTTGCGAGAGCTGCCGCGACCGGCCCTGCCTCTCGAGCTGTCCGGTGGGGGCCTTCACGCCCCGGCGCTACGACGTGCCCCGCTGTCTTAACCACCTCGAAGCACCTCGAGGGGAGGATTGCATGGCGCAGGGCTGCCGGGCGCGGCGGGCTTGCCCGGTCGGCGTCGCCTATCGATCCTCGCCGGCCCAGGCCGGCTTTCACATGCGTGCCTTCCTTGCCGCGGGGCGTGCGCGGCGCCATTGACGAATCTGCCGGTTGTCTCGAACATGCGGCGGCGCGGCCGGGTAGCGGGCAATGACCGAAACCATCCTTCTGGTGGTGCATAGCGAGTGGCGAGAGAAGCGGATTCATCCGCTGCTGGTCGACCGCGGCTGCAGGATCGAATGGTGCTGTCCGATGGACGGGCAGCCCTTGCCGGAAAATCATCGCGACTATCTCGGCGCCGTCGTGTTCGGCGGCGTGCAGAGTGCGAACGACGCGCCGGCGGTCGACTACATGCAGCGCGAGCTCGACTGGATCGGGCGCTATGTCGAGGACGGCGGGCGCTATCTCGGTATCTGCCTCGGCGGACAGCTGCTCGCCCGGGCTCTCGGCGCCAGAGTCGATTTCCATCCCGAAGGCCTGCACGAGATCGGCTATCACCCGATCCGCGCCCTGCCGGCGGCCGGCGGCATGTTCGACGGCCTGAGCCACGTCTATCACTGGCACAAGGAAGGCTTCGAGCTGCCGCGTTGCGCCGAGCTGCTGGCCGAAGGCGAACGCTTCCCCAACCAGGCCTTCCGCTACCGCCAGGCCTATGCGCTGCAATTCCATCCGGAAGTCACCGGCGCCGACGCGCGCGGCTGGCTCGATGAAGTGAACGACTATCACGAGCGGCCAGGCGCGCAACCGCGAGAGCTCCATCTCGAAGGCATCGAGCGTCATGACGGTGTGATCGGGCGCTGGGTCGGGGGATTCCTCGATCATTGGCTCGGCGGGCCGAAGGCCGTCGACGTACCCACGCCCGCCCGGCGAGTCGCCGCGCGCTGAGTAGTGAAGGAATCGCCGCACGCTGAGTAATGAGCAAGTCGAACGGCAAGTGCCGCGCACCCCTGCCGAATTCGCCGGAGCAGTTGGCGCTTGTGCCTTTCCGGGGCTTTTTGGTATAGGGGCGAATCGTTCGACGCACCATTTGGGGGACGGATCCGTGCGCGTTGCCCGCCTGCCACTCGCCGTTGCATTCCTCGTCGCATTCGCTGGCATGATGCTCGGAGCCGAGGCTCCGCGCGCCGAAGAGCCGGCAGCCATGGCGCCGGCCGGCATCGCCTTCGATACCATGCCGATCGTCGCGCCCAAGGAAGGCGACTCGACCGCCGTCCTGAAGCTGCAGGCGATCGTCGTGACGGGCGCGAATCCGATCAAGGACAAGCTCACCTGGACGGTCGTTCGGCCCGCGAGCGGCGATCAGCCCGCGGTCGCAGTGGCCCGGCAAACGGCGGCGCAACCCGTCTTCAAGCTGCCCCCGGGCGACTATCTGGTGGAAGCGAGCTGGCAGGGGATCCGCAGCCAGCGCCCGATCTCGATCAAAGTCGCGCGGCCGACGACCTTCGTGATGAACTTCAACACCGGCTCGATCAAAATGAAGATGATCCCCTATACGGGCGCCGAAGTGATCACCACGCCGGTGCAGTGGGACATCTATCCGCACAAGAAGGGCCTCGGCGGCAATCTCGATCCCGCCATGCGCGTGGCCTCGGTGAGCTCGCCGCAGCAGCAATTCACCCTGCCGGCCGGGCAGTACATCGTGCGGGCCAGCTACTCCGGCACCACCGCCGACCTCGTCATTCCGATCGAGGCGGGCCATACGTACAAATACACGATCAACCTCTATGCGGCGAACGTGAAGCTGACGCCGGTCGGCGCCAAGGGCGAGGACATCGTCTGGTCGGTCTTCCGTCAGAAGCTGGACGAGCATGGCAACCGCACGCTGGTCCAGACCCGCACGGGCGGATCGCCGACGCTGCTGCTCCGCGAGGGCAACTACATCGTCGCCGCACGCCAGGGCAATCTTGCGGGTGAGACGCTGGTTCAGGTCGCCGCCGGCACCACGCCGAAGGTCAAGGTCACGCTCAAGAAGAAGAGCTAGCCGCCGCTCCGGTCGTCGGACCGGACCCGGCTGAAACGGAGAGGGCGGCGGGATATTCCTGCCGCCCTTTTGTCTTGCGCGGAGGCGAAAGAGATCCGGGCCGGAGAAGCTATCCCTCCAGCATCGGCAGATCGAGGCCCTTCTCCTTCGCGCACTGGATGGCGATCTCGTAGCCGGCGTCGGCATGGCGCATCACGCCGGAGGCGGGATCGTTGGTGAGCACCCGCTCGAGCCGGCGCGCCGCCTCCCGGGTGCCGTCGGCGACGATCACCATCCCGGCATGCTGCGAATAGCCGATGCCAACGCCGCCGCCATGATGCAGCGAGACCCAGGTCGCGCCGGACGCGCAGTTGAGCAGCGCGTTCAGGAGCGGCCAGTCGCTGACCGCGTCGGAGCCGTCCTGCATCGCTTCGGTCTCGCGGTTCGGGCTCGCGACGGAGCCCGAATCGAGGTGATCGCGGCCGATGACGATCGGCGCCTTGAGTTCGCCTTTCGCGACCATCTCGTTGAAGGCGAGGCCAAGCCGGGCGCGATCGCCGAGCCCCACCCAGCAGATGCGCGCCGGCAGCCCCTGGAACTGGATGCGGCGGCGCGCCATGTCGAGCCAGTTGTGCAGATGCGGGTTGTCCGGAATGAGCTCCTTCACCCGCGCGTCGGTCCGATAGATGTCCTCGGCCTCGCCCGAGAGCGCCGCCCAGCGGAAGGGTCCGATGCCGCGGCAGAAGAGGGGACGGATATAGGCCGGCACGAAGCCCGGGAAATCGAAGGCGTCGCCGACCCCCTCCTCGAGCGCCATCTGCCGGATGTTGTTGCCGTAATCGAGCGTCGGGATGCCCATCGCATGGAAGGCGAGCATCGCCTTCACCTGCACCGCCATCGACTCCTTCGCGGCGCGCACCACCCCTTCCGGATCGCTCTCGCGCATGCGCTCCGCCTTGTCGAGGCTCCACCCCGCCGGCAGATAGCCATTGAGCGGATCGTGCGCGGAGGTCTGGTCGGTGACGACATCGGGCCTGATGCCGCGTTTCACCAGCTCGGGAAAGACCTCCGCCGCGTTGCCGAGCAGGCCGACCGAGACCGCCTCGCCACGCTTCCCGGCATCGCGGATGATGCCGAGCGCCTCGTCGAGATTGTCGGAGCGGCGGTCGAGATAGCGCGTCTCGAGCCGCTTCTCGATCCGGCCCGGCGAGCATTCGACGGCCAGCATGGAGGCGCCGGCCATGGTGGCGGCGAGCGGCTGGGCGCCGCCCATGCCGCCGAGCCCGCCCGTCAATATCCATTTGCCCTTGAGGTCGCCGGCGAAATGCCGCCGGCCGACCTCGACGAACGTCTCGTAGGTGCCCTGCACGATGCCCTGGCTGCCGATATAGATCCAGGAGCCGGCGGTCATCTGGCCGTACATCATCAGGCCCTTGCGATCGAGCTCGTGGAATTTCTCCCAGGTCGCCCAATGCGGCACGATGTTGGAATTGGCGATCAGCACGCGCGGCGCGTCGGGGTGGGTGCGGAAGATGCCGACCGGCTTCCCCGACTGCACCAGCAGCGTCTCGTCGCTCTCGAGCTTCTTCAGCGCGTCGACGATGCGATCGAAGCATTGCCAGTCGCGGGCGGCGCGGCCGATGCCGCCATAGACCACCAGCTCCTGCGGCTTCTCCGCGACCTCGGCATCGAGATTGTTCATCAGCATGCGCATCGCCGCCTCGGTCAGCCAGCTCCTGGCCGTGATCCGGGAGCCGCGCGGGCTGCTGATCTTTCGCTCGTTGTCGAGGCGCCTGGAGACGGTCATGGCAAGGGTCCGATTGCTTGCGATTGCGCGATCATCGGTTCTAGCCCGCAGGGGCCGGGACTGTCGAGCGGCGACGGCTAGTCGCTGGTGAGCTGCAGCAGGAAGTAGTTGGTGCCCTCGATATGGGCGAGCGCGCCGCGGCGGTAGAGGCTGCTGAAGAAGGGCTCGGCGTCGTAGAGCGTTGCCGGCGTCTTCGCCAGCGCTTCCCGCACCGGCTCGGGGAACCAGCGCAGCGCCCCGATGGCCGGAACATCGGGCGTCGCCCTGGCGGTCGCGAGAATCGCGGCGGTGTCGTCCGGCGTGAATTCCAGGACGGCCGTGATCCGCCAGGCCGTGCCGCCGCCGGCGGAAGACGCGTCGACGTCGTGCGGCAGCATCTGCCAGATCGCGCTCACCGGCCGCTTCGGCAGGGTGATGGTCTCGGCGAGGAAGTCGACATTGTGCCGGATCAGCACGCCCTCATCGATGCCGGGCAGCCGGATGAGGTTCGTAAAGAAGACCAGGAAGAGGAGCGCTGCGATCATCGCGCCGCAGCAGCCGAGCAGGACGAGTTGCCAGCGCTGAAGCTTGCCGAATTGCGGCTTCGGGCCGGCGGGCCCGAAGGGATCGCCGAGCGCGGGCGAAACCGCTTGCCTCGGGCGGCGAGGGCCGCCGTCGCCGGCGGGCCCACCAGGCGTCTTTCGCGCTCCCGACCCCGGCAGACCGCCGGGTCGCGGTTGGCGCGGCCCGCCGCCGCCCGTGGGACGCGCCTGCGCCGGCTTGCCCGGTCCGCCGGGCCCGCGCCGTGGGCCCTGGCCGGCCCCGCGACGGGGACCGCCACCGGCGCCGGGTCTCCTCGGTGGGTTGTCCGCCATGGTGATGCCTCAGGGGATTTGCGAGGCCCATGATGGCAGAGGGGGCGATGGCTGCCAATCGGCAGGCCGGAGGACCCGTTGCCGCATGCGCATCCTCGAGGCGCCGCTTTTCAAGATGGCGGAAGGCGGGGCATGATTTCGTCGGACGCTTGGGAGGGCGGACGGAAGCGATGGAGCCATTCCGATTTCATCCGGGCGAGGGACCCTTGCTCATCAGCATGCCGCATGTCGGCACCCACCTGCCGCCGGCGCTCGCCGCCCGCATGAGCGACACGGCGCAGGGCGTGCCCGATACCGACTGGCATGTCGACCGCCTCTATGACTTCGCCGCGTCGCTCGGCGCCCATCGCCTGATTGCCACCCATTCGCGCTATGTCGTCGACCTCAACCGTCCGCCGGACGGCAAGCAGCTCTATCCGGGCGCGAGCAATACCGAGCTCTGCCCGACCACAACCTTCGACGAGCAGCCGATCTACGAGACGGGCTCGGGCCCTGCCGAGGCGGAGATTGCGGAGCGCATCGAGCGCTACTGGCGGCCCTATCACGCGAAGCTCGGCGAAGCGCTGGCTGCGATCCGCGCGCAGCACGGCTTTGCGTTGCTCTTCGACGCCCATTCGATCCGCTCGGAAGTGCCACGCTTCTTTCCGGGCCGTCTGCCCGACATCAATCTCGGCACGGCGGACGGCGCCAGCGCACCGCCGGCGCTTGCCGCGCGGCTGATCGAGGCCGCGGGCGAGGCCGAGCACTACAGCAGCGTGCTCAACGGCCGCTTCAAGGGCGGCTATATCACCCGCGCCTATGGCAAGCCGGCGGCGGGGATCCACGCCGTACAGCTCGAGCTCAGCCAGATCACCTACATGGAGGAGGCGCCGCCCTTCGGGTTCCGCGAGGATCGCGCCGCCGGCATCCGGCCCGAACTCAGGCGGATTCTCGAAGCCATGCTGGATTGGGCGAAGACCGGGGCGACCAGGATGGCGCGCGCCTGAGCGCCATCCGGCGCCTTGCCGCCCGTCGGCGGATCAGCTCTCGAAGCCGGCGGTGCGCAACGCGTCGGTAAGGCGCTTCAGCACCGCCGGGTCGCGGAACGGCTCGCTCCGGGCGAAGCGCCCGATGGTGTAGTCCGCCTGGCGCTTCTTGGCTTCGAGGGCGGCCCCGCGCGACGCCTCGACCTGGCCGTCGCCAACCAGCGAGGCCGCCAGATAGGCGAACATCCAGGCGGGCGGCGTCGCGATCTTGCGGAACGACGCGATGGCCTCGGCATATCGCCCCGCCACCATCTGGGCGGTGCCGAGATTTTCCTCGTACCAGTCCGGATAGCCCGGATTGAGGCGCATCGCCTGCTGCACCCAGGCGGCGCCTTCTTCCGGGCGGCCGCTATAGGCGTAGAAGAGGCCGGCGCTCGCCGCCATGTCGGCGTCGTTGGGGTTCAGCGCCGCGGCGCGCTCATAGTGCCGCTCGGCGATGTCGTGCCGGTGCATGTAGAGGTTCACGCGGCCGGCCGTGATGTGGCTCCAGCTATCGGTCTCGTCCAGTATCAACGCCTGATGGGCGAGCGCCGCCGCATGATCGATCAGCGATTGTCGGTTCTCGAAGAACCATTCGAAGAGATAGGTGGTGGCGAGCCGCGAATGGGCCTGGGCGTAATGCGGGTCGAGTCCGATCGCACGTTCGAGCAGGGCCCGCGCCGCCCGGCAGTCCGCCAGCGTCCAGCGATTGAGCAGGTCGAGGCTGCGCAGGAAATAGTCGTAGGCCTGCAGGCTTTCGGGATGCTTGCGCTTCGAGCTCTCGATGATCTCGTGCTGCAGCCTCCCGACGAGCTGCGCGGCGATGGTGCGCGACAACTCGTCCTGCACCGCGAAGACGTCCTCGACGCGGCGATCGTAGCGCTCGGCCCATATGTGATGGCCTTTCGCGACGTCGGTCAGCTGCGCGGTGATGCGGAGCCGGTTGCCCGAACGCCGCACGCTGCCTTCGAGCACATACTGCACGCCGAGCTCGCGGCCGATCGCCGCCAGATCGCCGGCCCGTCCGCGGTAGGCGAAGGAGGAGTTGCGCGCGATCACGAAGAGCGAGCGGAAGCGCGAGATCTCGGTGATGACGTCTTCCGTGATCCCGTCGCTGAAATAGGCCTTGTCGGGGTCGCCGCTCAGATTGACGAAGGGCAGGACCGCGATCGACGGTTGTGCGGGCAGGCCGAGATTGCGCGACGCGCTCGGTTGCTTGGCGATCTTTCCCGTCGCCTGGCGGGCGCGATAGATCCGCGCCGGCCGGCCTTCCGTCGTGCGATCGCGCTCGACCGGCCCCTCGAAGACCAGCGGCACGCGCCCGAGCATCTGGTCGAACACCACGCCCGAAACCGCGATGACGCCGGGCTCCGCCGCCGCCAGCAGGCGGGCTGCCACTTCCACCGCCTCGCCGCGCAGGTCGCCCGTGCCATGCGCCACCTCCGCCAGATCGACGCCGATCCGGAGGCTGTCGCCGACGCGGCTCTCCTGCAGCCGGATGGCGCAGCGCAGCGCCTGGCCGGCGGTCGGGAACTCCACGAAAAGGGCGTCGTCGTCGTTCGCGGCCGCGACGCGACCGTCGCAGCTCGCGATATGCTCGCGCGCGACCGACAGCCCCTCTGCGGGGCAAGCCAGGCCGAGAACGGCGGCAAGCCGGGTGTCGAGGTTGAGCGCGGCCATCTGTCCCGGGGACCCGAGCAAGCTTTTGCGGGCCCGCACTCTATGGAAGCGGGCCGCCCGAAGCAATGCGCTCGAATCCCGGATTCCTAGGCGGGCAGGCCGGCGAGCCGCAGCGCCTCCTGGTAGTGCGCGAGTTCGCCCGGATCCTGATACGGAATCTTCGAAGCCCACTCCTCGATCGTGAAATCCGGATGCGCCTTCAGAACGAGGGCCGCCTGCTGACGGGCCTCGTCGAGTCGGCCGAGCTGCGCATAGCTCGCCGCCAGGATCCGGCGGCCTTCGGTCGGGTCCTGCATGCGGCTGATGGTGGCGATCGCGTCCTCGAACCGACCTTGCGTGTAGTAGGCGTCGGCCAGGTACCAGAGATACCAGTCCGGGAAATAGGGATTGAAACGCATGGCGCGCCCGATCAGCTCGACCGCCTCGTTGGGGCGGCCGTTGTAGGTGAGGGCATCGGCATACTCGACCATGATGTCGGCGTCGTTCGGATTGAGGGCGAGCGCCCGCTCATAGGCCGCCAGCGCGAGGCTGGGCTGCTTCTGATAGAGATAGGCGAAGCCGAGCGCCGCTTGGGCGCGCGCATTGCCGGCATCCATGGCCACGGCCTTCTTGGCGAGCGTCATGGCGGTCTCGAGCGACTTCGCCTCGTCCGCGCTCCAGCCGTAGCGCCAGTCGAGAATATGGGTCATGGAGAGTCCGGCATAGGCCCGGGCGAACTCCGCGTCGCGCTTGATCGCGCGTTCATAGAGCTCGCGCGCCTCGGCGTTCGCCGCTTTGCCGCCGGCGAAGAGCAGGCGCTGCGCGCGCATGAGCAGGCCGTAGGCCTCGACGTCGCCCGTGCCGCCGCTGCGCTGGCGTCCTCGTTCCGTGACGGCGAGCCGTTGCGCGAGAGTGGCGACGATCAGCTCGGTGACCTCGTCCTGCACCGCGAAGACGTCGGTCAGGTCGCGATCGTAGCGTTCCGCCCAGAGATGCCGGTTGGTGGAGCCGTCCACGAGCTGCGAGGAGATGCGGACGCGGTTGCCGTCGGCGCGCACGCTGCCCTGCAGCACGTAGCGCACGCCGAGCGCGCGGCCGACCGTCGCCGCGTCCACCTCGCGGTCGCGATAGGCGAAGGAGGAATGGCGCGAGATCACGAAGAGCTCGCGGAACTTCGACAGGCTGGTGATGATGTCTTCGCTGATCCCGTCGCTGAAATAGGCCTGATCCGCTTCGCCGGTCATGTTGACGAAGGGGAGCACGGCGATCGAGGGCTTGGTCGGGATCGGCAGCTCGCCCTCGCGCGCCGTCGTCGCGTTCGTCGCCATGGCGGGCGGCACGCGGTAGACATGCACCGGGCGGACGATGTTCTTGAGCCGCCGCTCGCCGAAATCCTCGATCACCACCGCGAGCCTGTCCTTCACATGCTCGCGCACGGCTTCCGACATGGCGATCCCGCCGGGCTGCGCCAGCGCCTCGAGCCGCGCCGCGACATTGACGCCATCGCCGAACAGGTTTTCGCCGTCGACCAGCACGTCGCCGATATTGACGCCGATGCGGAGCAGCATGCGTCGCTCGCTCGGCCGATCGGCATTGACGCGGCCCGTCTCGTCCTGGATGGCGAGGGCGGCGGCCACGGCGGATACCGGGTTCTGGAACTCGGCCAGCACGCTGTCGCCGGCGCCGCCGAAGACGCGGCCGCGCTGCTCGACCACGAGCCGGTCGATGATGCCCCGCGATTCCTTGAGCGCCGCCAGGGTGCCTTCCTCGTCCTCGCCCATGAGGCGGGAATAGCCCACCGCATCGGCGCAAAGGATCGTGCTGAGCCGACGCTCCATGCTCACCGCGGCGGGCATGACACGCCGCCTTTCACGGTCCGGTGCAGCGGGTTGAAGCCGATCCGGTAGGCGAGCTCCGCCGGCCGTTCGATGTCCCAGATGGCGAGGTCGGCCGCCTTGCCGGCCTCGATCGTGCCGTGGCTGGCCGCCATGCCCAGCGCCTGCGCGGCATGTCGCGTGACGCCGGCCAGCGCTTCCTCGGGCGTCATGCGGAAGAAGGTCGCCGCCATGTTGAGCATGAGGAGGAGCGAGGTTGCCGGGCTGCTGCCCGGGTTGCAATCGGTCGAAAGCGCGATCGGGATTCGCGCCTGGCGCAGGGCCTCCACCGGCGGCAGCTTCGTTTCGCGGAGGAAATAGAACGCGCCGGGCAGAAGTACAGCGACAGTGCCTGCAGCGGCCATCGCGGCGATGCCGTCCGCCTCGACATATTCGAGATGATCGGCGGAGAGCGCCTTGTAGCGGGCGGCCAGCACCGCGCCCTTGAGGTCGCTGAGCTGCTCGGCATGAAGCTTCACCGGGAGGCCCAGCGCCGCGGCGGCCTTGAAGACGCGCTCGGTCTGGGCGGGGGTGAAACCGATGCGCTCGCAGAAGGCATCGACTGCATCGACGAGCCCGGCCGCATGGGCGGCGGGCAGCATCTCCTCCACCACGGCCGTGATGTAGTCGTCCGCGCGACCCTCATATTCGGGCGGCAGGGCGTGGGCGGCGAGGAAGGTGGTGCGTATCCGGACCGGGTTCCGCTGCCCCAGCGTGCGGGCGACGCGAAGCTGCTTCATCTCCGCCTCGCGCTCGAGACCGTAGCCGGACTTGATCTCCACGACCGTCAGCCCCTCGGCGAGCAGGGGCTTGAGGCGCGATTCGGCGGCTGCCAGCAGCTCCGCTTCGCTCGCCGCGCGCGTCGCCGCGACGGTGGAGCGGATGCCGCCGCCGGCCCGTGCGATCTCTTCGTAGCTCGCACCCTGGAGGCGAAGCTCGAACTCGGCGGCGCGATCGCCGCCATGGACGAGATGGGTATGGCAGTCGACGAGGCCCGGCGTCACCCAGCGGCCGGCGAGGTCGTGGCGTTCGCGCGCGTCTCGTTGCGGCAGCGCCGCCATCGGGCCGACCCAGGCGATGCGGCCGTTCTCGACCGCGATGGCGCCCTCCTCGATCGCGCCATAGGGCGCGCCGCCAGGTCGCATCGTCGCGAGCCGCGCATGGGTGAAGAGGGCATCGTACATGGCGTCTCGGGTCGATTCCGGGTCGATTTGCGCCGGACTATAAGGCCCTAACGCCGCCGTCTGTCAAACCTTGAGGTGTCGCGACGATCTGCGGCGATTCTCCCCGGATCCGGATCCTTGGCACGCGATTGGCAATCCCGCCCCGCTGTGCGAAAAAGCCGTTGCCGAGCAGTGAGACCTCGAGGCGACTTGACGAAGCGGCCGCGGATCGACCAACTCGGACAGCCTGGTCACGCTCGCGCCGCCGACACTCCCCGGAAAGCGAAGCGTGCAGAGAGACGGGAGCTGGACGATGCATATTCTCGCGGCGACGGATTTCTCGATAAGATCGCAACGGGCGGTACGACGGGCCGGTCTTCTGGCCGGCGAGCGGGACGCGGAACTGATCCTCGTCCATGTCGTCGACGACGATCAGCCGGCCGCCCTGGTCGACATCGAAAAGCGCGAGGCGGGGAGGTATCTCGACGAGCAGATCGAGTCGCTCGCCGAGCTGCGCGGACGTCGCTGCCGTTCCATCGTCGCGGCGGGCGACCCGTTCGATGGGATCCTGCAGACGGCAAAATCCTGCGCGGCGGACATGATCGTGATGGGCGCGCATCGCAAGCATATGTTGCGCGACATTCTCGTCGGCACCACCATCGAGCGCGTGATCCGCACCGGCCACTATCCCGTTCTGATGGTGAACAGGGAGGCCGCGCGACCTTATGCAAGGGTGCTGGCGGCGGTCGACATGTCTCCGCCGTCCGCCTTGGCGATCAAGGCTGCCAAGGCGCTGGGGCTGATCGACGGCACCGAGCTATCCGTGGTGCATGGTTTCCATGCCTTCGGCAGCAGGAAGATGTCGTCCGCCGGGGTGCGGCAGGATAGCATCGACGGCTATGTGGCGAAGGAGCGTTCGCAGGCGGCGATGGAGCTAGCCGCTTTCCTGGCGGCGAACGATTTCGGCATCGACCGCTCTTCGCTGCGGATCGAGGAAGGGAATCCCGTCGATGTGATCGCCGCGGCGGTGCAGGAGACGAGATCCGATCTCCTGCTCGTCGGAACCCATGGCCGCACGGGTATCGTCAAAATCCTCCTCGGAAGCGTGACCGAGGAAGTGCTGCGTTCGATCGAGGCGGACATATTGGCCGTACCGGCGCCCCGCTGATCGACGGCCAATCGCCGGCAACCCGGGCGCCGGCGGGCTCATCGAAACGCCGGCCCTGCCTCGGGAGGCCGGCCTCAGGAGGCCGGCCGGTCGGTGTCCGGCCGTTCCCCGGACGACGCACCGGCCATGGACTCCCGCCGGGCGGCTTCGTGACGATCGCGAAACAGCGCCGCGCGCACCAGCAGCATCAGGGTGATCGGTGTCGTTATGGTCATGAAGACGGCAATCAGGATCTCATGCAGCACCGGCCGGGTCTGCAATACGGTAAAACAGACCATCGAGGCGATGAGGATGCTGCCGGTTCCCAGCGTCGCTCCGAGCGTCGGCGCATGAACGCGCTCGTAGAACCGCTGAAGCCGCAGCAGGCCGAGCGACCCCGTCAGGGTCAGGCCGGCGCCCACGAGGACGAGCAGCGCGGTCGTTATCGCGGCCCAGCCGGGAAGTTCGGTCGCACCGATCATTCGATCACCTCCCCCCGCAGCAGGAACTTGACGAGCGCCACCGTGCCGACGAAGCCGAGCAGGGCGATGACGAGCGCCGCCTCGAAATAGAGCGTGCTCCCGGACCGAATCCCGAATGTCAGCAGCAGCAGCATGGCATTGACGTAGAGAGCGTCCAGCCCGAGCACGCGATCCTGTGCCCTCGGTCCCCGGAGCAGCCGGAAGACGGCGCAGGCCATGGCGAGCGCCAGCATTATCTGGGCCAGGGTAAGAGACCAGGTCAGCCATGTGGCGCTCATTCGAAAATCTCCTGCAGCAGCCGTTCGTAGCGATTCTTGATCGTTCGTATCCAGTCGCCCTCTTCGATCAGATCCAGCACATGGATCATCAGGACGCGGGTGGCAGGATCATGGTTCACCCAAAGGGTTCCCGGCGTCGCGGTGATGATGCAGGCGAGCACAGCCAGCCCGTAGGGATCTTGCAGATCGAGCGGTATGTTGACGAAGCCTGGCGTTCGATCGCGTGGCCGGGGACGCAGAATGATCCGCGCCACGGCGATGTTGGACCGAACGATATCCAGCAGAACCCGCCAGCAAAGGCGCGCGATCGCGCCCGGCCGTCGAATTCGGCCTTTCGGCGGCTGCAACAGCGTCAGAATCCAAGGGCCGAGGAGCGCCAGTCCGCAGCCGAGCAGGACCTGCCCCGGGGCCGTCGTCTGGTTGAGCAGCAGCCAGGCGATCAGCAGGCTGCCCGACAGGAACGGGAATGGCAGCAGCCGTCTCATGCGCCCCCCTCTCCGGGATCGCCCGGGGGTTCGGCTGGCGACAGAACGCTCCGGATATAGTCGTGCGGCGCGTGCAGCGATTGGGCCGTGGACTGCATGTAGCGCATGACCATGCCGCCCTCGACCGTCAGCACCAGGCACAGCAGCAGAAGGACGGCGACCGGCGCGATCTCGATGGCCCGGACGCGCGGTACCGCGCGGTCCGCCGAGGCCCAGAGGACGCGGATCCCCGTCCGCGTCATCGCGAGGAGCGTCGCCAGGCCGGACAGCAGGAGCATCGCGAGGAGCGCCCAGGTCGCCGCCGAGACCGGGCCCGTGCCCGGCAGCGCCGACGGGTTCAGGGCGGCCGTCAGCATCGCGAACTTGGCGATGAAGCCCGGCAGCGGCGGCAGCCCCGCGATCCCCAGCGCGCAAGCGATGAAAGCGAGTCCGAGGACCGCCATCGTGGCCGGGATCGCGAAACCGACCTCCTCTCCTTCCTCCGCCTCGTCCTCGTCGCCAAAGGCCTCGATCGTTACGGCCAGCATGTCCGCGCCGGCTTCTCTGCCGCGTTCCACAAGCTCGATCAGGAGGAAGAGGGCGCCGATGACCAGGGTCGAGTTGACCAGATAGAACAGCGCGCCGCTCGTGATCCCGACCTGATCCATGCCGATGGCGGCGAGCAGGGTGCCGGATGAAACGAGCACGCAATAGGAGGCCAGCCGCGCCGTGTCTTGCGCGGCCAGCATCCCGATCGCGCCGAACGCGACGGTCGCCATTCCGCCGATCAGCAGCCAATCGCCGCCGAGCCCCGCGGATGCGCCCGCTTCCGCGCCGAACAGGAGCAGCCACAGGCGCAGTACGGCGTAGATTCCCATCTTGGTCATGATCGCGAAGAGGGCCGCGACCGGCGCGCTCGCGGCCGAATAGGTCCGCGGCAGCCAGAAGCCCAACGGCCATATGCCCGCCTTGACCAGAAACGCGACGCCCAGAATGGCGGCACCGGCTTCCAGCAACATGCGGTTCTCGGGCGCAATGGCCGGAATGCGGGTGGCAAGATCCGCCATGTTGAGCGTGCCGGTCACGCCATAGATCAGGCTGACGCCGATCAGGAACAGCATCGATGCGGCGAGATTGATCGCGATGTAGTGCAGCCCGGCCTTGACGCGCGCGATGTTCGAGCCGTGCAGCACCAGGCCGTACGACGCCGCCAGCAGCAGCTCGAAGAAGACGAAGAGATTGAAGAGATCGCCGGTCAGGAACGCGCCATTGAGGCCCATCAGTAGAAACTGGAAGAGCGAATGATAGTAGGCGCCCGCCCGGTGCCACCGCGCCAGCGAATAGAGCAGCGCCGCGGACGCCAGGACGCTCGTGAGCAACAGCATGAGCGCCGACAGGCGATCGACGACCATCACGATGCCGAACGGCGTCGGCCAGTCGCCGAGCGGATAGGCGCCGACCCGGGCGGTCGCTCCGGCGATCGGCGAACCGTCGGCCATGCGCATCAAGGCGATCGCGATGCCGACCAGCGCCAGGGTCGATGCAAGGTTGATCGTGGCTTTCAGGACGCGGCGCCGCTCGTCCAGCAAGAGCATCACTGCCGCCGCGGCGAGCGGCAGGAGCACCGGCGCGATCATCAGGTGATCGAGGGTGCGGCTCACGATTCCCGCTCCCGACCGTCGACGTGATCGGTGCCGGTCAGCCCGCGCGACGCCAGCACGACCACCAGGAACAGCGCCGTCGTCGCGAAACCGATCACGATCGCCGTCAGCACCAGCGCCTGCGGCAGCGGATCCGCATATTGCGCGGCGTCGCCGGCGGTGCGGGCGTGCAGGATGGGCGGCGCACCGCTGCGCAGGCCCCCCATGGAGAAGATGAAGAGATTGACGGCATAGGCGATCAGCGACAGGCCGACGATCACCTGGAACGTGCGCGGCCGCAGCAGCAGCCACACGCCGGAGCCGGCCAGCACGCCAATGCCCAGGGCGAGGATCGCTTCCATCATTGCTTTGCGATCGCTTGCGCTGCCGGCTCGGGCGTGCGCAGGAGGGCGGCCCGTTGCGCGCGAACCGACTGGTGGCCGAGCGCGATCAGGATCAGCACCGTCGCGCCGACGACGAGCAGGAACACGCCGATGTCGAAGAGGAGGGCTGTTGCGAAAGGCACCGCGCCGATCAGAGGCAGCTCCAGATAGAAGAAATGGGAAGTCAGGAACGGATGCAGGAAAAACCAGGCGCCGGCCCCCGTGAGGGCCGCGACCGAGAGGCCCAGCCCCATCCAGCGCACCGGCAGGACGCGCAAGCGCGCCTCCACCCAGGTCGTGCCGCCCGCCATGTACTGCAGGATGAATGCCACCGCCATGGTGAGGCCGGCAACGAAACCGCCGCCGGGAAGATCGTGCCCGCGCAGGAGCAGGAACACGGCAAACATGCCGATCGCCGGGAACAGCAACCGCATGATCAGCGCGGGCGTCATCATCGAATGGGCGATGCTGTCGCCCCTTCGACGATCGGGATCGGCGTCGTCGAACGCATCCTGGACGCGCTGCTGCTCGGGGATATCGACGCTTTCGGGCGCCGGCCGGAAGCGACGCAGCAGGGCGTAGACGGCGAGCGCCACGACGCCGAGGACCGTGATCTCGCCGAACGTATCGAAACCTCGGAAATCGACCAGTATGACGTTGACGATGTTGGTGCCGCCGCCCTTCGTGTAGGCGTGCTCCACGAAGTAGCGCGAGATGCTGTCGGGCACGGGTTGCGTCATCGCGACGTAGGCCAGCGCCGACAGCCCCGCGCCTGCGGCGATCGCGATCGCCAGGTCGACGAGCCTGCGCGGCCGGAACGCCCGCCCGAAGGATGCGCGCGCGTCGGGGTCTTCGATGCGCTTCGGCAACCAGCGCAGCCCGAGCAACAGCAGCACCGTGGTCACGGTATCCACTACGAGCTGGGTCAGCGCGAGATCGGGGGCCGACATCCAGACGAAGGTGACGCAGGTGACGAGGCCGGCACCCGCGAGAAGGATAAGCGACGCAAGTCGATGAAATTTCGCTTGATAGGCTGCGCCGACGGCGCAGACGATTCCGATCGCCCAGACCAGCGCGAAGGCGGGATCGAACCCGGTCGGCGCGAGCCGGCCTGGCACGAACCCGCCGGCATAGAGCGACCCCAGCGCGGCGGCGAACGCGATGCAGACCAGCAGCCGCAATTGCGGCTGCAGGCGTCGCGTGCCCAGGAGCTCCTCGGACGGGCGCGCCCGCCGTGAAGAA
>CADEFF010000004.1:0-25704 GCA_902826565.1 uncultured Rhodospirillaceae bacterium | reverse complement strand
CTCTTAATGTGGCGAATCAGCGGCGGCCCCTCGACACCGCTTACCAGATGCCCCTTCAGGAAGAAATAGAGCGCGACACCGCCCGACAGCGCGAGGACGCTCATCAGCAGCGCGAAGCTGAATCCGTGCCAGACGGCGAGGCTGAATTCGGGCGTTTCCGCCCCGAGAACGGCATGCACCGCCATGTCGAGAACGGGCCCCACCGTGCGGGCCGGGACGATGCCGACCACGAGGCAGGCCAGCACCAGGAGTTCCACGGGAAACCGCATCCAGCGCGGCGGCTCATGGGGCATGCGCGGCAGCTTCGTCGGCGCCGGGCCGAAGAAAACGTCGCGTATGAAGTGCAGCGAATAGGCGACGCTGAACATGCCCGCCAGCGTGGCAATATAGGGCAGCGCGTCGTCCACGAACGAACCGTCGTGGAGTTCGATCGTCTCGGCGAAGAACATTTCCTTGGACAGAAAGCCGTTCAGCAAAGGAACGCCGGCCATCGCGGCGGCGGCGACCATCGCGAGCGTCGCCGTGACCGGCATCAATCGCCACAGGCCGCTCAACTGCCGGATATCGCGCGTCCCGCTCTCGTGCTCGATGATGCCCGCGGCCATGAACAGCGACGCCTTGAAGGTCGCGTGATTCATGATGTGAAAGATCGCGGCGATCAACGCGAGCGGAGTGTCGAGCCCCGCCAGCAGGGTGATCAGTCCGAGATGGCTGATGGTCGAATAGGCGAGCAGGCCCTTGAGGTCCTGCTGGAAGATCGCGAAGAAGGCGCCGAGCACGAAGGTGCTGAGGCCGACGGTGCCGACGAGCCAGAGCCATTCCTGGGTCCCCCCGAGCGCCGGCCACAGGCGAACCAGCAGAAACACCCCGGCTTTCACCAGCGTGGCCGAATGCAGATAGGCGGAGACCGGCGTAGGGGCCGCCATAGCATGCGGCAGCCAGAAGTGGAACGGAAACTGCGCGCTCTTGGTGAAAGCCCCCAGCAGGATGAGGATGAGCGCCGGGAGATAGAGCCTGTGCGATCGGATCAGGTCGCCGGCGGCCAGCACCTCGTCGAGATCGTAGCTGCCGACGATGTGGCCCAGGATCAATACCCCGGCCAGCAGGCAAAGCCCGCCGGTTCCGGTGACGACCAGGGCCATGCGCGCGCCGTCTCGCGCACCGGCATTGTGGTGCCAATATCCGATCAGCAGGAACGAGAACAGACTGGTCAGTTCCCAGAAGAAAACGAGCTGGATGAGGTTGCCCGACAGGACGATCCCCAGCATGGCGCCCATGAACGCCAAAAAAAACGAGAAGAAGCGGGGCACCGGATCCGCCGGTGACATGTAGTAGCGCGCATACAGCACGACCAGAAAGCCGATCCCCGAGATCAGCACGGCGAACATCCAGGCGAAGCCGTCCATCCTCAGCACGAAGTTCAGGCCGAGCTCGGGAACCCATTCCACCGCGTGGCGGAGGGGCTGGCCGTTGGCCACCGCCGGATAGGCCATCCAAAGCAGGGCCAGGCCGCCGAGCGCGACCGCGCCCGCCAGCCATGCCTCGGCATTCCGGGCGTTGCTCGGAAGCAGCGCCGCGAAGAAGCTTCCCAGAAAGGGGAGCGCGATCACGGCGAAGAGAAGCATGTCGTGCGGCATCATCGGCGGTTCGAACCTGTCGCTTCGGCGGGAATTTGCGGGTCGTCGCCGAGGGTCGCCATTCTGGTTGACTCGCCGCGGCGCGCGCAAGGATTCGAGGTGAGGAGCTGCAATTCGACATGGCGCTCCATCGACGCCCGGATGGCATCGGAGGCCTGCGACCCCGGGTCGCAAGGGCTGCGGAACGATGTCCCCATACGCGATCGGCGCATTCGCATCGATGCCAGGAGAACCGGATCCGACCATCGGCGGCGACGTCGGCATGATGCCGGGGATCCGGAGCGTAGGGTCCGCCGCGGCGCGCCATAGCCTCGCCTGAAATCCACGAGGCTCGCCATGCAAGCGAACCGGCAGCGGCGCCACCGACGTCCCGGCAGCCCGTGCGCGGCGCTCTCCTCGACAACAACCGGCTTGATGGGGCCGGCGACGAAGCCCTAATCTCACGGCAAAATTCTTCACCGCGCGCCTTTCGCGTCGGAAATTCCGGTCTATCCCGATGACGACGCATCGCCTGCTGGCCGCCGCCGCCCTGCTGCCCGATGGATGGGCGCGCGACGTGCTGCTGGAGATCGGCGTCGACGGTACCCTGACGGGGGTCACGCCGGACGCGGCGGTGCTGCCGGCCGCAAGGCATGCGGCCCCGGCGAAGGGGCCGGTCCTGCCCGGCATGCCCAACCTTCATTCGCATGCCTTCCAGCGCGCCATGGCGGGGCTGACCGAACGCGCCGGGCAGGGGGGCGCCGCCGCCGAAGACAGTTTCTGGAGCTGGCGGCAGGTCATGTATGGCTTCGTCGAGCGGTTGACGCCGCCGCTCGTCGAGGCCATCGCGGGCCAGCTCTATGTCGAGATGCTGAAGGCGGGCTTCACGGCGGTCGCCGAGTTCCACTATCTCCATCATGATCCCGATGGCGCGCCCTATGCCGATCCGGCCGAAATGTCGGAACGGGTGCTGGAGGCGGCGCGCCATGCCGGCATCGGCATCACGCATCTGCCGGTGCTCTATGCGCAAGGCGGGTTCGGCGCGCAGCCGCCCCGGCCCGGCCAACGCCGCTTCCTCCATTCGCTCGATCGCTATGCGCGGCTGCTCGAGCGGCTGGCGGCTCGCCATCGCGCCGATCCGCAGTTTCGCCTCGGGATCGCGCCGCATTCCCTGCGCGCGGTCACGCCCGAGCTGCTGCGCGATGCGATCGCGGCACTCGACGCGCTGGATCCGGCGTCGCCCATCCATATCCACATCGCCGAGCAGACGCTCGAGGTGGAGGACTGCATGGCCTGGTCAGGCCAGCGGCCGGTCGAATGGCTGATGGCGAACCAGCCGGTCGATCCTCGCTGGTGCCTCGTCCATGCGACCCATATGACCGAGCTCGAGACGCGGAACCTCGCGCGGAGCGGGGCGGTCGCCGGGCTTTGCCCGACCACGGAGGCCAATCTCGGCGACGGCTTCTTCCCGGCCGGGCCCTATCTGTCGGCCGGCGGCGCCATCGGCATCGGCTCCGACAGCCATATCTCGGTGAGCCCGGTCGAGGAACTGCGCTGGCTCGAATATGGCCAGCGGCTGCTGCAGCGCCGGCGCAACCGCCTGGCGGGTGCCTCCGGCTCGGTCGGCGCCGACCTCTATCGCGCGGCGCTCGCCGGCGGCGCGACCGCGCTCGGCCGCCCGATCGGACGGCTCGCCCAAGGTGCGCGGGCCGACCTGCTGGTGCTCGACGGCGAGCATCCCGCGCTCTGCGGCAAGAGCGGTGACACGCTGATCGACGCGCTCGTCTTCGCCGGCAACAGCAATCCGGTGCGCGATGTCATGGTCGGCGGGCGCTGGGTGGTGGAGGAGGGCCATCACCATGCCGAGGAGGCCATGCTTGCGCGATTCCGGGGCGCGATGGCGACGCTCGCCGCCTAGAACGAGTCGATCCTGTTCGACGTCCGTCCGGCGTGCGGGGGGCCGGCTCACGCCGGTCGGCGGCGAAGCTCTCGGCATGAGGCGGCGGTTGCGCTAGGCTTCGAGTCGATTCGAAGGAGCCCATCGATGATCCCCGCCCATGCGACGGTCCTGGCCTGCGTCCTCCTGATCGGAGCGGCGGCGGCCGGCCATGCCGAAGAAATCAAGGACAAGGCGACCTCCTCCGTCCGGATCGATTTTCCGGACGGGGTGATGCGGGTCGAGACGAAGACCGACGAGTTCCGGGTGGTGAGCTACTGGCCCGAGGGCGCCACCGACCCGAAGCGCGTCCTGGTGCAGCAGAGCGTGCGGGTCGTGCAGCGCGAGGATGCGGAAGGGCCGGAGGCGGCCGAGGTGTCGGTCGCGACCTGGCATGTCATCGGCGACGGCAACCGCGCCAAGATGATCAATCTCGACGCGAAGGGCGAGGTGGCGCGGCCGCTCGCCATCAACTCCAACCCCGCCTATTTCGCCGTAACCAGTCTCGGCTGCTGCGGCGCGCTCGACGCGACCCAGCTCTACAGCCTCGAGAACGGCAAGCTGCTGATGCACTATTCGGGCGAGCCGGCCTGGCTCGAGGTGCCGAACAGCCGCGGCCTCATGCGCATCGCCGGGCTCGACAACGCCTGGTCGGCAAGCTTCGACCCGCAGTATCAGGCGGACCCGAGCCTTGTCGCGATCCTGTCCTATGCCGCGCCGACGAAGCCGATGCGCAAGGTCGCGATCCGCCTGACGACGGGCGCGATCGACAACATCATGAGCCTGCCGGAGCTTGCCTTCCTCGCGGCGGGCGCCGATCCCGATCCCCATTTCACGCTTTGGTCGGCGGACGGGAAGCGCGATTCGAAATCGATCACCGACGTCAGCCTGCGCGTGACCTTCACGCCGGACTACGTCGTTACCATCCCGATCGTTGCCGACGATCTCGATCTGGCGCATGCCACGACGACCGGCGGCCTCGCCGTGGCGCAACTGCCGATCGAGTAAGGCGCGGGAGCTGGCCGGAAAGGCCGACGGATCAATCGAGGCCCGTTGCGATATCGAGCGCGCGCAGCTCTTCCCCGAGCCTGCCGCTGTCGATCAGCCTCTCCGCGATCCGTTCCACATCGGCGCCGAGCGGGCGGTCGGTATCGAGCGGCGCGACGATTTCCCGCAGCGAGCGCTGCGCGATCGCCGGCCCCGTGCCGAGCCTTGCCGGCTTCGCATGATCGACGGCCTCGGCGGCGACCAGCAGCTCGATCGCGACGAGGAGGCCGAACCGTTCGATCGCCGTCTCGAACTTGGCGACGGCCAGCGGCGCGTTGGTCGTGTCGTCCTCGATCCCGTCGGCGCTCGCCCGCTGATCGGCCGCCACCGGGTTGGCGCTATGGCGGATCTCGGCCGCGAGCGCCTCGGCCGTTTTCATCAGCGGCGCCAGGCCGGCGGCGGGCGGCAGCTCGCGCGTGAGCCGGTCGGGCAGGTCGGTGAAGCGGCCGCTCATCAGCCGCGCGACGCGGTTGACCGCGAGGTTGGCGGCTTGGGCGAGCCCGAGCGCCGCCATGTCGAAGCCGAGCGCGAGGGCCGGCGTATGAAAATTCCCGTTCGAGAGGATCGCGTCGTCGGCGGCGAGCACCAGCGGGTTGTCGCCGGCGCCATCGAGCTCGGCCTGCAAGGCGGCCACCGCACCGGCGAGCGCGGCACGAAGGCTGCCATGCACCTGGGAGACGCAGCGGAAGGAAAGCGGGTCCTGCAGGCGCCGTGCGGCGTCCGGTCGCTCGAGCGCGCTGCCGGCGAGGAGCTGGCGCAACAACTGCGCGGTCTCCACCTGGCCGGGTTGCGGCCGTGCGGCGGCGACGCGCGGGTCGAGCGGCGAGAGGTTCGCGCGGAAGCCTTCCATCGAGAGCGCTGCCGCGAGATTGGCGAGGAGAAAGAGATCGCGGGCCCGGGCGAGGGCAAGCGCGCCGCGTCCGGCCGTCGCCGAATTCGCGCTGCAGAGGGCGAGCCCCTCCTTCGGCGCAAGAGCGAAGGGCGCGAGACCGGCGCGACGCAACGCCTCCCCGGCCGGCATGCGGTCGCCGCGGAACTCGGCATCGCCATCGCCGATCACGGTGAGGCCGAGATGGGCGAGCTGGCAGAGGTCGGAGGCGCCGATCGAGCCGATCCGGGGGATCTCCGGATGCACGCCTGCGTTCAGCAGCGCGATCAGGAACTCGGCGAGCTCGGGACGCACCCCGGCACCGCCTTGCGCGAGGCCGTTCGCGCGCACCAGCATCGCGGCCCGCACCGCGCTTCGCGAAAGTCGCGGTCCGACGGAATGCGCGCGTCCGAGCACGGTGAGGCGGGAGAATTCCGCGAGCGTTTCGGTCGGCAGGGTGAGCTGCGCCTGCCCGCCGAGGCCGCGCGTCAGGCCATAGACCGCCCGGCCCTCGGCCAGATGCCGGTCGACCACCGCACGGGCCGCCGCCATCCGGTCCCGCGCGGGCGGGGCCAGCGCCACGGCCATGCCGCCGGCGGCGACGCGACGGATCGCCTCGAGCCGGAGCGGCGCATCGCCGATCGCAAGCATCCCTTCGGTCATGCGGCTCCCCTACACGGAAACCGCGACCGGGTCCATGGCGCGGCGGCGGAGACCGGCACCTCGCCTGCCGGGCGGAGAATAGGGGTGGGCGCAAACCCGATAGCGGCCGTCCCGGGGCTGGCCCTATATAGGCGAAGGCTGCGGCGTGGCGGCCCTTCACCGGCGGAGGCGGCATGACGCGGGATCCGGGGCGGCGCGGGCGCGAGCGGCGCAGCAGCGGGGGCATCAAGCAGCTCCCCTGGCGCACCTACCGCAATCCCTACAGGCCGGTCGAGGTGCTGAACGAGGAGCAGCTCGAGAAGATCCATCAGGCGTCGCTGCGCATCCTCGAAGAGATCGGCATGGAATTCCTCGATGCCGAGGCGCTCTCGATCCTGAAGCGTGCCGGCGCCGAGGTGAAGCCCGGCGACAACCGGGCCCGGCTCGATCGCGGCCTCGTCATGGAATCGGTGGCGAAGACGCCGGCCGAGGTCACGCTCCATGCGCGCAATCCGGAACGCAGCCTGACCTTCGGCGGAAATCACGTGAATTTCGGCTCGGTCGCGAGCGCCCCCAACGTGAACGATCTCGAGCGCGGCCGGCGGCCGGGCATGTTCAGCGACTATTGCGAGCTGCTGAAGCTCGTGCAGACCTTCAACATCGTCCAGTTCATCAGCGGCTATCCGGTGGAGCCGGCCGATCTGCCGCCCGCGACCCGCCATCTCGACGCGCATTACGCGGCGATCACCCTCACCGACAAGGTCTGGCATCCCTATTCGCTGGGGAAACAGCGCATCTCGGACGCGATCGAGATGATCTGCATCGCCCGCAATGTCGACAAGGCCGGGCTCGCCCGCACGCCGAGCCTGTTCTCCATCGTGAACTCGAACTCGCCGCTCCGGCTCGACGGGCCGATGCTGCAGGGGCTGATGGAGATGTCGCGGCACAGTCAGCCGGTGGTGCTGACGCCCTTCACCCTCTCGGGCGCCATGGCGCCGGCCTCGATCGCCGGCGCGCTCGCCCAGCAGAACGCCGAGGCGCTCGCCGGCATCGCCTTCATCCAGATGGTGGCCCCGGGCTGCCCGGCCATGTATGGCGGCTTCACCTCGAACGTGGACATGAAATCGGGCGCGCCCGCCTTCGGCACGCCGGAATATGTGCGCGCCGCCATGGCGGGCGGGCAGCTCGCCCGGCGTTACAATTTTCCCTATCGCTCCTCGAACGCCTGCGCCGCCAATGCGGTCGATGCGCAGGCGGCCTACGAATCCGAGATGTCGATCTGGGGCGCGGTGATGGGCGGCGTCAACATGATGCTGCATGGCGCCGGCTGGATGGAGGGCGGGCTCGTCGCCTCGTTCGAGAAGCTCGTGCTCGACGTCGAGATGCTGCAGATGATGGGCGAGTTCCTGCAGCCGATCGAGGTGAACGACGACACGCTCGCGCTCTCGGCCATCGCCGAGGTCGGTCCGGGCGGGCATTTCTTCGGCGCCGCGCACACCCTCGAGCGCTACGAGACGGCCTTCTACGCCCCGATGCTGTCGGACTGGCGCAATTTCGAGACCTGGCGCCTGGCCGGTGCCCTCGATGCGAGTCAGCGCGCCACCGCGATCTGGAAGCAGGCCCTCGCCGAATTCCAGCCGCCGCCGCTGGACCCGGCGATCGACGAGGCCCTCAGGGACTTCGTCGAACGCCGGAAACGCGAAGGCGGCGCGATCGCGGCATGAGGGCTACGGCCTCATCCTTCGACAGGTGCAGGATGAGGCCGACTAGTAGAGCCCGCCCATCCTCATGCGAAGCCTGTCGAAACATGAGGATGGGTCTGCAGAGGAAAGCAGCTCCGGCCAGCCAGAGCTGCCGTGTTTACCACATCACCGGCGGCGTCTTGGTGACGCGCTCGGCGCCGTTCTTGGTAATGATGACGTTGTCCTCGTAGCCGGCGCTGCCGACGCCGGCGCTGGCGAGGAAGGCCTCGACGCCGAACACCATGTTCTCCTTGAAGGTGGTGCCGGGCTCGCCCATCAGCGTCGAGATATAGGGCTTCTCGAAGAACAGCCCGAGGCCGTGGCCATAGAGCGGGAACTTCTCCGCCGCCTGGTCCTTCTCGCCGCCGAACTCCTTCACCAGCTCGTCGCCGTATTTCGCGAGGTCGGCGAGCGCCATGCCCGGCTTGATGCGCTGGATCAGCTTGTCGACGATGCCGGCGCAGCTTTCGACCAGATGCTTCTGCGCATTGGTCGCGCGCTTGCCGCAGACGGCGGTGCGGCCCGGATCGAGCCAATAGCCTTCCACCATCGGCCCATAGACCCAGCCGCGCACGAGATCGCCCTCGACCGGCGTGTCGTGGCTGTAGCCGTTCAGCGGATCACGGGTGAAATAGTGGATGAGCTTGCCGTGGCTCACCGGGATCATGTGGACGTGGCCGCCGCCCTTGACGACCTCGTAGGCCGCGTCGGCCGCCGCCTCGCTCTCCTTCTTCCCCATGATGAGGCCCTGGAGCAGCTTGTCGAGCGCGCGGGTCACGATCTCGCCGCCCATGCGGATGGCCTCGAGCTCGCGGTCGCTCTTGATGAGGCGCACGTCGCGGATCAGGTCGTCCTCGACCTGCCATTCGACCTGCGGCGTCGCCGCCTTGAACATGTCCCAGTATTTCATCGGGAAGAAATCGGACCCGACCAGGCCGACGCGGCCCTTGAGCCCGCGCTTCTTCACCATCTCGGCCGTGCTCTGGATCGTGTTGCGGCTCCAGGAAATGCGATCGGTCGCGAGCCGGCGCGCGTCGGGATCATGGTCGTCCGACATGAGCTCGGGCTTCTGGCCGCGCTGCACCAGCACCGAGGCGAAGGCGCGCGCCGTGGTGATCGGCGTGTCGAGGCCCTGGCCCGACCCCGTGCCGTAGTAGTTGGTCAGGTAGAGCACGTCGCCGGAGCGCTCGAAATTGCCGCCGGAGCGGCCCCAGACGACCGCCGCGTCGAGGTTGCGGCGCTTCAGCCCCTCCTCGACCTTCTGCCAACGCGCTTCATATTCGGCTTGGGGGAAAAAGTTCGTGACCATCGATACCTCTGTTGAGCTTTGCAAGGGGGCGGGCGAGCTTATCAGATCGTGAGCGGCAGCAAAGAAATGTTCGGCCGCGAAGCCCGTCGGCCGCAACGGGGCGCGGGCTTGCGTCCTCGATCGCCTATTTTGCGCGCGCCTTCCGGATGCGCCGGGTCTTTTTCCCCGATGCCTTCTTCGGCGCCGCGCCGTTCGCCTTGCGGTCCGCCTTCAGGCGGAACCGGAGCTTGCGAACGCTCCACAGCATGAAGACCTCGGAAGAAGCGACGCCCGGCAGGCTGGCGATCACGCGCTCGCGGTAATGGCCCAGCTCCTGCGCATCCTTGAGCGCGACCTCGAACATCACGTCGAAGCCAGTCGCCACCAGGCCGACCCAGGCGATTTCCTCGCGCTCCGCGAGAATGTCGGCGACGGCTTCCGCCTTTCCCGGCGTCACCCGCAGCCCGACCACGGCGACGATGGGGAATCCCATCTTCCAGGCGTTCGGAATGGCGATGACGTCGACGACTCCGTCTTCCATTAGTTGCAGCGCGCGCGCCCGCACCGTGCCGGCGGAGACGCCGAGACGCTCGCCGATCTCCTTGTAGGAGCGTCGGCCATCGTCCTGCAGCTCCGCGACGATGAGAGCGTCGAGCTCGTCGATGGTCGGAATGATTGGCATTTCTCTGACGATTCTGCAGCCGAACGGTTGACATACTACGTTTTCGGCTGCGTAATGGTCAAGAAATCGACAAATCCTCAGGGAGAACCAGCCGTGTCGCCAGCCAGCAAATCGGACGAGAACACCGGCGCGCACATCCTTGCCGCCGGGTTGCGAGCGCTGCGGCCCGGCTATCTCGGCGTCGTGCCGGGACGGCCGATTACGCAGGCCGGCCGCCTGCTCGTGGAGACCGGCGACGCGCGCTGGATCACCCATGAGGCGGTCGCGCTGCAGATGGCGCTCGGCGCTGCCGCGGACGGCAGCCTCGCCGTCGCGATGATGAAACAGGTCGGGCTCAATGCCGCGATGGACGTCGCGTCGTCTTCGGCGGTGCATCGGAGCGGCGGGGCGGTGCTGCTGATCGTCGGCGACGACCCCGGCGCCTTCGGCTCCGACGTGGAGGGCGATGCGCGCGTCTTCGCGGGCGCGCTGGAGCTGCCTTCGATCGAGCCGGCGGGCGTGGACGACATCCCGAACGCGCTGCGCATCGCCGCCAGGCTCTCGGCGGAGAACCGGCTGCCGGTCATTTTCCGCGTCACCACCCAGATGATGGCGGCGCCGGGAAAATCCGCCGTGCAGAATGGCGCGCCGTTCGGGAAGGCACCGGCGGTGGCGCCGCTGGAGGTCTGGACGACCGACCCGCAAGGTCAGCGCATCCGCCTGCACGAGACGCTGAAGCGCATCGTCAAGGAAACCGCCTGCGATGTGATCGAGGGCAAGAAGGACCTGCGCATCGTGGCGAGCGGCCATCCGGCCGGGCTCGCGCGGGCGCTGGGGCACGAAGCTCTTTTCGTGCGCCGCGCCCAGCCGTTGCCGGATGCCGAGATCGCCGCGTTCGTGAAGCGCTCCTCCGCGCCTATCCTGGTGCTGGAAGACGGGCAGCCGCTGCTCGAGCGCGCGGTAATCGCCAGCGCCACGGGACCGGTGCTCGGTCGTCTGAGCGGCCATGTGCCGAGCTATGGGCCGCTCGATGTCGGGACGATCGCGGGTGCCGCCCTCAAGGGCGAGATCGCAAAACTGCCCGAGCGCAAGGTCGAAGCCTTCTCGGCGGACGATATCCAGGGGCTCGGCACCCTCTACACGGACCTCAAGGAGCTGGATCTGCTGCCCGTGGTCTGCGATGCCGGCCTCTGCGGCGTCGCGCCCTATCTGATGCCGGAGATCGCGCCCCTGAGCTACGGGCTCGGCAGCGCGATCGGGACGGCGGCGGGCGTCGCCGTCCGGCGCGGCAAGGCGGTGGCGATCATCGGCGACATGGGCTTCTTCCATGCCGGCATCGTCGGCCTGCTGCAGGTCGTCCGCGAGCAGGCGCCGGTGCTGGTCGTGGTGCATGACAACGGCGTCGCCGCCTATACGGGCGGCCAGCCGCATGTCGGATCGTCGGCGCGCCAGGGCGAACGCCAGGTCGATATCGCAGGCGTCGCGACGGGCGTCGGCATCCAGCAGGTCCAGCGCATAACTTCTGCACAGGCCAAACGCGGCGAAATGAAGTCGATGATCGCCGCGTGGAAGGCCAATCCGATCCCGGCCGTCATCGTGCTCGACGACCGGGTCAAGTCAGAGCACGAAGCCCGCTAGACAAGCGGGCATGGACAGGGAGGACAGCATGAGGTTGAGAAATCGGACGACGCGTCGAGCCGTGTTGCTCGGCGCGCTTCTCGTGGCGTCGGGTCTGGGCCTTGCGGCAGGTCTTGCCGATCGCGTGGCGCAAGCCGCCGACGAGTCTCTGGTCGTCGTTTCCTACGGCGGCACTTACCAGGATGGGCTTCGCGAAGCCTTCTTCGTTCCCTTCACCAACGATACGGGCGTCGAGATCGTCGAGGATTCCGGCGGCAGCGTGCCCAAGATCAAGGCGATGGTCGAAGCCAACAGCGTCCAGTGGGACGTGGTCAACGTCTCCTCGTCGGAATATGAGGTGCTGGTGGAGCAGAACCTGATCCAGAAGATCGACTATTCGGCCTTCGATCAGACGACGCTGGCACCGCTCCCCGATTTCGCGAAGCTCGAGTACGGTGTCGCTGCCAGCTTCTATTCCTGCGGCATCACCTATCGCACCGATCTCGAGAACAAGGAGCATCCCAAGACCTGGATCGAGTTCTGGGACACGGAGAAGTTCCCCGGGCCGCGCGCCATGCCCTCGGCCAACTACGTGATCCCGCCCTGGGAAGTGGCGCTGATGGGCGACGGCGTGGACCCGGCTTCGCTCTATCCGATCGATTTCGACCGCGCGCTGGCCAGCCTCGACAAGATCAAGGGCAGCGTGAAGGTCTGGTACGAGGACACCGCGGCGGGCGTGCAGTCGCTGATCGACCACGAGGTCGATTACGCGATGCTCTGCAACAACCGCGTGGTGGCCGCGCGCGACAAGGGCACGCCGGTCGATGTCGAATGGAACCAGTCGCTGCTCGACCATGACGTCTGGGTGGTTCCGGTCGGCTCGACCCATACCGCGACGGCGATGAAGTTCCTGAGCTCGATGCTGGATCCCAATCGCCAGGCGGTGCTGGTCAGGCAGCAGCCGATCGGCCCCTCCAATCCGGAGACGCTGAAGCTGCTCGATCCGAAGGCGGCAAGCTCGCTGCCGACGGCGCCGGAGAACGTTCCGGTGCAGGTGCCGATCAAGGCCGGCTTCTATTCGGAACCGGCGCCGAACGGCACGTCGCAGCTCGAATACGGGCTCCAGAAGTGGAACGCCTGGTACGGGCAGTAAGCATCTGCCATAGCTGACGTCACGGACAGGTCGGGTTCCTCATGGCAATGAGGGCCCGACGCTGCCGGTGGCGATTTACCCACCGGCTTGCGGGGAAGGCTGGACTCCGGGGGCAGGCACCGATATCCGTGATTCCGGAGGATCGCTGCGCCCTTCGCTGCCCGCCGGACAACCCATGAATCGCATCCTTGGGGCGGAGAGGCGGCGCTGCGCCCTCGCCGATCCGCCCGCGATCCCTTCGATACGCCGGGGTCCCGAATGAAGAGGTTCGCTGCCGCATGAAGCCGCAATCCGCCCCGCGCCAGGACGCGGCCCGGCCAGCATCGAGCGCAGCGCCGGCGGCGGGTCTCGAGCTGCTCGGCGTCACCAAGCGCTACGAGCCGCTGGCGCCGCCGGTGGTGGATGATCTCAGCCTTGCCGTGAAGCCGGGCGAATTCACCGCCTTGCTCGGTCCCTCCGGCTCGGGAAAAACCACCGCCTTGATGATGGTAGCGGGGTTCGTCGCCGCCACGTCGGGCGACATCCGGATCGGCGGACATTCGATTGCGGGGCTGCCGCCGGAAAGCCGGAACATCGGCGTGGTGTTCCAGAACTATGCGCTCTTTCCGCATATGACGGTGCGGGAGAACATCGCCTTTCCCCTGCGGATGCATCGGATCCCCAAGGCGCGCCGGCAGGCCATGGTGGAGCGCGCCCTCGATCTGGTGGGGCTCGGCGGCTTCGGCGCCCGCTTTCCGAGCCAGCTCTCGGGCGGGCAGCAGCAGCGCGTGGCGCTGGCGCGCGCCATCGTGTTCGAGCCGCCGCTGCTGCTGATGGACGAGCCGCTCGGCGCGCTCGACAAGCAGCTCCGGGAGCAGATGCAGTACGAGATACGCCGCCTGCACAAGGAGCTGAAGTCGACCGTTCTCTATGTGACGCACGATCAGCGCGAGGCGCTGACCATGGCGGACAATGTGGCGCTGATGCGCAGCGGCCGGCTGGAGCAGGTGGCGTCGCCCGCCGACATCTACGCCAACCCGGCGTCCCGGTTCGTCGCCTCCTTCATCGGCGACTGCAACCTCCTGAATGTCGGCGCGTTCGTCCGCTCGGGCGATCGCTGGCGGGTCACCATCGGCGACTATGCCGGCGACTGCGGCGGCCCGGGCCCGGCGGAGGGAGCGGCGGCGCTCGCGGTGCGCCCCTCGCATCTCGTCCTGGGTCCGGCGGGGGGCGCCGGGCTGCAGGGCCGCATCAAGGACGTCGTCTTTGCCGGCGAAAGCTTCGATTGCCAGGTCGCGCTCGAGGACGGGCAGACGGTCTGGGTGCGCCGGGCGGCGACACCGCTCGAAGGCGCGCCGGCCCCCGGGAGCGGCGTGACCGTCTCGTGGATGTGGGAAGCGGCGCGGCTCGTATGACCGGCCAGCGCAACATCGGCACGACCCTGCTCGGAATCTCGATCGGCTTTCTGATCCTGCTCTATGTGCTGCCGATCTCGAACCTCGCGCTGCTGAGCCTGGCGGAGGGCGGGCGAGCCTATCGCGAATTTTTCGCGATGGAGGCCTCGATCCCGATCCTGGTCAACACCTTCCTGTTCTCCGCCGAGGTTACCTTCTTCTCGCTGGTCCTGGGTTACCCCGTCGCCTGCGTCGCGCTGACCGCGTCGCCGCGCTGGCGGGCCGTCATCCTGCTGATCTCGACCGTGCCGCTCTGGACCAGCCTGCTGGTGCGCACCTATGCGTGGCTCGCCCTGCTCGGTCGCAACGGCGTCATCAACCAGACCTTGCAGTCCGTCGGGCTCATCGACTCGCCGCTCGACCTCAGCCGCAACAGCTTCGGCGCCATGGTGAGCAGCGTTTACATCATGCTGCCGCTGATGGTGCTGACGCTCTACGCGGCGATGCGACAGATCGACATGAACACGATCAAGGCGGCGCGGACCCTGGGCGCCCGCCGCTCGCAGGCCTTCCTCGCGGTTTTCGTGCCGCTCTCCAAGCCCGGCATCGTCTCGGCCTGCCTGCTCGTATTCATCATCTCGCTCGGATTCTTCGTCACGCCCGCGCTGCTGGGCGGCCCGTCCGACCGGACCTTCTCGATGCTGATCGCGCAGCAGATCAATCGCCTCGCCGATTTCGCCGCGGCCTCCGCGCAATCCATCTTCTTCCTGGGGATCTCGATCGCCATGCTGCTGGTGTTCGCCGGCACCATCGGCTTCGACCAGTTCATCGGCGGACGTCTCCGGCAGCAGGGACGAAGCTGGCTCGCGGCCTCCCCTTTGGTGGACCATCTACCGCTCCTGGCGCCGTTGCTCCGCATCCTGGAATCGCGGCTGCTCTGGAACCTCGTGGTCGGTCTGGTCCTGCTCTGGCTGCTGTCGCCCTTCCTCGTGATCATCCAGCTCTCCCTGTCCGCGGCGGACTATCTGCAGTTTCCGGTGCAGGAATGGTCGCTGCGCTGGTACGAGGAGCTTGTGGCGACGCGCCAATGGCGCGCCGCCGGCCTGAACTCGCTGGTGGTCGCGGCGATCGCCTCCGCGCTCGCGCTCGGCATAGGTCTCACGGCGGCGCTCGGGCTGCGCGAGGTGCGCGGCAGCGTCGGCCGGTTCGCGCTGGTGATCCTGCTGGCGCCGGCCTTGCTGCCCTCGATGATCTATTCGATCGGCGCCTATCTGGCGGCGGCGAAGCTCGGCTGGGCCGACAGCCGCACGGCGCTCGCGCTCGCCCATTCGACCCTCGGCCTCCCCTTCGTCATCATCATCCTGACGACGGCGCTCGGCAGCCTCGATCCCAATCTCGAACGCGCCGCCCGTTCGCTCGGCGCCGGAAGATGGGCGAGCCTGCGCTTCGTCACCGTGCCCTTGCTGCTGCCCGCGCTCATCAGCGCCGCCATCATCGCCTTCCAGACCTCGTTCGACGAGGTGGTGGTGTCGCTCTTCCTCAGCGGCGTGCGCACCCGCACGATCCCCCGGCTGATGTGGCAGTCGGCGACGATGGAGGTGGATCCGGCGGTGATGGCGGTTGCCGTGGTAGTGCTGGCGACGGTGCTGATCGCGGCGCTGCTCGGCTATCTGGCCGTCCGGCTCGTGCCGGGCATGCGCAGGCAGGCGGCGGCGCGGTAGGAAACCGTCGGCCCGCGGGACCGGCGGCGAAAGGCGGCGTTAAAGATCGCCGACCGGATGGGAGACCGGCTCCTTGGTCGCGAAAAGATAGCGCTGCAGCAGCTCGCGATAGCCGCGGAAGGCGTAGTTGCCGTTCTGCGCGAGCAGCTCGGCCCGCCGCTCCCGGTACTGCCGCGGGCGCTTGTGCCAGGGCGCATTCGGATCGGCGTGATGCATCGCGTGCAGATTGTTGTTGAGATAGAGCAGGCTCATGATCGGCCCGCTCTCGATGACGACCGTCCGCTCCGAGATCGTGCTCCGCGCCTGGTGCTCCGCGAAGGAGCGCATCAGGGTGAGGGCGAGCCCCGGAAAGGCGAAGAAGAAGACATATTCCCCGACCGGCATCTTGCAGATGCCGACGACCCATCCGAGGACCAGCGTGAGCGAAACCAGATGCAGCGCCCAGTCGCGCAGCACCGCCTTGTTCCGTACGACGATGCTGTCCAGCAGCTCCAGCATCACGCGCCAGGCGACATAAGGCGGACCCAGGACGAGACGCCCCGCGAGCGTGTTCATCGCCTTCCGGTAGGTCCGATGCAGCCAGCCCATGCGCGCCCACTGCGAGTCGGTGACGTAGTAGGATTCGGGATCGTCCACCGGGCAGGTAAGCCGGTAATCGCGATGATGCGTCAGATGGGTGCGGCGATAATGGGTGTAGGGAAGCCACAACCACAGCGAGGGAAACACCAGCAGGGTGTTCCAGAGGCGCTTGCGGAAGGGATAGCCGTGGATCGCCTCATGTTGCAGCCCGCCCTGAAGGCAGACCACATAACCGCCCAGCGGCATTAGCAGCCACCAGGGCAGGGCAGCGTGGTACCAGGTCAGAAAACCCCATGCGGCATAGGTGCAGACGGCGACGGCCAGAGTCGGGACGTCCACCAGCGGACGCTGATGCGCACGGACGTAAGATCTGTCGACCATAGGTTGAATGCCGGCGAGTTCGGGCCAGTCCTTCGCTCGGTTTCCTGTTATGCCGACGGGCAGGTTTTCCTGCAAGGGAAATCCCTCCGCCGCCCGGTTTCCGCGGCTCTCCCGGGTGACATTCCCGACCGTCCCGGCCATATTTCACCGGCCGGCCGACTTGTCCGAGGAACGCCCCCGAGGAACATCATGACCGCTCGACCGAAATCGCCGGACCCGCTCACCGGGCGCTGCCTTTGCGGCGCGATCACGCTCGAGATCCGCGGCCCGGTGCGCGGCGTCGTGGTCTGCCATTGCCGGCAATGCATCCGCCAGCACGGCGCTCCGCCGGGCTTCAGCCAGGCCGCATGGGAGAACGTAAGGCTGACCGGCGAAGAAAACCTTACCTGGTACGCGTCCTCGGCCAAGGCGCGGCGGGGCTTCTGCCGGGTCTGTGGGTCCAGCCTGTTCTGGGAACCGGTCGGGACCGGTCGGGTCTCCTTCACGGCCGGCCTGCTGGACCAGCCGACGGGGCTCGAATCCGTGCGGCACATCTTCGTCGCCGACAAGTCGGACTATTACGAGATCCACGACGACCTGGAGAAGTTCCCCGGAACCATGCAGAAGGCGCCGCCGATATGAGCAGCCCGGGCAAGAATGATTCCGCCACCGGCCATTGCCTCTGCGGCGCGGTCAATTTTCGCATCGTCGGGCCGCTGCGCCCGTTGGTGAGCGCCTGCCACTGCAGCCAGTGCCGCCGCTTCCATGGCGCGCCGGGCGCCTACACCGCGGCGGCGGAGAGCGACGTCATCATCGACGGACGCGACAGCATCCGCTGGTACAGCTCCTCGCCCGATGTGCGCCGCGGCTTCTGCATGACCTGCGGCACCACGCTCTTCTGGCAGGAGATCGGCGCGAAGGAGCTGGACATCGTCGCCGGCACGATCGATCTCCCGAGCGGCCTCAAGCTCGCCCGGCACATCTACGTCGCGAGCAAGGGCGACTACGAGGTTATCGCCGACGGCCTGCCGCAGTTTCCCGCCAGCAGCCGGGGATGAACCTCGCCGGGCTGCCGATGTACGACCTGCCGGAGCTGCGGTGGGCGACCGACGGCTGGTGGCAGGCGCTGCGCCGGGGTTTCGCGGCGGAAGGCATCGGCGACATCCCGGCCGCGCTCGACCGCGAGCTTACGGCCCATGGGCAATGGCGTCGGCTCGACCTGATGTTCGGGCAGAGCTGCGGCTATCCGCTGACCCACGAGTTCGCAAGCCTCCTTCAGCCGGTGGCGACCCCCTGCTATGCGGCGGCGGGGTGCGAGGGCGCGCGCTATCGGAGCTGGATCCTGGTGCGGGACGGCAGCGACGTGGCCGGCCTCGACCAACTTGCCGGCGCGAAGGTCGCGATCAACGACCGGGCTTCGCAGTCGGGATGCAATTCGCTGCGGTTCCTGGCGGCGCCGCTGGCGAAGGCGGGCCGGTTCTTCGGCAGCGTGACCGAGACGGGCAGCCATCTCGCGAGCATCGAGGCGGTGCGCACGGGCGCGGCCGACCTGGCGGCAATCGATTGCGTCACCTACGGCTTGCTGGCGCGGCACCGTCCGGCAGGGTTGTTCGGCACCCGCATCATCGCGGCCGGGCCCGTGGCGCCCGCCTTGCCCTATGTCGCGCCCGCGGCGATGGACGGCGCAACCCTCGAGAAGCTCCGTCGCGGGTTGCGGCGCGCCCTCGAGGATGCGGCGGCGGCCGAAGCGCGCGCGGCGCTCCTGATCGCGGATTGCGCGATCCTGCCGCGCGATGCCTATGGCGTGATCCTCGAGCAGGAGCGCGCGGCGGCGCGAGCCGGCTATGCCGAGCTTGCCTGACGAAAGCCGTTAAAGCGCGAACCGGTCCGGACGGAAGGGCGCAAGCGCGGCCGGCATGTTTCCGGTCTCGATCTCCTCGGCGAGCAATCGCCCGATCTCGAGCGCAAGCGTGACGCCGCTATGGGTCACGGCGACCCACACGCCCGGCGCTTCCGCGAGGGGCCCGAGGATCGAATAGCCGTCGGCCGGCATCGGACGCCTGCCGACCTTGCCGCTGGCGTGCAGTCCGGTCGTCTCGAGCGCGGGCAGCCAGCCCCGTGCCCGCTCGACGAGAGCGGCGGTCGCCTTTTCGATGACCGCCGGGTGGTCGCCTTCTCCCACCCAGTCGTCGATATCGCCCGCGCCGAGCAGCAGCCCGCCGCGCGGGCTCGGCTGAAGATGGAGCCCGTCCTCGTCTGCAGCCCACAGGAGAACGTCGAGCGGCTTCGCCGCGGCGACCGGGGTCGTCTCCACGAGAAAGCCGGGCGAGACCTGGAGCGGGAACTCTTCCGCCAGCGCCGCATCGCCGGTCGCAAGCGCCGCGAGCTTCGGTGTGTCGATGCCGGCGGCGATCAGCAGGCGCCCGGTCTCGATCTCGCCGGCGGCGGTCTCGATCGCGGCGATCCGGCCGCCGTCGCGACGGACCGCCACAATCGGTCGATTCTCGAAAAGGGTTCCGCCAAGACGGCGGAAATCGGCCGCGAGCCAGACGAGAAGGCGCGGCACATCGACCCAGCGTTCGGTGCCGCAGAAGACGCCAACCATGTCCTCGACGAGCAGAAGCGCGGGCCAGCGCGCCGCGATGGCGACGCGATCGAGCCATTCGACGGGATAGTTCCAGCCGCGAAGCGTCTCATACGTGTCCTGAAGCTGCCCCGCCAGCAGATCGTTCTCCGCCGGCGCCCATTGCAGCGAACCGCGTCCATGCAGGCCGATCGCCGCGGCGCCATGCTCGGCGGCCAGCGCGTGGTAGGCCGCGAGCCCCGCGGCGTTCAGCCGGTGATAGGGCTCGAAGGCGGTCTTGGTGCTGGCATTCGCCCAGGCGAAGCTGGTGGCGCTGGTGCCCTGGCCGAACCGGCCGCGATCGACCGCGGCCACCTTCAGGCCGCGCCGGGCGAGCTGCCAGGCGCAAGCGAGCCCGACCACGCCGCATCCAGCAACCACGACATCGACGCGTTCCATGGGCTCTGTCACTGCCTTGCGGGTGCCCGCTCAGGCGCGGGCGGCGCCATAATAGAGCGTCACCGCGTGCTTCGCCTCGGCGAAGAAGAGCCAGCGCTCCACCAGAAGCCCCAGCATGGCGGAGAGCGCCGCGAGGACGGCAGCCGGGATCGCGCCGATCGGCGGCAGGAGCATCGCGAGGATCGTCAGCAGTGCCGGCGCGGCGAAACCGGCCAGCAGCGCGACGCGGCGCAGCTTCGCCGCATGTTTCCGCGCGATACGAAAGCCCATCTCGCGCATGAGGTAGTTCTCGCCGGTATGCGGCGCTTCGAGGAGGCGGACCGCGCCGAACCGGCCGAGGCCGGTCGCGCTCTCGGCGCTGCTCTCGCCGGCGGTGCCGTCGATGTGGCGCCAATAGCCGAGCTTGACCGCGGCCGCCGCGGCGGTCGACAGCAGGGCGAACGCGCCGATCAGGCGGTCGGCCTCGCCGAAGCCGAGAAGGATCGCATTCAGCCAGAGCGCCCCGGACATCGCGGCGAAGAGGAGATAGCCGGGCGCGACCCAGCCATTGTGCCAATGGGCGATGGGCTTGAGCGAGCGATAGATCATGGCGGTGCAATAGACCGTCGCGACAGCGAGGAGGGCGGTCGCGACCCCGGCGATGGCCCAGGGGCCCGCCATGTCGTGCTCGATGACGGCGCCATAGGCGAGGGCGAGGATGGGCAGGAAGGTCAGCAGGGAGAGCACGCCTTCGCGCGACAGCCAGGAGGAGCGCCATTGCGAAAAGGCGCGCCAGGCCCGCTCCGGACGGCCGAGATGGAAGGTGGAGGCGATGAGGCCCGCGGCGATCGCGATGCTGCCGAGCCCGAGCCCCACGCCGGCGAGCCACGGGTCGGGGGGCAGCCGTCCGGCGGCCGCGAGCCCGCCCATCAGGGCGACCAGCCCGTAGCCGGCCCCGGAGAGGGTGGTGAAGAGGATGACGGAGAGCGCGGGATGCATGGACGGTCAGGGCGCGGGATCGGATCGCCGGCTAGCGAACCGGGGCATTCTCACACAAATGGCGAGCGAGCCCGGGGCGGAAGGCATGGCGCAGGCGACGTCCCGCATCACCGCGACAGCATCCGGTCGACCCAGCCGAGAAAGCCGGTTGCGGCCGCAGGTTCCGTCGGCAGCGGCACGGCGCCGGTGCAGCCCGCTTCGCGCTTGCGGGGGCGCGGCGGCAGATATTTGTTGACCGGCCGGCAGCCCTGTTCGGGCATCAGGTCGTAGCCGTCCCGCGCCTCGACCAGCCGCGATATCGCCGAGCCGGGATCGCCGAGATCGCCGAAATGCCGCGCGCCGACCGGGCAGGTCGAGACGCAGGCCGGGACGCGCTCCGCCTCGGCAATGTTCTCGTTGTAGATCCGGTCGATGCAGAGCGTGCATTTCTTCATCACGCCGACATCGTCGTCATATTCGCGCGCGCCATAGGGGCAGGCCCAGGAACAGAGCTTGCAGCCGATGCAGAGCGCCTCGTCGATCAGGACGATTCCGTCCTCGGCGCGCTTGTAGGAGGCGCCGGTCGGGCAGACCTCGACGCAGGCGGGCGTCTCGCAATGCAGGCAGGAGCGCGGGAAATGCACGGTGCGCCCGTCGAGCCCGTCGCCCGCCTCGAAGCTGTGCACGCGGTTGAACCAGACGCCGAGCGGGTTCGGTCCGTAGGGATCGAGGTCGGTGAGGGGCGCCATGTGGCCGCCGCTGTTCCATTCCTTGCAGCTAACGGCGCAGGCATGGCATCCGACGCAGATATCGAGATCGATGACGAGCCCGAGCTTCACCGGGCTCGGATTGGCGGGCAGGCTGGTCATGGCCGCTCCCGCTTGCGACGGAACTCGGCGCCGTAGCGCAGCACGGAGGGACGGGGGGCGGTTCCCGGCAGCCCCGCGAGCGCCGGTTCCTGCGGCGCGGTTTCGCGGGTTTCCTCCGGCGCGCATTTCTCGAGCCGGACCTTGAGATCGAACCAGGCGGCCTGGCCGGTGACGGGGTCGCTGTTGCTGTAGCGATGGCCGCCCGGCTGCGGCGGCAGGAGCTCGGCGACGAGCGAGTTGATGATGAAGCCGCGCTTCGCTTCGGGGGCGTCGGGCGCGAGGCCGAAGCTGCCGCCGCGCCGGCCGATCGCGTTCCAGGTCCAGACGGTGTCCGGATTGACGCCGTCCATCGTCTTGACCGGCGCCTTGACGCGCCCATGCGGGCTCACGATCCAGACCCAGTCGCCGTCCGCGATGTCGAGCCGCGCCGCCGTCTCGCGCGCGACGAAGATCGGATTGTCGCCATGGATCTGCCGCAACCAGGCGTTCTGCGAGCCCCAGCTATGGTACATCGCCATCGGCCGCTGCGTGATGGCGTGGAACGGGTAGTCGCGCGCCTGGATGCCCATCTCCTCCAGCGGGCGATACCAGAACGGCAGCGGATCGAAGTAGGTCGCGATGCGCTGGCGATGGCGCTGCGGCGGCTTCACGGCGCCATGGCCTTCGGCGGCGAGGCGGAATTTCTGCAGCACCTCGACATAGAGTCGGAGATGGATGGGCTCCGGGCGGTCGAGGAAGCCCATGGCCGTCGCCCAGGCGAGATAGTCGCGATTAGCGAAGCGGAAATAGCGCTGATCGGGCGCGAGCTCCTGGCGCCAGAAGCAGCCGTTCGCCTTGTAGAGATCGAGCTGCCCGGGGTTGGGGGCGCCGCGGCCTTCGAGCCTGCCGTCCGCGCCGCGCCAGCCGGCGAGCATGCCGATCCCCGGGCGGCGTTCATGCTTGACCATGTATTCGGCGAAACCGCCCGGATAGGCGGCGGCGCCGTCGGCATCGACGAGCCCCGGCAACCCGAGCCGCGCGCCGAGATCGATCAGCACGTCCTGGAACGGCCGCACGTCGCGATCGGGCTGCAGCACCGGCTGGCGGATCGCATCGGCGACGGAATCGCCGTCGGAGATCGGCCGGTCCAGGAGCGAGATGCAGTCATGCCGCTCGAGATAGGTGGTGTCGGGCAGCACGAGGTCGGCATAGGCGACCATCTCGGAGAAGTAGGCGTCGGAATAGATGACGTGCGGGATGCGGTAGCGGCCGGTCTTGGGGTCCTTGTCGGCCAGCATCTCGGCGGTGCCGCCGCTGTTCATGGCGGAATTCCACGCCATGTTGGTCATGTAGAGGAAGAGCGTGTCGATCGGATAGGGATCGCCCTTCCAGGCATTGGCGATGACCATGTGCAGCAGGCCGTGCGCCGCGAGCGGCGCTTCCCAGGAATAGGCCTTGTCGATGCGCCGCGCCGAACCGTCGGGATCCACCAGCAGATGTTCGGGACCATGCGGAAAGCCGAGCGGAATCCCGCCCAGCGGCTCGCCCGGCTTCACTTCGACCGCGAGGCCGGCGGGGAGCGGCGAGGGCGGGGCCGGCTTCGGATAGGGCGGCTTGTAGCGGAATCCGCCGGGGCAATCGATCGAGCCCAGCAGCATCTGCAGGACATGGATCGCGCGGCAGGTATGGAAGCCGTTGGAATGGGCCGACACGCCGCGCATCGCATGCATGCTGACGGGCCGCCCCAAGACATGGTCGTGACGGCGGCCGAGCCAGTCGGTCCACGGGATGTCGATGCGGATCTCCTGCTCGAAGGCGGCATGGGCGAGCTCGCCGGCGATGCGGCGGATGGTGTCCGCGGCGATGCCGGTTTCCGCCGACACCGCCTCCGGCGCATGGCGCCGATCGAGCAGCCGTTCCGCGACGAGCTGGAAGGACGGAACGGCGGCACGCCCGTCGGCGAGCCGATATTCGCCGGCAAGCATCGGCTCGGCCCCGACGTCGAAGGCCGGAACCTGCCGTTGGCGATGGCGATCCCAGATGAAGGGCCGCCCGGCCTCGTCGCGAACGAAAAGCCCATGGTCGGCCGCGCCCGGATCGCGAATCACGAGCCAGCCGGCGTTGGTGTAGCGGGCGAGGTAGGCGTAATCGACCTTGTCGGTGCGCAGCAACTCATGCGCCAGTGCGAGCACCAGCAGCCCGTCCGTGCCGGGCTTGATGGCGAGCCATTCGTCGGCGATCGCCGAATAGCCGGTGCGGACCGGGTTGATCGAAAGGAACTTCGCGCCCGCCCCCTCGAGCCGTCCTTTCAGCTTGCCGAGGCCGATCTTGATCGGATTGCTCGCGTGATCCTCGGCCACGCCGAACATCACGAAATAGCGCGTATGGTCCCAGTCCGGCTCGCCGAATTCCCAGAAGGACCCGCCGATCGAATAGAGACCGGCGGCGGCCATATTGACCGAACAGAATCCGCCATGGGCGGCATAGTTCGGCGTGCCGAACTGCTTCGCCCACCAGCCGGTGAGGGCCTGGCTCTGGTCGCGCCCGGTGAAGAAGGCGAGCTTGCGCGGATCCTGCCAGCGGATCGCCGAGAGCCACTGGGTCGCGATGCCGAGCGCTTCGTCCCACTCGATCTCGACGAATTCGCCCCGGCCGCGCTCGCCGACCCGCTTCAGCGGCTTGCGCAGCTTCGCCGGCGAGTTCTGCGTCATGATCCCCGCCGAACCCTTGGCGCAGAGCACGCCGCGATTCACCGGATGGTCGCGATTGCCCTCGATATAGCGGACCTTGCCGTCCTTCAGATGCACCTTGATGCCGCAACGGCAGGCGCACATGTAGCAGGTGGTCGTCTTCACTTCGTCCGAGACGGTGGGCGAGGTGTCGAGCCGCTCGGCCGGAGGACGGGGCGGGTTCAATCGCAAGCGGGCGGCTCCCTTGGCGGACGGCCCATCATCCGGCTTTACCGGGTGAGGTCAACGCCGGGCGCGGCGGCGCTCCCGCTGGCCGATCATTCTGTTAGCATGTGGCCCAGTTCCGCGGCGGCGGATTGCCGCCAGTCTGGAGATCGTTATGACGACGCTCGATGCCCGCGGCCTGAAATGTCCCCTGCCGGTGCTGCGGGCGCGCAAGGCGATGAAGGACGTCCCGGCCGGCGCGCTTCTGACGGTGCTCAGCAGCGATCCGGGCTCGCCCAAGGATTTCATCCACTTCTGTTCGGTGACGGGCAACGAGCTCGTCGAGTCGACCGAAGCGGACGGCATCTACCGATTCGTGATTCGCAAGGCCGCGGCTTAGGCCGACGTGCCCGCTCCTCGCAGCCGCGCCACCGCCCCTTCATAGGCCTTGCGCCAGGGTTCCAGCGCCTTCGCCGATTCGAGAATCGCATAGCCGCCGGCGGTCATGGTGCCGGGCGTGCCATGATGGTCGAGCGGCTCGCGAACGGAATGGCCCGGATCGGCGCGGAGCGCGTGACGGCAGGCGGCCTCGGTCAGTCCCGCCACGAGGCCGATCGCCGCCTGGCGCGGCAGCCCGGCCGCTTCGCCGGCGCGAACCATTTCGTCCAGCAACCCGTAAACCCAGAGATAGTAGCCGGCGAAGGCCGCGCCGGCATCGAACGCCCGTTCGTCCGCCACCCCATGCACCGCGCCCAACGGCGAGAGCAGGGCGCGCGCGCCGGGATGGTCGGGATAGATCGGCATGGCGGAGGCGCCGAACGACGCCGCGCTGCTCGGCATCGCGCGCACGATGTCGGCCTCCGGCGCGGCCGCCTGGAGTGCGTCGAGCGTCACGTCGATCGCCACGCAGACGAGAAGTTGCCCCCGGCGCCAGTTCAGCGCCTTGACGCAGGCGATCGCTTCCCGGGGCGGCGTCGAGATCATCACGGCTTCGGCGGCATCGACCACCGCCTGGTTCGAAGCCATGACGCGGCAGCCGAAGCGCCGTGCGAGATCGGCGGCACGCGCCGCACCGCGCGGCGAGAGGAGGATTTCCCGCCGGTCGCCGGCATGGCGATATCCCTCGACCACGAATTCCGCGAGGCCGCCTACGCCGACGATACCCAGGCTTCCGGTCATGCTCCGCTCCTCCCCCTTTTTGGCCCGTTTGGTGGCGGGAGCTTAGGCAAGCGCCTGGCGACCGGCATTGATTCTTTTCCGAAGCGAGAGGCCGCAGGCCTCGGGGCATGCAGGTCCCGGAGGCCTACTCCGGCGCGGCGGCGGGGGCCGGCGGCTGGCTGGTCTGGCCGATCTCGGTGTAGTACCGCGCCGCCCCCGGAT
>CADEFF010000003.1 GCA_902826565.1 uncultured Rhodospirillaceae bacterium | reverse complement strand
GATCGTTGCCCGCGTCGCCTAGTATGATGTCACCCTGGGAGCTGCCGATCAGCGTGTCGACGCCAGTGCTGCCTTCGAGCGTGAGAGTAGAACCCCCAGCCCAATTCTGGAACGTGAAGCCGGTCAGGTTGGTCGTGCCCGCGCCCTGGCGCTGAAAGAGCAGGTGATTGACGACGCCGAGGCCGTCAACGAGCAGCGACGAAGACAGACCCACACCGACTTGCTCGCCGGTGAACCGCGCCGTCATATGCTGCAGCACGACCGACTCGATCGACGCTATGGTCGAGAAGCGGAACTCGGCCGAATGGCCAAGCCCGAACGAACCTTGCGCGCGCAGGATGTCGAAGCCCGTGCCGCCGTCGTAGGTCTCACCGCTTTGCGTATCGACCGTGCCGCCGACGAGCAGTAGGTCGTCGCCGCCTTCGCCGAAGTTATGATCGAGGTCGGCGCCGCCGTGAATATTGTCATTGCCGTCGCCGCCCGAGATAGTGTCCGCACCCTCAGTCCCGTCCAGCACGTCCAAACCGAGGCCGCCGACAATCACGTTGGCGCCGCCGTCGCCGATCAGTGTGTCGTTGAACGCCGAACCGGTGAGATTCTCGATGCCCGTGAGCGTATCAGTTCCGGCCCCAACAGTGTTTTGCGCGCCCACGATCCGCAGGTCCGCGGTAACGCCCGCGCTTGCGCCGGCGTAGCTCGCCGTATCGGAGTTTGCCCCGCCGTCGAGCGAGTCGTTTCCGAGACCGCCTTCAAGCGTGTCGTTGCCAGCACCACCCGTGATGACGTCGGCCACGGACGAACCGATCACCGTGTCCGCACCAGCGGATCCGAACACTCGGATCGTGACTGCGCCACTGAACGTCCAGCCGGCGAGTGTGGTCGTCCCGGCTGTCGAGCGGTGCAACTCAATAATCGGAACAGGACCGGGCGCCGTAATGAGCAAATTGTCGGCAAAGCCACCGCCGCCGAAATCCTCGGCGTCAAACAGGCTGGTGTTGCCAAAGGTTTGGAACGTGAGACGTTCGATCGAGGCAACGCCCGCGCGGCGGAAGCCATTCCCTTCGCCCGAGACCAAAGTATCAGTGTCGGCGCCGCCGTCGTATGTCTCGCCAGCCAGGCCGTGACCATTGTTGATGATCTGAAGGATGTCGTCGCCCGCGCCGCCCGAGATGGAATCGTCGCTGTGGTCCTCGGTGCCCGGCTCGGGAAACCCCGATCGGGAATCGCCGAAGATCAGATCATTGCCGTCGCCGCCCTCGATCGTATCTTCGCCGAACACGAGATCGTTGCCGTTGCCGCCCAGAATCGCATCGCCGACGATCGTATCGTCGCCGCCGCCGCCGAGGATGGAATCGTTGCCGAAGATCGTGTCGTCGCCGTTGCCGCCCGACGAGCCATCGCCGACAATGCTGTCGTTTCCCGCGCCGCCGACGATCGTATCGTTTCCGACCAGGACATCGTTGCCGCTACCTCCCGCGGATCCGTCGCCGATGGCCGTGCCTTCGAAGATGCCCGTCTCGATGGTATCGTTGCCCAGCAGCGAGTCGTCGCCTTCGCCGCCGCTCGACCCGTCCCCGACAACATCGCCTTGCAGGCCGATCCGTATTTCGTCGTTGCCAACGAGCGTGTCGTGGCCGTTATTCCCCGCGGAGCCATCGCCGACGACGCCGGCGGAGCTGGCGAGCTCGATGACATCGCGGCCGATGAGCAGATCGCGGCCATTGCCGCCGTCCGAGCCGTCGCCAACGTACTGCCCGAAGCCGTCGACATTGCTGAGGGTGTCGTTCCCGATCAGCGTATCGTCGCCGTCATTTCCCTTCGAGCCGTCGCCGACGACATCGTCCCTGAAGCGGTTCGAATTGCCCTTGAAGAGATCGTTGCCGAGGAGCGAGTCGTCGCCGGCGCCGCCTTCCGACCCATCCCCGACGACGCTCTCGACGAAGAACTGGCCTTCGATGGTGTCGTTGCCGACCAGCGTATCGTTGCCGTCACCGCCATCGGATCCGTCGCCCGTGAGCGTATCATTGCCGCTGCCGGCAACGAGGCTGTCGTCGCCGCTCAGGAAATCGTCGCCGTTTCCGCCGTCCGAGCCGTCGCCCGTGATCGTCCGTATGTCGAATATCTCGGACCTGCCGATCGTATCGTTTCCCGAAAGCGTGTCGTCGCCGGCTCCGCCGGTCGAGCCATCCCCGACCATCGTTCCGGAACCGACCAAGCTGTCGTTTCCTGCAAGCCGATTGTCTGCCGCCGTGCCTGATGACCCGTCGCCGACCAGGCTGTCCGCACCTCCGTTTCCGTCCAGCGTATCGTTGCCGGCACGGCCGACGAGCCGATTGCTCGACCCATCGCCCGTCAGCCGGTCTGCGCGATCCGATCCGGTCAGGTTCTGGATGTCGACAAGGAAGTCGCCCTGCGCGCCGCCGCCCGTCGCAGTTCCAGTCGCAAGGTCGACGGTGACGCGGGACGACGACTGGGTGTAGGAAGCCGTATTGTTTCCGGAACCACCGTCGATCGTGTCCGCGCCGCTGCCTCCAAGGATGCTGTCGTCTCCGGCGTCGCCCGCGAGGCGGTCGCGGCCCGAAGCCCCGGAGAGCGTGTCGTTGCCGCTGCCGCCTGCAATGGCGTCATGGCCGCCGCCGCCTTGTGCGACATCATTGCCATCGCCGCCAATGATGCTGTCGTCGTTGTTCTCGCCGAGCAGGCTGTCGTCGCCATTGCCGCCGTCGAGCGTGTCACGGCCGTCGCCGCCGAGGACGGTGTCGTCGCCCTCTCCACCGCTGGCCACGTCGTTGTCGAAGCTCGCATTGATGCTGTCGTTGCCAGTGCCCCCGAAAAGGCTGTCGTCGCCGGGGCCGCCGGAGAGCGTGTCGTCGCCAGCCCCGCCAAAGATCGTGTCGTCGCCACCCGCGCCGCGCAGCACGTCGTTGCCGGCACCGCCGAGCAAGCTGTCGTCATTCGCCTCGCCGAGGATGCTGTCCTCGCCATCGCCGCCGGAGAGGCTGTCGTCGCCATCGCCGCCGAAGATAGTGTCGTTGCCGTCGCCGCCCTCCGCCCGGTCATGCCCGAAGCTCGCGAGCAGCCGGTCGTCGCCGGCTTCGCCCAGCAGGCTGTCATCGTCCGGGCCGCCGGAGAGCGTGTCGCCTCCAGCGCCGCCACGGATCGTGTCGTCGCCGCTTCTGCCAAGGATACTGTCGGGAAGGTCGGTGCCAGGAAGGCTGTCGTCGCCCGCCCCGCCGGAGATGATGCCGAACTGTGCCACTGCCGGCTCGCGCCGGACGAATGTAGTCGAATCGGTTGCCATTTCTGACCCCCTTGCTGATTCGACACGCCGCATCTGTTCGATTGCCCGGACTCTATGCCTTTTGAGGCAGTCATGCCAGATCAACCGTGAGCATGGTCCGAACTATCCAAGGACATGACGTTGGGAGCGGGCTCTATCGGAACCTCTACGTCGGGAACGTATCTTGAGTTGCGAGAAAGTCGCAGCCGGATGCATGCCCTAGCGGCGATCAAGGTTCCGGTACGCTCAGAATCGTCCAGGTAATGGAACCTCGGCCGGTGGGTTCACCAGCGCGTCGCCGCAGGTTGGCAGGCTCGGTTAGCCAGACCGTTCGGAATCGTACTGTTTGGAGACGGAAATGCCTGTCGATATGAAGACGTCGAGCCTTGGGGACCGAAGTCGGACCAGATCACAGACGCGCGCGGGCGTACTGGTCGAACCATCATGTCTGCGAGGAGGAAACATTTCTTGTTTCCCGAAATCCGACGTTCAAATCTCGATCCGGCTCGAGTGGGGTTGAGCTAGCTCCAGGATGAACCGAATTGGTCACCAACCGCGGCTCGGCCCGTAACAGCGGAGAGGTGAGGTGCGCCTGGTCGAAACCCGCAAGTCATGGCTGTCATGACTGTTCTGCGGCGGCCACCTCCCGTATCCCCTCAAGGGCGATTTGGAGGGCGTCGGAGCCGCCTTCGACGGGGTACACCACGTATGCTTGCAGGGCGAACTCGGGGGTTCCGGGTACCATCGTCAGGCGACCTGCTTCGAGATACGGCCGCAGGACGCGGATCGGAAAGTAGCCGGATCCGCCGCTGGCGAGCAGATGCTGCAGACCGAGCCAGCCGATATTTGCGGTGAGGGCCGGGCCGATGAAGTCCGGAAAGTTGACGCTGTGCTTGGCGTAGAACTCCGGCCCCCAATCGACATAGACATAGTCGGATCGGGGTTTCGGATCGCCGGCCGATCCGGCGGACACAAGAACCAGACGCTCCATGAGCAGGGGCTCGATCTTCAGGCCCGGACGGCTTTGCGGCACATACATCACGCCGATATCGAGCCGGCCCTCGACCAAACTTTGCATCAGATCGGCCTCGAAACCGATCTCTGCGCGTATCGAGACATCGGGCGCCTGCGCCTGCATCACGGGCAGCCACTTCAACAGCAGTTGCTCCCATAGGCCGAAGCGCCCCCCGATCGTGAGGGCCGCGCGAAACCCTCTGGGAATTCCGACGTCCTGGCGCGCCTGTTCGACGGTGCGGACCAGCGTCGAGGCGTGCTTCTGGAACTGACGCCCGGCGGAGGTGAGGGTGGTCCCCGCCTTGTTGCGAACGAACAAGGTGCAACCGAGCATCTCCTCCAGCGCATGAATGCGCGCGCTGACGGTTGATTGCGTGACATGCAACCGGTCCGCGGCGTTGACGAAGTTTCCGGCCGCAACAATCGTGAGGAACGTCCGGGCGAGCTCGGTATCCAAGATCAACCCTCCTATGTATCGACATCGCCGATATCATACCGCAAATCTTATCGTTTGTTGGATCCATCATCGCTGCATACGTACAGGATCACGGGCGCTCCTGCGCCCGTAGCGCCCTCTTTTTTTTTGGAGGATTCCGATGATCGAGGAAACGGTAAGGCTCCTGGCTCCCTGGCTTGCTTCGGCGGCGGCGATTCTGGTGTCGGCGTCGATCTTCGCGCCCACCGTGCGCTCGCGACGGCGGGCGCAAGCCCTCGTGCGTCGCAAAAACCCGGACCCGTCCGACCGCTCGCGATGAGGGCGGGGCCGTTCCTGGCGGCGCGACGCGCCGGGCTGCGACGAAGCATTTTGCGCATGGCATGCGACGAGCGGAACGTGCCGTAGGACGCCGGTGCAGGCCGAAGCGCCACAAGGCCGCGTCGCGTCGTGAGCTACCCACGAAGAGCGGGAGGCGAGTTGACAATGCGCAGTTCCCCCACAGGTGCGCGGCGATCGCTTTTCGGCGTCGATGGCGGAATCGTCATCGGCCCTCCCCTCTCGCACAGCATGCCGCCCGCCACGGCCGCGCCGATCGACGTCGAGATGCCAAGCGATCCCGGCGGTGCGGCCCTTTGGATGATCCGGGAGAACGCCCGCCCGACAACGGCCTGCCAACCGGCAAATGACAATTACCCCCTCCGGACTCCGAAGGGTGTCGTGCCCTGGCATTCGGACGAGCTCGAGGCGGGGGATTATTTCGAAGTCACGCTGACGGTGCCCGGGGTCCATGACGGCTTCCGCATCCCGCGTGAAGCCGCTGGCAGGATCGGACCGATCGCCGGCGAGCCGCGGAGGCCCGGCATGCTGTCGTTGCGCTTTTTCAAGGACATACCGGAAACGACGAGTCGGCGAGAAGCGCCGCACGCCGCGCCGGCAATCTTCCCGATCGGCGCCGGGACAGCGCACGCGCACTCACAAGGAAAGCATTCGTGAGCATTGAAACGGCGAAGAATAGCCCCTCGGACGCCGACCTTCAGGAGCCGCAGCCATGACGGTTGTCGAATCTCGCACCGGCGTTCCACCGCCATCCGATCATCCGAGGGGATGGCGGCGCTGGGTCTTTTCGACCAACCACAAGGACATCGGCACGATGTATATCGTGCTGTCCGTGGTTGCCGGCCTTCTCGGCAGCCTGCTTTCCGTCGCCATGCGGCTCGAGCTCGCCCAGTCGGGCTTGCAGCTCTTCGCCGATCCTCAGCTCTTCAACGTCGTCGTCTCGACGCACGGCCTCATCATGATCTTCTTCGTGCTGATGCCGGCCCTGATCGGCGGCTTCGGCAACTGGTTCGTGCCCCTGCTTATCGGCGCGCCGGACATGGCGTTCCCGCGGCTGAACAACATCAGCTTCTGGCTTCTGGTGCCCTCGTTGGGCCTGCTGATCGCCTCGACCCTCACCGGCATGGGCGCCGGGACCGGTTGGACCCTCTATCCGCCGCTCAGCGACATAGGGCATCCCGGCCCGTCGGTCGATCTGCTGATCTTCGCGCTCCACCTGGCCGGGGTCTCCTCGATACTAGGCGCCATAAACTTCATCACGACGATCTTCAACATGCGCGCCCCCGGCATGAGCCTGCACAAGATGCCGCTTTTCGTATGGTCCATGCTGGTGACCGCCTTCATGGTGTTGCTCGCGCTTCCGGTCCTGGGCGGCGCCATCACCATGCTGCTGACGGATCGGAATTTCGGCACGGCGTTCTTCATTCCGGCCGGCGGCGGCGATCCGTCGCTGTTTCAGCATCTGTTCTGGTTCTTCGGCCATCCCGAGGTCTACATCATGATCCTGCCGGCGTTCGGGATCATCAGCCAGGTCGTCTCCACCTTCTCGCGGAAACCGATCTTCGGCTATCTGGGCATGGTCTATGCGTTGATCGCGATCGGCCTCATCGGATTTCTCGTTTGGGCGCACCACATGTTCACGGTCGGGCTCGACGTCGATACCCGGGCCTACTTCGCCGCTGCGAGCATGGTCATCGCCGTTCCCACGGGCATCAAGGTGTTCAGTTGGATCGCGACCATGTGGGGCGGCTCGGTCCAGTTCAAGACGCCCATGCTGTTCGCGCTCGGTTTCATTCTGCTGTTCACGGTCGGCGGGGTGACCGGCGTGGTTCTCGCCAATGCCAGCGTCGATATCGTGCTGCAGGACACCTACTACGTGGTCGCGCACTTCCACTATGTAATGTCGCTGGGCTCGGCCTTCGGCATATTCGCCGGGTTCTACTACTGGATCGGGAAAATGTCCGGACGCCAATATCCGGAAGCGCTGGGCAAGCTTCACTTCTGGCTGACCTTCATCGGCGTGAACCTGACCTTCTTCCCGATGCATTTCCTCGGTCTTGCCGGCATGCCACGCCGGGTCGCCGACTACCCGGACGCTCTTGCCGGCTGGAATCTCCTCGCATCGATCGGCAGCTACATCTCGCTTGCCGGCTTCCTGGTGTTCCTGATCGTCGTCTGGCGGACCTTCGCGGCCGGCAAGCCATGCCCGGCCAATCCCTGGGGCGCGGGCGCGACGACGCTGGAATGGACGCTGCCGTCCCCGCCGCCCTTCCACAGCTTCCAGGAGCTGCCGGATGTCACCGGCCACGGGAGGTTCGCTTGAGCGTAAACGGGACGAAATCGCGTGGAAACGGCACAGGGTTTGAAGGAGCGACCCATGAGCAAGCGCAAACGACTGACGGTCGCTGTGAAGCGAGCCTATGAGGCCCCTGCGAAATCGGACGGATGCCGCATTCTCGTGGACCATATCTGGCCGCGGGGCGTCTCCAAGGCGGCGTTGCGGCTCGATGGCTGGGTCAAGGAGGTCGCGCCGAGCGGGCCGCTCCGCAAATGGTTCGATCACGACCCCGCCAAGTGGCCGGCCTTCAAGAGCCGCTACTTCCGGGAGCTGGATAGAAAGTCCGAGGCCATCGACCGCATTTTGACCGAGGGCGGGGAAGGCACGCTCACGCTGGTGTTTGCGGCGAAGGACGTCGAACACAGCAACGCGGCCGCGCTCAAAGAATATCTCGATCGGCAGGCGGGAGCGTAGGGCATCGCCGCCGCGGACCCATCGCATTGCTCGCCTCGGTCAAACGCCGGACGAGGGCGTCCGCAGGCTGCATCGAGCGCCGACCTGGACCGGCAACGGTGCACCCTGTCGAAACCTGACGAGCCTGCCGGAGACGCATGAACGGAATATCGAGCGACAGCCGGAAACGCGATGACCGTCGCGACGGGGTGCCGGCCGGATAGGCGCCGTCGAGATCGTGCGAAAGGCGGTGTTGGGGCGGGTGCCTCCGTTATGCGCTTCACCGTTCTAGAGAACGCGATAATCTGGAGAAATGATCCGCCTTGTGACCTCGCATTGTCGTGGACCCCGATGATGCCGGGTTATGGCAAGGGCAGGCCGTTCCATGGGCCCGAGGACGGAAGGCGTTACCAGGCGTGTCATGATGAAGTTCTGATCCATTCAGAAGCGAAGCGGGCGGCCGTTCGAGCGCGCACCCCCCGGCCGCTCTTCTCGCCGACCGGATCCAACGGCAATGGGGATCGAGAATCATGTCCGATGCGATTTATGAGATCTTTCCGGCGATCGGGATCGCCCGGGTCGGCAACGCGCCCGAGGCTTTCTATATCGGGCCGGAGCGTGCGGGCGGCCTTCCCATCCTGCCGGACGAGCCGGCAAGGGCCTTCGGCGCCGGCGACTTTCGCGATTCCGAAGGGCGGTTGCGGCGTCAGGCGGCGCGTTTCCGCATCTGGCGCCGTGCGCCCGGCGCGACGCCGGTCGAGGTCACCCTCGAGACCGGAGACGTGCTGGAGATTCGCTGGACCGTGCATCTCGCCAACAAGAAGGCGAGCTGGTACCGCTTCCTGACCTCGAGGGGGCAGCAGGGCTACGGCTCGAACCATCCGCTGCGCAACGCGAACCTGCAGAATGCCGAAGACCGCAGGCGCCTCATCATCGATCCGGGGCCGCGCAGCCTCGGCGGGCGCGGCGCGGGCGGACCCGAGGCGCCGGTCGAATTCTCCCGGGCGACGATGCCGCCAGGCTACCGGGGCGGCAGTTTCCCGCCGGCGACGCTCAGGCCTCATGCCATCGAAACGCTGGGTGCGCTGCGGACCGACGATTCGGGTCGGCTTCTCGTGCTGGGCGGGTTCGGCCGTAGCGGCACGCTGGCCGAGCCGCCGGCCCTTGCCGATTACGCCAACAACGACGGCTGGTGGGACGATATTTCCGACGGACCCGTGCGCGCGACGATTCGGCTCGCGAGCGGCGAGATCGTCGAGGCGAAACCGGCCTGGGTTCTCGTCGCTCCGCCGGCCTATGCGCCGCAGATCTGCAACCTGGTCACGCTCTACGACACGATGCTCGACACGGCCGTGCGGCATCTCGGCCTTCGCCCCGAGATTTACGAGAACGGGCTTTGGAAAACGGGGCCGACGGGCTATCGCCCCCGCTTCGAAACCGAGGTGAAGCCGATATTCGAGCGCGCCGCCGGATATCCCTGGGTAACCGCCATCCCGGCCAAACCGCACCGCTTCGACTACGCCCAGCTTGCCGACCCCGGTCCCGCCGCCGGCGGGTTGCGGCAGTTTTACCTCAATATCATTCGAGGGCCGGGCGAGGAGAACGCGGTCGAAAGCCATGTTCCCGGTGTCGGCATGATGCCGCTTCTCACCGGCGACGACGCGATCAAGGCGGAACAGACTGCGGGCGCGTTGCTGGCGACCAGCAAGTATCTGCGACTGACCGACACGCAATATTTCTTCCTTCAGCAATGGGCCGCGGGTCATTTCGAGCCCGGCGGCACGCCAGAATCCGACCCGGGCCATGCGCTGACCCGAGCCGTGCTGGAAAACTGCGTCGGCGGCGCGCTTTCCCCCGGCATCGAGACGACCTGGATTGCCCGCGACCCGACGATCTATGCGGAGCCTTTCCGTATCCGGCCGCGCTTGCCGGCGCCGGATCCCTTGAGCCTGGGCTCGGATCATGCTGCCGGGCTCGAGCCTGGGGACCTTACCCGCCGCATGGCGATCCCATGGCAGGCGGACTTCAACGAATGCTCGACGCAGAAGATCGACGGGCGCGTCATGTGGTGGTGGCCGGCCCAGCGCCCCGCCTCGGTCTATCTGTCGGCCGATCCGGCGACAGGTGAAGCCGCCGTGCCCGCCGGCGCCCCCGAGCCTCAGGTGCCCTGGATCGGCAGCGACGAGGATCCGGCCGCGCGAGACTATTTCCAGTTTGCCGACAATCTCGAGATGCTGCGCAACTGGGACCGGCTCGGGTTCGTGCTCGGCACCGACGATCCGGGCCACCCGCGTTTCGTCGAGGTGGCACGCACGCTCCCGCGGCCCGTACGTAAGCCGACGTGACCTGGTTTTCGCCGGCGGTCGGTGCAGGCCGCACGATCGATGTGCTGATTCTGGGGGCCGGCCCCGCCGGCGCGGCCCTCGCGCTCGCGCTGAAACGAGCCGGCGTCGCCAGCGTGCTGCTGGTCGACCGTTCGGCACGACCCTCGCTCCGCATGGGCGAGTCGGCCGCACCCGGGCTCAATTCTCTGCTGCGCCGGCTCGGCCTCGACGATCGTCTCGAAGGCCGCGGTCATCGCCCCTGCTACGGCAATCTCAGCCTCTGGGGCGGGCCGACGCCTATCGTCGAGGAATTTGCGACCCGCGCAGACGGGCCGGGCTGGAATCTCGACCGGGAGGCCTTCGATGCCTGGCTGCGGGCCGAAGCCGTCGCGCGCGGCGCGACGCTGGAGTCGCAAGCCCGTCTGGCGGCGGTCGTTCGCGATGGCGATGGCTGGCGGGCGGATATCCGAACGGGGGAGAGAAATCTCGAGGTGAGAAGCCGGTGGATCGTCGACGCGTCGGGCCGCCCGGCAGCATTCGCAAGGCGCTCGGGGGCCCGGCTCCATCGGTTCGACCGGCTGGTCGCGCTCGCCGTGCGCGTCGAATCGGCGGAGAGCCGGGGCTTCGACGGGTTTTCGATGATCGAAGCGGTCGAGATCGGCTGGTGGTATGCCGCGCGCCTGCCCGGCGGCAAATCGGCGGTCGCGCTGATGACGGATATGGATATCGCCCGTGAAACGGATCTCCAGTCGCCGGATGTCTTCCGGCAGGCCTGGGCGTCAACCGCCGAGGTCAGGCGCTTTGCCTCGCTCCCCGACCTGGCCTTGCGACCGGTCCTGTTCGCTGCGGGAACCCAGTTCATCGACCGCGCCATCGGTCCGGGCTGGCTCGCGCTCGGGGACGCGCTGGTCGCCCTCGATCCCTTGAGCGCATCGGGCGTCACCGGCGCTCTCGAGGATGCGATCGCCGCCGCCGAGGCGATCATCCCGCTGCTCGGCCTGGAGAGCCGCGGCGGCGAGGCACGAAACCTCCGTTCCGCCTATTGTGCCCGCGCGAACGCTATGCTGACGCGGTATCTGGTCGAACGCCGCTCGATCTATCGCAGGGAAAAGCGGTGGGGAAGCGGCAGATTCTGGCAGCGCCGCGCCGTCATCTAGCTTTCCGGGCGTGTGCGGGTGAGGGTTTGGCGGCGGCCCACCGGGCGCTTTCGGCCGCCTGGATCGCGAACTCCTCGACCAGCCAGGTCTCGAACCGGCGCAGCACGGGTTGATCGAGCTCGGGCATCACCAGGTAATAGCTGCCGCTCGGGCAGGTCGCCGCAAAGGGCTTGACCAGGCGGCCGTCGTCGAGCTGCTCGAATGCCAGCAGGTTGTCGCCGATCGCGACGCCCTGGCTCGCCACCGCAGCGTCCAGCACGAGGCCGGAATCGTGATAGATCGGCCCCTTCGACCAGTCGATCCGATGCTCGCCGACCAGGGTCAGCCAGCGCCGCCACCATGTCGTGTTCTGCTCATGCAGCAGGCGATGGCGAGCAAGATCCGCGGGCGCGCGCAAGCCGGGGCCATCCTCGACGAGGCGCGGGCTGCAGACGGGGAAGGCCTCGAGGCTGATCAGGCGAATCCATTGCAGTTCCGACGGCGGATCCTCGAACGCGTAGTGGATGGCGGCATCGACGAGATCATTGGGAAAGGCGGCGAGCTCGAGCGACGGAATGATCTCGACGTCGACCTCGGGCTGAATTCGATGAAAGCGGGAGAGACGCGCATTGAGCCAGCGCGCCGCCAGACCCGGGTCGACGCTGAGCACGAGCCGGTTCGCCTGTCGTCCGACGGAGAGACGGTTGGTGGCTGCCGCGATGCCGTCGAAGGCGCGCGACAATATGGCCAGCAGATCCCGGCCGGCGCCGTTCAGGCTGACCCGGTTGCCCGTGCGATCGAACAATCGGACCGCGAGTTCCTCTTCCAGCCGCCGAACCTGTCGGCTGATGGCGGCGTGCGTGACCAGGAGTTCCTGCGCCGCGAGCGTGAAATTCTCATGGCGGGCGGCCGCCTCGAAGCTGCGTAAAGCCGCCAAGCTCGGCATCCGGCGTCGCATAAGCCACTATAACCTGAAGTCACAGTTCCCGGCCGCAAAAGTCGTTTGCCGCCGATAGGGTCGCTTCGGACACTCCCCTCGGCGACGCCAGACGGCGTCGGGAGAAGAGGGGGCACCGATGAATGCCGAACGATTCCGGGATCTTCTGCGGTCGGGCAAGCTGACGCGGCGCGAGCTGACCGTCGCCCTCGGCGCCGCCGGGATCGCCGTCGTCACGCTGCCGATGGGGCGGGCACGGGCCGAGCCCGAGCTGACGCTCCTCGAATGGAACGGCTATGAGCTGCCCGAATTCCACCCCGAATACACGGCCAAATATGGCGGCGAGCCGGCCGCCGTGTTCTTCGGCGAGGAAGAAGAGGCGCTGCAGAAACTGCTATCGGGGCTGAAAACCGACTTGTCGCACCCCTGCTCGGCAAGCGTCACGCGCTGGCGCGACGCAGGCGTCATCAAGCCGATCGATACCTCGCGCATCGAACGCTGGGACGAGATCTTCCCCGAGCTCTTCAAGCCCAAGGGCTTGGTCGTCGACGGCAAACACTATTTCATGCCGTGGGATTTCGGCTATTCGGCGATCGCCTACAATCCGGCGAAGATCGACCTGAAGAATCCGACCTTCGATCTCATGGTGGATCCGAATCTGGCCGGCAAGATCTCGATGAGCGCCCAGCTCGATGTCGCCGTCGCGGTGGGCGGCGTGATCGGCGGCTTTCCCGATCCTTTCGACCCTACGGACGCGGAGATCGAGAAGCTCGGCGAAATCTGGCGCGTTCTGGTCGAGCATTCCCGCTTTCTCTGGTCCGACATCACGGAATACGAACAGGGAATGGCGTCCGGCGAGATCGCCGCGGCCTATATCTGGACCTCCTCGATCACCACGCTCGGCGCGCAGGGGATCGAGCTGCGCACCGTCGCGCCGAGCTTGCCCTGGGTCTGCGGGTTCGCAATCAGCCCGGACGGGCCGGGCTCCGAGCAACAGGCCTATGACTATCTGAATGCCATGCTCGATCCCGAGGGCGGCAAGGCGATGATCGAGGCCTACGGCTACGGCCACGCCAACCGAAACAGCTATGCCCTGGCAGATCCCGCGATTCTGGCGGCAAACGGCCTGACCGACCCGGTCGGGCTGCTCAACAACGGCATCTTCTTCGACGAGATTCCGGCGGCCAAGCGCGAACGTCTGATCGCCATGTGGCAGGAAGCCCGAGCCGGTCAGTAGCACCGACACCGAGCCCCGCCGCAACCCCGTGCTTTCCGGCCGGCGCAGCGCCGAGGGCGCGGCCACAGGGCGCGGCGGAATCGCCGACGCGCAATCCGCAGGTTCCCCCGTGAATGCTCCCAGCCTCGCCTATTGGACCCGCCGTTCGCCCTATTTCGAAGCGACGAGGCGTCATGGCTGCCGCAGCTATAGCGTCTCGAACCACATGTATCAGCCGGCTGGGTACGACGACCCCGTAGCCGAGTATTGGAACCTGGTGAACGGTGCCGTGCTGTGGGACGTTGCCTGCGAGCGCCAGGTCGAGATCGCGGGCCCGGATGCGCTTGCTTTCGCCAACATGCTGACGCCCCGCGACGTCACGCGCTGCCCCGTCGGGCGCGGCCGCTACACGGTGATCACCTCCGGGGAAGGCGGCATCGTCAACGATCCCGTGATGCTGCGGCTCGCCGAAGATCGCTTCTGGTTCTCGACTTCCGACAGCGATCTTCTGCTCTGGACCAAAGGCATCGCCACCTTTGCCGGGATGGACGTCAGGATTGCGGAGCCGGATGTCTCTCCGATCCAGATCCAGGGGCCGCGCTCGGGCGCCATTCTGCAAGGCCTCGCGGGCGACGCGGCGGCGGCTCTGCGTTTCTACGAGCTGATGGAGACCGACCTCGACGGCATCCCGGTGGTCGTCACCCGGACCGGTTGGAGCGGGGAATTGGGCTACGAGATCTTCCTCCGCGACGGCGCTCGCGGTCTCGAGCTCTGGCAGAGGGTCCTCGATGCGGGCGCCCCGCACGGGCTGGTGGTCGCCGCAGCGTCCGATATCCGCCGGGTCGAAGCCGGCATTCTGGGCTATGGCGCCGATATCGGGCTCGATACCAATCCGTTCGAGGCCGGTCTGGGCTGGATGGTCGATCCCGCGAAGCCGGCCGACTATATCGGCCGGGCGGCGCTCGAAGACATCCGCGCCGCCGGCCCGGCCCGGCGCCTTGTCGGCATCGTCATGTCGGGCGCGCCCTGGCGCGAGCCGTTCGAGGCGACCTGGCCCGTTACCGGCGGGGGAGGCGAGATTGGCCGCGTCACGGTGATGCTGCACTCGCCGGGCCTCGCGCGAAACATCGGTTACGCCATGCTGCAGACGCCATGGACCGCGGCGGGCACGCCTCTCGAGCTGCAGACGCCCGCCGGCCGACGCCGCGCGGTCGTGTCGCCACTACCCTTCGTCGCTCCGAAGTCGAAGACCACCTCGCTCGCGGCGACATGACCAGGATTCACCATGTCTTCGACGGAGAAAGCCTGACCATCGCGCACGTTGCGGCTCTCGCGGCGGGGCCCGCGCGCTGCGATCTGTCGGCGGAGGCGTGGTCGCGGGTAAAGCGCGGCCGCGCCATCGTCGAGCGGGCCGCCGCGTCGGGCGAGGCGATCTACGGCGCCACGACCGGCGTCGGCTCGCAGAAGGATTTCACCGTCCGGCCGGAGCGGATAGCGGGTTTCAACCGGCGCATGATCCTGGCCGAGGCGACCGATCTGCCGGGAGAGACCTTCGCCGCTGCCGTCCTGCGCGCGGCGCTTGTCGTGCGCATCAACGCCATGGCGACCGGCGCGCTCGGCGTGAGCCACGATCTCGTCCGGCGCAATCTTCTCCTGCTTGCCGCCAATGACCTGCCGCGCGTTCGTGCCGGCGCCTCTTTCGGCATCTCCGATCTCGGTCCCCTGGCGCAGCTTTCGCTGCCCCTGGTCGGCGACGATCCGAAGATCGGCGGCGCCCTGGCGCTCAAGGAGGCCTGTTCGCTCATCAACAACAACAGCGTCGCCCTCGGTCACGCGGCATTGGTCATCGAGGCGGCGCGCCGGCTGATCGAGGCCTTCGATCTGGCGGCCGCGATCAGCCTCGAGGGCTTCGGCGGCAACCTCGCGCCCTATGGCGATGGCGGCGCCGGTGCCGTCGCCCACAGCGGCCATGCCGCGTCGCGCCGGGCGATCGGCGCGGCGCTGGAGGGCAGCACGCTGTGGCATGGCAACCGCACGCGGCTGCTGCAGGATCCTCTGAGCTTCCGCTTCGCCGCCCCGGTCAACGGCGCCGTCCGCGAGATGCTCGCTCTGGTGGCGCGTGTCGTGGAGGCGGAAATCAATACCGGCGTCGACAACCCCGTCGTCGACCTCGATGCCGAACGGCTGCGCACAGGTGTCGCGATGGACTCGACGCTGCTAACACTCGGTTTCGACGGGCTGCGTCAGGCCCTGACCAGGATGGCCGAGCTGTCGACGGAACGGGCGAACAAGCTGCAATGGTCCCAGTTCTCCGGCCTTCGGGTGGGGCTGGCTGCTGCCGACGGGCCCGAGGGCGGCGTCCAGACCCTGCTCTTGAACCATCTTGCCGCTGCGCGGCTGGGGGCGATGCGGGCGCTCGCGGGGCCCGTCCTGCTCGATTATCGCGGCCTTCTCGGCGACGGCATCGAAGATACCGGGACCCTGGCGCCGCTCGCCATCGGCCAGACCGAACGCGCGCTCGAGATCGGGTGGGTTTTGGCCGGGCTCGAGGCCTCGATCGCGGTATGGGCCATCGCCCGACGCGGGATTCCCGGCTCGGCGTTGGGGACGGCGGTGCACGGCGTCTATGAGGCGGTGCGCCCGCTGCTGCCGATCGACGCCGAGGGCGATGCCGTCTTCGATGCCGGCGCGGCGATCGGGGCGTTTCGTCGGACGGTCGTTTGACGCCGGCCAATACGCCCGGAATCATCGCAGAGCCGCATCGTTGCGGCGCCCGGAGGCCGCGTCCGCCCGTTTATGCCGAGGCTTTCGCCTTCTTGCGATAGCCGAAGGATTGCTCGAACCGGCCCAGGATATGCTCGCCGGCGAGAACCGTCTCGTAGCGACATTCCGCATCCGGCGTGCCGAGCTCGCGCGGATCCACGCGCGCGCGGAAGTCGGGATCGTAAAAGGTGGCGATCGAAAAACGCTCCCGGCCGGACCGATTGATGACCCGATGCGGCGTCGACATGAACCGGTCGTTGGTCCAGCGGGCGAGAAGGTCGCCGACATTGACGACGAGCGTCCCCTCGATCGGCGTGGCCTCGATCCAGCTCCTGCTGCTGCGCTCGCGGACCTGAAGGCCGCCATTGTCGTCCTGCCACAGCAGCGTGATGCAGCCATAGTCGGTGTGGGGCGCCACGCCGAACTGATCGTCGCCGAGCTCCGCGGGTTGCGGCGGATAGTAGACGATCTGCGTCCGTTGCAGTCGCTTGGCGTATTTCGTCGCGAAGAAAGTCTCCTCGATCCCGAGGCTCGACGCGACGACGCGCAGCAGATCGGCACCGCAGGCGCCGATCGCCTCGTAATAGGCGTACAGCGCCGGCCGCATCTCCGGCATGAAGCCCGGCCAGTTGTTCGGACCCCGCAGGGGCTCGCCCGCGAGCACGCTGGGGTCGTCCTCCGGCAGCTCCAGGCCGATGCTGTAGAATTCCTTGTAGTCCGGCTTCTTCGCGCCATACATCGTGGCGTCGCCCAGCCGATTGAAGCCGCGATGCCGCTGGTTGACGGCAACTTCCTGTTTCCGCTCGAGGGGCTGCCGAAAGAATCTCTGGCCGGCGGCAACCGCGTCATCGATGATCGTCTGCGGAACGCCATGATTCTCGATATAGAAGAAGCCGGCCGTGGTGCAGGCGTCATAGACCTGCTGCGCCGCCTTCTTCAGCGCCGCCGGATCCTGCGACCGCACGCCGCTGAAGTCGATGATCGGAAGGTTATGGGAAGTCATCTTGCCCGGCTCCTTGATGCCGTCTCCTGATAGGCGGCACGCTCCTCCTTCTTCCGAGGAGATTCCATCGTCTCGCCGGTGTCAATGTCCGCAGGTTCGACCGCCCGATGGCGGCAGGGCGATGCAAGGGGCGGGCTACCGGCGGATGCCGCGCTACAGCCGTCGGTTGCCCGCGCGCCGAAGCATTCGCCTCGCTATCGGTTTCCGGGGCGACGGGCCACCACCCCGGTCGGCCGACCGAGCGCCGGCTGGCTGCGAGATTTCGCGGGCGGCTTTGCGGATGGGCCGGCGAAAAGACCGGTCTCGCGGTCTGAACGATCTCGAACCGCAACCGACCGGCGGCGTTCTCCCCGGCGCGGCTGTCCATCGCCATTGCCGGAATGCGCAGCCGGGAATGGCCTTCCAGGCGCGCGCTGCGCTCTGCATGAACCGAGGCAAGCGGCGCGTCGATCATAGGGTTTCGACAAAGGCGGCGAACGGCGGCGCTGTCGTCCTCGGCCGATGTTGCCCTCGAGGGGCCGGTGGCGGGCGCCGGGATTGCAGAATCCGCAACGTCCATCGGCGATGCGGAAACCGGAGAGCGGACTCCTCGCCGGTCACCGATCGGCACCCGCCGAACCGGAACTTCGATGGCGTTCGATTGCGAGGCGGCTATAGTTGCTGGCGATCGAGGGGACGACGGCGTTCGGGACGGTGCGCTCAAGGGGATGAAAAATCCATCAGGCGATGCTCGCTCGGACCACGAGATACCACCAAGCAACACAAGAAATTCTGGGGAGGAATCGATGAGCGTGAAAGCCTATCTGAAAGATGTCGCCGAAATGGCCGCCGGCGAGTTCAAGTCCGGCCGCCTCAGCCGGCGCGATTTCATGACCATTTGCGCCGCCGCCGGCGTATCGCCGCTGCTGTTGCGGGGATCGCCCGCCTCGGCCGCCGCGAATGAAGTGGTCATGTGGAACTGGGGCGGAGACGCGGTCGCGTGCCACTCCGACGTCTTCGGCAAGCCCTTCACCGAGGAAACCGGCGTCGGTTTCGCGATCGACAGCAGCGGTCCGTCGGAAGGCAGCATCAAGGCGATGGTCGAGTCCGGCAACGTCACCGCCGATGTGTGCGACGGCGATCTGTTCCAGGCGGAAAGCCTCGGCAGCCAGGGCTTCCTCGAGCCGATCGACTACAGCGTCGTGAAGAAGGAGCTGTTCCGGAATCCCGACGACGCCAAGGAGTTCGGTGTCGCCATGGTCTACTACGGCTATTGCCTGATGTATGACTCGGAAAAGTTCGGCGCCAATCCGCCGACCGGCTGGGCGGATTTCTGGGACCTGGAGAAGTTTCCCGGGAAGCGCACTCTCTACAAATGGGGCAACGGCGTCTTCGAGGCGGCCATGCAGGCCGACGGCGTGCCAATGGACCAAGTCTACCCGATCGACATGGATCGCGTGCTCAAGAAGGTCCGTGAGATCAAAAGCGAGACGGTCTTCTGGGGCTCGGGCGCAGAGCCGCAGCAGCTCTTCCAGAACGCAGAAGTCGCCATGGGAATGATCTACTCGAACCGCGCGCTTTTGGCCGAACGCGACACCAAGGGTCGCTTCAAGCTGATCTGGAACGGCGGGCTATCGCAGGCGGGCGGCTATATCGTGCCGAAAGGTAATCCGGCCGGCCGCGAGAATGTGATGAAGTTCCTTGCCTCCTGCCAGGTACCCGAGAAGCAGGTCAACCTGTTCAAGTGTCTCGGCCAGGCGCCCTCGAACCCGGCCGCCGTGGACATGGTTCCGCCGGAGCTGAAGCGCTACAACAGCACCGACCCGGAGAACTACGCGTTGCAAGTGCATGCCGACAACCACTGGTATGCGCAAAACTACGAGGCGGCTCTCGAAGCCTATCTGAACGAGATCGCGTCCTAGCCGAGGCGTCTGCGCCCTCGCGGGACGCTCCCGCGAGGGCGCCTTCTCTTACCCCGTGGTACGTTAGCAGCATGGCTGACCGCGACCTTCGCCTTGAGGCGATCAGCAAGGTCTACGGCAATCTCGCCGCAGTTACGCCGACCAGCCTCACGATTCCGAAGGGCGAGTTCTTCGCCTTGCTCGGTCCCTCGGGCTCGGGCAAGACGACATTGCTGATGATGATCGCCGGATTCGTGGCACCCACGGACGGCGCGCTTTACCTCGGCGGCAAGCCGATCACGGACGATCCGCCGGAGGCGCGCAACTTCGGCATGGTCTTCCAGGGCTATGCCCTGTTTCCGCATATGACGGTCCGGGAGAACGTGCGCTTCCCCCTCTGGGTGCGGAAAATTGCAGAACCGGAGGCCTCGAAGCGGATCCGCAATGCGCTGGAGCTGGTGAAGCTCGAGCATCTGGCGGACCGCCTGCCGCGAACGCTTTCCGGCGGGCAGCAGCAGCGCGTCGCGCTCGCGCGTGCGCTCGTCTATCAGCCCGAGATCCTGCTGCTGGACGAGCCGTTGGGCGCGCTGGACCGGAAGCTTCGCGGTGAAGTGCAGGGCGAGCTGAAAGCGCTCCACGCCAAGCTCGGCACGACCTTCATCTATGTGACCCACGATCAGGACGAGGCGCTCTCGATGTCCGATCGCGTGGCGGTGATGCGAAACGGCGAAGTGCTGCAGAACGGCACGCCGCGGGAGCTTTACGAACGCCCCGAGACCAAGTTCGTGGCCGACTTCCTCGGCGAGAGCAATTTCATCACGGGCGAGGTCAGCGGCTGGGAAGGCGGCACGCTCGTCTATCGCGCAGGCGGCGAGCTGCTGCGGCAGGCGACCGCCGACCGGTCGTTGAGCCCGGGACAGCGGATCACCCTGGCGGTGCGGCCCGAGCGCATCGTCGCGAGCCCGCAGCGCAACGGCGAGGGTAACTGGCTCAGCGGCCGGATCGAGGCCTGGTCCTATCTCGGCAAATATATCGGGCTCAAGGTGCGGACCGACGCCGTCGGGTCGGTCAATCTGACGATGCCCGGATGGACCTCCGACGAGGCGCTCGTCCCCGACAAACCCATCTGGCTGAACTGGGATCCGGGCGCTCCGGTGATCGTCCGCGATGACAGATAGCGTTCAGCCGTCGCCGACCGGCGCCGCCGTGGCGGCATTGCGGCCGGTGCGCTCGGGTGCGGGGCGGACCTGGCGCAGCCAGGGGCCCTATTGGGCGATCCTCAGTCCGCTGTTGATCATCCTCGCGATGTTCTACTTCGCGCCGATCCTGGAGGTTCTCTGGCTGAGCTTCAGCGATCCGGAGCTCGGGTTCGGCAATTACGAGCGTATCGTGACGAGCGATGCGGTCTTGCGCGTGTTCGGCACGACGGCCCGGATCTGCGCGGCGACGACCGTGCTTGCGGTGCTCATCGGGTATCTGATCGCCTATGCGATGATGCATGTGGGGCCGCGGCATCGAACCTGGATGCTGGCTTTCGTCCTCATCCCCTTCTGGATATCGGTTCTCGTTCGCGCCTTTGCCTGGCTGGTGCTGCTTCGCACGGACGGCCCGCTCAACGATCTTCTGGTCTCGCTCGGCATCGTCTCCGAGCCGCTGCATCTGGTGCGCAACGAGCTCGGCGTCGTGATCGGCATGACGCACTACATGATCCCCTACGCCGTCCTGCCGATCCTCGCCAACCTCCAGGGCATCGACAGCCGGCTGGTGCTGGCGGCGCGCGGGCTAGGCGCGAGCGCCCGAAAGTCCTTCTATCGCGTCTATCTTCCGCTCAGCGTCCCCGGGATCGTCGGCGCCGGCATCCTCGTGTTCATCTTCTCGCTCGGCTTCTTCGTGACGCCGGCCATTCTCGGCGGCGGCAAGACGGTCATGGTGGCCGAATTCGTCAGCATCCAGATCATGCAGATCGCGAAGTGGGGCATGGGCGCCATGATCGCGGCGGTGCTGCTTGCCACCGTCGTGCTCATGCTGGTGGTCGTCGGCCGCTTCATCAATCTCAAGGAAATGCTGGGAGCGCGATGATGGAGGGTCGCGTCAGCCTCGAATTCCGCATCGTCCTGCTCGCCGCGTGGGCGGCGCTCTGCTTCCTCGCCTTTCCGATCTTCGTCGCGGCGCCGGTATCCTTGACGCCGGAGCGATTTCTGTCCTTTCCGAAGGGCGAGATCTCCTGGGGCCACTACGAGGCCTTCCTGACCTCGGATCGATGGCTGGCGAGCATAGGCCGAAGCGCGCTGATCGGTGCGATCTCGAGCGCCGTCGCCGTCATTGTCGGCACCACGGCTGCGATCGGGCTCTGGCGCATCTCGTCGCGCGCGACGGAATATCTGCGCGCCATGATTCTGGCCCCGATGATCATTCCCCCGATCATCTCGGCGCTCGCCTTCTACCGGCTCTGGGGCCAACTGGGCTGGCTCGACAGCTATTTCGGGGTCATCCTCGCGCACAGCATCCTGGCGATGCCCTATGTCGTCATCACCGTCTCGGCGTCGCTCGCCAATCTCGACATGCGTCTGGAACAGGCCGCGCGCGGGATGGGCGCGTCGATGTGGCAGACGGTCACCCGGGTCATCATCCCCAACATCAAGGTCGGAATCGCGTCGGGTGCGATCTTCGCCTTCATCGTGTCGTGGGACGAGATCGTGGTGACGCTGTTCATCGCCCGCCGCGCCGTCATCACCCTCCCGCGCATGATCTGGGACGGCATCCGTGACAATGTCGACCCGACGGTCGCGGTCTGCGCCACCTTGCTGGTGCTGATCACCATCCTGGTGCTTTCGATCCAGCTCATCCTGCCGAATCGAAAGCTGCCGAAGAGCAACGGATAGCGGTTCGATGCCCTACCCGCCGTCTTTCGGCGCGGACCACATCACCACATCGACGGCGCAGGTCGTATTCGGCAGGACGAAGAGCGGGTTGATCTCGATCTCCGCGATGCGGTCGATCTGCGCTTCCGCGAATCGTGCCAGGCGGCCGATGTAGTCGACGAGCGCCTTGCGGTCGGCGGATGGCCGCCCGCGATAGCCGTCGAGCAGCTTCGAGAGCTTCAGCCGCGCCAGGGCGTCCTGAATATCGTCCGGCGCCGCCGGAAGCAGCAGGGTGACGGCGTCGGACAGGAGCTCGACGAGCGTCCCGCCGCTCGCGAGCGTCATCGCAAGGCCGAATTGAGCGTCTCTGCGGATATCGACGAGGAGCTCGGCCACGGGCGACGGCAACATGCGCTCGACCAGGAAACGTCCCGAGTTCGCCGCCTTGTCGTGGCGGGCGACGGTCGTCGACATTTCGTCGGCCGCCTCGGCGACGGCCTGTGCGGTCGAGAGCCCCAGGCGAACGGCGCCGATCTCGGACTTATGCGCAATTCGATCGCTCACCATCTTGAGGGCGACCGGAAACCCGACTTCCGTCGCCGCATCGCCGACCTCGTCGAGGGTCGCGACCCGGCCCTCCGGCACGGCGAGCCCGGCAGAATGGAGCGCGCGCTTCCCTTGCCATTCATCGACGAGCGCGGCGCGGTTTCTGCCGGCAATCGGCTCGAGGAGGCCAAGCGCAGGCAGCCCGCCTCGTGCCATGACCCGCTCGCGCCGCAGGCCGTAGCGCGCGGCGCCGGCCATGGCTCCCAGCGCTTCGGCGAGGCCCTGCAGCGGCGCGATCCCGCCGGCCAGCATCATCTCCCGCGAGTCCCGATCCATGTTCTCGGGAACCGTGCTGCAGATCGCCGCCGGGAGGTTCGCCGCCCGTGCCATGGCCATGAAGGAGCGGGCATCTTTTTCATAGCTGTCCTTGCTGCCGGCGAGCTCGGGGAGGGGATAGTCCTGGACCATCACGGCCATGTCGTAGCGGTCGCCGAGCATCGCCTGAAACACCGGCGGCAAGCGCTCGACATCGCCCCAGAGCGGCGTGGTGTAGTCGAGCGGGTTCGATACGGTGGCGATTTCCGGCAGCCGTTGCTTCAACAGCGCCGCCGTTTCCGGCGTCGGCGTCGCGAAATCGAGCCCGATCCGTTCGGCATGATCGGCCAGCATCGTCGCGCCGCCGCCGGAGCAGGTGAAGCCGGCTATTCGATTGCCCTTGGGGGCGCCCGAGACGCAGAGGAACTTGACCGTCTCCAGCAGCGCCGCGGGAGAATCCACGCGGATGATGCCGAGCCGGTCGAACAGGGCCTGATAGAGCTCGTCCGTACCGGACAGCGAGCCCGTATGGCTGACGGTGAGCTTCGCGCCGACGGTCGAGGTGCCGGTCTTGAGCGCGACGATCGGGACGTTCGCCTCGAGCGCCTTGATCGCCGCGCTTGCGAACCGCCCGACATCCTGCACCCCCTCGATATGCAGGCCGATCGCGCGCACGTCCGGATCCTCGACCAGGACTTCCAGGAAATCTTCGAAGCGAAGCACCGCCTGATTGCCCACGGTGATCATGTAGAGGAACGGGGTCGAGCGCTGGCTCATCGTCAGGTCGGATCCGAGCATGCCGCTCTGCGTCACGATCGCAGCACCTTCCGTGACCTTGCTGCTGCCATGCGCGAACGGCCAAAGGGCCACGCGATGACCGTAGTTGATGAGGCCGTAGCAATTCGGCCCAACCAGCGCGAGATCGCCCGCCGCCTCGGCGAGCGTCTGCTCGGCAAGCGTCCCGGCGCCGCCCAGTTCGCGGAATCCGGCCGAGTAACAAACGACGCCGCCGGCCCCGATCTTCCGGAGCTGCGCCACCGTCTCGATGGCCGCCGCCCGAGGAACCGCCAGGAAAACGGCATCCGGCGGCTCGGGCAGGTCCTCGACGCGCCCGAAGCAGGGATGTCCGGCAATCTCGGAACGTCGCGGATTGACGCCCCAGATGGGGCCGCGGAAGCCGATGCGGCCGCATTCCTGCGCGACGATCTCGGCGTCCCGGCCGCCGACGACGGCAACATGACGCGGTGCGAGCAGCCGCTGCAGGTTGCGGCGTAGTTCCGGTCGCATTGTTTCCCCAGATGGTTCGGCGTCGATCGGCGATTCAGCTCCGCGCGGTTTCGGCAATCGCTTTCAGGATGGCGACGATGCCGCGGTCGCGTTCCGCCGCCAGATCCGCAAATCGACGGCCCGCGGCCATCTTGTTGCAGCCATCCACCAGCTTGTCGCGAAGCCCTTTGGTCAGCTCGGGTGCCTGAAGCCGGGTCCAGGGCAGCTTCAGCGCCGGGCCGAACTGGTCGAGATTGGTCGCCATGCCGCCTTCGCCGCAGGCGACGTGAAAGGCCATGCACTGGCCCATCAGGGCCATGCGCGGTCCCGGACCGGTGCGCAAGGCGAGGTCGATCTGCTCGGGCGAGGCCTCGTCGTTATCGACCATATGCATGGCCTCGCGCCACAGCGCCTCCTGCAGCCGCGTGGCGATGAAGCCGGGGATCTCCTTGCGCAGCACCAGCGGCGCCTTGCCGGCCACCCGGTAGAATTCCTCCGTCCAGCGCACCGCCTCGGGCGAGGTCTTGTCGCCGCCGACGATTTCCACGAGCGGCAGCAGATAGGGCGGGTTGAAGGGGTGCCCGACCACCGCCCGCTCCGGCGTCGCGCATGTCGCCTGGATGTCGGTCATCCGCAAACCTGACGTGCTGGAGGAGATCACCACATCCGGCGCCACCAGATCGCCCAGCTTCAGGTAGAGATCCTGCTTGAGCGCCAGGTTTTCGGGCGCGCTCTCCTGCACGAACTCCGCATCCGAGACGGCTTCTTCGAGATCGGTCGTGATCTTCCAGCGGTCGAGCGATGCGCCGGACGAAAGTCCGAGCGCCGTGAGGCTGACCCACCCGGTATCGACGATCTCGCGCAGGATGTCGCGCTCGCTCTCGGCATGGATGTAGCTGACCACATCGTAGCCATGCGCCAGGAAATGGGCGGTCCATCCGCCGCCGATCGGGCCGCCGCCCAAGCTCGAAACGCGACGGATCTGGTGGGGGGCTTTGCGGGCCATGGTCGTTGTCCTCGGAGGTTTACGGATCAGCGGCCCTTGAAGACCGGCTTGCGTTTCTCGGTGAAAGCCTTCACGCCCTCGCGCGCATCCTCGGAGCCGAGCATCTTGCGATAGACCGGGAGGTCCGCCGTGCGGATCTTCGCGAAAGCCGCTTCGAGCGGGACGCATTCGATCGATCGCAGAACCTCCTTCACCGTCTGGAGCGCGAGGGGAGCCGCCTCGGCGAGCTGATCGGCCCAGGCGCGCGCCGTCGCCATCAGCTCGGCTCTGGGGACCACCTTGTTCACGAAGCCGTATTGCGCGGCCTCCTGCGCGGTCAGCCGGCGACCCATGAAGAACATCTCCATGGCGATGTTGTAGGGAAGCCGTCGCGGCAGGCGCTGGATGGCGCCGGCATCGGGAATCATGCCGAGCGGCATTTCCGGCAGGCCGAACTCCACGTGATCGGCCGCGATGACGAGGTCGCAGGCCATGGCGAGCTCGAAGCCGCCGCCGATGGCGAGGCCGTTCAGGGCCGCGATCACCGGCTTGTTGAGGTCCCAGCGTTCCGTCATCCCCGCGAAGCCGCCGTCGCCGTAGTTGCTGGTCTTCCACCATTCCTCGAGCTTCGCGTCGCCCCGGTCGAGCGCCTTGAGATCCCAGCCCGCCGAGAAGATGCGATCGCCACCGCCGGTCACGATCCCGACCCGAAGCTCCGGATCGTCGCGCAATCGCGAGAACGCCGCGCTCAGCTCGCGGCTCGTGGGATCGTCGATGGCGTTGACCTTCGGCCTGTCGAGCGTCACCTCGAGTACATGGCCGCGCTGAATTACCTCGACATTCTGTCCCATGAGCCCTCTTCGTGATGTTACGCAAATGGAAAAGCCGGTCGCCAAAAGGACGCCACCGAAGTTCTGTAGCCCCTGCTCGGAAGCACAGGCCGGAAATCCGACACTGCGGCAACTTTGGCGCAGCGTCCAGATCATGTCGTCGATTTCATGGGGCAGGTCGCGGCGGGCGATAGCCGTTCCGCAACCTCGATGTCGCAGTATCCGAACCCGGGCGCGGCCTGGCGACGAAAAGACTACGAATTCCTCATCGGCCGGCGGCCTCGCGTCGGGCGATTCTGTCCGGGGATGTCGGCGAGACGGCTCCGACGCGTCGCCACCCTCGCCTTGGCATCCGCACCGAACGCCAAAGCTGGCGGCAAGGCGACGCGCTCGGTCGGCCGGGGTCGCCAACAACCCGTCACGAGCCGGATGCCGGACGACGCCGTGCCGACTAACGGCATCGCCTCAAAGCTTCGGATATTTTGCGCGGTCGAAGAAGTTCTCGCCGGTCTTGTATTCGTGCCCGGGCGTCACCGGCCCGTGCGGCCCGCCTTCGTTCGCTTCGTCGAAGGTGAGTTCGAGCTGCACGCCGCTCGGGTCATAGACGAAGAGCTGCCAATAGGTCGTCTTGGGAATGACGTATTCGCGCCAATCCAGCCCATGCTTCCTGAACCGCTCGCGGAAGGCCTTGTGTCCGATGGCGGTCAGCGAGACATGGTCGATCGTCGCGGTGCCGTAGGGCGAGACGCCGGTCGGCCCCATGCCCGGCCCCTCGGCCCAGATATGGATGATCTGCTCGCCGATCGGGGTCGAGCAGGCGAGCCAGGCGCCCTTGACGCCAAAGTCGGGCCGCGGCGCCTCGCGCAGGCCGAGAACGCCCTTGTAGAACTTCATCGTCTGCTCCAGGTCGTTGGTCTTGACCAGAACGTGGAACAGGCCGGTAATCCCGCAGACGTCATTCATTGCCATTGCTCTCCTCGCTGTCAGAATTGGCGCACCGCAGGATTGCGCCATCGGGCCCGATCGCCGGCGCTGCCATGCGCCTCGCTCGCCTCATCCGCCGAGCACATCGGCGACGATGCTCGGTTCGTCGCCGATCGTCGGATGTTCGTACTTCCGTACGATCTGGCCGCGAATGACCGTATAGATCACATCACAAATCGCGATCGTTTCGAGCAGATCGCTCGAGACCAGCAGGATTCCGAGGCCCGAGGCGGCCCGATCGCGCACCAGCTCATGGATATCCCGCTTCGCGCCGATATCCACCCCGGCCGTCGGATCCTCCAGGACGATGAGCTTGCTCGCCCGGCCCAGGCATCGGGCGATCATCACCTTCTGCTGGTTCCCGCCGCTGAGGCTGGTGATCGGATCCTCGTAACTCGCATAGCGCGTCCGGTACCGGGCGAGCAGGGATTGCGTGAGCTGGCGCTCGACGCCCTTTCGCATGATGCCGCAGGTCTGGATCTGATCGAGCTGGCTGATCATGAGATTTTCGCGCGTGCTGCGGCTCGGCAGGACGCAGTTCGCCGCGCGTCCCGAGGGCAGGTACGAGACGCCGGCACGTGCCGCCTGCGCCGGGCTGCCGGGCCGATAGGGGCGTCCGGCGAGCGTCATGGCGCTGGGCCGAAGGTCGGCCAGGCCCACGACACCCTGACCGATCCTTTCGCACCCCGAGCCGACGACCCCATAAAGGCCGACGACCTGCCCGGCGGCAATGGTCAGGTCGGCGCACCGGTCCTGCGGCCCGGGCAGGTTCCTGATCGCCAGGGCCTCGTTTCCGAGCGAGGGTGCCTGCTTGCCGGCGCCCTTGGAGCGCGATTTGCCGACCAGCTTTCCCACGATACAGGTTGCGTCGATGTCGTCAGTCTTGAGGAAAGATTCGACGAGGGCGCCGTCCTTCATGAGGCTCACGCGGTCGGCCGCTTCCACAACCTCTTCCACATGGTGGGTGATGAAGATGATGGCCGTTCCCTGGCGTCGCGCGCTCCGGATGATGCCCATCAGCTTTTCGTTCTCGTGCACGCCGAGCATTGCGGTCGGCTCGTCGAGGATCAAGACACGCGGGTCGCTGGCCAACGCCTTCACGACCTCGATAAGCTGCTGATTGGCAACCGAGAGGCTTCGCGTCCACGCATTCAGGTCGAAGGCGAAGTTGTACTCCTCGAAGAGCCGGCGACATCGGTCCTCTTCCGCCTGGCGCCGAAGGAGGCTGAACGGATGCCGGGCGATTTCGGTCCCGAGATAGATGTTCTCCCTCACGGTCAGGTCCGGGACGAGCGACAGCTCCTGGAACACCATTGCGATGCCGCGGCCGCGCGCCTCGGCGACGCTGCGAAGCCGCGTCTCCTTGCCGTCGAGGACGATTCGCCCATCATCGGGCTGAACCAATCCTCCCAGTATCTTGCCGATAGTGGACTTGCCGGCGCCATTCTCGCCGAGGACCGCATGGACCTCGCCGCCCTTGAACCTGAGCGAGACGTTCCGGGCTGCCTGGGTCGAGCCGAAGCGTTTGGAGATGTTCTCGAGGAAGACGACCTCGGGAAGAACCTGCCTTTGGCTATGACCGGATTCCATTGTCATGGATGTCACTTGTTCTCGCCTCGTCGGCCCGATCGGCGAACGCTCCGGGATGCAAGCGGCCCGTGCGACATCGGTTCGCGACGCCGCACGGGCTCAGGTCCGGCTATTGGAAGGCCTCGATCGACCAATCGGCCGGCGGCACGTCCGTCTGCTCCCAAGGATAGGACTTGTAGTTCTCCTTGGTGAGGAACTCCGTCGGCATGGTCACCAGCGGATACTGGGTGTCCGTGCTCGGCTGGATGAGCGGCGTGTCCATTCCCAGCTTCTGCCGGATCGCATACTGAACGATCAGACGGCCCACCAGGATCGAGGGTTCGGCATTCACCGCGAGCAAGGTCCCGTCTTCCAGCGGCTCGAATACGCCTCGCATGATCGTACTGCCGACGACCTTCATGTCGGAATTACGCTGCCGGATGGCCTGGACGGCACCCATGCCCAGACCCATCGTCGGGGTCCACACGAAGCTGGCGTCCGGATACTTGGTCATCATGTCCGACGTCTGCGACAAGGCATAACCGATGCTGATCTCGCCGCCGACCGGCGCGAGCTCCAGCTCGGCTCCCGGGCATTCGCTGACCGCTTCCTTCAGGCCATCGACGCGAAGCTTGGACCATTCGGCGCCGGCCGGTCCGGGCAGCCCGATGATCTTGAAGCTGCCCGCCGGCTTCTTTTCGCAAAGCAGCGCGCCCATCCTCTTGCCGATCTCGAAATCGCTGAACAGCACGCCCCAGTCCGGGATCTTGCTGTTCACCGCGGTTCCGGCGGCGACGATCTTGATCCCGGCCGCCTTCGCCTTCGCCAGAATCGTGTCGTAGCCGTCATAGGACGCCGCGCCGATCACGAGTACGTCGATGCCCTTGGTGATCATGGCGTCGATCTGGGCGAACTGTTCGGTCACGTTGCCGTATTTGCCGGCAATGGAAACCTGGACGACTTTCCCGCCGGACTTCTCGACTTCATCGACGATGCCGTACGCCATTCCCTTCCAGTAATCGTCCTGGAGATGGACCAGCGTCACGCCATATCGAATCGGCTCCCCGGTGTCCTTCACCACCTCATCGACAGTGCCAAGGAAGCGGGCCGCGTCGTCGGCTTTGGCCGACGGTATAGCCGAACCAACACCCACGGCGAGCATCATCACGCCCGCGTAGGTGGCACGCACGAGGTATTTCCTCCAAATTTTCGACATCATGGCGTCACCTTTCCTGCCATACGGGTGGTAGCGAGTGAAAACGCGTGATAATTGCGAAACGAGTAGCTATCGGGCGAAACCTAGAAAATCTCCCGCCTGCGGACACGATCGAGCATCACCGCCACGATGATGACGATGCCGACCGCCAGTATCTGGTAGAAGGACGACACTCCGACCAGCGTCAGGGAATTCGAGAGGGCGCCGAGGACGATGCAGCCATAGAGCACATGCACCATCCCGCCGCTCCCGCCGTTCAGCGCGATGCCGCCGAGGACCGCCGCGGCAATCGATTTCAACGTCATGTCCGGTTCGGCGACCGGCTGCGCGGCGCCGACCCAACTCGTCAGGACGATGCTCGCGACACCGGTCGAGAAGCCGGCAAATCCGTAGACGAGCATCGTGTACAGCGAGACGTTGACGCCGGAGCGCAGGGTGGCCGACTTGTTCGAGCCGATCGCATAGACATAGCGGCCGAACACGGTCCGCCGCAGCAGGAACGCGCCGAGCAGGAGCATCGCGATTGCGATCTCGAAGCTGACCGGAAGGCCCAGGAAATGGCCAAAGCCTATGGCCGCCGTGAGTTCGGGCGGCACGGTATAAATCGGCACGCCATGCGCGAGGATCAGCGCAATGGCGGTGGCCACCGACGCCATGCCGAGGGTGACGATGAAGGGAGAGGTCTTCTGATAGGCGATGATGTAGCCGGTGACCAGGCCCACGAGGAGTCCGAACACCGCCATCACGCAGATAGCGCCCCAGGGTCCGACGAGAGGAACCAGAAGAATCCCGACGACCCCGGAGAGCGACATGACCGCCGCCATGGAGAGGTCCAGCCCGCCGCTGATGATCGTGAAAGCCTGGCCCACCGACATCACCAGGAGCGGCGCAATCTGGCCGGCCAGATTGTCGAGATTGCCCCATGACAGGAAGCGCGGCTCGATCAGGGCAATGATGCTCGAATAGACCAGGATGAACCCCGGCATGATCAGCTCGCTGAAGTTCAGTCGCTTCAGGCGACGTCTCCAGGGCTGCCGGAGGCGGGCCGTCTCGGCGTTCCTGTCCTCCATGCCGAGGTCTCCGGTTCTGGTCGATGCGGCACCGACTTTGTCCGCCATCTCAGAGCGCCCTCATGCTCGCCGTCGCCTCCGGAAGCGGGGCGACGCCGTGCGGCGCGCGGCACGAACCGTCGATGCGGTGCCCGCGCCGTGGGAGTTTCGACCGATCGCCTCGCCCGTTCATTCACGCGAACTCCATAGGGGGCGGCCGCAAGCGCCGGCCCCGCAACATCCTCGTCAATTCGCCGGCGGCGGCCCGAACCAGGGGCCGCCGACGTCGACCGGTTTGTCGTAGAAGGGCAGCTTGTCTGCGCGGGGCTTGTAGGTGGCCTTCGTGCGACAGGCGAGCACGTTGTTGGCGATCTCTTCCATGGTCGCAGACCAGACTTCGCCGGTCCGCATCATCTCCTCGATCATGCGCTCGACGCGCAGCCAGCGCGCGGCGCGGCCGCTGATGAAGGGATGCCAGAGCGTGACCCACAACCCGCCGCCGTAATGGCGCATGGCCTCGAACTCGGCCATGAAGATCTCCATGGCGCGATGGGGCGACATGATCTGCATGAAGTGGTTGAAGGCGCCCTCGTAAACGTAGGGCGGCCAGTCATCGAGGGCCATGTGCGTGGGCAGTTCGACCAGGCTGCCTTTCTTGGTCTGCAGAATGTACGGCACGTCGTCGCCCTGCAGGGTGGAGTCGTAGAGGAAGCCCTCTTCGACCAGCAGGTCCGGCGTGTGGATCGAGATGCAGTGCCCGGGCGAGCGCGAGCCGCGCGGCCGCTTGCCGGTGTATTTCTTGATCACATCGATGCTGCGGCTGAGCCAGTAGTGCTCCTCGTCGCGCGACAACGTGTTCGGCCCCTCGTGGATGTAGCCGTGGAAGGCGACCTCATGCCCGCCCTTCACCATCGCCTCGACGGCTTTGGGATACTGTTCGATGCACCAGGCCGGCACGCAGAAGGTCTGCTTGATGCCGAAGCGCTTGTAGGTTTCCAGGATTCGCGGGATCGATACTTCCGGGCCGTATTTCAGCATCGACAGCGACGAGACGCGGTTGATCGCGTCCTTCGGGTGGAAGAGATGCATCGAGCTGTCGGCATCCACATCGAAGGTGATGGCACAGGCGACCTTGGCGCCGTTCGGCCAGGGAACCGGTCTGCGAATCATGAGCTTCTCCTTGCGGCTGGGAACGGTTGCGTGGCGGAGCGAAGCCGCCGGCGACGGGAATTCATCCGGGTCATCGGGCGCCCATCCATTGCGGCGAGACTTGTCGCGCGCGCGTCTCGAGGCCGGGTGCGCTGAGCTTCGCGATGTCGGGTATGGGACGCGCCAGTTTCGGGTCCCTGGCGAACTCGGCTTCGAGCGCGGCCGCGATGGCCAGCGTTTGCGCATCGTCGAGATGTCGTCCGACGATCTGAAGGCCGAAAGGCATGCCGGTCGGTCCGAGACCCGCGGGAATGACCGTTGTGGCGTGGGTGCTGAGGGTGATCGCGTAGTTGAGCGCGATCCAGCGGATGTAGCTGGCCATTTGCTCGCCGCCAACCTCCTTCACATAAACGTCATCGACGGGAAACTGCGCGACCGGCGCGGCCGGACAGATCAACAGATCGACATCCTCGAAGAAGGTCTGGAACTTCCGGTAGAGAGTGGTTTGCGCTCCATGGGCGCGCCCGATGTCGGAGACGGAGAGCGTGCCGACCAGTTCGACGTTCGCGACGATGTTGGGCGAGGCGACGTCGCGATGCTTGCGGACATACTCGCCGAACGCATTGCCATAGCCGACGGCGCGCAGCGCCTCGAATGGCGTATCGACGTCGCCGCAATCGGGATGCCGCCATGCGGTCGTCTTGAAGAGCGGCGCCATCCGGTCGGCGACCGACCGGAAATGCCTGCGGACGTCGTCATCGACCGGGATCGAGCCCAGATCTTCGCTGAAGGCCGCCGTCAGGCGATCGAGTCGGACCGAAGGCAGCGACAGGAAGTAGTCGGGCGACAAGTCGCGCGAGATCGGGTCCATGGGAGCACGCCCCGCGATCGCCGCCAGAAGAAGCGCGGCGTCGCCGACATTGCGCGCCATCGCCCCTTCGACCGCGAGCGGTGACCAGCCGTCGGCGGCGCGGTTGGTGGGGCAGGTGCCGGGCGAGGGGCGGTGGCCGACAACGCCGCAGAAGGCGGCCGGCGTCCGCAGGCTGCCGCCGAGATCGCCGCCCGACGACAGCGGCACCATGTCGGTCGCGAGCGCCGCCGCCGATCCGCCCGAGGACCCGGAGGCGGACAGCGTCGTCCCGAACGGATTCACCGTCGCGCCATAGACCCGGTTGACCGTGTTGGCGCCGGCGCCGTACTCCGGCACGTTCGTCTTGCCCATGACGATTCCGCCGGCCTTCTTGATGCGCGACACGAGCAGTTCGTCGGTGTCGGGCACATTGTCCTTCTGGACCAGCGATCCGAAGGTCGTGCGGAGGCCGGCCGTCAGATGCAGGTCGTTGATGCCGACCGGCAGTCCGTGAAGCAGGCCGAGCGGGGCACCGCGCATGACCGCCTGCTCGGCGCGCCGCGCCTCGTCCCGCGCGCGATCGAGATCCATCGCGACGATCGCGTTCACGGCGGGATTGACCCTTTCGATCCGGTCGGCGAAGGCGTCGAAGATCTCGACGGGCGACAGCGATTTCGCTGCGATCAGCGCGCGGAGCTCTCGGGCAGATTTCGCGACGATGCCGGTCATCAGTAACGCCCGCCCTCCCCTGTCGTTGGGGCGCCTTGTCGCCGGCACCCTCCAGACTTGAAATCGATCGCGCTCGCGCCGTTGCTGTTCCGGACATGCCGGGCGGCACAAGAAGCGCTAAGTCAGGCTCTCCTCACGCAACATTCGCCGATGCCAGATAGCCGAGCGCCGCCTGCGCACCCCCCGGTCGATGGGGAACGGATGCGAGCGCCAGACCCATTTCGACGCCCGCCAGCGTTCCGGCGAGTGTCAGATCGTTCAGATCGCCCAGATGACCGATGCGGAACACCCGGTCCGCAAGCTTCGAGAGACCGCTGCCAAGTGACATGTCGAACCGTTCGCGCACGATGCGGCGGAACTCATCCGCGCTGTGGCCCTCCGGCATCAAAACCGCAGTCAGTGCGTCCGAGTACTGGCTCGGATTCTTGCAGAGGATTTCGAGACCCCAGGCTTCGATTGCGCAGCGCGTCGCGGCAGCATGGCGGCTATGGCGCGCGAATACGGCCTCGAGGCCCTCTTCGCGCAGCATGTCGATCGCCTCGACCAGGCCGTAAAGGAGGTTCGTCGACGGCGTGTAGGGGAAATATCCCGCGCCGTTCATCTTGAGCATCTCGTCCCAGGCCCAGTAGGACCGCGGCAGCGTCGCCGAGGCCGAGGCGGCAAGCGCTTTTTCGCTGACGGCGTTGAAGGAAAGGCCGGGCGGCAGCATCAGACCTTTCTGCGAGCAGCCGACCGTGACGTCGACGCCCCATTCGTCGTGGCGATAGTCGATGGAGCCCAGCGAGGAGATGGTGTCGACGAGGAGAAGGGCCGGATGGCCGGCGTCGTCGATCGCGCGCCGGACATCGTCGATCCGCGAGGCACAACCGGTCGAGGTTTCGTTGTGGACGACGCAGACCGCCTTGATCAGGCGATCCATGTCCTTCTTCAATCGCTCGCCGATCCTTCCGGCATCGATGCCGGTTCGCCAATCGCCGCCGAGAATCTCGGGCTTGAGCCCGAGCCGCGACGCCATGGACCGCCACAGATTGGCGAAGTGTCCGGTTTCGAACATCAGCACCGCGTCGCCCGGCGACAGGCTGTTGACAAGAGCGGCTTCCCACGCGCCGGTCCCGGACCCCGGATAGATGACGACGGGCGCCGAGCTGTTCAGCACCCATTGGAGACCCTGGATGGCGCGTTTGCCGAGCTCGGCAAAGGCCGGGCTGCGGTGGTCGATCGTGGGCACGCCGATCGCCCGGAGAACTCGGTCGGGAACGTTGGTCGGACCCGGAATCTGGAGGAAATGCCGGCCTGCAACCCTGCCGGAAGCGCCAAACTCTGGGGAGTTTCGGTGGGTCGCAGTTGATTTCATGAATTGAATTCTGCATTATGAATTCATATGAGTCAATCAATCGCACTCGTTCTGCGCATCTGCTTCCCCGCCGCATGCGATGACGGCGCGCATGGTTCTTCGACGAGTTTCGGATCTGTCGTTTGCCGGTGGGATCGCCTTGGCGATGCGAACCGCACCGCGGACGATGCGGGTGTCGGAGCCTTGCCGCCAACCCGCAGGAGAATCGACGTCCCGAACGCGTCGCCCTTGATCATCGGTTCGCCGCGATTCCGCCTGCGGTTGCGCGGTTCTTGCGTTGGCGGCCGTGATATCCGAAAAGTTTTCTGGCGCGAGCGGCGGAGTCGCGCGAGTGCGTGTCGGCTCCTGCGGGGTCGACGGGCGAAAATGATCGGTTTCCGGCGGTCGAACCGGGAATGTACCGGCGGAAGGCCGGGTGGCGGGCATCGAATACCGGATCAGGCACCCGCGGAGCGTGCGAGATGAACGAAGAAGCCCTGTCCCAGATCATGCCGGCGGCGGAGCCGATTGCGAGGCGTTCGCTGCATGACGAGCTCGTCGAGCGGCTGCGCGATCTTATCGGCACGGGTGTGCTTGCCTCCGGCGAGAAAATCCAGGAGATGGCGCTTTGCAAGCAGTTCGGCGTTTCCCGGACGCCGCTCCGGGAGGCGCTGAAGGTACTGGCCTCCGAGGGCATCGTGACGCTGCAGCCCCATCGCGGCGCGACCGTCGCCTCGCTCAGCGTTCCGGAGCTCGAGGAAGTGTTTCCGGTGATGGGCGCGCTGGAGTCACTGGCAGGAGAGATCGCCTGCAGCCGCATTACGGACGCGGAGATCGCCGAGATCGCCTCGCTCCATCGCCGGATGGTCGAGCATTGGCGACGGCGCGAGCTGCAGCCTTATTTTGCCATCAACCAGGCGATCCATCAGGCGATCCTCGAGGCGACTCACAACGAAACCTTGAAATCCGTCTACCGCTCGCTGGCGAGTCGCGTCCGCACGGCGCGCTATGTCGCCAACATGTCGGACGAGCGTTGGCACGAAGCGGTTACCGAGCATGAGGCGATGTTGACGGCGCTCGAGGCGCGCGACGGCGCAGCGCTGTCCGGGATACTCAAGAACCACCTCGCCAACAAGCTCATGACCGTGAAGGCCTGGCTAACGGGACATCCGCGGAAGTAGAACGTCGCGGGCCAAAGGGGGCCGACGACGCTCGTTCATCGAAGAGCCGCAAGGTTGCGCGTCCCGGATCGCGGCAGAGAACGCCGGCGGCGTCGGATTAGGGGAGCATCGCGATGGATCCTAGAGCGGCCGAGGAGGCGGCCTGTCTGCTGTGGCGGGCGCGGATCGCCGGCGAGCGCCTCGCGGCCCTGCCCGACCATGTCCGGCCGCAATCGCTGGAGGACGGCTACAAGATCCAGGACGCCCTCGCGGCGGGTACCGGAAGGGCCGTGCGCGGCTGGAAGCTGGCGGTTACGAGCGAAGCCGGACAGCGCCGTCTTGGCTTGAGCGAGCCGCTCGCCGGCCGGCTGTTCGACGGTTACGTCCTCGACAGCGGCACGAGGCTCGCGGCCGGACCGATGCATATGCGCGTCGTGGAGCCCGAATTCGCTTTTCGCCTCGGGAGCGATCTGCCGCCGCGTGCGCGACCCTACGAGATGGAAGAGGTGACGGCGGCCGTCAGCGATCTCCATCTGGCGATCGAGATTCCGGACTCGCGCTTCGAAACCTTTCCGACCATCGGCGCGACCGAGATGACTGCCGACGATGCCTTTGCGGGATGGTTTCTGCTCGGGCCCAAGGTTCCCGCGTGGCATGGCCTCGACCTGCCCGCCGGGAAAGTGCGCCTCTTCCGCAATGATCGCTTGGCGGGCGAGGGCCGCGCCCTCGACACGCTGGGCGATCCGCGCCGACAGCTTCTATGGCTGGCGCGGGATCGCTCGAAGAGGGGGGGCGGCCTGAAGGCAGGCGATATCGTCACCACCGGCACTTGCGTCGCGCCCGTCGAGATCGTGGCGGGGGATCGCGTGACCGCCGCGTTCATCGATCTGGGCGAAGTCGCCGTCGCGTTCGACTGAAGCCCCGGCGGCGCGTGAGCCGAGACGTCGCGAGTTTCGAGGTCAACGGGCCGGCCGCTTGGAGTGACCTTTTCATCGTTGTCATCATGCGGCGCCGAATTCTGACTCCGGCTCAATGGTCGAACACGATCACGCTGCGTGCAATCTCGCCGCGCTTCATCTCGGCGAAGGCCTCGTTGATCTGCTCGAGGGAGATCCGGCGCGCGATCATGTCGTCGAGCTTCAGCGTGCCGGCGAGGTAGAAATCGACGAAACGCGGCATGTCGACCCGGAAGTGATTGGAGCCCATGTTGGAGCCCTGCAGCTTCCGGTCGCTGAGCAGATCTGCGCCGCTAATCTCGATCATCTGTCCTTCGGGCACCATGCCGATGATGGTGGCCGTGCCCGAGCGCCGGAGCATCCGGAAGGCCTGTTCCGAGGTTTTCTTGAGACCGAGCGCCTCGAAGGAATATTCGACGCCGCCGCCGGTCATCTCCTTGACGGCCTCGACCGGGTCGGTGCGGCTCGCATCGACGACATCGGTCGCGCCGAACTGCTTCGCCAGGTTCAGCTTCGAGCCCTTGATGTCCACGGCGATGATGCGCCCGGCGCCGGCGATTGCGGCCCCGTTGATCGCCGAAAGCCCCACGCCGCCGCAGCCGATGACCGCGACCGTGCTGCCGACCTCGATGCGTGCCGTGTTGATGACGGCGCCGAAACCGGTGGTGACGGCGCAACCGATCAGCGCCGCGCGGTCGAGCGGCATGTCCTTGCGGATCTTCACCAGCGCATGCTCGTGGATCAGCATCTGCTCGGCGAAGGAGGAGAGATTGTAGAATTGATGCATCGGCCCCCTGGCGTGCGAGAGCCGCGGTTCGCCCTGCTCTGGCCGCCCGGTTTCGGGATTGTCGCAGCTATAGGGACGACCCGTGGTGCAGTACTCGCAATGGCCGCAGAAGACCGAGAGGCAGGTAATCACGTGATCTCCCGGCTTCACATAGGTCACCTCGGCACCCACCCGCTCGACGACGCCGGCCGATTCATGCCCGAGGACGGTCGGCTTCGGGCAGGCATAGAGCCCGTCAATATAGTGAAGGTCGCTGTGGCAGACGCCGACGGCGGCCGTGCGCACCAGCACCTCATGGGCGCGCGGCGATGAAATCGATACGTCTTCGATCGTCAGCGGCTGGCCGATCTCGCGCAGCACGGCGGCTTTCATAGGCATTCCCCCGAAGTCCGGATTCCCGACCCGCGATGCATATTAGATCGGCGACCCGGCCGGATGCCACGGTTCCAGGTCGGCGAGCGGCAGTGGCGGCGGCGGTTACTGCTTCTGTTCGTGTGCCGCCCGCGTTTCCGGAGCGGTATCGGTGCCATCGCTGCGATCGGCGGACAGAGCCTCGATCGTCGCGGCCGCGGCCTCCGCGCTCGGGAAGATCATGTCGTCGCCCAGCTTCTCGCGGAGGCCGGCCCGGTCGACCATGCGGCGGGCCTTGCTGTTGAGGTCGGCCAGTCCGAACCTGAAGCCCATCGCCGCGAGCTGCTCGCGGATCTCGTCGAGCTTTCCGACGCCGGTGCTGTCCAGCACATTGAGCCCGGCCGCGTCGAGCACGAACCAGCCATCGGGCATACGCCGGGCGTTGGCAATCTTGAGCAGGCGCTTCTTGACGAAATCCGCATTGAAGAACACGAGGCCCGATTGCAGCGTGACCAGGGTGAGGCCCGGTATGGCGCGCGCTTCCGGGTAACGATGCAGCTTGTAGAGCCCGATGGTTCCGGGAATGCGGCCAAGCAGGGCGAGCCTCGGATGCGCCGCGTACCACATCAGATAGACGAGAGTGGCGGCGATCGCGATGAACACGCCCTGGAGCGCCCCGGCAACCACCACGCCCAGGGCGGTGAGAACGGCGAAGAAGGACTCCGCCGCACCCAGTCGGCGCAAGGCGCGGAATTCCCCGAGATCGATGAGGTCGATGGCCGCGGAAACGAGAATGGCACCGAGCGTCGCGGTCGGCAGATAGGCAAGAGACTGCGCCAGCAGCAGCACGGCGGCGGCAAGCGCGGCCGACGACACGAGCGCCGCAATCTGGGTCTTTCCGCCGACGGCGAAATTCACCGCGGTCCGCGAATCCGATGCGGTCACGGGGAACCCGCCGAAGAGCGCGCTGAAGATGTTGGCTGCGCCGAAGCCGGACAACTCCCGGTCCGCATCCACGTCCGAATGGCTCTTCATGGCGAAGCTGCGGGTGGTGACGATGCCCGATCCGAAGCCCACCAACATGATCGCCAGCGCCCCGCCCAGGAGATCGACATTCGCGAGGCTTCGCATCGCCTCGAGCGACGGGGCCGCGAGATCGAAGTCGATCTTCGGCAGGGCGCCGAGGACGGCGACCCCCCAAGACCGGAGATCGAGGCCGGCCGAAATCGCGATGCCGAAGATGAGTGCCAGCAGCGGCGCGGGAAGGTGCGGCGCCCGGCGCCGCATGATTCGCAGGAACGCCAGGGTGCCGAGCCCGACGATCAGCGTCGGCAGATGGGTTTCGCCGATGCGGCCGACATAGTCGACGATGGGGCGGACGAGGCCTTGCGTATCGACCGCCACGCGGGTAAGGCGCTCAATCTGGCCGATGACGAGGCTGATCGAGATGCCGGCGAGAAAGCCGACCAGAATCGGTCGCGAAAGGAAGTTGGCGAGGAAGCCGAGCCGGAGGGCGGCGGCCGCGAAGCAGAACACCCCCACGGCGATGGTCAGAACGAGCGTCAGGTTCACGCGATCGGTTTCCGTCGCGGCGCCGAGCGACGTGAGCACGCCCGCCACCATGATGCAGGTCGCCGTGTCCGGCCCGACCATCAGCTTCCGGGACGGCCCCAGGAGGGCGTAGCCGATCATGGAGAAGATGGCGGCGAACAGGCCGGTTTGGGTCGGCAACCCGACGATCGCCGGATAGGCGATGGCGGAGGGCAGGGACACGGCGGCGACCGAAAGTCCGGCTGCGAGATCCCGCGTAAGCCACGGCATCCGATAATCGCGGAGCTGCGAGATGAGCGGCACGATCGTCAAGGCACTGCCCGGATTCATGCCGCATCTCTCCTGTGCCGGTCGATGCGTTCGGCGATCCTGCGCCTGGCGCGCACCCGCGCCGCGGGTTCAGCCCGCCTGCAGAGCCCTGCGTGCAGCCGCGAGCTGCTTGCGCTTCGCGGCATCCACCTCGGGGAAGGCTAGATCCAACTCGGAGAGTGCGTCGATGAGTGCCCCGGCGACGACGATGCGCGCATACCATTTGTTGTCGGCAGGCACCACGTACCAGGGCGCATCGGGTGTCGCCGTCGCCCGGATGGCCTTCTCGTAGGCGTGCTGATACTGATCCCAATACTGCCGTTCGGTGGTGTCCGCGATCGAGAACTTCCAGTGGCGATCCGCTTCCTCGAGCCGCCCGAGGAAGCGCCGCTTCTGCTCCCCCTTCGAAAGATGCAGAAAGATCTTTCGGACCACGAACCCGTTCCGCGCCAGATGGGATTCCATGTTCCGGATCGCCTCATAGCGCTCTTCCCATACGTCCTTCGAGACGAGCTGGGGAGGGAGCTGCTGCTTCTGGAGATATTCCGGATGCACCCGTACCGCCAGCACCTCCTCATAATAGGAACGGTTGAAGATGCTGATCATGCCGCGCTCGGGCAGCAGCTTGGAGCAGCGCCACAGGAAATCGTGCCGCAGCTCTTCCGACGACGGCGCCTTGAAACTATGCACGTTACAACCCTGCGGATTGACGCCCGACATCACATGCTTGATCGAGCCGTCCTTGCCGGCGGCATCCATCGCCTGGAACACTGCCAGCAGGCCCCATCGCGATTGCGCGTAAAGCATTTCCTGCAGGCGCGAGAGCGCCTCGACGCCACTCTTCAGACCTTCCTGGAAGCGCTGCTTGTCGGCCTTGTCGAAATCGCCGAGGTCGCCGGGAGAATAGTCCTTTAGCTTGAACGTCTTCCCCTTCTTGACGCGATAGGGCCGCGAGACGTTTCTCGCGACTTCGATGATCCGGTTGAGTTCCTTGTCCATCGGTCCAGATCCCCCTCCGTACCACGCTCACGGGCTTTAGGGTGCATCACCGCCTATCGCGCGGCAATCGACATTGCATCCGCCGGGTATCCGCCGGCGTCGGCAATGCGGCCTGTCGCGCTTGGTTGGCGGGAGAAAAAGGTATAAGATATCAGTCGGATGGTGCCCGATCGCATCGGCGCACGGGTTCGGTTTTCGACGATAATTCTACGGCCGGGCGGCTGTATGGCGGCCAAAACTCGATCGTTTCGCGGCCTGCGGGTTTGACGATCGGAGGGGGAGGGAGGTGCGTATGCGGTATGGCGTCTGCGCGGCAGTCCTGCTCTGCGGGCTTTCGCTCCCCGCCCATGCCCAGCAGGCGGACACGAACGCGGTCCCCGTCGGCACGGTCGAGGCCCGGCTGGCGCCCGTCTCCCAATCGCTCTCCTTCGTCGGCCGCGTCGAGGCGATCGGCCGCGTCGAGATCCATGCGCGCATAACCGGCTATCTGGAGGAGGTGCTGTTCAAGGACGGGCAGTTCGTGAAGGAAGGCGACCTGCTCTACCGCATCGAGCGGGGTTCCTTCGAAGCCTCCGTGCAGGAAGCGCAAGGCAAGCTGGAGCAGAGTCAGGCCGCGCTCACCCTGGCGACGCGGCAGCGCGTGCGTGCGGCCGAGCTTTCCGCGAAGGGTTTCGCGACCGACGTCTCGCTGGATCAGGCCGTGGCGCTGGAGCAGCAGGCGAAGGGCGCGATCATGATCAACGAGGCCGGGCTGGCGGATGCCCGCATCAACCTCGGCTATACCGAGATCTTCGCGCCGATCTCGGGCCGCATCGGCCGGACCAGCGTCACCGAGGGCAATGTGGTCGGGCCCGACAGTGGCGTCCTCACGGTCATCGTGAGCGAAGACCCCATCTACATCACCTTCCCCGTCAGCCAGCGGGAGTTCCTGAAGAGCCAGCAATCGGGGAGCAGGCCGGACCTTTCCTCTATCAAGGTGCAGGTCCGGTTTGCCGACGGAACGGTCTATCCCGAACTCGGTCGGATCGATTTCGTCGCGCCGGCGGTCGATCGCGCGACCGACACCATATCGGTGCGGGCGGTGATGCCGAATTCGCAGGGCGGGCTCGTCGACGGACAACTCGTGCAGGTGCAGGTGGAGGTCGGGCAGCCCGAAGAGAAGATCGTGGTTCCGCAGGCGGCCATCCTGGCCGACCAGGCGGGCACTTACGTCTTCGTAGCCGAAGCCGGCAAGGCGACCGTCCGGCGGATCAAGGCCACAGGCGAAAGCGGCGTGAACATCGTGGTCGAGGGCTTGACCGAGGGCGAGCAGGTCATTGTCGAGGGGCTGCAATCGGTGCGGCCCGGTCAGGCGATCGAGGCAGCGCCGCTGCCGGCGTCCCTCAATCCGAGCTGATTCATGCTTTCGGCCATCTTCGTCGATCGGCCACGCCTCGCGATCGTCATCTCGATCGTGACCACGATCGCCGGGCTGCTGTCGCTCCTGGCAATCCCGATCGCCCAGTATCCCGATATCGTGCCGCCGCAGGTCTCCGTAACCGCGAACTACCCGGGGGCCTCAGCTTCGATCGTGGACGCGACGGTCGCGCAGCCGATCGAGGCGCAGGTCGTCGGCGTCGATCAGATGATCTACATGAAGAGCGTGAGCGGAAACGACGGCAGCTATTCGCTGCTCGCGTCCTTCGAGCTCGGCACCAATCCCGACATCAACACGGTCAACGTCAACAACCGAGTACAGGTGGCTCTTTCCAAGCTGCCGCAGGACGTGCAGCGCCAGGGCGTCACGGTCAAGAAGAAATCATCGGCGTTGCTCGGCGTGATCGCCGTCTATTCGCCGGACCAGACATACGACCCGCTTTTCATCTCGAACTATGTGACCATCAACATTCTCGATCAGGTGAAGAGCACGCCCGGCGTCGGCGACGCGATCTTGTGGGGGCCGCAGGATTACGCCATGCGCGTCTGGGTCCGGCTCGATCGCCTGACCGGACTCGGTCTCACGGCGAAGGACATCATCGCCGCCGTCCAGGCGCAGAACGTGCAGGCGGCGGTCGGCCGGATCGGCGCCCGGCCGATCTTCGACGACCAGCAGCTGCAGTTGAACATCCAGACGCTGGGCAGGCTTACCAGCGTGGCCGAATTCGAGAATATCGTGCTGCGCACCAATCCGGATGGCTCCGTGCTCCGCCTCGGCGACGTCGCCCGCATCGAGCTCGGCGCTTCCAGCCTCGACCGCGACACCCGGTTCAACGGCGCGCCGGCGGCAGCGCTCGCAATCTATCAGGCGCCGGGCGCCAATGCGATCACGACGCTCGATGCCGTTCGCGCGCGGCTCGTGGAGCTGCAGCGGAGCTTCCCGGAGGATCTCGTCTGGAAGGTCACCTACGACCCGACCATCTTCGTCAAGGAGACCATTCACGAGGTGCAGAAGACCCTCATCGAGGCCTTCCTGCTGGTCGTGATCGTGGTGTTCCTCTTCCTCGGCAGCATGAGGGCGACGCTCATTCCGACGCTCGCCGTGCCGGTGAGCCTGATCGGCACCTTCATCGCGCTGATCGCGATTGGCTATTCCGCCAATTCCGTGTCGCTCCTCGCCGTGGTGCTGGCGATCGGCATCGTGGTGGACGACGCCATCGTCGTCGTGGAAAACGTCGAGCGGGTGATGGAAGAGCATCCCGAGCTCTCGCCCGCGGCCGCCACCAAGAAGGCGATGCAGGAGATCACGGCGCCGATCATCGCCATCACCCTGGTGCTCCTCTCGGTGTTCGTTCCGGTCGCCTTCATCCCGGGCATCTCCGGCGAGCTCTTCCGGCAGTTCGCGGTCACCGTCGCCGTTGCGATGTTCCTTTCGGCAATCAACGCCTTGACGCTCTCCCCTGCGCTCTGCGCCATCCTGCTGCGACCGCATCACGGGCCGCGGCGCGGAATCATGGGCAAGGTGATGCGCTGGATCGACGGGGTGCGCGACGGCTACGGCAGGGTGGTCGCGCGTCTCGTCCGGGTCTCGATCCTGGGTCTGGTCATGGTGGCGGTGGCCGCGGCGGGCATCGTGGCGCTGGGGAAGGGCACGCCGACGGGGTTCCTCCCCGAGGACGATCAGGGCGCGCTCTTCGTCGTGGCGCAGTTGCCCGAGGGCGCCTCCGTGTCGCGCACGGCCGCGGTGATCGGGCAGATCGAGAAGATCCTGGGCGAGGAAGAGGCCGTCGAGGACTACACCTCGGTGATCGGCCTGAACTTCATCGACAATTACAGCCAGAGCAACTCCGCCTTCGTCGTGGTGACGCTGAAGCCGTTCGAGGAGCGCCGCGACGACGCGCTGAGCGTGACCGGCGTGATGGCCCGGCTCGGCGCCAAATTCCGGGAGATCGGCGGCGGCACGGTCGTACCGCTGGCGCCGCCGCCGATCATCGGTCTCGGCACCGGCGGCGGCTTCACCTATGTCCTGCAGGACCTGAGCGGTGGCGACCCCAAAGTCCTCGCCCAGGCCATGCGCGGCCTCGTCGTCGCGGCGAACCAAGAGCCCGGCCTCCGGCGGGTGTTCAGCACCTTCTCCGCCACCAGCCCGTCGATTTATCTCGATATCGACCGCGACAAGGTGCAGGTGCTGGGTGTCGATCTCAGCGACGTTTTCCAGGCGCTGCAGACGGCGCTCGGCGGCTATTACGTGAACGACATCAACCTCTATGGGCGGACATGGCAGGTCAATGTCCAGGCCGAAGCGGTGGATCGAGACAGCATCGACGACATCTACCGGATCAATGTCCGCAGCGCCGACGGCACGATGATTCCGCTGCGGAGCCTGCTCGAAGCCCGCGTGATCGTGGGGCCGCCGTCTCTCATCCGCTACAACAACCGTCGCGCGGTGACGATTCAGGGAAGCCCGGCGCCCGGCGTTTCCTCGGGCCAGGCGCTGGCGTCGATGGAGAGCGTGGCGGCCGGCACGCTGCCGGTCGGCTTCGCCGGCGAATGGACGGACACCGCCTTCCAGGAGAAGCGCGCCGAGGGCAAGACGGCGATCATTCTCGGTTTCGCGGTGCTCTTCGCCTATCTCTTCCTGGTGGCGCTCTATGAGAGCTGGACGATCCCGGTTCCTGTGCTGCTGTCGGTCAGCGTCGGGATGCTGGGTGCGTTCGGGGCCCTCTATCTCGGCGGCCTGACGCTCGATCTTTATGCCCAGATCGGCATGGTCGTGCTGATCGGCCTTGCCGCGAAGAACGGCATATTGATCGTCGAGTTCGCCAAAGCGCAGCGCGAACGCGGCGTGCCATTGCTCCATGCGGCGACCGAAGGGGCGCGGCTGCGCTTCCGGCCGGTCATGATGACCTCCTTTGCGTTCATCCTCGGCCTCTATCCGCTCGTGGTCGCGCAAGGCGCCTCGGAGCTCGCGCGGCGCGACGTGGGAACCCCGGTTTTCGGCGGGATGATCCTCGCCTCCTTCGTCGGCATCTTCGCGATCCCGCCGCTCTATGTCGTCTTCCAGGCGGTGCGCGAGAAGCTGCGGCCGGGCGCACGGCCGAAGCCGGTGACGGTGGCGGAAATGCCTGCGGCGGAGACGCCGGGTGTCGCCAAGTGAACAGCCAAGGACGAGCGCGACGGACGAAACCTGGACCGATGTTCGATCCGGGCCAGGCATTCAACGGGAAGGAAAGGCAAGCCACAGGAATCTCGAAGCAGGGAGTCGAACATGAGCGCAACCGAAATCCTGAAGCCGACCGATCTCAAGAAGGTCTCGAATGACGCCGAAATGGCCAAAGCCAAGGAAGCCTTGGCTCACATGACGGCGGCCGACGAAGCGCGCAAGAATTTCCAGGAAGAGTTCATGAAGCGGGACGTTCGCCCCAATGTGGGCGAACTGCTGAACCAGGCGATGCGGCGGGCCGCGGAGAATGGTTCGAGTGTCCTCAAGGTGATGGAGTTTCCAGCCGAGTTTCTCTCCGATCGCGGTCGCGCGATCAACAATTCCGAACCCGACTGGCCGAAGACGCTGCAGGGTTGGGCGGAGCGGGGCTATGCCTATTTCGAGAAGGAACTGGCCGCGAAGGGCTTCCATCTGCGGGCCGAGGTCTGCGAGTTCGACAAGGAGGGAAGGCCCGGAAAGGTCGCGCTTTACGTCACCTGGTAGGTCGTTTCCGGACGCGTCGCACCGAGCCCGCGCGGCTCGAGTCCGCCTGCGCGCGCACCTTCTCGCCCGGCAGCCCGCCGCGCGGCCGCGCCAGCGGCATGACGCGCGCGAGATGCTCGGCAAAGCCTTCGACGAAAGCCTCGGCATAGCGCGGCAGCGGACGTCGCTTGTCCCACAGCATCGCCAGTGCCACCTGTAGCGGCTGACCGCGATAGGCGAGCCGCGCGATCTGCAGGCGGCGGCTTTCGATACGGAGCGTCGAGGGCACGACGGCGGCGCCGAAGCCGGACTCCGCGAGGGCCGTCAGCGTATGCGGCGCCCCGCTCTCGACATAGATGGTGGGCTCGAACCGCGCGAGACGACAGGCGGCATCGAAAAGCTTGCGGGTGGTGTAGGCGGGCTTCAGCAGCAGCAGCGGGACCTCCCGCAGGCTGCCGACATCGATCGTGCCCGCGCCCGCGAGCCCGAGGCTGCGATGCCAGGCGACGAGCAGCTCCATCGGCGGCAGCGGTCGGATCACGAAGCGCGACGCGTCGGCTTCCACGACGTTGAGCGCGAGATGCACTTCGCCCCGATCCAGGATGGCGAGCTGATCGGCGTCGGCGGCTTCGGTCAGCTTCACGCGGACCTGCGGATGCTGCTCGCGATAGAGCCGCAGGAAGTCCGGAAAGGCGCCCTCGATCATCTGCGGCGAGGCCGCGACGCGGAGGACGCCGGAATCGCCGCGCCTCAGGGATCGCGCTCGCTCGCCGAGCGCCTCGACCCGCATGAGCAGGTCCCGTACCTCGGCCAGGAGCTCCTCGCCCGCACCGGTCAGGGACAGGCGGCGCCCGACGAGCTCGAAAAGATCGACGCCGAGTTCCTCCTGCAGGTTCGCGATCTGGCGCGAGAGCGCGGGCTGGCTGATGTGAAGCCGCGCCGCTGCCTTGGACATGGTGCCCTGGTCGGCGATCGCGATGAAGGTTCGAAGACGCTTCAGATCCATGGGCCGATTATGTCTCTACTGCATGAACAATGAAAGATTTTATGCATTGGACAGATGATTCATACCGATGGTGTGGTTGATCGCTGCCGAAGCGTCGTCGAAGCGATCGACTGGGAGCGAACCGGGAAGGCCTCGATCGATCGGGCGAATCGGCTTTCGTTTGCGGCCGGGACGGGCCGGAGGAGCAAGCCGATCTTGAATCGTGCGCGAGTTAAACTTCTTTGCGGCCGGCCGGCGCTCTGGCGAAGTTTCGCCCCGGATTTGAAAGGAATCTTGCGGAGAGACCCGAATCATTCCCACCGGCGATTTCGCCGAAGCGTCTCGCGACAACCGGACGCGCAGTTCCCGACAGGAGATCGGAAATGACGAAAAGAAATCGGCACGGTGTCTGGATCGCCGGATTGCTGGCGATGTTGGCCGCTCCGCCGGCCGTCGCCGAGGGAAACCTCACGGTCGTGGGCTGGGGCGGCGCCTATTCCGAAGCGCAGTTGAAGGCGCAGATCGAGCCTTTCGAGGCGGAAACGGGCGTGGATGTGACAACGGAGAGCTACTCCGGCGGCGTTGCGGAGCTGAAGGCGCAGGTCGAGTCCGGGGCGGTTACCTGGGACGTCATCGACATGGAGCTGAGCGACGCCGTGCGCGCCTGCGACGACGGGTTGCTGGAGCCGGTTGGCGGTCTCGCCCTGGTGCCGGCTGCCGACGGCACGCCGGCCGCGGAGGACTACCTGCCGGGCGGGCTCTTCGAATGCGGTGTCGGCACCAGCTATGTGAGCGCGATCATCGCCTACAACGCCAGCGCTTTTGCCGGGGATAAGCCGACGCAGGTCGCCGATTTCTTCGATCTCGAGCGGTTTCCGGGCAAGCGGGCGCTTTACCGGAACCCCTCGCGCACCCTCGAGCTCACGCTGCTTGCCGACGGGGTTCCGGGCGACAAGGTCTATGAGGTGCTGGCCACGAAGGAAGGTCAGGATCGCGCCTTCGCAAAGCTCGACAGCATCCGTTCCTCCATCGTCTGGTGGGAAGCCGGTGCCCAGGCGCCCCAACTCCTCGCCGACAAGGAAGCGACCATGGCGATTGCCTGGAACGGGCGGATCTTCAATGCGCAGGTGAAGGAGAAGCAGCCCTTCGAGATACTCTGGGACGCGCAGGTGCTGGAACTCAGCGCCTGGGTGATCGCCAAGGATGCGCCGAACCGGCAGGCCGCGGAGGATTTCGTCGTCTTCGCCAGCAGTCCGGCGAGCCTCGCGCGGGTGGCGACCTACATCCCGTACGGACCGTCGCGCCGATCGGCCAGCGCGCTCGTCGGGAAGAATCCGGATACCGGCATCGAGATGGCGCCCTATCTGCCGACTGCGCCGGACCATCTGGCCAATGTGGTGCAGCTCGATCCAGAGTTCTGGGCGACGCATGGCGACGTGTTGAACGAGCGGTTTGCCGCCTGGCTGGCGCAGTAGCCAGCGGACCCGCCGGTCGCGCGGGCGAGCCCTCCGGCTTTCGCCCGCGGCCCGCTGTTGCGCCGGCCGGAGAGAGCCGCTTGGGCACCGACAGCGGCAAGGAAACGCCCGCGCGACGGAGCCGAAGGCGACCGAAGCGCCGCCTTGCCACCGCGAAGCTGCGGCGCCGGATGACCGCCCTGCTGCTCGTCGCGCCGTTGCTGCTCTTTCTCGGCGTCATGTTTCTGTATCCGATCGCGCTTCTGCTCTGGCGTTCCGTTCACGATCCGCTGATCGCCGACACCATGCCGCGGACGATCGAGGCGCTGCGCGATTGGGACGGTCGCAGTTTGCCGGGGGAGTCCGCCTTCGCGGCCCTGGTCGCCGACCTTGCCGCGGCGCGCGCCGACAAGATGGCGACGAAGATCGGCAGTCGGCTCAATATCGAAGTCGCGGGTTTGCGTCGTTCGGTCGATCGTGTGGCGCGTCAGGCGGAAACGCTCGGCCACGGCCCCTATCGAAATGCCGTCGTCGCGCTCGACGAGCGGTGGGGCGAGCCGGAAAGTTGGCGGGCGGTGCAGCGGCTGGGCTGGCGGGTCACACCCCTCAACTATCTCGCCGCGGCCGACCTGCAGCTCGATGCCGAGGGGCGGATCGTGCCCAAGCCGGCGGATCGCAGGATCTATCTGGCGCTCTTCGGACGCACCCTGTGGATGAGCGCGCTCGTTACCGCCGCCTGCCTGGCGATCGCCTATCCGCTCGCTTACTTCCTCGCGAACTTGCCCGAACGGCTCTCGAACATCCTTCGGATCGTCGTGCTCGTGCCGCTCTGGACCTCGCTGCTTGTGCGCACCGCCGCGTGGATCGTGCTGCTGCAGACGCAGGGCGTGCTCAACGATCTGCTGGTCTGGTCCGGCGTGACTTCGGACGCCGGTCGGATCAAGCTTATCTTCAACGCCTTCGGGACCGTCGTCGCCATGATTCACATTCTGCTGCCCTTCATGGTCCTCACGCTCTACAGCGTCATGAAAGCGATTCCGGACAACTACATGCGTGCCGCGCAGTCATTGGGCGCCGGCCGGATCGTGGCCTTCTGGCGGGTTTATGTGCCGAGCACGCGCCCCGGCATCAATGCGGGTTGTTTGCTCGTCTTCATTCTTGCGACCGGGTACTACATCACGCCGGCGCTGGTCGGCGGCGACAGCGGACAGATGATATCCAACATGATCGCCTATCACATGCGGGAGACCTTGAACTGGGGCCTCGCGGCGGCGTTGGCCACGATGCTGCTCGCAGCAATCGTAATTCTGTTCCAGGTTTATAGTCGCTTCGTCGGCCTCGATCGTTTCCGGCTCGGATGACGATGGAAATGCTCCGCCTTCCGGCTCATGCCACGCCGTTCGACCGGCTCTGGCACGTTCTGTTTCTCGGGCTTTGCGGCGGGTTTCTCCTGTTCCTGATCGCGCCGATCCTCGTGATCGTTCCCCTGAGCTTCAACGCGCACGCCTATTTTTCCTTCAGCGAGGGCATGTTGACCCTCGATCCCGCCGCCTACTCGTTCCGCTGGTACCGCGCTGTGGCCGGCAGCGACATATGGCGCGACGCGATCCTCAACAGTGTAGCGATCGCCGCCGTCTCTACCGCCATCGCCACCCTGCTGGGAACGCTCGCCGCGCTCGGGCTGGCCCGCGCCGATCTGCCCGGGCGCAACACGATCATGGCGCTGCTGATCTCGCCGCTCATCGTGCCGCTGATCATTACCGGCGCGGGGATCTATTTCGTCTACGCCAAGCTCGGGCTGGTCGGCAGCTTTGCCGGGGTGGTGCTCGCCCATGCGGCGCTGGGCGCACCTTTCGTCGTGATCACGGTGACCGCGACGCTCGCAGGATTCGACCGGTCCCTGTCACGGGCGGGCGCCAGCCTCGGCGGGAACCCGGTGACGGTCTTTCGTCGTATCACCGCACCGCTGATCCTTCCGGGTATCGCGTCGGGGGCCGTGTTCGCTTTCGGTAATTCCTTCGACGAGATCATCGTGGTTCTCTTCATCGGTTCGGTCCATCAGCAGACGGTGCCGCGCCAGATGTGGTCCGGTCTTCGCGAGGAGCTGAGTCCGGCCATCCTGGCGGTGGCGACGATACTGGTCGCGATGTCGGTTCTGCTGCTGATTGCCGTCGAGCTGCTGAAGCGCCGCTCGGCGCGCCTGCGGGGCGCCACCTGATGCGCCAGGCCCAGGAGACAGCGTCGGCCACGACGAGATTTCGAGCAAGCCATGCAACGAGGAGGAAACGATGAATAAGGGCGTGCAAAGCATAAAATCGAGAAAACTGGCGTTCGAGGAGGTGATCCCTCCGAAGCAGGGTCGCGCGATTGAGGTCAAGCAGGGACAGCATGTGCGGGTCATCGACGTGGACGGCAAGCAATGTGGCGATCTTGCCTTCTTCAACCGGCACAACATCAAGGAGAAGCACTGCCAGAACCTGTCGCGCTCCCGGCAGTTCAAGCCGGGCGAGCCTTACATCATCAAGGATCACTTCGATGTAGGCGATGTGATCTACTCGACCGGCTACCGGCCGATGATGACGATCGTGGCCGATACGGCAGTTCCCGGCGGGGTGCATGAGATCGAGCTGCATTCCTGCAACACGGATATGTACAAGCGCATGGGCCTCGAACCGCCGCCGAACGGCGGTTGCTGGGAGATCCTGTCGGCGGTACTGAAGCCTTATGGGATCACGCCCGAGGATATTCCGGACACGTTCGATGTGTTCGCCAATCTCCGTCACTATCCGGCGGAATCGCAGTGGCGCTTCGAGCCTCCCGTTACGCGCCCGGGCGACTATTTCGAGCTGCTTGCCGAGATGGATGTGATCGTGGGTCTGTCGGTCTGCCCCTTCACCTGGGCGACCAACAACTGGGTGATCACGCCTCTCAAGCTCGAGGTCTATGACGTCGAATACTGGTCGGCGGCGGAGCTGCGCGCCCGCGCGGGCTAGAGGGACGGCTTGCCTGCTGCCGGCGGCTTTCCGGCGGCAGGCGGCTGCCCTGGATTTATGCAGTCACGCTATCGGAATGAAGGTGTATTATGCATTGGACATATAATCCGAAGTACCCTGCAATCGCCTTCCCGGTCGGTTCGAATTGAGCGGAGATATCATGGCTTCGGTCCAGGAGGATTTCGTCCGTCGCGCCCATGATGCGATCCCGGGCGGCTCGCTCGGCACCTATTTTCCTGCCGATGGGCAGGAGTTCGTCATCGCCCGGGGCGAAGGCGCGCGCGTCTTCGATACGGCCGGGAAGGAATATATCGATTACGTGCTGGGGTCCGGCCCCATGGTGCTGGGCCACGCGCATCCGGCCGTCGTGGCGGCGGTGACGGCGCAGCTCCAGCGCGGCAGCTCCTTCTATGCGCTGAACGAGCCGGCGGTGCTGCTCGCGGAGAAGCTGCGCGAGTCCGTGCCCTGCGCCGAGCAGGTGAAGTTCTGCAGCTCTGGCTCGGAAGCCTGCTTCTTCGCGCTGCGCATCGCGCGCGCCGCCACCCGGCGGAACAAGATCCTCAAGTTCGAGGGCGCCTATCACGGCCATTTCGATGCCACGCTGATGGGCACCTGGCCGGGCAAGCTGCCGAACGAGACCTATCCGGCGGCGACGCCGGATTCCGCCGGCATTCCGCAGAACGTGCGCGGCGATGTGCTGGTGGCGCCCTTCAACGATCTGGAGCGGACCGCCGAGATCGTGAAGGCGCACAAGGACGATCTCGCCGCCATCATCGTTGAGCCGCAAAGCCGGCTGGTGGATCCCAAGCCCGGCTTCCTCGAGGGGCTGCGGCGGCTGGCCCATGAAGCCGGCGTGATCCTGGTGTTCGACGAGGTGGTGATGGGTTTTCGCGTCGCCCGCGGCGGGGCGCAGGAGCTCTATGGCGTGATCCCCGACATCGCCTGCTTCGGCAAGGTGCTGGGCGGCGGCTATCCGCTGGCGGCTGTCGCCGCGAGCCGGCCGCTCATGCAGCTCTGCAACCCGCGCCACAAGGGGCAGGCCGACTATGCCTATATGAGCGGCACGCTGAACGGCAATGCCGTGGCCGCCGCCGCCGGCCTCGCGACCCTGACCGAGCTCGAGAAGCCCGGCGCCTACGAGCGGCTCCGCGCGATCGGCGAGCGGATGCGCTCGGGCCTGCGCCAGGCGGCATCGCGCGCCGGCGTCGCGGCGCAGGTGCTCGGTGTCGGCCCCATGGCCAACATCTATTTCACCGCCACCCCGATCACGGATTATCGGACCGCCGAGACCCAGGATGCGGCGCGCAGCAGAGCGCTCGGCCGCGAGCTCCTGAAGCGCGGCTTCCTCACTCACCTCGTCACCAAGATCTACCTGTCGCTCGCCCATAGCGATGCCGATATCGACCGCACGGTGGGCACGGTGGAAGAGTTGCTGAAAGCGGACCTGCGGTGAGCCGGGCCCGCATGCCGGTCTGACGAAGCCTCAAGGCAAGCTGGAGGATCACAAGGATGGCGTGGCGTGTCGGCGTCGATATCGGCGGAACCTTCACCGACGTCGCGATGGTGGAGGAGGCGACCGGCCGTATCGGGATCGCCAAGGTCCTGACCACGCCGCACGACTTCAGCGAAGCCGTCATCGACGGGATCCGGCAGGGGCTGGCGCGGGAGAAGATCGCGCCTGCCGATGTGTCGCTGCTGGCCCATGCGACGACCGTCGTCACCAACGCGCTGCTGGAGCACAAGGGCGCGAAGGCGGGCCTCGTTACCACCCGCGGCTTCCGCGACGTGCTGGAGCTGCGCCGCTCCTCCCGTTCCGACCTCTACGATCTGTTCCAGGACGGGCCGGCGATTCTGGTGCCGCGTCGCTGGCGCTACGAGGTCACCGAGCGGATCGACGCGCAGGGTGCCGTGGTGACACCGCTCGCGGAATCCGAGATCGACGGCGTCATTGCCGCGATCCGCGACGCGGGCCTCGAAGCGGTCGCGGTGTCCTTCCTCTTCTCCTTCCTCAACGACCGGCATGAGCGGATCGTCGGCGATCGGCTCCGCAAGGCCTTGCCGCAGGTGAAGATCTTTCTCTCCTGCGAGGTGCTGCCGGAGGTACGCGAGTTCGAGCGCACCAGCACCACCGCCGTCTGCGCCTATGTGGCGCCGGTGCTGGAGAGCTATCTCGGCCGGCTGCAGAAGGCGGTGACGGAGCTCGGCCTGCCCAAGCTCTATGTGATGGGCTCGAGCGGGGGCGTGTTCGACATCGCCGAGGGGCTCCGCATGCCGGCGATGGCGGTGGAGTCGGGCCCGGCCGCGGGCGTGATCGCGGCGGCGCTCGTCGGCAGGCAGCTCGGCCTCGCCAACGTGATCTCTTTCGACATGGGCGGCACTACGGCCAAGGCGAGCCTGATCGCCGAGGGCGAGGTCGCGGTGACGGCCGAGTACGAAGTGGGTGGCTCCGGCCACGTCAATCGCTGGCAGCACGGTTCGGGCCATCCGATCCGGGTGCCGGTGATCGATCTCGCCGAGGTGAGTGCCGGCGGCGGCAGCATCGCCTGGGTCGATCCCGGCGGCGCGCTCAAGGTCGGGCCGGGCAGCGCAGGCAGCGCGCCGGGCCCCGCCGCCTATGGGCGCGGCGGCATCGCGGCGACGGTGAGCGACGCGAATGTCGTGCTCGGCTATCTCAATCGCGAAGCGCTGCTCGGTGGGGACCTCAAGATCGACCTCGCCGCCGCCGAGGCCGCCATCGCGCGGTCGGTCGGCGAACCGCTCGGCCTCTCCGTGCCGGAAGCCGCGGCGCGGATCATCGAGATCGTCGACAGCAACATGGCGGAAGCGCTCCGCATCGTCTCGATCGAACGCGGCCACGACCCGCGCGAATTCAGTCTCGTCGCCTTCGGCGGCGCAGGCCCGATCCATGCCGCGTCGCTCGCGGGCGAACTGCAGATTCCCGAAGTCGTCGTACCGCCGGCGCCGGGCGTGTTCTCGGCGCTCGGGCTCGTCGCGACCGATCTTCGCCGCGACTATTCCCGCACGCTCTATGCCGATCTCGGCAGCGTCGAGCCGGCCGTGATCGCCGCGGCCTTCGACGCCATGGAGACGGAGGGGCGCGCCATGCTGACCGCCGCCAATGTCGCCCCCGGGCGGCGCGGCCTGCTGCGTTTCGCCGATATCCGCTACCGCCGCCAGGCCTACGAGCTCACCGTCCCGGTCGCCGACGGGCCGGTCACGCAGGAGACGCTGAAGGGCCTCGTCGCCGCCTTTCACGACAAGCATCGCCAGACCTACGGTCATGCGAGCAACAAGGACGCGGTGCAGCTCGTCAATCTCCGTCTCACGGCGGTGGGGCGCATCCCCGGCGTCACGCTTGCGCAGCGCGCCAATGGAACCGCGGCTGGCCGCACCGGCCCCCGCGACATATGGTTTGCGGGCGAGGGCTTCGTGCGCACGCCGGTCCATTGGCGTCCGGGCCTGTCGGCCGGCACGGTGATCGACGGTCCGGCGGTGATCGAGGCGGTGGATTCGACGACATTGCTGCCGCCGGGATGGCAGGCGGCGATCGATGCGCAAGGCTATATTCGCATGAAGAGGCGTTGAGCCATGCCCGACGAGAGCCCCTTGCGCATCAAGACGGACCCGGCGCGCTTCGAGGTCGTGAAGAACGCGCTCTATTCCACGGCCGAGGAGATGAAGATCATCGTGGCGAAGACCGCCTATTCGCCGCTGCTGAAGGTCGCGGGCGACTATTCCTGCGGCGTGTTCGACCTCGCTGGCGGCATGGTGGCGCAGGGGCCCGATCTGCCGATCCATCTGGGGTCGATGCCCGATGCGGTGCGGGCGGTGGTGAAGGCCTTCCCCGATGCCGCGGCGGGGGACGTCTTCATCCACAACGATCCCTACAATGGCGGCTCGCATCTGCCGGACGTGAACGTGGTCACCCCGGCCTTCCTCGGCAGCCGGCTGCTCGGCTTCTGCTGCGTGCGGGCGCACTGGCCCGATATCGGCAGCGCCAGCCCGGGGAGCTACGGCGCCGTCACCGAGATCTTCGGCGAGGGGCTGCAGATCCCGCCGATCCGCCTCTATCGCGACGGGGAGATCGACCGCAACGTCGAGGCGCTGATCTGCGCCAACATCCGCATGCCGGCGGAACGCATGGGCGATCTCCGCGCCCAGGTCGCGGCCAACCGGCGCGGCGCGGCGCGCCTCGAAGCCCTGGCCAGGAAATACGGCGCCGACACGCTGCTGCAGATCATGCAAGAGGTGCAGGACTACTCCGAGGCGATGATGCGGCTCGCCTTCCGCAAGCTGCCGGACGGTGAAGCGAGCTTCACCGACACGATCGACGGCGACGGTATCCTCGCGCCGGGTGCCAACGCGGACGAGACCTTCATCGTGAAGCTCACGCTGGTGAAGCGCGGGGACCGGATCACGGCCGACTTCGCTGGCTCCGACCCGCAGGTCGCGGGTCCGATGAACGCGCCCCTCACGGTGACCGCGTCCGGCGTCTATTGCGCCCTGAAGATGATCGCCGATCCGAAGAGCCTCATTCCGGCCAATAGCGGCTGCTGGCGGCCGATCGCCATCGAGGCGCCCACCGGCTCGGTCGTGAACGCGCAAAGCCCGGCGCCTGTCGTCTATGCCAATCACGAGATGTCGGCCCGGGTCGCCGACATGATCTTCGCCGCGATGCACAAGATATCGCCGGAGAATGTGATGGCCGGGTCACAGGGGACCTCGGCGATCGTGACCTTCGGCGGCGTCGATTACCGGACCGCCGAGCGTTATGTGAGCTACGAATCGACCAAGGGCGGCTTCGGCGCGCGGCCGGCGAAGGATGGCATCAACGGCCTCGCCAGCACGGTCGCCAACATGATGAACACGCCGATCGAGATGCTGGAGATGAGCTTCCCGCTGCGGGTCGAGGAATATGCGCTGATTCCGGATAGCGGCGGCGCCGGAACCTGGCGCGGCGGGCTCGGCGTGAAGCGCACCTGGCGAATTCTCGGCCGGGACTCGAACTCGGCTAGCTGCTGCGAGCGCAGCGTGACGCCGCCCTTCGGCCTCGCGGGTGGTCTCCCGGGCAGCCCGACCCGCCTCACTTTGGAGCAGGCGGGCAAGCCCACCGAACGCTTGCCGAGCAAGGGCGGCTTCGTGGCGCCGGCCGACGCGCGGGTGGTCATGGAGGCGCCGGGCTCGGGCGGTTATGGCCCGCCGGCTGGGCGGAGCCGCGAGCGGCTGCGCGACGATCTGATCGACGGTTATGTGACGCCGGAAGGCGCGCGGCGGGATTACGGAGTCGATCCCGAGACGCTTTAGCAGGAAGGGCTCGCGGCGCATGGCCGCGGCCCAAGGAGGAACGGGCGATGAGCAAGCATCCGGAAGCCGAAACGATGGTCCGCGAGGCGAAGGACGCGATCCGGCGCCATGGCGTCACGCGCGCCGGCATGAAAGAGGTCTTGAGTTCGCTGGAGGTGCTGGCGAAGCAGACCGAGCTCTGGACGAGCGACCGGTTCCACGATCCGAAGCCGGACGAGCTCCAGGTGCGGCATTTCGTGCGCGAGGATCCGGACCAGAGCTTCGCGCTCTATCTCAACGTGCTGCGGCCGGGGAAGAAGATCTTTCCGCACAACCACACCACCTGGGCCTGCGTCGCGGCGGTCGCCGGACAGGAGCACAACGCGCTGCACGAAATTACCGAGGGTGGGCTTCGCATCGGGCCGGCGAAGCTGCGCAAGATCGAGGAGATCGTGGTGGAGCCGGGGCGGGGCATCGCCATGCTGGCCGACGACATCCATTCGGTCGAGGTCAAAGGCGACCGCATCGTCCGCCATTTGCACTTTTACGGGCTCGCCCTCGAGGCGGTTTCGGGCGGCATCATGTTCGATCCGGTGAAGAACCTGGCCTTCGCGAACTCGATCGGGGTGACCACGACGCGATGAGCTCGATCCCGGTGCCGGCGTCGGACGCGGATGCCGTTCCGGCGATTTCGGCGGCGACCGTCAAGCTCGGGCTCCATGGCGGGCGGGAAACCGCGCTGCTCGATGTCCGGGAGCATGGCGAGTTCGTTGCCGGGCACCCGTTCCTTGCGACCTCGGCGCCGCTGAGCCGGTTCGAGCCCGAGCTGCTGCGCCTCGCGCCCAATCCCGCGGCGCATCTCGTTCTCTACGATGAGGGCGCGGGCCTGCGCGCCGCCCGGGCGGCCCGGATCGCAAGGACGCTCGGCTATCGCGACCTGGCGGTCATGACGGGCGGCGCGGTGGCTTGGCGCGCCGCCGGCTATGCGCTCTTCGAGGGCGAGCATCTGCCGAGCAAAACCTTCGGCGAGCTGCTGCAGGAAGCTTGCGAAGTTCCGACCGTCTCGGCGGCGGCGCTCGACAGCCGCCGGAAGCAGGGGGAGAAAATCCTTCTGCTCGACGGACGGCCCTTCGAGGAGCATCGCCGGATGTGCATTCCGGACAGCCTCTGCCTGCCGAACGGCGACCTCGCCTATCGGATCGGCGCGGCGCTGGACGCCGATGCGACGCCGATCGTGGTGCATTGCGCGGGGCGCACGCGCGGCATCGTCGGCGCGCAGACCCTGCGCAATCTCGAGCTTCCCAATCCGATCGCCGCGCTGGAGGACGGCACGCAGGGCTGGCGGCTCGCCGGCCTAGCCTTGGAACATGGGTCTGAACGGCTTGTGCGCGACATGCCCGACAAGGAGCTGCGGCGCGCGCAGTTCGCGCAGGCTCGCCGCTATGCCGAGCGTTGGGGCGTGCCGCGGCTCGATGTCGAGACGCTTCTCGCCTGGACCCGAGAAAGCGCGCGCACGACCTATCTGCTCGACGTGCGGAGCCCCGAGGAATTCGCGACGCGCCGGGCCGCCGCGATCCAGAACGCGCCGGGCGGCCAGCTCGTCCAGGCGACGGATCGCTGGCTCGCCGTGCGCGGCGCCCGCGTGGTTCTGCTGGACGACACGGAAATCCGCGCGGTCGTCACCGCGAACTGGCTGCGTCAGATGGGGTGGGATGCGGTGGCGCTCGCCGGCGGCACCGCGGCCTGGCCGGCGCTCGCCGCGCTCGAGGAGCCGCGCGCCCATCGCTTCGACCATCTGCCGCGGATTTTGCCGGCGGAGCTCGCGGCGCTGCGTGCGAAGGCGCCGTCGCTCTCGATCTTCGACCTTCGCCCGAGCCTCGACTTCCGCGCGGTGCATCTCGAAGGCGCGCGCTGGGCCGTGCGTGCGCAGCTTCCGCAGCTTCTCGCGAGCGCGACCGCGGACCTGCCGGTGATCCTCGTCGCGGCCGACGGGGTCCTGGCCGGCCTCGCCGCCGCCGATCTGACGGCGCTCGGTTTCAGGCCGCAATGGCTCTCGAGCGATGCGGCGGACTGGCAGGCTGCCGGTCTTGCGACCCTCGGCACGCCCGAGGATCCGCCCGATGCCGATCGCGTGGATTTCGCCGCCTTCGCCTATGACCGCCATGCCGGCAATCTGGCGGCCTCGCGGGAATATCTCGCGTGGGAAAAGGGGCTGGTGGGCCGGCTCGATCGTTATGAGCGCGCGGTCTTCAAGGTCGCGAACGCAAGCCGGCCCTGACCGCTTGCCGTCGCTATCCGCGCAGCACCTCGATCCGGAGCGGGGTCGATTTTCCGCCGTTGATGTCGTTCATGCCGATATCGCAGGAGCAGGCGGTGAGAACGAACACCAGATCCATCTCCGCGCGGAAAACGACATGGTCGCCGGGCTTGGTCGGCATCGGGCCTGCGATGAGCTTCCCGTCGCTGCGCGGCGGCGTGTTCTCGAAGATGTTGACGGGATCCGGCACGACGCGATGCTGGATGCCGATCTCGGCCGAAGCCTTCAGATAATTGTCGCGGCAGTTCGGGTGATAGTCGGTGCAGCCAAGCGTCTGGAACAGCGGCAGGTCGCAGGGCGCGAACAGCATGTCGTGAACGCCGGGCGAGCTGTCTTCGACGAAGGTCAGGATCGGTCGCCGGAGCGTGCTGTAGAAGCATTCGCCGACCTCGGGGAAGAGCTTCCAGATCGTGGCCCGCGTGACCGAAGCGCTCAGGAACTCGGAATGATCGGCGGTAGAAAGCGCGAAAACATCCCCGATCTGCTTTCCCTCGACGTCCGTGACACGAATATGGTCGCCCTTCTTCGCGAAGACGGCCCGCCCGGAATAGCCCGGTACTTCCACTGTCTCGAAGATTATCTTACTCATCTGCCGCTCCCATGCTGCGACGTTTCGAAAGGTCGACCTCCGCGCCCGTTTTTTTACAGCGAATGTGCAACCGAAAGGAATAGCGGTGCGGGCGGAAGGAGCAGGGTGCCGCGTCATTGGCCAGGGGGGTTGCGACCGATCTCGATCGGCTATTCGATCCCGAGGCGTTTCTGCCAGGAGAAGCGGCGCTCGAGCCAAGCGAAGAGCGCGAAGACCGTGACGCCGAGTAGCATAAGGATCACCAACGTTGCGAACGCCTCGTCTATGTTGAGACGTGATTGGTAAAGGATCAGGAGATAGCCGAGGCCCGCGGTCGAGGAAACCCATTCCACCACGATCGCGCCCACCACTGCCGCTGCCGCCGCGAGCCGAAGCCCGGCGAAGACATGCGGTAGCGCCATGGGAATGCGGACATAGCGATAGATCTGCCAGTCGCTCGCCGCGACCGACTTCATGAGCTGCACCATCTGTCGGCTGGTCGCCTGCAGGCCGGAGAGGGTATTCACCAGCACCGGAAAGAAGGAAAAGATGGCAATGATGATTACCTTCGGCGTGAGCCCTACCCCGAACCAGATAATGAGAATCGGCGCGATAGCGACGATTGGCGTGGTCTGCGTCGCGAGAACAGGCGCATAAAGCGCATTGTTAAGCAAAGGTGACCAGCTCATGAGAACCGCGAGCGCGAGCCCAAGCAGGATGCCCACTCCCAAGCCGATCAGCACCTCGCCGAGCGTGACGAGGGTATGCTCGGCGAAGGTGGTGTGGTTGTTCCAAAGTGCTTGCGCAATCTCAAGAGGGCTCGGCAGCAGGTAGCCCGGCACATCGAAAAGCACCACGCCTGCTTGCCAGCTCACAAGGAGCATCACCAGCAGAAGGGCCGCTCCAAGGATACGCCACCTTACGATTGTGCTTTTCAACACCATAGAAGCATCCCTCAACCCACCGGAATCGCGCTCTCCAGCAGCCGCTGGAGATGCACGACGCAGTCGGTATAGTCCTTGGTGTAACGCACATCTGGATGCCGCGGGCGAGGTAGCGGAATCGCCAAATCCTCAATCACGCAACCAGGGCGAGGGCTCATCGCAATAACACGGTCGGAGAGGAACACCGCCTCGGCAATGTTGTGCGTCACGAAGATGATCGTCTTGCGGCGCTGCGCCCAGACGCGCAATAGCTCCTTGTTGAGTTGCAGCCGGGTGAACTCGTCGAGCGCCGCGAAGGGTTCGTCCATCAGCAGAAGCAGCGGATCGAGGCAAAGTGCCCGTGCAATTGCGGCGCGCTGGCGCATGCCGCCCGAAAGCTGGTTCGGATGCAGGTCGGCGAAATCCTGGAGCCCGACAAGTTCGAGCAGCTCTTGGATTCGCGTCTCGGTTTCGGCGCTCCGAAGGCCCGCCACCTCGAGCAGGAGGCGGCAGTTCGCCCTAATCGTCCGCCAGGGCAGCAGAACCGGCTGCTGGAATACGATCCCGAGCTCGTGTGCCTCGCGCGCTCGTGCCGGAGGATGGCCGTCGATCAGCACCTCGCCGGTGCTAGGTTCGAGCAATCCGGCGACTATCGACATGATCGTCGATTTGCCGCAACCGCTGGGGCCGATCAGACTGACGAACTGCTTGTCCGCAATATCGATCGAGACGCTCTGGAGCGCGGCCACGGTTGAGCCGCCATCGACTTCGTAAGTCTTGGCAACGTTGCGAAGGGAAACCAGGGGCCTCCCTTCGCTGCCGCTGCCGTTGTCACGCTCTGCCATGAAAAGGTCGGCTGTTCACTGAGATTTCCAGTCCGTGGCGTTATCGGGCATGTAGTCGTTGGTGAAAAGTGTGTCCAGGTCGACTTCCTTCTCGATCACCTTGCCCTGCAGGAGGGCTTCCTGGAGGCCCTGCCAATCGGCCTTGTCCATCCATCCGAACCCATGCGTGTCGGCATCGGAACTCCCGATGAGCTTGGTGGAGATCGCGAGCGCCTGGCGCATGAAGGCCTCGTCCTCCTCGGGATTGGCCTTCATCATGACGGCCAAGGTAGCGTCGAGATCTGCCGCCGCATCGATCCAGCCCTTCACCGAAGCGCGCAGGAAGCGGCGAATTACGTCGCCATGATCCTTTGCCCAATCGGCATTCGCCGAGACGATGCCGCCATAGATCTGCACCTTGTCGTCGCTCATCACGAACACGTTGGTGCCCAGGCCCTGCTGCTCGACGTTGATCGCTTCCCAATCCCAGTATCCCATCGCGGCGTCGATCTCGCCGGAAAGGAGTAACGGCACCATCGCTTCAGGTTGCACCGTCACCCAAGTAATGTCGTCCTTATTGACGCCGGCGCGCTTCAGCTTTGCCTCGAACAGGTAGACCGTCGGGTTCGAGACGTTGTAGCCGACCTTCTTGCCGGCGAAGTCAGTGATGTTCTCGATGCCGCGATCCTTGCGGGCGATCACGCCTTCTGGATTGGACTGCATATAGGCCGAGACTGCGACGAGGGGCAGACCTTGACTCGCTGCCACCATCACCGAACTCGCAGTTGATACGCCGAGCTGCGCGTTGCCGGCGGCGATGGCCTGATTAGCAGGATTTGACCCCTTCACCAAGAGGAACTCCACGTCAAGACCCTCGGCCGCAAAGTATCCCTTGTCCTGAGCGACGTAGAAGCCGGCCCAGCCGGAATAAGGCACGTTCCAGTTGAGCGCAAAGGTCACCTTATCCGCCGACCAGGCCGGTCTCGCCGCTAACGCGACGCCGACAGCCAGTAATGCAAATAGAAGCTTTTTCATTGTTACCTCCCAGATTTCCCCGATCGCTGATTGCCTATACTTCGTTCGGCCGCCTATGAGCCCCTGACGTCTCGGTAGTTGAGAACGCGATGCAGAGAGTTCTAGCAGCCGCATGCGATCCGCATAGGTCGATCGGTTTTACCGCTTTTATTGAACAAAACTCAATATTATAGTCTAGCACAATATTTTGGTTGTCGCGGATATCTGAGATTCCGCGGTCGGCCGCAGAAAGGCATACCGGACTGCCGTTCACGCCAATGAGACTATCTGTTGCCCTCGACTTTGACCGACACTCGTCTCCCTTACCGAGCGGACAGCGATCCGCGGCGAGGGCAGACGGAATGCCGATAGATCGGATGACGGTAACCGCGGGCTCGAAGGCCATAGTGTATCTTGGTGAGGCAGACGGTAACCGAACCGGAGCTCTGAATGCTGGAGGCTCTCATGCATGATGACCGCGCGCTTCGGGTGCAAATGCTGGCGGAGATCGACTCTGCCATCGAAAGGAAGGTGTCGTTCCCTGGTTATTGGTACGGGGATGAGGAAATTTCTCGTTTCGAGCAGAAATACGTCATGGCGCGTCGATGGCAGCCGATCGGTCCGGTCAACGGCCTCGTCAATCCAGGCGACTACCTGACCGCGACGGTCGCCGAAGTGCCGATCGTCGTCATCCGCGACAAGGACGGCACGCTGCGTGGCTTCGTCAATATGTGCCGGCATCGCGGTCATCCTGTCGCTAAAGACTCGGGCAATTGCACCGTCTTCATGTGCCGCTATCACGGCTGGACCTATCGTCAGGATGGTTCGCTGATCAAGGCGCCTCGCTCCGAGAGGGAGGCCGCCTTCGATCCTGCGAACTACGGTTTGCTACCCATTCGAGTCGGCCTTTGGGGGGATCTCGGCTTTGCAAATCTCCAATTTGACGGCCCGGCCTTCGAGGAGGAGTTCGCGACACTCATCCGCATCGCTGAGGAAAATCAGATCGGCATCGCCAAGATGAGCTATCGCAAGACGCTCGTCTGGGAACAGGCCTGCAACTGGAAGACCTTCATGGACAACACGGCGGATTGCTACCACTGCCGGCTGGTCCATCCAACTATGGGCACCACCCACAAGACCGATCCCGACGACTACGTTAACGAGAGCTACGACACCTTCGCATTCCACATTTCGCACTCTCGCGAGAATCACGCCAATATGCCGGCATGGATGGCATGTGGGGTATGGCCCAACTGGACGCTCCAAGCCATGCAGGGCCGGGTGTCGAACATTCGAATCCTTGAAATCGTCAACGCCAATCGGATCCGGGTTCGTACCGATTTCTTTGCTCCGCCGACGATCGGCGAGCCCGAGGTGGAGGAAGCGGCCGACTGGTATCACAAGCTCGTCTATGGGGAGGATCGCGTCGTCTGCGAGGGCGTTGCGAGGAACATCATGGGCGGACGCTTCGAGGAAGGCCCGATCTTCCTTGGCAGCGAAAAGGTCATGCAGGATTTCCAGATCCGCTATCGGCAGCATCTTCAGGATCTGAAGATCTAGCCGCGGCACCTCCATTGTCGTTTCCACTGAAGCGAGTCAAGCTCATGAACAAGGCACATTCAGCTGGACAGGGAAGCGACGTCCTGGGGCGGCTGCGCGCCTATCGGACGCCGACCGTCTATGACTCGATAGAGCGCTTCAACCTGCGGCCGAAGAGCGAGGGCTATACCGACCATACTGTCCGCTGCATGCTGCCGTCGCTCGGGGTCTTTGTCGGCTATGCTTGGACCGGGAAGATTGTGGGCGAACTGCCCGAGGCGCCGGGCGAGGCGGTGCTTTCATGGCGGGCTGTGTGGGAAAGTGTGGCCATCGCGCCGCGACCCAGCATCGCAGTGGTGCAGGATCTCGATCAGGCACCGGGACGCGGCTGCGCTTGGGGCGACGTATCGGCGACGATCTTCAAGGCGCTCGGTTGCGTTGCCGCCATCACGAATGGGAGCGTTCGAGATCTGCCCGAGATGGGTGCGATCGGATTCGGCCTGTTCGCTGGCGGCCCGACGGTCGGCCATGCCAATGTGCGATTCGTGGAGATGGGCACCCCGGTCAAGGTCGGCGGCCTGGTCGTCCGGCCCGGCGATCTCGTTCATGCCGACGAACATGGCGCGCTCATCATTCCTGCCGAAATCGACCTGGAAGAGTTGCTGCGCATTACTGCCGGCGTGCTGGCAGCCGAGGAGAAGGTGAAGCGTTTCTGTCTCTCCCCGAACTTCGACGTCGCCGAGCTCGATGACCTGCATAGCTGGTCAATGGAAACCTCGGGCTAGTAACACGCGGCGCGCCGCAACTAGCGCGAGCGACCGAGAATGAATGCCAGGTCGCGCTTCAGCTTTGCCATGAAGTCGGACCGAGTCATCGGTTCCTGCACGAGGAATCTCTGCCACCAGAAGAATGCGCTCGCATGGATCACCTCGGCGAGCGGTCGAATGTCAATCGTGCTTGAGACGCTTCCCAGCCGCTGTAAAGCGCGGATCAGGGCGCATTGGAACTCGATCAGGCCCTCTTCATGCTGCCAGCGTTGGCTGCCATACTGGTTCCATCCGCTGACGGTCGTGGCTGCATGAACATGGCGCCACAGCGGCTTGTCGAGATAGCGCATGCTCTCCCGCGTCATGATCGAATAGAACTGCACGAACGCCTTCACCGGATCGGAAGGTGGGCTTTCGACCAGAGCCGAGATCAGTTCGGGCGTGCGTGAGCGATAATGATCAGCAAGACCGAGCAGTAGTGCGTCCTTGGTGGGAAAGTAGTTATAGACCGTGCCGACAGAGACGTCGGCCTCCTCGGCAATCTGCTCGATGCGCGTTCCGTCGAAGCTGCGACGATGGAATATCTCTGCGGCCGCTTCCAGAATCTGGTGGCGACGCTCTAGCCGCTTACGCTCCCGCAAGCCGCGCTTTGGAGAGCGCCGCGAAGGGGAGCCCACGTCGAGCTTGGCAGGCGATTTCGTCGTACGGCGCAAGAAGGGGACCGAAGGTAACTACATCGAAGATCTTCAAGATGCACTTCGGCTGCTCAAATCGCGACCGAATCGTCTTCTTCGACATCCAGCAGGTCGCAAAACGAGGGCGAGCGGCAGAACCGCCGAAGCACATCCGCGATCACCCAATACTAGCGACAAGCTCGGCATTGTGCCTAGCTGCTCCTTGGCCGCCGCCCGCGGTGCGCAGTTTGGTGCAGGGGTGAGCAGGATCCAATCCAAGTCGCGTCTATTGAACTTCCACGATCTTCAGCGCTGGCCGGCTTCGGTTCTGCGAGGAACTCGGCCCTTGGTACGCCGTTCCGCTCGTTCCTTTCGCGAGCTGGGCGGAGCGTGCACGGCTACGGCTCGGGAACCGCGAAGCCGGTGTCGAAGGGATCCTGCTGAAGCGGAAGGACAGTCCCTGTGTCGCCGGCGACCGAAGAACATTTGGTTCAAATAGAGCGCGATCCCTTACCTCATCGATGCGATGCTGATGTGTGCCTTGCGTTTCCCCCGGATCAATCGCATCCGCTGGGGCAAGCTCTGTCGCGAAGCGGACATTATCGGCGCGCCGACCAGGCTGCTGGAGCCAGGCTGACGGGTGTCGATCGCCGCTCGTCGCGGCGGTCGCTCAGGCCCTGCCGGCGCCCGCCCGTCTATCGGCTGGCGGCCAGGATCGAATCCCGGACGATCGAGACGATCCGGTCGATGGTTTCCGGCGGCGTCATGAGCGGCGGCGCGACGCAGATGGTGTCGCCGATGGCCGGATCGGCACCGCCGCCGCGGATGCGAGTGAGGAGGCCGCGCGACAGCGCCTCGCGCACGATCTTGCCGCCGAGCCCGATCGCCGGCTTGCGGGTTTCCTTGTTCTCGACGAGTTCCACGCCGCACATGAGCCCGAGCCCGCGCACGTCGCCGACGGGCGCCAGGTCGCGCAGCGTCTCGAGGCCGGCGAGCAGCCGCCGGCCCATGACGGCCGCGTTCTCCACCAGCCCTTCCTGCTCGATCAGCTCGACATTGCGGAGCCCGACCGCACAGCAGGCGGGATGCGCCGAATAGGTCGCGGCATGCATGAATTTCTGGTCGGCCGGCGCCGCCAGCATCGTGTCATGCACCTTGCGCGAGATCAGCACGCCGCCGAGCGGCAGATAGGCGCTGGTCACGCCCTTCGCGAAGGAGGTGATATCCGGCTCCACGCCCCAATGGCCGAGGGCGAACCATTTTCCGGTGCGGCCGAAGCCGGTGATGACCTCGTCGGTGATGAGCAGTATCTCGTGCCGGTCGCAGATCTCGCGGAGCTTCGGGAAGTAGCTCGCCGGCGGCACGATCACGCCGCCCGCGCCCATGACCGGCTCGGCGATCACGGCGGCCACCGAATCCGCGCCTTCCTTCAGGATCGCCTGTTCCAGCGCTTCCGCCGCGCCGACGCCGGCATCCTCGTTGCCCGGCCAGCGATAGGGGTAGGGGGCCGCGACCTGAAGGAAGTTCGGCACCAGAGGGCCGAACATCTTGTGATAGACGGCCATGCCCGTTGCGCTCATCGCGGCCATGGTGAGGCCGTGATAGGCGTGGACCCGCGAGAAGATCTTCACCTTGTTCGGCTTGCCGCGCAGCTTCCAGTAATAGCGCGCGATCTTGAAGGCGGACTCGTTCGACTCCGCGCCGGCCGTGGTGAAATAGACCGCTGCCGTGCTCGGATAGGCGATCTTCATGAGCTTCTCGGCAAGCTTGATCGAGGGCACATTGGAGGCGCCCGCATAGGCCGAGGCGAAGGCGAGCTTCGCGAGCTGCGCCGAGGCGGCGTCCGCCAGCTCCTTCCGGCCATGACCCGCATTCACGTTCCACAGGCTCGAAAGGCCGTCGATATATTCCTTCCCGGCGGCGTCCTTAAGCATCGCGCCGCGGCCTTCCACCATCAGCATCGGATGCTCGTGGTCCTTCGGATGATGCAGCGGGTGGATGAGGAAACGCTTGTCCGTCTCGACGAGTGCCTGTGCCGTGTCCATGGAAATTTCCGTCCTCGATTGCCGTGCTGATGCGCCGCCAGGCGCGATGGCTTGTATCGCGGAGACAGCGTAGCGAAGAGAGCGGGTGGCAGAAAGCGTCATGCGCTCCTCGCATGGGAGCAGCGGCAAGAACGCAGCCGAGGGTGGTAGGACGCGTTTGAAGGAGCGCCGCGCCGGCAGGCTAGCCTTTGAGGATCGAGCCGAGCATGCCCCGCAGGATCTTGCGGCCGAGCGAGCTGCCGATCTGGCGGGCGGCGCTCTTCGCCATCGCCTCGGCCATGCCCTGCCGCCGCCCGTCGCCGAGGATGATCTTCTCGATCGTGCTCTTTTCCTCGCGCGGGGCCCGGCTGCGCGGCGTCGTCTCCCGCGGGCCGCGCGTCGGAACGTCGGCGGGACGACGCCAGCCGCCCGGACCGGACGGAGGCGCGGTCTCCGCCGCCTGTCCCGGTGCGCGCTCGCGCAGCGTCTCGAAGGCGGACGGCCGATCGACCGTCTGGTCGTAGCGCCCGCCGACGGGGCTCGTCCCGAGCACCGCCGTGCGTTCGGCGGGCGTGATCGGACCGAGCCGCGAGGTCGGGGGGAGGACGAAAGCGCGATCGACGATGGCGGGCGTGCCGCCGGGCTCGAGGAACGAGATCAGCCCCTCGCCGACTCCGAGCTCGAGAATCGCGGTCGTGGTATCGATCCCCGGGTTCTGCCGGAAGGTATCGGCCGCCGCCTTCACCGCTTTCTGGTCGCGCGGGGTATAGGCACGGAGCGCATGTTGCACGCGGTTGCCGAGCTGCCCCAGCACGGTGTCCGGCACGTCGAGCGGGTTCTGCGTGACGAAGAACACGCCGACGCCCTTGGATCTTACCAGCCGCACCACCTGCTCGATCTTGTCGAGCAGCGCCTTCGGCGCATCCTCGAAGAGGATATGCGCCTCGTCGAAGAAGAAGACGAGCTTCGGTTTCTCGAGATCGCCCGCTTCCGGCAGCGTCTCGAAGAGCTCGGCCAGCAGCCAGAGCAGGAAGGTCGCGTAGAGCCGCGGGCTCTGCATCAGCCGGTCGGCGGCGAGAATGTTGATCGCGCCGACGCCCTGCGGATCGGTCATCATCAGGTCGGCAAGCTCGAGCGCCGGCTCGCCGAAGAATTTCTCGCCGCCCTGGCTTTCGAGCTGCAGCAGGCCGCGCTGGATCGCGCCGATCGAGGCGGTGCTGACATTGCCGTAGCTCGTCGTGAGCGCCTTCGCGTTCTCCCCGACGAAGCCCAGCATCGCGCGCAGATCCTTGAGATCGAGCAGCAGCAGGCCCTGATCGTCGGCCAGCTTGAAGACGATGTTGAGCACACCGGCCTGTACCTCGTTCAGATCGAGCAGCCGCCCGAAGAGGAGCGGGCCGAGATCGGAAACGGTGGCGCGCACCGGGTGGCCCTGCTCGCCGAAGAGATCCCAGAAGATCGTCGGATAGGCGCGGAAGGCGGGACCGGCGATGCCGAGCTTCGCGAGGCGCTCCCGGAGCTTCGGGGTCATCGCGCCGGCCTGGCTCAGACCCGCGAGGTCGCCTTTCACGTCGGCCATGAAGACCGGCACACCGCGCGCAGCCAGCCCTTCGGCGATGACCTGGAGCGTCACCGTCTTGCCGGTGCCGGTGGCGCCGGTGATGAGGCCGTGCCGGTTCGCGTAGCGGGGCAGCAGCTCGATCGGCGAAGCGCCCTTGGCGACGAGGATGCCGGGAACGTCGGTCATGGGGTTCCCTCGGATCTCGGTGCGCGGGGCACCGTTCATGCGGCGCTGTCTGCCGAACGAATCTGTTATCCCTTCGGCTTCTCCGGCCTGTCAAGCAGACGCCGTCCAGGCGCCCCCGAATCGCTTCGTTCCTTCGCGCCGCCGCCTATAATGCCGCCATCCGATCGCCCTTCCGGGATTCCAGCATTCATGACCCTGTCGCTCGACGAGGCGCGATCCACCCTGCAGCGGACTTTCGGCTTTGCCGAGTTCCGGGCCGGCCAGGCGGAAGTCATCAAGGTCGTGCTGGGCGGCGGCGACGTGCTCGCGGTCATGCCGACCGGCAGCGGCAAGTCGCTCTGCTTTCAGCTTCCGGCGCTGCTGCGGCCGGGGCTGACGGTCGTGGTCTCGCCGCTCATCGCCCTCATGCGCGACCAGGTCGGCCAGCTTCGGTCCTACGGGATCGCGGCCGCGAGCCTCAATTCGGCGAACGAGCCGGGCGAGGCGAGGGCGGCGCACGATGCGCTCCGCGACGGCAGCTTGCGCCTCCTCTATGTGGCACCAGAGCGCATCGCGCGCGAGGACACGATCGAGCTGCTGTGTTCGGCCGGGACGAGCCTGCTCGCCATCGACGAAGCGCATTGCGTCTCGCAATGGGGCCATGATTTCCGGCCCGAATATCTGGCGCTGGGCGCGGTGCGGGAACGGCTGGGCGGGGTGCAGACCATCGCCCTCACCGCGACGGCCGATCCGGCGACCCGGGCCGATATCGTGCAGCGGCTGTTCACGGCCCCGCCGCGCGTCTTCGTCAGCTCCTTCGACCGTCCGAACATCCGCCTTGCCATGCAGCCCAAGGCGGGGGCGCGTCGTCAGCTCGGCGAATTCCTCGGGCGCCATCGCGGCAGCAGCGGCATCGTCTATTGCGCCTCGCGCAAGCGCACCGAGGAACTCGCCACCAGCTTCGTCGACGGCGGCTATCGGGCGCTGCCCTACCATGCCGGCATGGAGACGGCGCAGCGCAACAGGCACCAGGACAGGTTCCTCGAAGAGGACGGGGTGGTGATGGTGGCGACGGTCGCCTTCGGCATGGGGATCGACAAGCCCGATGTGCGCTTCGTCTGCCATGCCGACATGCCGCAGAACGTCGAGGCCTATTATCAGGAGATCGGGCGCGCGGGACGTGACGGGCTTCCGGCGGAGACGCTGACCCTCTACGGGCTCGACGACATGAAGCTGCGGCGATTGCAGATCGAGGAGGGTGCCGCGTCCAGCGAGCGCCAGCGTATCGAGCGGCAGAAGCTGAACGCCCTCATCGCGCTCTGCGAGGCGCCGCGCTGCCGCCGGCAGACCCTGCTCGCCTATTTCGGCGAGAGCGCGCTGCCCTGCGGCAATTGCGACCTCTGCAGCGGTGGCGTCGAGCTCTTCGACGGGACGGTCGAGGCGCAAAAGGCGATGTCCGCCATCCTGCGGACGGGCGAGCGATTCGGCACCGAGCATCTGGTCCAGATTCTGACCGGCGGCACGAGCGACGCGATCCGGCGCTATCGCCACGACACATTGCCGACCTTCGGCGTCGGCAAGGACCGCAGCGCCAACGAATGGCGTTCGCTCTTCCGCCAGCTCTATGCGGCAGGCCTGCTGCATCTCGACATCGCCGAGCATGGACGCTGGGTGGTGACGGAGCGCGGCCGTCAGGTGCTGCGCGGCGCCGAGCGGATCGAACTGCGCAAGGATTCCCTGCCGACGGCGGGCCGCGGTCGCAAGGCGAAGGCGGCGCCGGCCGCGGCGGCAGCGGGGTCGCCGGAGGATCAGGTCCTGTTCGGGGCGCTCAAGGAGCTCCGACGCGAGATCGCCGGCAGGCTGCGCCAGCCGACCTATGTCGTGTTTCCGGACCGCACCTTGTTGGAGATGGTGGCGCACCGCCCGCAAAGCCTCGATGCCATGGCGGGGCTCTACGGCATCGGCCAGACCAAGCTCGCGAAATACGGGCCGGCCTTCCTCGCGCTGTTGCGCCGGCATAGCGAGGATGATGCCGCCGGCAGGGCGGCTACGCCGTCTCGAAAGTAGGCGAGGCGGAGGGGCGGGACCAGCGTCGTCCCGCCCGATCCGGTCGGGCTAGAGCACGCCCTTCTGCTTGGCGACGTGGGTCGCGATGAAATCCATCAGCGGCGGCGAGAGCGCGTCATAGGGCTCGAGCCCGATCTGCTTCAGCCGGCTGCGGATCGCCGGCATCTGGTCGGGCTTGGTGCCGGACTCGATGACGGACGAGACGAAGGCCGCGAATTCCGGCGGCGACCAGCCGCTCTGCTTCGAAAGCTCCGTATGGATGAAGTCGAAGCCGTAGAGCGGGTGGTTCTTGTTCTCGATCCGGCCATACATATGCACGCCGCAATCCTTGCAGGCATGACGCTGGATCGCTGCGGACGAGTCGACGACCTTGAGCTTGTTCTCGTTCGCGCTGACCTTGAGGTTGTCGCGCGGCACGACCGCCACTTGCGAGAAGGTCGCGCCCTTCGGCTTCCAGCATTTTGTGCAGCCGCAGACATGGTTGTGCGCGCTCTGGCCCGTGACCGTGACTTCGACCGCGCCTTGCGCGCAGTTGCAGCTCAGCTTGCCGCCGGCGAAATTCTCCGCCTTCGGTTTGATGCCGTTATCGACGGCCGGATGAATCGAGATTGCCATTGGTTGACCTCCCTCGCTCTTGCTGATTTTCCGAGTGTTCGCCCTGTGTCGCGAATGCCGCGATGCCGTTGGATCGACGCGAGCATAGGCGCGTCGCGGGGATTAGCCAATCCTGCCCCCGGGACCGGATTCTGAAGGGGTGGGTTCTGGCCAATGGCCGATCCGCCTTCCGGCCCCTATGCTGGCGCTGTCTTGGGATTGCAGGATTTTTGCCCCTTGCCCGACCGCTTCCATGCCTGGCTGCTCTGGCTCGGCGATCCGGCGCCGCACGGTTCCGCGCCGGCGGCACCGCTCGATGACGAGGATCTCGAACGGCTTGCGGTCGAAGGCGACCGGCACCGTGTGTCGCCGGCGATCGCACGCAACATCCGGCGGGTGACGGCCGAGCGCGGGCTCGCGGCGGTCTTGCGGGCAAGCAATCCCGAGGCCGCCGTGGCGGCGATGCTGGAACGGCTCGATTTCGGCGTGGCGCATCTCGTCGGGCGGGCGGAGCTGCTTCGCGCGATGCAGCAGGCGTTGCTGGAAAGGCTCGCGGCGACGGGCGTGTCGGCGGCGGTCCTCAAGGGCTCGAGCTTTGCGGACCGGCTTTATCCGGATCCGGCGCTCCGGCCCTTCGACGACATCGACCTCATGCTGCCGGACGAGGAATTTCCCGCCGCGCGGGCCGTGCTGACCGAGCTCGGCTACCGCCATGTGCCGCAGACCTCGGGACGGCATGCAGGGCACTATGCCGAGGAGAAATGGGCGCACCCGGTGCTCGGCACCTCACCGGTCGAGCTGCATTGGGATCTGGTAAACTCGCCGAAGCTGCGCCGCCGGGTGTCGCTCGATTTTGCGCAGCTCGAGCGGTTCGGCATGGCGGACGGAAGGCCGACCGCAGGGGCCCTGCTCTATATCGCGGCGATCCATGCGGCGGCCGGCCACGGCTTCGACCGGCTGCAGCAGATCTTCGACATGGTGCAGGCGGCGCGAGGCGCCGCCGGCCCTATCGATCGCGACGCGCTCGAACGGCTGGCGGCGGAAACCGGCGGCGGGCTCGCCTTGCGCAGCGCGCTCGTCATCGCCGGCAGGCTCACGGGCGATCCGGCGATGCGCGCGCTCGCGGCCGCCGTCGTACGCGATCGGCGGACGCGCGGCCTCGCCCGGGTTTTCGGACGGTCGCCGATCCTCACTGCCCACAATTCGCAGCGCTCGCGCCACGCCTGGCGCCGGCAGCTCTATCGCGAATTGCTGGTCCGGCTCTCGTGAGGGAGGCGAAACAGCCTTTCCGCCGATATCGCGCTCTCTTCCTCGGCGCGACCGGGCCGACGCCCGCGCTCGTTGCCCATGCCTGGCTTGCGGCGGGCCACGAAATCCTCGAGTTCTGGACGGTCGATGCATCGGGTCCGTCCGACTGGCGCCGCGATCGCCATACGGGGATATGCACGCCGCAATGGTCCGTCTCGGCGGCGATCAGGCGAGGTCGCATCGCGCCGCATGTCCTGTCCGCGGCGGCCGATTGGCACCAGGCAGCCGCGCGCGCCGCGGCGCTGCGGCCCGATCTCGTCCTCAGCGTGCATTTTCCGCGCCTCCTGCCGCGATCGTTCCTGGATAGCCTCGCCATGCCGGTGCTGAACCTGCATCCGGCGCTGCTGCCGCGGTTCCGCGGCCCCTATCCCTTGATGGCCATGCTGCTGGATGGCACGGCCGATCGCTATGGCGGCGTCACGCTCCATGCGATCACGGCGGGTATGGACAAGGGGCCGGTCATCGCCGCCGTCCCGGTGCCGCTCGAATCGGGTGGCGATGTCCGCCGGTGGGAGCTGTCGCTGGCCGAGGCGGCCGCGACCCTCGCCGTGCAGGCTGTCCCGCGCTATCTGCGCGGCGAGATCGGGGCGGTGCCGCAGGACGAGGCGGCGGCGACCCTCGCTCGTCCGACGACGGCAGCCTTCCGGCTGACACCGGCGGAAACGGCCGATCGGGTCGCCTGGCTCTGCGGCACGGTCGGGCAGTTGCGGCAACTCGTCATGCGAATCGCCGGACGCGACTACCGCATCATGGATCTGGTGCAGCGGCTCGGACCCACGACTGGCGCGCCGCCCCGGATCGGCTGGCGACGGATCGAACTCGATCTTGCGGATGCCCGGGTGCGGCTCCGGCGCCGGCTGCCGGGCGACGGCAAGCGGCGAAGGATCGCGCAGTTCTATCGCCGCCTCACCACACGCCCGCTCATCGCGCGGTAACGCCGGCGCTCTCCAGGATATCGGGCCGCAGGGAATCGGGATCGGGTCCGACTTCGAGCTGCAGCACGGGCACCGCCGCGATCAGCCGCGCCAGCGCGTCGAAGGCGAGCTCGCCGTCTTCGTCGAGCCCGCCCGGCGCGACGCGGAGGTTGTCCGCCGCGGCCTGCACCATCGCCTCCGTCCTTGCCATCGGCGCCGCACGGTGGCCCTCAGGGTTCGGCGGCTGCAGCATGACCATGGCGCCGCAGGGCCGGGCCTTTGCCGCCGCACGGTCGATGCAGGTGGCGAGCTTGTCGAACGGCACGGATTGTTCCTCGCCGCGCCATGGCCGCAGGATGGGATCGATCCAGGACAGCATGGCCGCGGTTCGGCGATGCAGGTTGATCGGGCGCGGCAGCCCCCAGACCCACGGTCGGCCATCGCGGAATTCCAGCAGCGCCACGTCGTCGCCCATCAACCCGTAGCCGTTGCGTGCGAGGGCCAGCGCCGTCGTCGTCTTGCCCGTGCCGCTCGCGGCGAAGATGAGGATCGCATCGCCCGCGGGCCGCGCCAGGCAGGCGGCATGCAGGAAGATGCGGCCTTTCCCGACCAGCAGCTCGTCGAGCAGCCAGAACGCCAGCGTTCCGGTGAGCCAGCGGTCGCTTCCCGGCGCGACGAGAACGCGCACGAAATCCGATCCGCGCAGGCTCTCGGCCTGATAATGCCCGGGCGCGTCGAGCGTCCTCAGGTCGCCGTCCCGAACGAGCTGCGCCGGCAGCGATTCCGGAAGCGCTCCCTCGAACTGGAGCAGGCCTCGAGCCGCCGGCGGCAGGGTGCCGCGGGTCTCGATCGCGATCCGGCAATCGGGTTTCTCGGTGGGGTCGATCGCCAGCGGCGACAGGACGAAATCGAGGAAACCGGCCGCTTCCGGGCGATCCGCCGCCACCGCCAGCGTGACGCCGTTGAGGTCGTAGTGGCGCGCCGCCATGCGGCGGTCAGCCATTCTGCGTCGCGGGTCGCGCCTCGCCGTCCCACTCGAGGAGCGGCACCATTCCCTCGCGCGGCGATTCGTGAATGAGCCTTCCCTCCAGCGTCACCCAGCAATGGGCGCGCATGCGATCGGTCGGCGAGGGGGACGCGACGGCGAAATGCAGCACGGCCGGATAGCCGGCGAGGCGAAGGAACCGAAAGGCGAGCAGCCCCTCGCGGAGGCAGCGCCGGCCGCGCATGCGCCAGGGGCGGGCGAGCGTGCGCCGGACCGCCTCCACGATGCGTTCGGCCGAAAGGCCGCGATAGGGTTCGAAGCCGGGGACGGGCGTCGCCGCCTGCAGCAGGGTTTCGATCGGCCGACCTTTGGCGCGTACCGTCAGCCATCGCGCCGCCAGCCAGAGATGGCAACGGAAGCGGAGATCGGACAGGCGTTCAGCGCGCCGTTGCATCCTCGATCCGAATCAGGCCTTCGGCCAGAAGCTGTTCGGCCAACGCGACGAGATCCATCCGCAGCCGCGTGGGCGAAGCATCATAGACGCATTCGAGCCGCGCGATGATCGCCGCCAGATCGCGTTCGCCGTCGACCGCCTCGAGGAAATCGACGGTCGTATCGTTGCAGGTATAGAGCTGCCCGTCGGCCAGCCGAAGCACCACGGCGCCCTGATCCTCGCCGAGACGCCGCAGCGTGACCTTGGGCGAGAGCCGGAGCACGGCGCGGCGATCGACCGGCGCGAACTGCGTCGGCAAGGGCGCGGTATCGTCGGCGTCGGACGGGGCCATCGGCGGTTCCTTCAGGCCGGCTTCGGGAGCGGGCATCGGCATATCGTCATTCTTGCCCGCGAGCGCGTCCTTATAGCGCGTGCGCTGGCGCTCGACAGCCCAGTTGAAGAGGAAGGCGTTTTCGCGCATCGGCATGCGCAGATGCCAGACCTTTGCCGGGAAGGGCGGCCAGCTTCCGCCGAGGCGGCGCGCAAGCCGGGCAAGCTTGCCGGACCAGACGATGCGCCCGTAGCTGTCGACCGCGAGCTTGTGTCGTCGCGCGGCGCCTCCGCGAAGCGGCGTCTGGGCGGAGAACCAGTCGGCGAAGACCTTTCTCGTGGCGGGCGAGAGGAAGCTGTCGATCGAAGGCGCGCGGCGCGTGATGCTGTCATAGACCGGCGTCACCTGCCGCTTGCGGTCGGCGAAGCTGCCTCGTGCGACGCCGGCTTCCTCGAGAAGGCGGCGGGGGATCGGTCGATCGTAGGTTCCGCCGATGGACCAGGACCGCATCGCCCCGGAGCGCGAAAGCGCGGCGATCTCCGCCCATCGCGCCGACGCGATCGCCGGCACCGCGAGCTCCAGCGCCGGAAGCCGGAGAAAAAAATCGATGGCGCTGTAGCCGCCGAGCATCATCGGGAAACGTGGCCGGCGGCGTTGCCCGAGCGCGATGTCCCAGAGCGTGTCGCCGCCGCCGCCCGACACCACGAGCCGTCCGGAGAGCAGCGCCTCGGTGCCGGCGAGGTAGACCTGCCCGCCGCCGAAGCTCGCCGCGAGGAATTCGATCTCGGGCTGATCGGCGCGACGCCGGTAGTCGAAGGTGTTGCGCGAGACGACGGAGAGGCCGAGTTGCCGCGCGATCGCGGTGCCGTCATCCTCCGGCCGGTCGCGCCGATCGATCGGCTGCGGAAAGGTGATGGCATCGCTGCACCCGTTACGTTTCGCCAGCACGGCGGCTGCGGGCGAATCATAACCCGCCGAGATGCTCACGACGGGACGGTAGTGGCGATGCCGCGCCGGATCGGCGGCATTGGCGAAGACCGCCGCCATCTCGCCTTCCAGCATCGCGCAATAGCTCCGATAGTCGGTGAAGCGGGGCGGCGAGGGCGGCGGCATCATGCGGAGCTCGCCGCTGGCGTCGATCTCGACCGAGGCATAGTAGACTCCGAGCCGGCCGCGCTGCGTCGGGATGGTTTGTCGATAGCGATTTGCGCCGAGCGTGAAGGTGTAGAGATCTTGGGGATAGAAGGCGTAGCCGGGCTCCAGCCGGTCATCGCCCGCGGCGAGGGCTAGGGCAAAGCTGTTGGAGACCACGAGGCGGTTGGGAGTCCAGAGAATCTGCATCGTGGAGGCGGTCGCGGTGCCGACCAGCGCCAGCAGTCGATCGCCGTTCCTTCGCAGCGCCGTGCCGATGGAGGTGGCGGCGCCGGTCATGTCCCGTTTCGCGAAGCTTCCGGCCCAGGCGCCGGCGATCGCCCCCTCGGGATCCAGCTCGACGGCGGTCCCATGGCGCAGTTGCACCTCGCGGCTGCCCCGGCGCCGCTCGGCGACCCAGGCCAGGGCCGGCAGCGTCGGCGTGAGGATCGTGACCAGGTCCATGGCAGGCAATCGGACGGTGGGGGAACAGGTTCGGCCGGACTCTCGGGGGGCCGTGGCACGATAGGGGCCCACTCTGCCGCAGCCCGGCAATCATTGATAGTCCGCGCCGCCGGAACCCTTGGATTCCATGTCGATAATGTCGACCCGATGCCAGCCGAATCGTCGGCCCAACCGGGAAATGCGGTCTGGCCATGGCCTTCGCAGGGATGTTAGGTTTCATCTCCGTCCGGGATGCGGAACCGGGCTCGGCGCGCTTGGGCGCGGTGTGGCGGTTTCGACAATCCGGCGGGCAGGATGCGGGGGGATACCAGACCCGAAGAGATCGAGCGCAGGGCGCCGTCGCGCATGGCGCGGTGGTCCGAACTACGAGGGGAAATCGATGAGAAAGCCGGAGAATTCCGAACGGTCCGAGACAGGCGTAGCATCCGCAAGGACCGGTGCGCGGCGGCCCTATCGGGCACCGTCCATCACGAAGCGCGAGCGGCTTTCGGCGATTACCGCCGAAGATTCGAAGGCTGCCAGCGGCGTGGCGATCACGTAAGAGCGACCGGGCAACCGGGAAGATTGGGGAACCACAATGGTGCGGAATGACAGGAACGGCGGCCGGCGCGAGCTCGGCACCGATGCAGCGCCGGTTTTAAGCGGCAAGAGCCGGTCATATGCTGCGCCCATCCTGGTGAAGCGCGAACGACTTTCCGAGGTGACCGCCTCTTCCAAGAATGCGAGCGGGGTTTCGACCGACAGCGCGCCGGGATAACCCGAGGTCAGAATCTTCAGAGGATATCTCCGCGAACCTGATGGCGCGGTGCGGATAGGGAGCTTGCGATGAGCGAAGAGACGTCACCCCGGCGCAATGATACCGACAAGGGCAACGGGCCTGCCGCCTCCACGCGACGCGCCTACAAGGCGCCGACGCTGAGCCGCCGCGAAAGGCTCTCGCAGGTGACAGCCACGTCGCAGGGCCCGAGCGGCGTTTCGGCCGACGGACAGAATCCGATCTGATTCCGGTTTCCGCAAAGTAAGGCAAGTGCCGGCGGAAGCATCTCCGCAGACCCTCAGCTCTGGAGCTGTCATGATCGAGATTGATCCCTCCCGCAACCTTACGCTCGCACCCTCGACCGGGCGCCGCCCTTACAAGACGCCGGTCCTGATCAGGCGCGAGCGGCTCTCGCAGGTCGCCGCTGCTTCGAAAAATGCGAGCGGAATCTCGACTCCAGCCTAGAGCGCCTGAGCGACCCAGGGCGTGAAGCGACCGGCGCAGGGAGCGCGGCCGCCTTTCCTTCCGCAGATCTTTCGTCGGGGCCAGGCAATCGCAAGTCAAAGGGGCGGTGAACGGCCGTGGCCCTCGAGATCGATCTTTTCTTTGCCAGCATGACCGGCAAGGCGCAGCGGATCGCAGAGGCGGTCGCAAACGCCCTGGCGTCCGAAGCGCGCTTTCGCGTCCGCTCGACCGAGACCCTCGCCATGGTGGAATTCGCCGCCGCGCGCAATCTGCTGATGGTCAGCAGCACCTTCGGCGCCGGCGACCTTCCGGAGATGGGCCAGCGCCTCTTCGCCGAGCTGCTGCGGGCGCAACCTTCCATGACCGGGACCCGCTTCGGCGTGATCGGGCTCGGCGACAGCAGCTACATCCGGACTTACGGCTTCGGCGGCCGTCGCTGGCGCGCCCTGCTGCTGAAGCTCGGCGCGCGGGAAGTCTCGGAGCTCTTCCTGATCGACGCGCTCGGCGATGAGGGGCAGGATGCGCGGGCGCTCGACTGGGCGCGCCGCTGGCTTGCCGCCCTCGGCGCGCCGGCGGTCGCCGGCGAACAACCCCGACCCGAGCCAGCCGCCCGGACCCCCGAGTGAATTGATCGCGTCAATGTTCTGAATTGCGATTCCTCGGCTTTGCGGGAAACCCGACATCCGCGACCGTGACCGGACCCCATACGGTCACAGCCCGGATTGCGATGCCAATGAGCCCTTCTCCTTTGAAACCGATCCGCCTGCCCTGCGGCGCGGAGCCGGTGCGGAAGCCGCGCTGATGCGCTTCGGCAACGTCGCGGTGACGGGGGGCAATGGCGCGCTCGGCAAGCTCGTGGTCGGCGACCTGATGCGCCATGCCGAGGTGACGGCGCTCGATCTCCGGCCGGGCCCGCGCAGCATACGTTCGCGCTATCTCGACATCCTGAGCTTCGAAGCGGTGCTGGATGCCCTCAAGGGGCATGATGCGGCCGTCCATCTGGCGGCGCTCCTGACGCTCGAACATTCCGAGGAGCGCATCTTCAGCGTCAATGTCCAGGGCACCTGGAACCTGCTGGAGGCGGCGCATCGCCTTGGCATCCGGCGGGTCGTGCTGCTCTCGAGCGAGACCACGACCGGCGTCATCACGGTGCGGCGCGTGCCCCGCATGCGGCCCGATTATCTGCCGATCGACGAAAACCATCCGCTCGCCTCGATCGAGGCCTACGGGCTCAGCAAGCAGGTCCTCGAGACGCTGGGCCGCAGCTATGCGCGGCGCGGCATGGAGGTGGTCGTCCTGCGGCCGACCCTCATCGTCATGCCCTGGATGCAGGATTATGTGCGTCGGGTGCGGGGGATCGACGATCCCGACCTCTGGTCCTATGTCGAGGCCAAGGACGTCGTGCAGGGCGTCCGGAAATCCCTGCTGCTCGACCGCCCGGGCTTCGATGCCTTCTACCTGAGCGCGGCGGACACCTTCGCGCCCGAGCCGACGCTGGAGTTCCTGACGCGCGTCTATGGCTCGCTGCCCGAAATCCGCAAGCCGGAGATCTATCGCAGCAATCCTTTCGCCAGCATGTGGGACATCGCCCATGCGCGCACGGTGCTGGGCTTCGCCCCGCAATCCGACTGGCGACGGCTGCTCGAAGAACCCGCAATCGACGAAACGGGATCCGTCCGCGCCGCGGCCGCGGACGGTTCCTCCGGCGAATGAGCCGCAAACAGAGCCCTGGGAGGCGCAAATGAACCGGATGATCGAAAGAATGCAGCGTCACGGCATCGTGAAACTCGGCCGCAGCGGCATCGTCCGGCTGCGCGGCAGCGGCGGCATCACGCGCCGCCAGTTCACGAAAGGTGCGCTCGCGGCCGGGGTCGCGACGTCGCTGCTCGGAGGACGGAGCGCCCGGGCGGCGGCCGAGGTCAAGTTCATGGGCTGGCAGGGGTACGAGGAAGGGCTCGCGACGGGCGACGTCCTCGCGAAGAACGACATCAGCATCAATCCGACCTACATGAACGACAACAACCAGCTCATCGCGACCGCCACGGGCGGCGGAATGGGCAACATGGACATCATCACGCCGGACACGTCCTATACGCCGATGATGGCCGGCATCGGGATGCTGGAGCCGCTCGACATGTCGCGCGTGCCGAATTTCTCGAACCTCTTTCCCGAGTTCCAGACGATCAACGGCACCAGCCTGGACGGCACGCAATATTCGCTGCCCTATGTCTGGGGCTCGATCCCGCTCATGTACAATCCTGCGGTCGTCACCGAGACGCCGACCTCCTGGCTCGATCTGCTGAAGCCCGAATACAAGGGCAAGGTCGCCCTCACAAACGACGTGATCAGCGTCATGATCCCCTTCGCCATGGCGGCGACCGGCACGAAGACCCCGACGCGCATCACCCAGCCCGAGCTCGACGCGACGATCGATCTGCTGATCGAGATCAAGAAGAATCACGCCCGCACCATCGCGTCGGGCTATGGCGAGCTTGCGGACCTCTTCGCGAGCGGCGAAGTGGCGATTGCCCAGGCCTGGGAGCCGGTCGCGATCTGGGCGCTCGACAAGGGCGCCAAGCTCGACTGGGTGGTGCCGAAGGAAGGGACCCACACGCTCTGCGACTGCCTCGCGCTGGTGACGGACGCGCCGGACGTCGATGCGAGCTACATCCTGCTCAATCACGGCCTGACCGCGGAAGCGCAGGCCCATGTCGCCAACATCAACAACACCGGCGTCACGGTCGCGAGCGCGGTGCCGCTGCTGACCGAGCGCGCACGCGGCATCTACCCCTATGACGACATCCCGGGCTTCTTCTCCAAGACCGGCGGCGGCCCTTTCCCGCTCTGGCCGATGGAGCGCGAGGGCGACATCGTCTCGATGGACGATATGTTGAACGGATGGGAGCGGTTCCTGAAGGCTTAGGAGCCGGCCGATGGGGAGCCGGATCGAGATGGGCGCGCCGCGCGCGGGGAGGACGGCGGCGGTTCGCGCGGCATCGCCGCTCGTCCTGCTTGCCGGCGTCGGCAAGAGCTATGGTGCCATGACCGCGGTCGAGCCGCTCGATCTCGCCGTCGGTCATGGCGAGTTTCTGGCGATCCTCGGTCCGTCGGGCTGCGGCAAGACCACGCTCCTCAAGATGATCGGGGGGTTCCTCGCGCCCAGCACCGGCACCATCCGCATCGGCGGCGCCGACGTGACCCGGCTCGGACCGGAGCGGCGGCCGACCAACATGGTGTTCCAGGGCTACGGTCTCTTCCCGCACATGACCGTGGCGCAGAACGTCGCCTATGGGCTCCGGCTGCAAAAGCGGCCGGCCGGGGAAGTCGCCGAGCGTGTCGCCGAAGCCTTGCGTCTGGGGGCGCTCGAAGGTTTCGACGCGCGACCGGTGACGGCGCTTTCCGGCGGGCAGCAGCAGCGCGTGGCGGTGGCGCGCGCGCTGGTGATGCGGCCGAAGGTGCTGCTGCTCGACGAGCCCCTTGCGGCGCTCGACCTCAAGCTCAGAAAAGCGATGCAAGAGGAGCTTCGCCGCATCCACCGCTCGATCGGCGGCACCTTCATCTTCGTCACCCATGACCAGGAGGAGGCGATGGGCCTCGCCAGTCGCATCGTGGTGATGGAGCGGGGCTGCATCGTCCAGGACGGAACGCCGGAGGAAATCTATGCCGAGCCGAAAACCCGCTTCGTCTCGGGTTTCATCGGCGAGGCGAACATGCTGCCGGGCCGGCGGGAGCGGGGGCTCGTGCGGGTCAATGGCAGCCTCTGCTTTCCGGATCCCGGGCCGGACGGACCGATCACCCTGATGCTGCGGCCCGAGGCGGCCCGTGTCGCGACCGGCGAGTCGCCTGTCGTCGGCATCGACAGCCTCGCGCTCAGAGGCCAGGTTCGGGACATCGTCTTCCTGGGCGCGGTCACGCGCTATGCGATCGCGATCGAGGGCGGGACGCTTCTCCATGTCACCGATTCCGACAGCGAACTCAGGCGGCGACTCGAGGTCGGCGTGCCGGTCACGGTGCATTGGCCGCAGCGCAGCCATCGGGTGATCGCGGAGGCATGAGGGAATGCGCGACGCGCGATCGCTCGCCAACCTGATGCTGCTTCCGAGCGGCCTCATCCTCGTCGCCTTCTTCCTGCTGCCGGTCTCCTACTTCTTCGTGGTCAGTTTCTGGCGTGTGCGCAGCTACAAGCTGCAGGCGGACGCCACCCTCGACCAGTATGTCGAGGTCTTCACCGGCTACTGGGTGCCGCTGCTCTACACCTTCGCCGTGGCGCTCGCGATCGCGCTGGCCGTCACGCTGATCGCGTTCGGCTTCGCCTTCTATTGCCGCTTCCGCGCCGGCCGCTACGGCATGCCGCTGCTGTTTCTGGCGCTGCTTACCCTCTTCGGCGGCTACCTCACCAAGATCTATACCTGGAAAACCATCCTCGGCGCCGAAGGCATCCTCAACTCGGCGCTGATGCTGACCGGCCTCACCGATGCGCCGATCACGGCCTTTCTCTTCAATCCGGTCGCGGTCGTCATCACGCTCGCCCACTACACTCTGCCGATCGCGATCCTGCCGATCTTCGGCTCGCTCCGCGGCATCGACGAGGTGCCGCTCGATGCGGCGCGCGATCTCGGCGCCGGGCCCTGCCGCAGCTTTCGCGACGTGGTGCTGCCCCAGGCCTGGCCCGGCCTCGTCACCGCTTTCGCCCTCACCTTCCTCTTCGCGGCGGGGGACTATGTCACGCCGATGCTCGTCGGCGGCCCGAACACCTCGATGATCGGCGTCTTCATCCAGAGCCAGTTCGGCCATCGCGTCGACGCGCCGCTCGGCTCCGCCATGTCCTTCACCGTCATCGCCCTCAGCCTCGCCGTCATCCTCGGCTTCGCCGGGACGACGCGCTACTTCACACGGGTGCGTTGAGCCATGCGACGCGGCGGCATCCTCTGGCACGGGTTTGCCGGCCTGGTGCTCCTCTTCATGCTGACGCCGCTCTTCATCCTGGTGCTGTTCTGCTTCAGCAGGAACGCGTTGCTGAGCTTCCCGATCGCCGGCTTCACCCTCGACTGGTTCCGCAAGCTCTTCGAACATCCGCAGTTCTGGCCGTCGCTGCGCAACAGTCTGATCATCACCGTCACGGTCGGGGTCGTCTCGACGGTCGCCGGAACCATGGCCGCGCTCGCCACCGCCCGGCTGCGGCGTGCCTGGTCGATTTCGCTGACCTTGCTGGTGACTCTGCCGGTCATGCTGCCGCCTCTCATGCTGGGCGTGGCGCTGCTTTCCTACTTCGCTTCGATCGGCATGCGGCTCGGGCTCCCGACCGTCATCATGAGCCATCTCGTCTTCACCCAGCCTTTCGTGGTGGCGATCGTGGCCGCGCGCATGGCCTCCTTCGATCATGCGGCGGTCGAAAGCGCGCGTGATCTCGGCGCCTCGCGGCTACGCGCTTTCTTCAATGTGACCCTGCCGATCATCCGGCCGAGCGTGATCGGCGCGGCGCTCATCGCCATGGCGCTGTCGCTCGACGATTTCGTGGTGACCCTCTTCACCATCGGCGGCGGCAGCACGCTTCCCATCTTCATGTGGGGCATGCTGCGCAAGGGCGTGGATCCGACGATCAATGTGATCGCCGTGCTGCTGATGCTGCTCTCGATCGGCATCAGCCTCGTCGGGCTGCGGGCGACGCGCTATCGCGGGTAGAGTGGACGGCGCCGTCGCACGGCAGATCAGTCCATGAACTCGCCGCGATCGACATGCAGCGTCTGGCCGGTGATGTTGCGCGCGACTTTCGGCGACGAGAGGAAAAGATAGGCATCGGTCAGGTCGTCCGGTTCCATCAGCCCGTCGAAGGCCTGCTTCGCCAGCATCTTGCGCGCCTGCGCCTCCTCGGTGATGCCGAGAGTCTTCGCCTCGTCGCGGAGCGAGCGCAGGGAGGTCTCGGTCTTGGTCCAGCCCGGGCAGACGGCGTTCACCGCGATGCCGCGCGGCCCGAGCTCGCGCGCGACCGAGCGCATGAAGCCGACATTCGCGTGCTTGCTCGCGCAATAGGCCGAGAATCCGCCCTCCGCCGTCTTGCCCCAGACCGACGCGGTGAAGACGATGCGTCCGCCTTCTCCCATGCGCCGCACCGCCGCGCGCGTCACCAGATAGGTGCCGATCACGTTCACCTCGATCACGCGGCGGAAGGTGGTTTCCGTCTCCGGATCCTCCGAGAAGAGCGGCGTGATCCGCTCGAAGCCCGCATTGTTGATCAGCACATCGAGGCGATCGATCGTGTCGATGGCCTTGTCGACCTGCCCGCGGTCGGTGATGTCGCAGCGGACTCCCGTGACCCGCCGGCCCGCTGTCGCGCCGATGCGCTCGGCCGCGCCCGTCACGTCTTCGTCCTCGGCGAAGATTGTGAGCTCGGCGCCGGCGCGGGCGAAGGCGGCGGCGATCGCATAGCCGATGCCGCGGCTGGCGCCGGTGACCAGCACGCGCTGGCCGCTGAAATCGTGGGAGGGCATGGCGGTTCTCCGGAAAGATCGATGGGGGATGGATTTGGTCGGTTGCAGGCGAAGTCGAACCTGGCGCCTATCGTCCGCCCGCCTGGTTCTTCGCGCGGGCGGGCGCGTTCTCCCGGTTCGCATGGAGCAGGTCGAGGAAGCGCTGCACGGCGCGCGTGCGCGGCGCCTGCGGATTGGTGATGACCGAGACGTCGGCCTGCGCATCGGCCTGGGGCAGCATGAGCGGCCAGAGCAGCCCGAGCTTGACGTCGGTCTCGAGCATCTCCTCCGGCAGGAAACCGATGCCGAGTCCCGCGACGACGAGCCGCTTCACCTCGTCGAGATAGGCGGATTGCGCGATGGATTTCCGGCCCCAGCCATATTTCGCCCGATAGTTCCGCACCGCCTCGGCCTCCTCGAGTCCGGGCAGCACGAAGATCTCGTCGCCCAGATCCTGCGGGTCGTTGAAGGTGCGGCTGAAGAGATGGTGCGAGCGGCCGCAGAAGGGGCGGTGCTGCTCGCGGTAAAGGAAATCGTAGCGAAGCGCGCCGTTCATGCTGGCGATCGGGGCAACGCCGATCTCCGCTTCCTGGCGGACCAGCACCTCCTCGATCTCCTGCAAGAGCGCGATATTGATCAGCAGTTCCAGATTGGGGTGCTGGCGACTGAAATCGGCGATGGTCTGATCGAGGATCGGGCTCACGAGGTTCTGCACCATGATGAGGCGCAGGTGCCCGGTCAGGGTTTCGGTCGAATCCTCGACCCGTCCCGGGATCTGCGCCACCAGCTCGCCGATGCGCTGGCAGAGATCCGCGACCGCCTTTCCCTCGTCGGTCAGCTCGAAGCCGCGCGGTCCGCGCCGGCAGAGCACGACGCCGATATGCTCCTCGAGACGCTTGAGTGCGCTGCTGACGGCGGGTTGCTGCCGCGCGAGGCTGTTGGCGGCCCGGCTCACGCCGCGCGAGCTCGCGATCTCGTTGAACACCTTCAGCAGGTTCCAATCGAGATTCCGCTCGAACTTGGCGTTCTTCGAGGTCATGGGCGAACCGCCAGGCCGGAATGGCCGCCTTCCGGAAAGAATTCTGCGCATTGCCCGGATTTCCGGCAATCGCTTTCGCCCTGTGGCGGTGCGGCCGGACGGGTCATCCCGTCAATGCACTGCATCGCGCCGGTGATTGCAGTCCGCGCCGGCGCGGCCGGTGCGGGCGCCCTTCGCCATCGAGGATCCGCTACCGGCAGCGGAACGGAAGCTGCTAGGTTCGTGCCGCCATGAACGAGATCGCCGCCATCGCCGGCCCCTCCGCGAGCCTTGCCGAGGCCCGCGCGCTGCTCGGCCGCTACACCCTGTCGCCGGCAGCGAAGCTGTCGCTGCTGCACCAGTCCGAGAACACGATGTTCCTGGTGCGGGATCCGGCGCGCGCGGCGCCGCTCGTGCTTCGCGTTCATTCGCATCGGATGGCCTATCACACCGAGCCTTCGATCCGTTCCGAGCTGCAATGGATGTCGGCATTGCGCGCCGATGCCGGAATCGAAACGCCGGCCGTCGTCGCCGCAACGGACGGCTCGCTGGTGCAGTGGTTTGCGACCGCCCATCCCGACCGGCCGCGGCTTGCGGTGATGTTCACCTACCTTTCGGGCAGCGAGCCCGCCGAGGAAGCCCTGCTGCCGGGCTTCGAGCGGCTTGGCGAGATCACGGCGCGGATGCATCGCCACGCGCGCGGCTGGACGCTGCCGGCCGGCTTTCAGCGGCATGGCTGGACAGCGGAGACGATCCTCGGCGACCGGCCGCTGTGGGGGCCATGGCAGACCGGCATCGGCATGGACGCGCCGGCGGTGCGCCTTGTCGGGCGGATGGCGGCCGCGATCGAGAAACGCCTGCGGAGCCTGCCGCGCGACGGCGATCGCTTCGGCCTCATTCATGCCGATATGCGCCTCGCCAATCTCCTGGTCGAGGGCGATCGCACCAAGGTCATCGATTTCGACGATTGCGGCTTCGGCTGGCTTGCCTACGACCTTGCCACGGCGGTGAGCTTCATCCAGGAGCGACCCGACCTGCCGGCGCTGATCGAGGCCTGGCTCGCGGGGTACGGGCGCGTCGCCCGGTTCCCGCACGATCTCGAGGCCGAGATCCCGAGCTTCCTCATGCTGCGTCGCATCGCCGAGATCGGCTGGCTCGCCTCGACCCAGCATGTCGCTTTCGCGCGGAATCTGGCGCCGCGCTTCGCCGGCGACACCTGCCGGCTGGCCGAGGACTATCTGACCCGCTTCGGCTGAGCCATGATGGCGACAGATGACAAGCGACGCGGTCTTGCGATGAAGGAGCCTCTCATGTCCCTGCCGAGCTATGTCCATGGGGCGAGTGACGTCCCGCTCATCGGCGAGACCATCGGCCAGCTCATCGACCGGATCGCCGCGCGCTGGCCCGACCGCCCCGCGCTCGTCGTCCGGGACCAGGGCGTGCGCTGGAGCTATGCCGAGTTCCTGGCGGAGGTGGATCGCGTCGCGGCGGGCCTCATGGCGTTGGGCCTCGAACCTGGGGATCGCATCGGCATCTGGTCGCCGAACAAGGCCGAATGGGTGGTGCTGCAGTTCGCCAGCGCCAAGGCGGGGCTCATTCTCGTCAATATCAATCCCGCCTATCGCTCGCACGAGCTCGAATACGCATTGGCGAAATCGGGCTGCAAGGCGCTCGTGCTCGCGCGCGCCTTCAAGAGCTCGGACTATGTCGGGATGATCCGCGGCCTGGCGCCGGAGCTTGCCGGCTCGGCGCCGGGGAAGCTGCGCGCGGCGAAACTGCCGGCGCTCCGGCTCCTCGCCGTGATCGACGGGAACCCGGAGCCGGGCATGATGCCCTTCGCCGCGATTGCGGCCGCGGGAACCGATGCCGCTCGCCGGCGGCTGGCCGCGCTCGCCGGCAGCCTGCAGTTCGACGACCCGATCAACATCCAGTTCACCTCCGGCACCACCGGCAATCCCAAGGGCGCCACCCTCACCCACCACAACGTCCTCAATAACGGCTACTTCATCGGCGAGGCGATGCGGCTGACCGAGCAGGACCGGCTCTGCATCCCCGTGCCGTTCTATCATTGCTTCGGCATGGTGCTGGGCAATTTCGCCTGCGTGACCCACGGGTCCTGCATGGTGATCCCGGGCGAAGGCTTCGATCCGCTGGCGGTGCTGGAGACGGTCGCGGCGGAGCGCTGCACCGGCCTCCACGGCGTGCCGACCATGTTCATCGCCGAGCTCGGCCATCCGCGCTTCAAGGAGTTCGACGTCTCGAGCCTGCGCACCGGCATCATGGCGGGATCGCCCTGTCCGATCGAGGTCATGCGGCGCGTCGTCGCGGAGATGCATCTCTCCGAGATCACCATCGCCTACGGCATGACCGAGACGAGCCCGGTCAGCTTCCAGTCTTCCACCGGCGATCCGCTGGAGCGCCGCGTCTCCACGGTCGGACGCATCCATCCGCATGTCGAGGTGAAGATCGTGGATGCGGAGGGCCGCATCCTGCCGCGCGGCCAGCCGGGCGAGCTCCTGACCCGGGGCTATTCGGTGATGCAGCGCTATTGGGGCGAACCGGAACGCACCGCGGAATCGATCGACGATGCGGGGTGGATGCATACCGGCGATCTCGCGACCATCGACGAGGAGGGCTATTGCAACATCGTCGGCCGGATCAAGGACATGGTGATCCGCGGCGGCGAGAACATCTATCCGCGGGAGATCGAGGAGTTCCTCTATGGCCACGCCAAGATTCAGGACGTGCAGGTCTTCGGCATCCCGCATGAGAAATATGGCGAGGAGCTTTGCGCCTGGATCCGTCTGAAGCCGGGCGAGCAGGCGACCGATGTCGAGATCGTCGCCTTCTGCCGCGAGCGCATCGCGCATTACAAGGTGCCGGCCCATATCCGCTTCGTCGAGGCCTTCCCGATGACGGTGACCGGCAAGGTGCAGAAATATCTGATGCGCGAAGCGATGGCGAAGGAGTTGGCGCGCCACGAGGCGAACACCGCCTGAAGCCGGCTTCCTCCGGCGTTCGGGGAAGCCGCCGGTCTTGGGCGGGGCCGTTGCGCGGCGGGCGCGCGACTTCCTGCAAATCCATCCGCACCGACCTGCGCAATGCGGGCGCCACGGTGCTGGACGAGCCGGTCGTCGTCGATGCGGGCATCGTCGCGAGCCGCGTCCCGCAGGATCTCGATGCCTTCAGCGCCAGGACGATCCGAGGAGATCGCCGAGGGTCGGCATGGTTCGGCGCTCGGAGGCTTGGCAGGCTGACGGCCGCGTTTCCCCGCCGTTTCTTCCTGAGAGTAGAGGTGGGTCCAGTTACCCCATGCAGCCCGCAACGGCATGGGATCTTTGTCACCCCGCCATTTTCGCTTCAAATTGTATTACAGAATAGGGTATGCAAGATTAGACGAAGCGGGACACGACCATCACGGTCGTCCCGGCGGGAGAACCGCGGCCGATCGCTCGGCCGGGCATCGATGGGAGGAGTCTGAACATGTCAGGGATCAGGAAAACAAGGCGGATTTGGCTCGGCGGCGTGGCGACGATTCTCGCGGCCGGCGTCGCCTACGGCGCGGCGGCGGCCAGCAGCCTGACCTTCGTTGGCTGGGGCGGCGAGGGCCAGGATGCGATGCAGAAGGCCTGGACCGATCCGTTCCAGGCGGCGAGCGGCACCACCGTACTGCAGGACGGGCCGACCGACTACGGCAAGTTCAAGGCCATGGTCGAGAGCGGCAATGTGAGCTGGGACGTCGTCGACGTCGAAGGCAGCTTCGCCTACAAGGCGGCCGGCGAGGGCCTCCTCGAGCCGCTCGACTTCTCCGTCATCGACACCAAGGACGTCGATCCGCGCTTCGTGTTCGATCACGGCATCGGCTCGCTCACCTGGTCCTGGGTGCTCGGCTACAGCAAGGACGCGCTCGGCGACAAGGTGCCGGAAGGCTGGGCCGCGATGTTCGACACCGAGACCTATCCGGGCGGTCGCGCGGTGGTGAAGTGGTTTGCTCCCGGCATCCTCGAGGTTGCGCTGCTCGCCGATGGCGTTGCGCCCGACAAGCTCTATCCGCTCGATGTCGATCGCGCCTTCAAGAAGCTCGATACGATCAAGAAGGACATCGTCTGGTGGAACAGCGGCGCCGAATCGCAGCAGGCGCTGGTCTCCGGCGAAGCGGTCATGGGCATGTTCTGGAACGGCCGCACCTACATGCTGCAGCGCGACGGCATGAATATCGGCGTGCAGTGGAACCAGAACCTCTTGACCGCGGACTATGTGGTGGTGCCGAAGGGCACGGCCAACAAGGACGCGGCGATGAAGCTGATCGCCCAGGTCGTGAGCGCCCAGGGCCAGGCCGATCACTCGGCGCTGACCGCCTATGGGCCGGTCAACCTCAAATCGACGGCGATGGTGCCGGAGGAAGTTCAGCCCGCGCTGCCTTCGAACTATCCCGACAGCCAGGTCGTCATCGATCTGGATTACTGGGTGAAGAACATGGATGCGATCAGCGAGCGCTGGTACGCTTGGCAGGCCCAGTAACATCATGACGGCCGGGGCAGCGGGAGTTTTCCGCCGCCCCGAGCCGATCCCGCGAGGCCGGAGCCGCATGAGACCGCCATGGTCGATCTAGCCCTGCCGGGCGGCCAGTCCGCGGCGCCGCCCGCCGCCCGCCGCAAGCACGGCGTCGGGCCGGCGCTCGGCGCGCTCATTTTCCTCTTCGTGTTCTTCGTCGTGCCGCTCTCCGCGCTGCTGCTGCGGAGCGTGACCGATCCCGAGCCCGGCATCGGGAACTATGTCCGGCTGCTCACCGACGAAACCTATGCGCGGGTGCTGTTCAACACCTTCGCCGTGGCCACGGTCGTCACCATTGTCACGCTCTTGCTCGGCTATCCGGTCGCCTGGCTCCTGGTGATCCTGCCCTCGCGCGTGGCGCGCTGGCTCTTCGCCATCATCCTGCTCTCGATGTGGACCAATCTTCTGGCGCGCACCTTCGCCTGGGTGGTGCTGCTGCAGAAGACCGGCGTCATCAACCGCATGCTGATGAACATCGGTCTCATCGATGCGCCGCTGCCGCTGCTCAACAACCTCACCGGCGTGACCATCGGCATGACCTACATCATGCTGCCCTTCATCATCTTGCCGCTCCATGCGAGCCTTTCGGGGCTCGATCCGTCGCTGATGCAAGTGGCGTCCATCTCCGGCGCGCGCCCGAGGCAGGTGTTTTTCCGGGTGATGCTGCCGCTCTCCCTGCCCGGGCTCGGCACCGGCGCGCTGATGGTCTTCGTCATGGCGCTCGGCTACTACGTGACGCCCGCCATGCTCGGGGGCGCCAGCAACATGATGCTGGCCGAGCTCATCGCCCAGCATGTGCAGACCCAGCTCAACTGGGGGCTCGGCAGCGCCGGCGCCTTCATCCTTCTCGCGGTCACGCTCGCGCTCTATGCCGTCTATGTGCGCGGCATCGGCCTCGGCCGGCTGAAATAGGCGGCGCCGATGCTGCTTTCGCTCCATCGGATGGGACCCGGCCGCTTCGTGCTCTACGGCATCGGGCTCGCCGTCGCCGCCTTCCTGCTGCTGCCGATCATCTTCATCGGCGCGCTCTCCTTCGGCTCCTCCAAATGGCTCCAGTTCCCGCCGCCGGACTGGACGATCAAATGGTATGTCGAATTCTTCGCCGACCCGCGCTGGATCCAGGCGATCTGGACGAGCTTCAAGATCGGCATCGCCGTCACGGTCCTCTCGGTGGCACTGGCCCTCCCGGCTTCCTTCGCGCTGGTGCGCGGCCGGTTCCGCGGCCGCGGTTTGCTGCGCGCCTTCTTCATCAGCCCGATGATCGTGCCGCTGGTGATCGTCGCGATCGCGCTCTACGCGCTGTCGCTCCGCATCGGCCTCAATGGCAGCTTCCTCGGCTTCGTCGTGGCGCATCTGATCCTGGCGCTGCCCTTCGCCATGATCTGCATTACCAACGCGCTCGAGGGCTTCGACGAATCCATGGAGAAGGCGGCAATCGTCTGCGGCGCGACGCCGCTCCAGGCGATCTGGCGGATCACCATCCCGTCGATCCGGCTCGGCATCTTCGCCGGCGCGATCTTCTCCTTCCTCGCCTCCTGGGACGAGGTGGTGGTTGCGATCTTCATGGCGAGCCCGACCATGCAGACCCTGCCGGTGCGCATGTGGTCGGCCCTCAGACTCGATCTCTCCCCGGTCATGGCGGCCGCCTCGACCATGCTGATCCTGCTCACCGTCGTCGTGCTCGGCACGGGGGCCCTGCTGCGGCGCAGACAGGCCCGCTGATCGGCAGTATCCTTGCGGCGGAGCCCGCGGGCGGTTCGGCGGGCATCGCGGTCCCGCGCCGGCCTGCGGCGCGTTTTGCGGGGCGAAACCCGACGATGACGCAGAGCCTGGCAGAACGGCTGCGAAGCCTCGCGCAGATCGCGAGCCTGGTAAATTCGGGGACCGCGCTGCCGGAGATCCTCGATCGCATAACGGTCGCCGTCTGCCAGCGCTCGCCCTGGTCGAGCAGCGCGCTCATGGCGGTGGACGAGCGCAGCGGCTTTTCCGAGCTCGTGGCGCGTTATGACCCGCTTTATGCGAGGCCGCCCGGTGATCGCGACCGCTGGCCGCTGGAGACGAGCCCCACCCGGACGGTGCTGGCGACCGGCACGCTCCTGGTCATTCGCGATGCGCAGGAAGCGGCCGACTATGCGGATTATCGCGAGGAAGCGCGGCTGCGCGCCTACCGGACGGTGGTGCTGCTGCCGCTGCGCGCTGCGGACGGGCAGGGCCGCGGGCTCGTCATGTCGGTCCATGCGCATGAGGTCCGCAAGATCGACGAGGACGAGCTCGCGTTCCTCGCCGCCGTCGCGGAGCTGGCTTCGCTGGCGGTCGAGAAGGCGGAACTGCTGCGGCTCGAGCGCCAGCAGACGACCCACCTCCGGCAGGTGCTGGAGCTCCACGCGGCCGCCATGGAGCGGGTGCTGGCCGGCCATCCGATCCCCGAGCTCGCGAGGTTGGTGGCGTCCGACCTGCCGCTGCCGCTCGTGATCCTCGATTTCACCAGCCATCGCGCGATCGCCGAAAAATCTCCGCTTGCGACGGTCGCCGATGTCGACTGGCAGGCTGCGGTGCGAGGCCGCGGCTATGCCCATCTCGCCGAAATGCTGGCCTCCGCGCCGGCCGGCGCCTTCGCACGCGCGCGCGATCTGTCGTTGCGGCCGCTCGGCTTCGAGAGCGTCCTGTCGGCTATTCTCGAGCCTTGCCTCGTGGAGGGCGCGGTTCTCGGCGGCATCATCCTCTTCACGGACGGACGGCCGCTCGACAGCTTCGAGGCGCTGGCGGCGCAGGGGCTGCGCTCCGCGCTCTCGGTGGCGCTGCTGCGGGCGCAGGTGCGCTTCACGACCCAGGCGGAAACCCACGGCGAATTCTTCCAGCGGCTCTTCACCGGCAACTGGCGAGACCGCGAGGAAACGCTCGCGAGGGCGGGTCATCTGGGCCTGAAGCTCGAGGCGGCGCGTTTCGCCCTGCTGCAGGACGATGCGGATAAACCCGGGGATGCCGCGTCGCGCGCTTCCCTCCAGCGTGCCCTGCTCGGTGTCGCCCAGCGCAGTCTGCCGGAGGCGAGCGCCTTCGCCGACGGCGGCGCGGAGCTCCTCCATCTGCCGGGCACGGCGCTCGACGAGAAAGCGCTCAACCGCCTGATGCAGCGGCTCGTCGAGGCGATGCAACGCCAGACGGGCCGCCGGCCGATCGCCGTGCTGAGCCGGCCTTGCGTGGCGCTCGGGGACTATCGCGACGCGCGTCAGGCGGTGGCGCGCACTGTCGATCTCGCGCGCCGGCTCGGCCGCGGCGGCGTGGTGGCGGAAGGCGATTTCGGTCCCTTCGCGCGGCTCATCGCGGCGGCAGACCGGGAGGAGCTCCGGCGCTTCGTTGCCGATACGGTCGGCCGGCTGGAGGTCCATGACCGCAGCCATGGCGGAGAGATGCTGCCGACCCTGGAGGCCTTCTTCGCCCATCACGGGCGCTACCAGGCAGCCGCCGACGCGCTCGGCATCCATGTGACGACCTTGCGCTACCGGCTGCGCCGCGTGGCCGAGCTCTTCGGTATCGCGCTCGAGGACGCCGATAGCCGGATCGCGCTGGAACTGGCGCTCCGCATGCGCCGGGGTCTCGCGGCGGACGCCGAGCAGGGTTCCTCTATTTCGAGCAAATAAACCTGCTCTCCTACTCTGAATAGGAGGAAGCTTGGCACCCGCGGGAAGCCTAGCTTTCCCGGGCGGGCGCGATCGCCCGGAACGAGACCCAGGGAGAGAGCCATGAAGTTCAGCCTCGCGATCAACATGGAGCGGATGAGCCCGGACATCGACATGCGCGATGTCGCGCGGCACACGCTGGAGATGGTGCAGATGGCTGACGAGGCGGGCTTCGAGATCGCCTGGGCGGCTGAGCATCATGCGATCGAGATGACGATCGCGCCCGGCCCCTTCCAGATGCTCGCCTGGTGGGGCGCCCACACCGACAAGATCCGGCTCGGCACAGCGGTGGCGGTGGCGCCCTACTGGCACCCGATCAAGCTTGCGGGCGAAGCCGGCATGCTCGATCTCGTCACCGGCGGCCGCCTCGAGCTCGGTCTCGGCTGCGGCGCCTATCAGCGCGAGTTCAACCGCATGGCCCGCGGCGTCAAGGCGCAGGAGGCCGTGCCCTACATGCTCGAGATGCTGCCGGTGCTGAAGAAGCTCTGGGCCGGTGACTACGAGCATAACGGGACCTACTGGTCCTTCCCGAAATCGACCGCCTGCCCGAAGCCCCTGCAATCGCCGCATCCGCCGGTCTGGGTCGCGGCGCGCAACCCTGTCTCCTTCGACTGGGCCGTGGCCAATGGCTGCAACATCATGACCTGGGCGCTGTCGCGACCGATGTCCGAGGTCGAGCTCTACAAGCAGCGCTTCGAGGATGCCGTCTCGCGGGCGCCGGCGGGCACCAAGCGGCCGCGGCTCCTGACCATGCGCTACACCGCGGTCTATGCGAAGCCGGAGCAGTGGGAGATCCCGATCCGCGCCGTGCAACGCCAGGGCGCCCAGTTCGAGAACCTCTTCCGCGAGCTCGGCAGCGTCGATAATGGCTTCCCCGAGCAGATCGACCTCGCTTCGTTGCAGCATCGCGCGGAGTACGATCCCGAAATGCTGCGCACCAACCTCATGTTCGGCACGCCGGACGAGGTGATCGCCAAGCTCGACCAATATGCGGCGCTGGGCTTCGAGAACTTCCTCTATTGCGCCAGCTATGGCCTGCCCATGGCCGAGCAGAAGAAGTCGCTGAAGCTCTTCATCGACGAGGTCATGCCCGCCTTCCGCGCCGATTCCCGGCGGAAGCGCAGCGCGGCCTGACCCGATCGCCGCATGAATCGGGGCGGGGGCGGCGCAAAATGCCGGCTCCGCCCGCCTTTCCGACCGCCATCTTCTCTCGCAGCGCGAAACGCCGGTGCCCCGTGGCCGAGCCGAGCTTGAGGGCCGAACCGAGCTTGAGCGGTTTCACGCGACCGGCTAGATGTATAATACCGTATTATAGAAGAGGTGGAACCATGGCGGATAGGGAGGAGGGCGAGGCGCTGCCGTCGCTTCGGGTAGCGCGCGCCTCGGTCACGCTCCGCCAGCAGGTGCTCGATATCCTGCGCAATGCGATCCTGGAATTCCGGTTCAAGCCGGGCGACCGGCTGATCGAGCGTGAAATCTGCGAGCTTACGGGCGTCAGCCGTACCAGCGTCCGCGAGGCGCTGCGCCACCTCGAATCGGAGGGGCTCGTCCGCAATCTGCCGAACAAGGGCCCGATCGTCGCCACCGTCACGGCCGAGGAGGCGCTGCAGATCTACGAGGTGCGGCGGGCGCTCGAAGGTCTCGCCGGGCGGCTCTTCGCCGAGCGGGCGACCGACCCGCAGGTAAAGGCGCTGGAAGCGGCGCTGGCACGCCTCGGCGAGGCCTTTTCCGGCATGGATCGTCGGGAGATCGTCGCCGAGACCAACCGGCTCTATGAGGTCCTGCTCGAAGGCTGCGGCAACGCGGTGATCCGCGACCTGATCCGCTCGCTCAATGCCCGCGTCGTCTTCCTGCGCGCGACCTCGATGTCGCAGCCGGGCCGCGCCCCGGGCAGCCTGGTCGAGATGCAGCGGATCGTGGCGGCGATCGTCCGGCGCGATCCCGATGCCGCAGAGCTCGCTTGCAAGGATCATGTGGATCGTGCCTGCGCGGCGGCGCTCGATGTCATCAAGCGGGGCGGCGTAGGCGCCGTTCGCTAGTTCAGGTCGCCGCGCTATCCGGCCCTCGACGAGGTCCGGGCTGCAGGCGGGAAAAAAAGGGGTCGTTCGTGACCGGTGAGATTCGCAAGATCGTTCGCTATGCCGAGGACAGCTTCATCGAGGGCGGCAAGGCCGGCACGCACCCGATCCGCATGGCGGCGGTGGCGGCGGTGGTCCGCAACCCCTGGGCGGGGCGCGGCTTCGTCGAGAATCTCCGGCCGGAGATCCTTGCCGTGGCGCCGCCGCTCGCCGAGAAGATGGTGCCGATCCTGCTCGAGCTCTGCGGCGGCGCTGCCGCTGTCGAGGCCTATGGCAAGGCGGCCGTGGTCGGCAGCGCGGGGGAGATCGAGCATGCCTCGGCGCTGATCCATACGCTCCGCTTCGGCAATATCTTCCGCAGCGCCGTCGGCGGCGATTCCTATCTGAGCTTCACCAACAAGCGCGGCGGGCCGGGCTGCGCCATCGCCGTGCCGATGATGCACAAGAAGGATGCGGGCATGCGCTCGCACTATCTGACGGTCGAATTCACCATCAACGATGCGCCCGGGCCGGAGGAAATCGTCGTCGCACTCGGCGCCTCGACCGGCGGCCGCATGCATCCGCGCATCGGCGACCGCTATCAGGACATGAAGGAAATGGGCGTGACCGAGGGGCAGCCGAAGGCATGAGCGGCCTCGGCGCCCTCGAGCGGACGATCCATGGCACGCGCCTGCGCCGGGAGGGCGAGGGCGAGCCGCTGGTGCTGATCCATGGCGTCGGCATGGATCTCGCCATGTGGGATCCCGTGGTCGCGCATCTGGCGCCGGACCGCAGCGTCATCCGCTACGACATGCAAGGCCATGGCGGCAGCGCCAAGCCGCAAGGCCCCTACAGGCTCGCCGATTTCGTGACGCAGCTCGAGACGCTGCTCGACGATCTCGGCGTCGAAACGACCGATCTCGTGGGATTCTCCATGGGGGCGCTCGTCGCCCAGGGCTTCGCGCTCGCCTTTCCGGCCAGGGTGCGCCGGCTCGTGCTGCTGAACGGCGTGTTCGACCGCTCGCCGGCGGAGCGCGCCGCGATCGAGGCGCGGGTCGGCGAAGTGCTGAAGGGTGGCTATGCCGCCAGCATCGAGGCCGCGATCGATCGCTGGTTCACCCCCGGCTTTCGCAGCCGTCGGCCGGAGATCCTGGCGGCGGTGCGGGAGCGCATGCGGGCGAACGACCTGCCAGCCTATGCCGCGGCCTATGCGGTGTTCGGCACGGCCGACCGGGAGCTCGCGGAGCGCATCCATCGTCTCGCCATGCCGGTGCTGGTCGCGACCGGCGCCGAGGACCAGCGCTCGACGGCGGCCATGGCCGAGGCGCTCGCGGCGAAGCTGCCGGAGGGCCGCTGTCATCTCATCCCGGGCCAGCGCCACCTGACCCCGCTCGAAATTCCGGAGGAGCTTGCCATGCTGATCGAGGATTTCCTGGCGGAAGCCCGCCCCGGCGTCGCGGTGGCCGCAAGATGAGCGCGATCGTCCCCTATCGCATGCTGATTGCCGGCGAATGGATCGAGGCCGAAGGCGGCCGCCGGCTGGAAAGCCTCGATCCCGCCAACGGCGCCGCCTGGGCGAGCTTTCCCGCCGCCTCGGCCGCCGATGTCGATCGTGCGGTGCGCGCCGCGCATCAGGCGATGACCGAGGGGCCGTGGGCGCGCACCACCGCGACGGAACGCGGCAAGGCGCTCTACCGTCTCGCCGACCTTCTCGCATCGCGCGCGGACGAGCTCGCCAAGGTCGAGACGCGGGATACCGGCAAACTCATCCGCGAGACGCGCAGCCAGATCCGCTACGTCGCCGACTATTTCCGTTACTTTGCGGGCGCGGCCGACAAGCTCGAAGGCGCGACCCTGCCGATCGACAAGCCGGACCTTTTCGTCATGACCGTGCGCGAGCCGATCGGCGTGGTCGCGGCGGTGATCCCCTGGAATTCGCAACTCCTGCTGGCCGCCGTGAAGATCGGCCCGGCGCTGGCGGCCGGCAACGCGGTGGTGCTGAAGGCGTCCGAGCATGCGCCGACGCCGCTGCTGGAATTCGGCAAGCTCTGCCTCGAGGCGGGCATTCCTCCGGGCGTGGTCAATGTGGTGACCGGGCTCGGCGACCCCTGCGGCAAGGCGCTCACCACGCACCCGCTGGTGGCGCGCATCTCCTTCACCGGCGGCGCGGAGACGGCCCGGCACATCGTGCGCAACAGCGCCGAGAACTTCGCCGTCGTGACGCTGGAGCTCGGCGGCAAGTCGCCCATCCTGGTGTTCGACGACGCAGACCCCGAGAGCGCCGCGAACGGCATCGTCGCGGGGAATTTCGGCGCAAGCGGCCAGAGCTGCGTCGCCGGCACCCGCGTTTTCGTGCAATCGGGGATCTTCGACGAGGTGATGGGCCGCGTCGCCGAGCGCGCGAAGCGGATCCGCATCGGCGATCCGCTCGACGATGCGAGCGAGATGGGGCCGCTCGCAACGCGGGGCCAGCTCGATCATGTCGAGCGGGCCGTCGCCGCTTCGCTGACCGAGGGCGCGACCTTGCTCAATGGCGGCTGTCGGCCGGCTGCCCTTTCCAAGGGTTGGTACTACGAGCCGACGATCCTCGCCTGCCCGCAGGGCGGCGTGACCGCCTCCCGGGAAGAGCTGTTCGGGCCGGTGCTGAGCGCCTTCCGCTTCACCGACGAAGCCGCCGCGATCCGCGCCGCCAACGACACCGAATACGGCCTCGCCGCAGGGCTTTTCACGCGCGACGGCAGCCGTTCGCTCCGCGTCATGCGCCAGCTTCGGGCCGGCATCGTCTGGATCAACACCTACCGCGCGGTCTCGCCGATCGCCCCCTTCGGCGGCTATAAATCGAGCGGCTTCGGCCGCGAGGCCGGGCAGGAAAGCCTGCTCGACTACACCCGGACGAAGACGGTCTGGATCAACAGCTCGACCGCCCCGGTCGGCGACCCGTTCGTGATGCGGTGAGGCTTACGGAAGAATGACGGATATCCGCCCGCCATCGCCTTCGGTCCATGCCCCGCCGGGAACGGGCGTCGTCAGCCTGCGCAACCTCGTGAAGCGCTTCGGTGCGACCGCGGCCGTGGACGGCGTGTCGCTGGAGGTATCGGAAGGCGAGTTCGTCACCTTCCTCGGCTCCTCGGGCTCCGGCAAGACGACGACGCTCTTCATCGTCGCCGGCTTCGAGGATCCGACGAGCGGCGATGTGCTGGTGGACGGCAAGTCGGTGCTCGCCGTGCCGCCGCACAAGCGCAACATCGGCATGGTGTTCCAGCGCTATACGCTCTTCCCGCACCTGACGGTGTTCGAGAACGTGGCCTTTCCGCTGTCGGTGCGGCGGCGGCCGAAGGCGGAGATCGAAACGAGCGTTCGCGACACGCTCCGGCTCGTGCGGCTCGAGGACTACGCCGCGCGGAAGCCGCATCAGCTCTCGGGCGGACAGCAGCAGCGCGTGGCGCTCGCCCGCGCGCTCGTCTATCGTCCGCGCTTCCTCCTGATGGACGAGCCGCTGGCCGCGCTCGACAAGCGTCTCCGCGAGGAGATCCAGCAGGAGATCCGGCGCATCCACCGCGAGACCGGCGTCACGGTCCTCTATGTCACCCATGACCAGGAGGAGGCGCTCCGCCTCAGCGACCGCATCGCCGTCTTCAGCCACGGCCGCATCGAGCAGGTGGGAACCGGCGCCGAGCTCTACGGTGCCCCCAAGACCCCGTTCGTCGCAGGCTTCATCGGCAACTCCAATTTCATTGCGGGCACGGTCGCTTCCGCGAACGGCAAGAGCTGCGCCGTCCGCCTTCCGGACCTCAGCGTCTGCGAGATCCGGACCTCCGTTGCGTCCGGGACGGACAAGCCGATCTCGCTGATGATCCGGCCCGAGCGGATGCGGCTGCTGGAACGGCCGGGACATCCGGAGACGGATTGCCAGATCAAGGTGCGGGTCCGGGAATGCACCTTTCTTGGCGAGAGCGTGCAATATAGCGTCACCACGGAATGGGGACAGGCGCTCTCCATCCGGGAGTTCTTCGGTCGGGCGCCGGTGACGCCGCTCGCGCCGGACCAGGAGGCCTATGCCGCCTGGCGCGCGGCGGACCTGCATCTGTTCCCCATGTGATCGACGACCCTGGGCCGAAATTGCCCCGGAACTGAACAACGGAGACTGACGATGGCCTACCCCGACGCGGCGATCTTCGATCGCAAGAGCTACGCGAAGGTCACGCGCCCGCCGCTGCAGGCGGAGCCGCTACCCGGCTGGTGCTACACCGATCCGGCGTTCCACCGGCGCGAGATCGAGCGCGTTTTTTCGCGGTCGTGGGTTTGCGTCGGACGGGAGAACGCGCTGCCCGACGCCGGCGATTACCGCACCGTCGAGCTCGGCGGCACGAAGGTGATCCTGATCCGCGGCCAGGACGGGAAGCTGCGTGCCCTCAACAATGTCTGCCGCCATCGCGGCATGGTGCTGCTGAAGGGCAGTGGCCGGGTGAACGGTATCCTCTGCCCGTTCCATAGCTGGGGCTACGGCCTCGACGGCAGCCTGCGCGGGGCGCCGAACATGGATCGCACCGAGGGCTTCGACAAGCGCGAATATGGCCTCGCCGAGTTCGAGATCGCGATCTGGCAGGGCTTCATCTTCGTCCGGCTGGAGCCGGGCGGACCCGCCTTCGAGGATACGGTCGGCGAGCTCGACACGCTGCTCGACTGCTACGACCTGCCGAACATGCGGATCGGCGGCAGCCGCGAATTCACCGTGAACTGCAACTGGAAGCTCTTCATCGAAGTTTTCATGGAGGACTACCACCTCAACGCGGTTCACAAGAACTCGATCGCCGGCACCTATGCCTCGCACGCGCCCGAAGTGGCCGATGGGGTGAATGGCGATTTCGTCACCATCTGGGATACCCATGAGGGGACGAGCGCGCTCCTGACCGACGAGCGCCACAAGGCGCTGCCGCCCATCGCGGGATTGAAGCCGAGCGAGCTGGGTACGCGCTATGTGTTGCTCTACCCGTCCTTCGCCTTCGCCTGCACGATCGACTGCATGTGGTTCTTCGAGATCTATCCGGACGGACCCGCGAAAACCAACGTCGCGATGACCATGCTGGTGCCGCCCTCGACGCTCGCGCGGCCGGATTTCGAGGCCAGGTTCGAAGCCTACCGGACGCGGTGGAAGGTCTCGATGGACGAGGACATCGTCGTGCTGGAGCGCCAGCAGGACGGGATGGAGACCGGCCGCTACCGGCCGGGCCGGTTCTCGCATCTCGAGCCCTGCGTCAGCAAGCTCGCGAGCTGGATCGTGACCCGCACGATCGACTGAAGGGGGCCGCGCGAGCGCGCGTCAATCGGCGGCGGATAGCGGCCTGGCCACCGTCTCCAGCGGCTTGCGCTCCGCCGCCACTCCCCAGATGGCCGCGATCGCCGCGGCGGCGATCATGAGCGCGGCGCCGAAGAGATATCCCAGCAGCAGGCGGTCGCGCGAGCCGGTTTCGATGAGCAGCCCGAAGACATAGGGCGCCGCGATGCCGCCGATGCCGGTGCCGATCGCATAGAAGATCGCGATGGCGAGCGCCCTGATCTCGAGCGGGAAGGTTTCGCTCACCGTGAGATAGGCCGAGCTCGCGGCCGCCGACGCAAAGAAAAAGATCGCCATCCAGGCGACCGTCTGGCTGGTGCCGTCGAGCATGCCCTGCTGGAAGAGCCAGCCGGTCAGGGCGAGCAGCAGCCCCGACATCGCGTAGGTGAAGGCGATCATCCGGCGCCGGCCGATCGTATCGAAGAAGCGTCCGAGCAGGATCGGCCCCAGCACGTTTCCGAGCGCGAAGGGAAGGATGTACCAGCCCACCTCGGCCGCGGGCACGCCGTAGAAGGTGGTCAGCACCAGCGCATAGGTGAAGAAGATGGCGTTGTACAAGAACGCCTGCGCCGTCATCAGGCTGAGGCCGACAAGCGCTCGCTGGCGGTGCGTGTGGAAGAGCGTCCTGAAGACTTCGCCGAGGCTGGTAGACCGCCGGTCGCGCAGCCGGATCGAGGGCAGCGGCGCCGGCCCGGGGCGAAAGCCGCGGCGATGGAAATCCGTTTCGATGGTCTCGACGACCTTCGCTGCGCGCCCCGCATGGCCGTGCGTGACGAGCCAGCGTGGACTTTCCGGAATCCAGAACCGCATGAGCAGGATCGGCAGGCCGAAGAGGCCGCCGATCAGGAAGCAAGCGCGCCAGCCGAGATCGCCGCCGAGGACCGCGGGATCGAGCAGATAGATCGATCCGGCCGCGCCGATGGCGGCACCGACCCAGAAGCTGCCATTGATGACGAGATCGGTCCATCCCCGGACGCGGGCGGGGATCAGCTCCTGGATGGTCGAGTTGATCGCGCTGTATTCGCCGCCGATTCCGGCGCCGGTCAGAAATCGGAACAGCGCGAAGCTCCAGAGGCTATCGGCGAAGGCCGTGGCCGTCGTCGCGCTCATATAGAGGAGCAGTGTGACGAAGAAGAGGGTGCGGCGTCCGAGCCTGTCGGTGAGCCCGCCGAAGAAGAGCGCGCCGAGCACGGCGCCCGCCAGATAGGCGCTGCCGATGAACCCGATATCCGCGCTGACGAAATGCAGCGTCGGGCTTTCGCGCAGCGCGCCCGCGACCGACCCCGCCAGCGTCACCTCGAGACCGTCGAGAATCCAGGTAATGCCGAGCGCGATCACCACGAGGCTGTGGAAGCGGCCCCAGGGCAGGCGGTCGAGCCTTGCCGGGGTGTCGGTTTCGACGAGCGGTCGCGTTTCGGGGATCTTCGGCGAATCGGGCATCGATCGCTCCGTGCCGTGACGGTCGATCTCGTTTCCTCAATGGCGGCCGGCGATGCGACGTCGAAGCGGAGATCCCGTAGGTCGGCCGGCTCGGTGAAAAACGTGCCATCGCCGTGGAAGTTCCCGGGACGCGCGCGGCGACGATCCTGCGTGCCTCCGCGGCCTCGACGCCCGGGGGCCTTCGCCGGCCGGCATCAGCGCATCACGAACGGGTTCGCGACCGGTTCGCTCGAGGTGCTGATCCAGATCGTCTTGGAGCGGGTGTAGTCGTAGATCGACTGCATGCCGCCCTCGCGCCCATAGCCGCTGTTCTTGAAGCCGCCGAACGGCGCCAGCGTCGAGGCCATCCGGTAGGTATTGATCCACACGGCGCCCGCCTGGGTGCGCTCGGCGACCCTGAGGGCGCGACCGACATCCTTGGTGAAGACGCCCGACGCCAGGCCATATTGCGTGTCGTTCGCGAGACGCACGACCTCGTCCTCGTCCTTGAAGCGAAGCACGCTCAGGACGGGCCCGAAGAGCTCGGTATCGACGATGCCGAGCTTCTGGTCGGGGCATTCGAGGATGGTCGGTTCGTAAAACCAGCCTTCGTTGAACTGCGCCGGCTGCTTGCCGCCATGCAGGAGACGGGCGCCTTCCTTCTGCGCCATGCTGACGGCGGCCTCGATGCGGTTGAGCTGCCCCAGCGTGGCGAGGGGCCCCATCTGTGTCGTGTCCGCGAGCGGATCGCCGATCTTGATCGATTTCGCGCGATCCACGAGCTCGGCGAGCAGGCGGTCGGCGATCTTCTCCTGCACATAGAGCCGCGATCCGGCGACACAGCTCTGGCCGCTTGCGCCGAAGATGCCGCTGACGACGCCGTCCGTCGCGGTCGCGAGGTCCGCGTCCTCGAACACCATCACCGGCGATTTGCCGCCGAGCTCGAGCGAGACCTGCGCCAGGTTCTCGGCCGAGTTATGCACCACCTGACGCGCCGCCTGGAGGCCGCCGGTGAAGCTGATCCGCGCCACCAGCGGATGGGAGGTGAGGGCCCGCCCGCAAGGCTCGCCGAAGCCGGTCAGGATGTTGACCACGCCCGGCGGCAGGCCCGCCTGCTCGACGAGCGCCGCGAACTCCAGCACCGCCGCGGGCGCATGTTCCGACGCCTTGACGACGATGGTGTTGCCGGCCGCGAGCGCCGGTCCCATCTTCACCGCGGTCAGCGAGAGTTGCGAGTTCCAGGGCACCACCGCCGCGACCACGCCGATCGGCACGCGGCGGGTGCAGACGAAGACGTCGGGCTTGTCGATCGGCAGGGTGTCGCCATGCACCTTGTCGGCGAGGCTCGCATAGAACTGGTAGGACTCGGCGAGCCGGTTCGCCTGCCAGCGCGTCTCCTTGAAGAGCTTGCCGGTATCGAGGCTCTCGGTCCGGCCGAGCTCTTCGGCCCGGGTCGGCAGCAGCTCAGCGAGCTTCCGCAGGGCCTTGGCGCGCTCGGTCGGCGTCATGCGCGGCCACGGGCCTTCGGCGAAGGCGCGATGCGCCGCCCTGACGGCGCGATCGGTATCGGCCGCGGTCGCCGCCGGAAACACCGCCCAGGGCTTGCCGTTCGACGGGTTTATGCTCTCGAAGGTCCCGCCGTCCTCGGCATCCGCCCAGCGGCCGTCGATGAACATGCGGTAGCGCTTCAGTTCGCCCATGGCACGACCCCTTGATGGCCTTCCGCGAGGGAAGGCGATGGCGGTAGCGGGAAAGGCCGCCTACTCGGCGGCGCCGCGCATCGGCACTTTCGATTCCGCGAAGGCCGGCATCACTTCGTCGATGAAGAGCTTCAGCGAGCGCTTCTGGTCCGCATAGGAGAGCGCGGCATTGGCCTGATAGCCGAAATGATCGACGCCGAGCGCCTCGTAGCGCTTCAGCTTCGCGATCGCCGATTCCGGCGAGCCGATGATCAGGTTCTCCAGGAGCATGGCCGGATTGTACTCGTCGCGATTGCCGAGCTTGGTGATGTCCACTTCCTCGACGAAGCCGTTCGCGACGCCGCCCAGATTCTTGAACAGGTTCTCGAATTGCGCGCTGAGCTTGATCACGGCCTTGATCGAGTTCTCGATACCGTCGGGCCGCTCGTCGATGATGACGCTGCGCATCATCATGAAGATCGGCCGCGCAATGCCCGGATTGGCCTTGAGCGCATTCTCGAAGCGCTCCTTGTAGGATTCCGCCTCCGAGAAGGGCCGGGAGAGCGGCCAGGACATGATGTTGCAACCGTTCTTGATCGCCCAGTCGTAGGTCCCGGGATCGCGCGCCGCGACCCAGATGGGCGGGTGCGGCTTCTGGATCGGCTTCGGTACGGAGGTCGCGGTCGGGAACGACCAGTACTCGCCCTTGTGCTCGTAGTCGCCGGCCCAGAGCTTCTTCAGCACCGGCAGCATCTCCTGCATGTAGGGCACGCCCAGATTCTGGTCCATGCCGTTCGCCAGCCGGTCGAACTCGCGCTGGTAGGCGCCGCGACCGATGCCGAACTCGAGCCGCCCGTTGCTGATCACGTCGAAGAGCGCCGCCTCGCCCGCGAGCTTGATGGGATGCCAGTAGGGGGCGACGATCACCGCCGTGCCGAGCCGGATCCGGTTGGTGTGGTTCGCCCAATGGGTGAGAAGCTGGAAGGGACCCGGCGAGATCGTCATCTCGATGGCATGATGCTCGGGGACCCAGGCGATCGCGAAACCGCCCTCGTCCGCCATCTGTACCATCTCGAGCGTGTGCTTCACGACGTCCCGCATGTCGGTCGCGGGCGAGAGGCGGACCATGTTGATGATGAGCTGGAACTGCATAAGCGGGCTTCCTTGCGGGCGCTATGGCGCGGTTCGGCGTCGGCCGGGCGGCGCTAGTATCCGCGCTGGGCAGGGCGAAAACAACGGCCGGATTGCGCTGAATCCGGCCGTGTCGGGCGTCGGGCGACCGTTCCCCCGGCGTCGTCCGGCCGCAGCATCGGGCAAGGGCCGGGGGTCGCCCCCCGCGACAGGATCCGGGTCGTCGGCGGGGCGACGGCGCTGGCGCCGCTGCCCCTTCCTACTGTCCGACCGGCGTATATTTCGCGTCCGGCTGTACCACCAGCTTGCCGAAGAAATTCTTCGCCATGAAATCGCGCTGCGCCTCGTTGAAGCACGACAGCGGATAGGTCCGGTCGAGCAGCGCCTTGATCTTGCCCGCCTCGATATAGCCGACCAGCCGCTTGAAGGCCGTGCGGGTTCCCTGCGAGGACCCGTGCAGCTCGAGATGCTTCAGATAGACCGTGCGCAGATCGAGCGGGACCACGGGACCGCCGATGGCGCCTGCGGTCGTGTAGCGGCCTTCGGGCCGGAGGATCGCGAGCAGCTCGGGGAAGAGCGGGCCTGCCACCACATCGGCGACGACGTCGATCGGCTGACGCCCGGTCGCACGCTCCACCTCGTCCTTGAGCTTGCCCTTGCCGCGGGTGATGACCGCTTCGGCACCGACCGCCTTGGCGCGCGCTTCCTTGCCGGGTCCGACGACCGCATAGGGGATGGCGCCGCGGGCGCGCAGTAGCTGGATGAGACCGGAGCCGACGCCGCCGGAGGCGCCGGTGACCAGCACCCGCTCGCCCGCCGCGACGCGCGCGCGATCGAGCATATGCTCCGCCGTCAAATAGGCGCAGCAGAAGGTGCCGAGCTCGGCATCGCTCATGGGCGTGCGAACGTTCCAGGCATTCTCCGCCGGTACCGCGACATATTCCGCATAGCCGCCGTCGCGCCCGTGGCCGATATAGTCGATGTCGGCGAGATGCTCGCCGTCGCCGTTGTAGATCGAGAAGTCCACCATCACCCGCTCGCCGACACGGCCCTCCGACACGCCGCTGCCGACGGCCGCGATGCGTCCCGCGATGTCCGTCCCCTGAATGCGGGGGAAGGCGAGGGAGCTGTTGCCGTCGCCGCTGCGCCGCCAGGAGGCGACGGCGTCCGGATCCTCGTCCGTCCCATAAGCGCCCTGCCGGACCCAGACATCGGTGTTGTTCATGCCGCAGGCCGCGACCTCGACCAGCACTTCGCCTGCGGCCGGCTTCGGCACCGGCACGTCCTCGCGATAGACGAGCTTCTCCGGCCCGCCATGGCCGGTCAGCAGCACGGCCTTCATGGTCTTCGGGATCATCGCGCCACTCCCTTAGTATCTCGTTGTCGTCGGCATTCGGCGAAACATAGGGAGGCCCGAGGTTACGCCGCTCCCGTCACGAGTAAAGCGGGCGGAAGGCCGGCCGGCTACTTGTTGTCGCGTACCACGGCAAGGGCGGCCGCGCGGGAGGGCGTCGCCCGCGGCCCCAGCATTTCCGCGCCGGAATCCCGGGTCAGTGGCAGATGCGCGAAGAAGGCGCAGGCCGAGATGGCGCCGAGGATCACGAAGGCCGGGGTGAAATCGGTCGCCTGCGGTTCGGTCGAGCCGCGGGCACTGACGGTCAGGTGCAGCAGCAGCGCGCCGGCCCCGACCCCGATGCTGAGCGACAGTTGCTGCGCCATGCTGGCGAAGCTCGTCGCCATGCTCATCCGTTCGCGCGGGATATCGGCATAGCAGATGGTGTTCACGCCGGTGAACTGCAGCGACCGGAAATAGCCGCTGACGAGCAACACCGACATGAGCAGCCAGGCGGGCGTGTCGGGGCGGAAGAATCCGTAGCTCGCGAGCATGGCGCCGCAAAGGATGGCGTTGCCGAGCAATACGCGGCGGAAGCCGAAGCGGCGCAGGATGGGCGCAGCCGTCACCTTCATGAGGAGGGCGCCGGCGGCCGCGACGAAGGTCAGGAGCCCGGAATGAAAGGCGCTCAGGCCGAAACCGAGCTGCAGCATCAGGGGCAGCAGGAACGGCACCGCGCCGATGCCGATGCGGAGCAGGAAACCGCCGGCGATGGCGCTCCGGAAGGTCAGGATGCGGAGGAGGGTCAGATCGAGCGCCGGATGGGCGTGGCGGCGCGCATGAAAGGCAAAGGCGATCAGCGTCATCGTCCCGACCGCGAAGAAGATCAGGACCGTCCCGGTCGGCAGGATGTCGCGGCCGATCAGCTCGAACCCGATTACCAGTCCCATGAGACCGACGCCGCTCAGGATGAAGCCGAAGAAATCCAGCGGTGGCGGGCGCTCCTCGCGGATGTCGGCGATGTAGCGGGTCACCAGCCACACGCCGAGGACGCCGATCGGCAGATTGATCCAGAACACCCAGCGCCAGGAGAGATAGGTGGTGATGAAGCCCCCGAGCGGCGGCCCGATCATCGGCCCGATCAGGGCCGGGACGGTCAGGTAGGTCATGGCGCTGACCAGCTCCGACTTCTCGACCGAGCGGAGCAGCACGAGCCGGCCGACCGGCACCATCATCGCGCCGCCGATGCCCTGGAGGATTCGGGCGAGCACGAGCTCCGTCAAAGTCTGGCTGAGGCCGCAGCAGATCGAACCGACGGTGAAGACCACGATGGCGAGGCGGAATATCCGCCGTGCGCCGAAGCGGTCCGCGACCCAGCCGCTGATCGGGATGAAGACGGCGAGCGCGAAGAGATAGGAGGTGATGGCGAGGTTGAGCCGCACCGGCTCCTCGCCGAAGGCCCGCGCGATCGTCGGCAGCGCCGTCGCCAGCACCGTCGAATCCAGCGTTTCCATGAAGAGGGCGCTGGCGACGATGAGCGGGACAAGGGCGTGACGGGGAACCAGTTCGCGCATCAGGTCGGGGAACGAATTATGAAATGGTAAGCCATCATAGGTCGCAGGCGGCCGGGGATGTAAGCCGGCCGGGCCGCCGGCGCGGGGGCAAGGCCGTGGCGCCTCATTCCATGGCGGCGGCGGAGTCCGGCGGCGGCAATGCGTCGGCCTGCCGGCGCAGCAGCAGCACCATGGGGATCGCCGCCAGGGTGACATACATCATGAGGCGGAAGTCGTTGAGATAGGCGATGAGCGAGGCCTGTTGCGTGACCTCCGCATTGAGGGCGGCAAGGCCCTGCGCGGTCGCCGGGTCCCACATCGAGGGCAGGTTGCCCGGCTGCATCTGCGGCGCATAGGGCGAGGTGAAGCGCGCGAGGTTCTCGTGGTTCACCTGCGTATAGCGGACCAGGAGGCTCGTCACGATCGAGACGCCGATGCTGCTGCCGATATTGCGCATCAGGCTGAACATGCCGGCGGCCTCGGTGCGCAGGAAGGGCGGCAGGGTCGAGAAGGCGATCGTGGTGAGCGGCACGAAGATGAAGCCGAGCCCGAGCCCTTGCACGACGCCGGTACGAATCAGGGTCCATTCGCTCACCTCCTCGGTGAAGCCGGCCATCTCCCAGAGCGAGATCGCGGCAAGCGAGAGGCCGAAGATCAGCACGAGCCGCGCGTCGATCTTGCCGATCAGCCGGCCGATCACCAGCATCGCGATCATGGTGCCGACCCCGCGCGGCGCCAGCACGAGGCCGGTCGTCACCACCGGATAGCCCATCAGGTTCTGCAGGAAGGGCGGCAGCAGGGCCAAGGTCGCGAGCAGGATGATGCCGACGATGAAAATGAAGAAGAGGCTGGTGACGAAGTTGCGATCTTTGAAGAGCGTCGCATCGAGGAACGGATTCTCGGCCGTCGTCATCTGAACGATGAAGAGATAGAAGCCGAGCGCCGCGATCGCCGCCTCGATCATGATCTCGGGCGATTCGAACCAGTTCTTGAGCTCGCCGCGGTCGAGCATAAGCTGCAGCGCGCCGATCGCGAGGCTCAGCATGGCGAAGCCGAAAAGGTCGAAACGGCGCGGCGGGCGCGGCAGGTTGTCGTGCACGAAGGCGAGGATGCCGAGGAACGCGATGATGCCGAACGGCAGATTGATGAAAAACACCCAGCGCCAGTTGTAATATTCGGTGAGATAGCCGCCGAGCGTGGGGCCCAGGATCGGCCCGACCATCACGCCGACGCCCCACAGCGCCATGGCGCGCCCATGCTCCTCGCGCGGATAGGTGTCGAGCAGCACGGCTTGGGAGAGCGGCACGAGCGAGGCGCCGAACACGCCCTGCAGCAGGCGGAAGGCGACCATCTCCGGCAGGCTCTGGGCGACGCCGCAGAGCATGGACGCGATGGTGAAACCGGCAACCGCGCTGAGGAAGAGCCGCTTGCGGCCGAACTTCTCGGCGAGGATGCCGGTCGGCGGGGTCATGATGGCGGCCGCCACGATGTAGGAGGTGAGCACCCAGCTGATCTGGTCCTGGGTCGCCGACAGGCTGCCCTGCATATGCGGCAGCGCCACGTTCGCGATCGTGGTGTCGAGCGCCTGCATGATCGTCGCCAGCATCACCGAGACGACGATCGGGCCGCGATGCCGCGCGAGGGCGGCGGGGCTCATTACTCGGCTCCGACCCAAGCGAAGGCGCTGCTGATGAAGGAGGGCAGAGCGAGCCGGTGCTCGGTATCGATCTCGACCTCCACGCTCATGCCGGCGCGGAGCGGCGGATCGCTCTCATTGCCCTCGATCGCGAGCCGGACGGGGATGCGCTGGACCACCTTGACCCAGTTGCCCGACGAGTTCTGCGGCGGCAGCAGCGCGAATTCCGCGCCCGTCGCGGCGCCGATGCTCTCGACGCGCGCCTGCCAGACCGTACCGGGATAGGTGTCGACCGTGAGCGTTGCGGTCTGGCCGGGGCGGACATAGGTGAGGTCCGTTTCCTTGAAATTGGCCTCGACCCAGGCGCGATTGGTTTCGACGAGGCTGAAGATCGGCGTGCCCGTCGTCACATAATCGCCGGGGCGGAGGGTGAGGTTCGAGACGATGCCGGGTGCGGGCGCGCGCACGACGGTGTGCTCGAGATCGAGCTTCGCCTGGTCGCGCGCCGCCTCGGCCGCCAGATAGCGCGGATGCTGCTCCGGCGGAAGGTCGGGCGAGCCGCCAAGCTGGGCGAGGATGCCGGCCAGTTCCTGCTGCAGGGCCGGAAGCTGTTCGGTCGCGACGGTGAGGTTGTGATGCGCCTCGTCGAGCTGCGTCTGCGCCACGAGTCTGCCCTTCGCCATGTCCTCATAGATCGCGAGCTCGCGCGTATAGAAGTCGACGTTCTTCCTCGCGAGATCGATCTCGGCGAGCTTCTGTCTGTAGGAGGCTTCCTGCGCGAGGATCTCGTCGCGCGTGGTGCTGAGCCTCGCTTCGGCCGCCGCGAGCGCGAGCTTGAACGGCCGGTCATCGATGCTGAAGAGCGCCTCGCCGGCCGCGACGGACTGGTTGTTGACCAGCGTCATGCTCACGACGCGGCCGGAAACTTCCGCGCTGATCGCCGCGATGTCGGCCTTCACATAGGCGTTGTCGGTCGAGGAGTAGCGCGCGGTCGCGACGAAATACCAGACCCCCAGCAGCAGGAGGAGCGTCGGTCCTGCCGTGAAGAGGGCGATGCGCAGGGTGCGCCGCCGCCGGGGCAGAGGGAGGCTTGCCGAGGTCGCGGAGTCGGGGTCGCGGACGGTTTCGGTGCTGGCGTTCATGGTCTTGCCGTCGGATTGCGGGCGTCGGCCGTTCGGCCGAAATGAGGTCCGGAGCTGCTGCGGCGCCGTCGCTCAGGCGCGTTTCCGGCCCGGTTTCGCACGGGTCTTGGTTTCCGGCGGGCTGCGTTCCGCCGCCTCGCTCGTCGCTTCGCTCCGAATCAGGTTTGTCTTGATGGCGAGGAGCGTATCAACCAGCGCTTCCTGCGCCGCCGGCGAGATTCCGGTGAGAGCTTCGGCCCGCGTCTCCGCCGCAAGCTCGGCGAGACGATCCAGGGTCGGCTTCGCCTTCGGCGTCAGGAACAGCAGGCGGACGCGGCGATCGTTCGGATCGTGCCGGCGTTCTACCCAGCCCGCGGTTTCCAGGCGGTCGATCTGCCGCAGCAGCGTAATCGGCTCGATGTCGAGGATCTCGGCAAGTGCCGCCTGATTGATGCCCTCATTGCGGTTGAGATGCGCGAGCACACTCCACTGCGTGCGAGTGAGTCCGATCTCGCGGGCACGCCTGTCGAAGCGTTTGCGCAGTAGGCGCGACACATCATGCAGGCAGAAGCCGAAGCTGCGTTGCGGGTTGTAGCCGCTCATGGGGAAACGTCCTGAAATGATAACATTGCTTATCATAAGCTATGTATATGACTTCCGCTTTTCCCTTTCCTCAGCCATGCGGCGGCTGCAGGTCGCACCGGGAAACCGACGGAAGCCGTTGAATTTCGGGCGCTGGACGGAAGCCTGCCTGCCGCGGCGTGTTGTCGCGGCGTTGCCGCGGAAGCTTCCTCCCGAACGGCTTGCCGGGAGGTCGAGCGGCTTTGCCGATCTCCTCGCCGGGCCCTCGTGAAGGCCGTCGGTGTCGACGCTCGAAGGCCCTCTTCCTCGTAGCAAAGCTGTGACGCTTACGGCGCGCTTCGGCTTCCGAAACGTTGTTCCGGCAATTGCCCCAACCGCTGGCTTTGGTGCGCAGGCACAACAGGGAGCCCCGAACGATTCGAAGGCCCGCCAGCGCGTCTCGAAGCGAAGAAAAACATCGCCGCTTGCGGAAACGGCATGCGCCGACCGGCGCCTGCCGCGCATCCGGTTGCCCACCGGTTTCGGCACAGGAGGACGGGCGGCGTCCCAAGGGGGCGGGAAGGAACAGACGGCAAAGGTCGGGGGAATGACGTGGCGTGGTCGGGGGCCTTAAGTGAAGGATGACGGCAATGGATAGACGAGATCGAGTGCGTTCCGGGGCGGCGAAGTCGCTCTGGCTGGCTCTGTGCCTGTCGTTCGGTCTGGCGCTTGCCGCCTGCGACGGCGCGCAGGATCGCGAGGCCCGCTATCTCGAGCGGGGCCAGGAGCTGTTCGACCAGGGCGACTATGTGAAAGCGTCGCTCGAATTCCGTAACGCGCTGCAGATCAATCCGACCAGCATCCAGGCGATGTTCTATCTCGGACGCATCGCCGAATCGCAGGGCGACCTGTCCAATGCGCTCGGCGCCTTCACCAAAGTCGTCGAACAGGATCCGAAGAACGTTCCCGCCCTCCTCAAGATCAGCCAGTACGCGCTGCTGACGCAGAATCTCGACGAAGCGCGCTCGCGCGCCGATCAGGTCCTGGCGGTCGATGCCAACAACGCCGATGCCCATGCGCTGAAGGCGGCGGTATTGCTGCGCCAGAACATGCTGACCCAGGCCGAGACCGAGGCGCAGAAGGCGCAGACCGCCGAGCCCGGCAACGTCTCGGCCATCGCCGTCCTTGCCGGCATCCGGAACCGGCAAGGCAAGATCGACGAAGGCCTCGCGCTCGTCGATACGGCGCTCGCCAAGGATCCCTCGCAGGAGAGCCTGCACCGTCTCAAGCTCGAGATGCTGCGGAGCGCCGACCGCAAGGACGCGCTGGCCGACGCCTATCGGGCGCTGATTGCGGCGGTGCCGGGCAACCAGGGTTACAAGGCGGAGTTCGCCGCGATCCTGGCCGATAAAGGCCAGCTCGACGAGGCCGAGGCCGTCTATCGTCAGGCGATCGACGCGGCGCCGGCGGATGAGAACCTGAAGCTCGATCTCGTCCGGTTCCTCGAGCAGAAGCGCGGCTGGCAGGCGGCGGAGCAGGTGCTCATCGGCTTCTCCAAGGCGTCGCCCGACGACGTGCAGTATTCATTCGCGCTCGCGGATCTCTATGCGGCGAACGACCGGCTGCCGCAGGCCCGCGACACCCTGCAGGCAATCGCCGATCGGGAGAAGGCCAATCCCGTCGGGCTTCGCGCCGAAGCCGGGCTCGCGCGGCTCGCGGTCCTGAAAGGCGATCTCGCCGAAGCCGAGGCGCGCGCCACCGAGGTTCTGAAGATCGATGCGGCGAACAACGACGCCCTGCTGATCCGCAGCGGCCTCGCCGCCGATCGCGGCAACTTTCAGGACGCCATCGTCGACCTGCGGACTATTCTCCGAAGCAACCCGAAATCGGTTCCGGCCCTGACCATGCTGGGCAAGGCCTATCAGGGAAATGGCGAGCCCGAGCTCGCGACCGAGGCGTTGCGCAACCTGGTGCGCGCCAACCCGACCGACAGCGCGTCGCGCGTCGCGCTCGCCGAGCAGCTTCGCCACATGGGCCGCGAGCAAGAGGCGCTGACGGAGTTCGAGCGGGTGTTGCAGCTCGATCCCAACTACCTGCCGGCCCTCAAGGGCAAGGCCATCCTGATGATCCGGCAAGGCAATTTCGCAATTGCCGAGGCCATCGGCAAAGCGATCGGCGACGCAGCCCAAGGTACGGTCGACGGCAAGATCATCGTGGGCGCCGCCGCCCTCGGCAAACAGGACTATGAGCGTGCCATCACCGAGGTCAGCGGTGCGGTGGAGGCGGCGCCGACGTCCGCGGAGGCGCTTTCGCTGCTCGTGCAGGCCTATAACGGTGCCGGCAGGCCGGAGGAAGCCCTCCGGCATCTGGACCGCGTGGCGAAGCAGGATCCGAAGAACGCCAATGTCCGGATCGCGCTGGCCGACGCCAACTATGCGCTCGATCGGCCGAAGGATGCCGAAGCGGCGCTGCGGCAGGCGATCGCCGCCCAGCCGGCCTGGGTCGCGCCCTATCTCAAGCTCGGCAGCCTCTATTCGAGCGACGGGCGCACCGACGAGGCGTTGAAGACCTTCGAAGCCGGTCTTGCCCAGAACCCCGGCCATGAGGGCCTTCTGGTCTCGCGGGCCCTCACCGAGGAGGCGGTGGGCAGCTACGAGGCGGCCCGCGCCTCCTACGAGGCGATCTTGCAGAAGAACCCGAGGTCGATGGTGGCGGCGAACAACCTCGCCGCCCTCATCGCGGACGTCTCGCCGGACGATGCGTCGCTGATGGACCGGGCCCGCCGGCTTGCCGAGCAGTTCCGCAACAGCAACGACCCGCTGCTGATCGACACGCTCGGCTGGGTACAGCTTCGCCTCGGCAGCCTCGCCGATGCGGCGCAGCTCCTCGAACGGGCCGCCAAGGCGCTGCCCGAGCATCAGCAGATCCGCTATCACCTCGGGATGGCCTATCGGGCCCAGGGTGATACGAAGCGTGCCAAGGACGAGCTCGCCAAGGCCGTAGCCGGCACGCCCGACTATCGCGGCATCGACGACGCGAAGAAGACCTTGAGCGCGCTCTAGGCAGGCGCACCCTCGCAGGGGCGCCCCGCATCCGCGCTTGGTCGCCGCGGCCGTCGCAACGTAGCGCTTCATAGGCAAAGAAAAGCGGGCTGCTCCTTTCGGAGAAACCCGCTTCGAGTCGCGACGGCTACCCAATTGCCGCCGCTAGCGAAGGCTTGTCGTTATGCCGGCGCCGGCTCGCGCCGCCGCCGTGAGAACACGCCAAACCCCACCAGCGCGCTGCCGAAGAGAAGCAGGGCAGGCGGGATCGGCACTGCGGAGAGCGTGAAGGTCCCGGAGATGTCGCCTCCATGCACGCCGAGGAAGGCCAGCACTTTCAGCGCATAGGACGTTCCCTCCGGCGATGCGGGCAGATTGGCCAGCACCGTCGGCAGGTCGACGGAGATATCGCCATCGAACTTGATATTCTCGTGATAGAGCAGTCCGCCGCCGCCCTTTTCGAAGACAGCGACGTGGATAAACGGATGTGTGGGAATCGTCGACGGGTTTGTCGAAGCCTCCAGACGCAACGAGAGATCCATCGGTCGATCCGTCGTGAACGCGTTCTTCGCGAAGTAGATATTGCCGTGGGTATCGAGGGGCCCGATCGTATAGGTTCCCGGGCCCAGGAGCGTCGCCGCGAAAACGGCGGGCGACGCGCTCACGGTAAAGACTGCTACGGCAATGCCGAGCAGTGCCTTGAGCGCTTTAGCCACGTCTTTGTCCTCCCAAAAAAGAAGCCGGGCACCGGCTCGATCCCACAATCGAGCCGACACACGGCCTCGAGCCTGCGAACGTCCGTTGCCGGACGAGCGACGGCAGACTAGGCGGTCTGCCAGCGCCGCCGGGCGAACCCGGCGAATCCGACCAGCGCCGCTCCGAAAAGAAGCAGCGCGGGCGGAAGCGGAACTGCCGACAATGTGAAGGTGCCGTTCAATCCGCCGCCCCGAAGCCGAGAAAGGCGAAGACCTTCAGGACGTAGGACGTGCCGTCGGGAGCTAGCGGCAGGTCGGCCAGCACCGTCGGCAGGTCGAAATCGAGATCGCCCTCGAACGGGACGGTCTGGCGGAACAGCACGGACTTGTCGTGCGCTCCGGGGCCGTCGCTGAACAGGGCGATGTGAAGGAAGGGGTTCGGACCGAAACCCGCATCTGTCGTCGTCGCCTGGAAGTTCATCCTCAGCCGAAACGGCTCGTTCGTGGCGAACTCGTTCTTGGCGAAATTGACGAGGTTCAGAAAATTGAAGACGGGGCCGACTGCGTAAGTCCCGGCGCTGGTGACGGACGCCGCCGAGGTCGGGCAAGCCACGCATGGAGCGAGCGCTGCGACTATCCCTGCCGGCAGCGCACCCGGACGCGTCGTCACGTCACGTTCCTCCCGAAGAAGACCGTCTCACGCCGCATCCATCGAACACCGGATGCGGCGTGAGGGGTCCAGGCTATGAAGGCAATGCCTTCACGAAGTCACGCGATCATGCAGCCTGCTGCTGGCGCCGCCGGGCGAACCCGACCAGTGCCACCAGTGCGGTTCCGAACAGGATGGCTGCCGGCGGGATCGGCACCGCCGAAAGGGTGAAGGTTCCACCGAACCCACCCCCATTGGCGCCCAGGCCCGCTACCACTTTCAGCAGATAGAAGGTGCCGGCGGGTGAGGGACCCAGATCGGCCAACGCGGTCGGAATGTCGAGATCGACGCTCCCCACCAGGCTGAGCGTCTGTTCGAACAGGCTCGTCGCGGCCGAAGTCGCCGAGTCGATCCGCTGAACGACGACCTGGAGGAACTGGTGCGGGACATCCGCCGGACCGGCCAGATCGGCATGCAGATTGATGCCAAGGCTGTGTTGTGCGCCTGTTTCGAACGTGATGGCTTGCTGCAGCTCACCGCTGAAAGGCTGCGATTTTTCGTCCAGATTGTAAGTCCCCGCTCCCAGGAGCGTCGCCGCAGATACAGCGGACGAGGCACCGGCAAGCAGGACGACCGTCGCGAGCGCGCATAGCGCGTTCAGGACTCTCGTCATTAGAGTGTCTCCCTGGTTCACCAAACTTCGAAGGCGTTGTCGGGGATTCGACAGGCCCTCTTCCTCACCCATGCTATGGATCGGTGAAACGCTGAGAGGATTCAAGCGCTATACATAGATTTTCACGGATTTTCACGCCCGATTTCAGTCACACGAAAGTCACATTGGTTAATATAAAAATATTATCAATAATAAATACAATAGATAACCAACGAAAATACTTACGGTTCGCGGGCATCTCAAGAAATCAAGTTCGCCCGTGCCTGTAGTGTCCGGCGTCCCGACTAGCGAACCGGCCCTCATCGCGGCGATCGGATACCGGGCCGGCCGCTTGCCCGGCCGCAGCATTGCGCCGACCGGCGATTTCGACTGGCCCGGAAGGCCCATGACTTGGATGTGGTAAAAAGGGGCTCCTATTCGCTTGATCCCCTGCCATCACCGTTGTGTCACCGTTGTGAAAGCAAACCGCGTTCGTTCGCGCTTTTGCCACGCCTGAACGATGGCGCCAGTCTGATATGGATGGTTCGGCCCGAGTCGGAACCGGTCGCCGGAGGTCGGCATCAGTCACCGACATCGCAGGAACGTATGACGGTCAGCGCGTGTTTGGCGTGAGGCGGCGATCACAACGACCAGGGGCAACGGCGGATTCTCGATCGTCGGGGGAGCGGCTCGACCTTGGACAAGAAGGCGAAACTGCCGATGGAACCGTGCGGGAAAATGGGAAGCTTGATGAGTGCGAGGTTCAAATTTCCGACATTGATTTTGGCGATGATCATGGCGAATTCCGCGGCCCTCGGCCTGATGGCGACGAGCGCCACCGCCGCCGAAGTGGCGTATCGGCTCAATCCCGGCGACGGGCTCAACGTCTCTGTTTGGAAGGAAGAGGACCTCGATCGCGAGGTCGTCGTGCTTCCGGACGGCATGATCGCCTTTCCGCTCGTCGGCTCGCTCGCGACCGGGATTTGCTCGCTCGCGACCGGGATTTGAAAGCGCCCTACCGCTTCCGCTTGCAGGATTTCGACGACCGGAACACGGCGGATTCGCACGCCGTATTCCTGACCATGACCTACCGGTTGCCGCGGTGGCCATGGACGGACTGATCGCTGAACAAGGCAGGCGAGGGTGCCCATGGCGGTAATGGAGCTCGAACGACCGACCGACTATCTGGCGGCCTTCGGCCGGCGGAAATGGCTCGTGCTGCTGGTCACGCTCTCGCTCGCCTCGCTTGCTCTGCTGGTGGCGACCTTCTGGCCGCCGATCTACCGCTCTTCCGCGACGATTCTGATCGAGGAGCCGGACGTGCCGAGCGACTTGGTGCGTTCGACGGTGTCGACCTTCGCGGACGAGCGGCTGCAGATGATCGAGCAGCGCGTGATGACCACGCAGAATCTGATCGGCATCATCGACAAGTTCGGGCTCTACGAGAGCGAGCGGAAGACGGAGCCGATGGCGGTCGTGGTCGAGGATATGCGCGACATGATAGACCTCGGCGTGGTCAGCGCCGACGTCAACGATCCGCGCAGCGGCCGCACCACGCGCGCAACCATCGCCTTCACGGTTTCCTTCGACAGCAACGCGCCGCGGACCGCTCAGCAGGTGGCGAACGAGCTGGTGACGCTCTATCTCTCCGAGAATCTGCGGACCCGGCAGGAACAGGCGGCGGGCACCACGGGCTTCCTGCACGAGGAATCGAGCCGGCTTGCCGGCCGGATCGAGGAGCTCGAGACGCAACTCGCGGCCTTCAAGGCGAAATACGCGGGGAGCCTGCCGGAACAGCTTACCATCAACACGCAGATCCTCGATCGCACGCAATCGGACATGCTGGAAATCCGCCGGCAACTCCAAGCCGCGCAGGAGCGCCAGATCTTCCTGCAGGCACAGCTTGCGCAGGTCGATCCCTACAGCACGACTTCCGTTACTTTCGACGGCAAGCCATTGCTGAGCGCGGCCGACCGGCTGCGCGCACTCGAGATGCAATTTCTCAGCATCAGCGCGACCTATGGCCCCAACCATCCGGATGTGAAGAAGCTGAAGCGCGAGATCGACGGCCTGAAGGGTGCGGCCGGCGGCGGTTCGGATGCCGTGGCGTTGCAGGAGCGGCGCCAGGCGATTTCGACCGAGCTTGCCCAGATGCAGGAGGAGCACGGGGCCGAGCATCCCGACGTGAAGCGGCTGCAGCGCGAACTTTCGAACGTCGAGGCCGCCATTGCCGAGGGCGCAAACAGCGCCAGTGTCGCCGCGGCGTCGCCGGAACGGCCGAACAATCCGGCCTATATCCAGCTCCAGGCACAGGTCAATGCGGCCGAGGCGGACATTGCCGCCCTCAAGGGCCAGTCGATCGTGGTCGAGGCGAAGCTGACGGCGATCGAGCAGCGCGTCATGCAGACGCCGGAAGTGGAGCGCGCCTACCTGGAGATGAAACGCGACTACGACCAGACGGTTCAGAAATATCAGGAAGTCCGACAGAAGGAAGGCGAGGCCCGGCTTGCCGAGAATCTCGAGGCGGAAAGCAAGGGCGAGAAATTTTCCGTCATAGAGCCGCCGGCGCTGCCGGAGGAGCCGGTGCGGCCAAACCGCAAGCTCATTCTGCTGGTGGGATTCGCGCTCGCCATGGCGGCAGGCGTCGGCAGCGGGGCGCTCGCCGATTCGATCGACGATCGGGTCTATGGGCAGCGCCAGCTCGCCGGGCTTTCGGGGCAGCCGCCGCTCGTGGTGATCCCCCGCGTGCGGAATGCCGGCGAACGGAACCGGGTCTGGGCGCTCTGGATACTCGGCGTTCTCGCGGTCGTCGCTGGTATCGTGGCGGCGCTTGCCTATGTGCACTTCATGGTGATGCCGCTCGATGTGGCCTTCGCCATGCTGGCGGAGCGCTTCAAGCTCAGGTTCTGAAAGTCGTAGCGAGTTCGCGGCCGGCATCGGTCGGTCGCCTGGTGGCGTAGGGACAGAATTATGGAACAACTCGAGAAAGCCGTTGCCAAGGCGCGGGCGCAACGCCGTATCGCGCAGCCGGGCGAACGGCGCTCCCCGGGCGAGAACGGCACCGTTTTCGCGCGCGCCACGCCGCCCGTCTACCGCGAGACTCCGGTGATGCCGTTTCGGCCCGCCGCCTTCGAGGCCAACAAGGTGGTCGCGAACCGGCCCGATCATCCGGTGGCGGACATATACCGCTCGCTGCGCGCGCGCGTTCAGCAACGCCTGTTGCGCGACAACCGCCGCTCGCTCGGCATCACCAGCCCGGGCGAGGGCGAGGGCAAGAGCTGGACGGCGGTCAATCTTGCGCTTTCGCTGGCGCTCGGTGAAAACCAGACCGTTCTGCTTGCGGACCTCGACCTGCGCGAGCCCGTGGTGGCGCGTTACTTCGGGATCGAGCCGAAGCTCGGAATCAACGACTACCTGCAGGGTCGCGCGACTCTGCCCGAATGCATGGTCAATCCCGGGATAGACCGGCTGGTGCTGCTGCCGGCCGTCGGCAGCCTCGGCAACTCGGCGGAGCTCCTGTCCTCGCCGCAGATGAGCTCGCTCGCGCGCGAACTCAAGCAACGCTACGCCGATCGCATCATCATCTACGACCTGCCGCCGCTGCTCACGGTCGGCGATACGATCGGGTTTCTGCCGAACGTCGACGCGACCCTTCTGGTGTTGCGCGACGGAAAGACGCATGCCGGCGAGCTGCGGCGAGCCGTCGAGCTGCTCGCTGGCCACGAGCTTATCGGCACCGTGCTGAACGCCGTGCATTGACCATGCAGTTTTGCATGTTTTGCGGTCCGGCCGGCGGGGAACGGTCGGAGAAAGCGACCTGTCGGAATCGCCGCTGCGGCGATCGGCCCAGGAGTTTCAGGAATGTATGAGGCATTCTACGGATTGCGCGACAAGCCCTTTGCGCTGTTGCCGGATCCCGCCTTCCTCTACCTGAGCGCAAAGCATGCAGCGGCACTCAGCATGCTCGAATACGCGCTCTCGGATCAGGCGGGCTTCGTCGTCATCACCGGCGAGGTCGGCTGCGGCAAGACCATCCTGATCCGCCGCTTCCTCAAGCTCGTCGATCGCGACACGACGGTGGGGCTCATCTCCAACACGCACAATTCCTTCGGCGACCTGCTGCACTGGATTCTCGTCGCCTTCGACATCCGGCCCGAGACCGACGATAAATCCTCGCTCTATCGCGCGCTGATCGACTATCTGCTCGAGGAATATGCCGCAGGACGACGCACCATCCTCGTGGTGGACGAAGCGCAGAACATGTCGTCCGAGGTGCTCGAGGAATTGCGCCTGCTCTCGAACCTCAATGCGGACAAGGATCTGCTGCTGCAGATCATCCTGGTGGGGCAGCCGGAGCTCCTGGAGAAGCTGCGCCGCACCGACCTGCGCCAGTTCGCCCAGCGCATCGCGGTCAACTACCATCTGGCGCCGCTCGATTACCCGGAAACCCGCGCTTACATCCACCACCGCCTGCAGGTGGCGGGCGGAAGCCCGGCGCTCTTCACCGAGATAGCGATGGCCGCGGTGCATTATTGCACCGGCGGCATACCGCGTCTGATCAACCAGGTCTGCGACATGGCGCTCGTCTATGGCTATGCCGAAAATCTGCGCGAGATCGATTTCGACACCGTCATGCTGGTCGTCGAGCACAAGGATGGGGCAGGGCTCGGCGTGCTGCCCGAGGGGATCGTGCCGGATCGACAGGCGATGCGCGGCCGTGCGGAGTCGCTGCTCCGCTCGCTGGTGCCGGGCGGATCCGAACCGGCGAGGGCCGAACCGGCGCCGGCAGCTCCCCGCGCCGGAACGGGCCGCCGGGAGCCGACCCTGGCGCCGCAGGACGGCGACCGCAGATCGGTGACGCGGCCGGCCGCGTCGCCTGCTCCCGCAGCTCCCGTCACCCGTCAGTCTCTCGATCGGGCGACCGTGGTGGCGCGTCTCGTCGAGTCGATCGCGCCGCCGGTGCATCGCCAGGAACAACCGGCAACCCCGTTGCCGGCGCCGGTCGCGCCGCCGCCGCGGACCGACCCTCGGGTTGCGATGCGCGCCCATGAAGCCGTCATGCAGCCGCGGCAACCCTCGATGCCGCCAGCTCATGCCGCAACGCCGGTTGGTTTTCCGGAGTATGATCTTCGGCGAGAGCGCGCTCCGGTGCCACCGCCCGAGCCTGCCGCTGCCGTGACCTATCGGCCACGTACCGTCGCGCGGCGGCCGGCCGACATGGTGGCGCCGACCGCGGAGCGACCCGCCGTCGTGTCCCTCTCGGATCAGCCCCCGCCGCACGATCTTCGTCCGCTGCGCGACGATGCGGCGACGCCGCAACGTCCCTCGAAGCGCCGCCGCTGGGTGGCATGGCTGGTCTAGCCATGATCCCGGACCCGGGTCGGGAGGCGCGGCAATGAATGTGCCCGGTCCGGATCGGCATGCGCTGGTCACCGGCGGCGGCGGCTTCATCGGCTCGCACCTGGTCGAGACGCTGCTGCGGCTGGATTGCCGGGTGCGCGTGCTGGATGATTTCTCGACCGGACGACGCGCCAACCTCCCGGACGATCCACGCCTGGAGATTCAGGAAGGCTCGGTCGCCGATCTTGACGCGGTAGGGCGCGCCGCGGCCGGCGCCACGATGATCTTTCATCTGGCGGCGATCGCCTCGGTCGGGCGCTCGATCGCCGATCCGCGCGGCACGCATCGGGTGAATTACGGCGGCACGGTCGCGGTGCTCGAGGCGGCTCGGCGATGGAAGGTACCGCGTACCGTGATTGCAAGCTCGGCCGCCGTCTACGGCGATGCGGATGCCGCCCTCCGCCGCGAAACCGACGAAACCCATCCTCTGTCGCCCTATGCGGTCGACAAGCTCGCCTCCGAGGCGATCTGCGATTTCTACCGCGATATGCATGACATCCGCTGCGCGGCGCTGCGCTTCTTCAACGTGTTCGGACCGCGCCAGGATCCTGCCTCCGACTATTCCGGTGTGGTTTCGATCTTCCTCGATCATGCCGCGCGGAATGCGGCGCCGACGATCTATGGCGATGGCGAGCAGACGCGCGATTTCGTTCATGTGACCGACGTTGCCGACGCACTCGTGGCGGCGGCTTCCGTGCCATGGATGCCCGAGTTCGGCGCCGTCAATATCGGCAGCGGCAAGGCCACCTCCATCCGCGGCCTATGGCGGGAGATCGCCACCCTGACCGGCGCCACCGCCACGCCGAAGCGCGCTTCGGCGCGTTCCGGCGATATTCGACGCTCCCGCGCCGATATCTCGCGCGCCGCGGATCTGCTCGGTTGGCGCCCGCAGGTCGATCTTGCGGCCGGGCTCGCCGATATGATGGAGGCGCGCGACGGACGCCGGCAGACGGCGGCGGTCCGATGAGCGACATGTCGCGCCCGCCCCGAGAGGCAGGCCGTCAGGCGCCGCTGCGCCGCCGCGCGACCACGGCGATCCTCGGGATCCCGATCAGTCGCCATCCGCTCGAGGAAATTCTAAGGGATGCCATCGCCTCGATCGACGGGCGCGCGCCGCGCCGCGTCGTTGCCTGCGCGAACCCGCACTCGCTCGTGCTCGCGCAACAGGACGCGGAGTTTCGGGCGGCCCTGCTTCACGCGACGTACTTGCTGCCCGACGGCGTCGGCGTCGTGAAAGCCTCGAAGCTCTCCGCGGCCCCCATTGCACGTCGCATCGCCGGGGGGGACTTCTTCGACGGGCTGATGCGTGCGCTCGATCGGCGCGGCGGCGCTCGCGTCTTCTTCCTTGGCTCGACCCCGGCGACGCTCCAGAAGATCGCCGCGCGCATGGCGACCGACTATCCGAACCTCGCGCTCTGCGGCACGCTGTCGCCGCCGTTCGGTGACTGGCCGAATGCGGTCGACCTCGATCTTGTCGAAGCGATCAACCGCGCGCGTCCCGACCTGCTCTGGGTGGGCATGACGGCGCCGCGGCAGGAACGCTGGGTCGAGCGCAATCGCGACCGGCTCGATGTGCCGGTGATCGGCTCGATCGGCGCGGTCTTCGATTTTTTCGCCGGCACAACGCCGCGCGCGCCCGCCTGGGCACAGCAGGCCGGCATCGAATGGCTGCACCGGCTCGTGAAGCAGCCGCGCCGGATGTGGCGGCGCACCTTCCTGTCGGCGCCGCAGTTCCTGGAGCTGGTGCTGCGGGAGAAATTGTCGAGAACGGTCTCCCGCCCCGATGAAAGTCGTCCTCGTCCATAACTTCTACGGCAGCGAGGCGCCGAGCGGCGAGAACGCCGTGGTCGATGCCGAAGCTGCGTTGCTGCGCGGGCGCGGGCATCGCCTCGTCGAATTCTTCCGTCATAGCGACGAGATTCGCGGTCGCGGCGCGGTCGGATTGCTGGAGGGCGGGCTTGCCACGCCGTGGAATCCGATGGTCCGACGGAAACTGCGTCGGCTGCTGGTCGAGGAGCGGCCGGACGTGATGCATGTGCATAACAGCTTCCCCTTGCTGTCACCGAGCGTGTTCTCGGCGGCGGCAGGTCTCGGCACGGCCGTCGTCTTCACGCCCCACAACTTCCGCCTCTTCTGCAGCAACGGCCTCGCGCTGCGCGACGGTGCGCCCTGCATCCGGTGCCTTGAGAAACGCAGCAGTCTTCCGGCGATCCGCTATGGCTGCTATCGCCAAAGCCGGACTGCCACCCTGCCGCTCGCGGCGATGATCGCGCTCCATCGCCGGCTCGGTACCTGGGAGCGCCACGTCGATGGCTTTATCAGCCTCTCCGCTTTCCAGCGCGATCTCCTGCTCCGCTACGGCCTGCCGGCGGAGCGGGTGACCCTGAAGCCGAACTTTTACGATCCCGCCACCGACCCGCTTCCTTGGGCGGCGCGTGAAAGGAAGGTCGTGTTCGTCGGCAGGCTGACCTCCGAAAAGGGCGCACAGATACTGGTCGATGCCTGGCGGCGATGGGGCGCGGAAGCGCCGCGGCTCGAGATCATGGGTGACGGCCCGCAGCGCGCCCGGCTCGAGGCGGAGATCGCCGCCTCGCCGGCCCGCGAGCGCGTGAGCTTTCTCGGCCAGCTCCCGTTTTCGGAGGCGCAGGGGCGGCTCGCCCGCGCCCGGCTCGCGATCGTGCCGTCGCTCTGTTACGAGGGCTTCCCGATGGTGGTGCGCGAAGCCTTTGCCTTCGGGGTGCCGGTGCTCGCCTCGGCACTAGGCTCCCTCGGCGACATCGTCACGGACGGCGAGACGGGGCGGCTTTTTCCCGCGGGCGATGCGGCGGCGCTGCAATCCGCGGCGTCTTCGCTGTGGCAGGCGCCCGAGACGCTCGAACGGTTGGGCGATGCTGCCGCATGCCGCTTCCGCGAACGCTATACCTCGGCGCGGGGCTACGAAGATCTTATGGCCATCTACGATGCGGCGATCGCGGTGCGGGCCGATCGCTTCCTGCCAGCCGGCGGACGGCTCCCTAGCGCCGGCTGAAGGCGCCTCGTGCCTCGGCGATGCGGACATGAAGCGGTCGCGGCCGATGGCGCGGCTTGGGTATGGGTGCCGGCGCCGCGGGTTCCGCATCCCCCGCCGCCAGGTCCAGAACTGTCGCCGCGCGGGCCGGGAGGCGTCGTGACATCGGCGCGGAGAGCGCAAAGATGCAAAGCAGCCAGAACAGCATCGCGGGGAAAGTGCTGGCCGCGTAAATCACGTTCTCCGAAAAATTTCCGATCATCATGAAGAGCAGGAAGAAGAAAGCCGCCGGATAGGCGCGCGCGCCGTCCGCCCAGGCGATCCGCAGCAGCGCGCCGAGCACCAGCAGGCCATAGAAGACCGTGCCGAGAATGCCGGCATCGAGGACCGACTGCAGATAGCCGCTATGGACGGTGACGCGGCTGATGGCGCGGGGATCGGTACGCTGCGAGGCGAAGAGCGATTCGTCTGCGCCGCCGGTGATGGCGACGGCGCCCTGGCTGAGGCCGAAGCCGAGCCAGGGTCGCTGTCCGAAGGCGTCGATCGACTCCTCCCAGAGGGTCGTGCGGCCGGAGAGGTTCGAGACGGTGCGGAATCGCACCAGGTCTTCGAGCTTGCCGATATCGACCGTGGTGACGATCCAGACCGGCAACACCACGAGAAGCCCCACGGCCGCGCCCACGAGGCGAAAGCGCCGCCATTCGCGCGGAAAATACAGGATGCAGCAGGCGAGGGAGGCGATCGCGAAGGCGATCCAGAAGGTGCGCGCGCCGGCGAGCATCAGGCAGGCCGCACCGACGACGAATGCGACGCCGCGCAGCCAGACCGGTTGCGCACGGCCGAACAGCGCCAGCCCCGCCAGCATGCCGGCGCTGGCGCCCATCCATCCTGCCTTCGACAGCACGCCACGAAACCTGATCTCGCCGCCATAGATGATCTCGTAGGCGGCGCCCGGCGCGAGCACCGCGGCCGCGAGGCTCGCGACGCAGACGCCGAGCAGGATGTAGAAGGTCGCGCGGAACAGGAATGCGTAGTTCTTTTCGGCGTTGGCGGGATTGCTGTTCCAGAGGGCGAGTCCGAAGAACAGCACCGCCGCGATCGACAGGACCTGCAGCGACACGAAATCCCAGTTGATCGAGTTCGTCGCGCCCATGGCGAGGGCAAGCAGGTAACCCAGCATCGGCAGCATGACCCACAGAGCGGCGCGGGATGCCGAGATCGGCAGGAAGTAGAGGCCGACCATCAGACAGATCGCCTGCGAGATTTCGCGCAAATAGAATCCGCCGCCGATGAAGATGATGTCTTTCATCGCGGCGCTGCCGATCAGCAGGGCCGCGCAGGCAAGAAGCAGCCGATTGCCTGACATTTTAATGCCTCAAGAACGCCGACCCCCACCCGATAAGATAACACCCGGCAGCGCTGGCGCCGCCCATCCAAGCTGTGACAATCGAAAGATCGCCATGCCGGATATCAAGGCCTGCTGCATCGAGGCTGTCGCCGCTCTGCGCCCGAAAGCCCGGAGCCGCGTCGCAAGGTTTCGCATTTTTCGGAACCTCGCCGTCGCGCTGGCGGCCGCGTTCATGATTCTCGCCGGCTCCGCGACGGCCGATACGCTCGGTTTCGCCGACGCACGCGACCGCATCGCGCGGCTGCCGTTCGACGGCGGGGGTTCGGAGCAGGGCGGCAAGCTGGCGCTCGAGGGCGCCGCGTTCGACGGCAGAGGCCTCTCGGGCGGGGCGCTCCGTTTCGGATCGGGGAGCGCCGCATCGCTTCAGCTCGAAAAACGCCTCTCGACGCGCGCGGGCACGATCGCCTTCTGGGTGAAGCCGGACGGCGGGACGGCCGGATCTCAAACCTATCTGACCGGCCGTTGGGCCGGTCCGAAAGGCAGCTATCTGGCGGTATCGGCCGGGTGGTGGGAACCGACCGGGGCGGATCGGCTTTACTTCATCCTGAGTAACCAGCAGCAAATTCATTGCTCCGCGAAATATCGTCCAGTACCGGGAAAATGGTCCTTCATCACCGCCACCTGGGCGAGCGGCGAGCGCGGCTATTGCCGGCTTTTCGTGAACGGCGAACGGGTCGCCGAGTTTCAGGGCAGTTTCTCGGGCGCCGAAGCCTCGGAGGGGCCGCTGGCGCTGGGATCGGATGCGCCGGCGACGGATCATCGCAACCGCTTCTTCGCCGGCGCTCTGGACGAGCTGACGCTGCTCGGCCGCGCCGTGTCGGATCGGGAAGTGCATGACGCATACGAGGCGGGTCGTGCCGCCCCGGCGGGCGCCGAGGCGGTGGCGGGCGGCTGGGTCGAGGAAGCGCTTGCCGATCAGGGCTCGCCCGCGGCGCTCGCCGCACCCGGATCCGAAGCGCGGATGATCTTCCACGAGAACATCGACTGGGCGCTGTCGCGCGCGAAGGCCGATGCCATCATCGCGAAGGTCAAGGCCGCGGGCTTCAATGTCTTCATGCCCTGCGTCTGGTACGGGCCGGGAGCCCGCTTTCCGAGCGCCGTGGCGCCGATGGACCGCCGGCTGATCGACCGGGTTTCGGACGAGTTCGATCCGCTCGCCTATCTCGTCGAGCAGGCGCACAACGCCGGCATCGAGGTCCATGCCTGCATCACCGTAGCGCTTCGCGGCTCGACGCTTTTCCCGGAGTTCGCGCCGGCCGGCACGCCGACGAACGCGTACGACATCCACGATCCCGCCTTTCGCCGCTTCATCGTCGAGCTCGCGGCCGAGGTGGTGCAACGCTATCCCGTGGACGGGATCAATCTCGATTACATCCGCAGCATGGGAATCTGCACCAGTGCGCGATGCGAGGCGGACTATCGAAGCCGCTTCGACCGGTCGCTCGCCCTCGACGTCGCCAAGACCAGAATGCCGGGGGTACGGGTCGAAAGCATCGAGCAGTGGAACTACGAGGCGGTAACCGACGTGGTGAAGCAGGTCGCCGCACGGCTCCATGATATCCGACCCGACATCCTGCTCAGCGTTGATGCGCATCCGCTCGATCCGGCGCTGATGCTGCAGGGACAGGACAGCGTGCGCTGGGCGCAGGAAGGGCTGATCGATCTGGTGGTGGACATGCGCTATAACCGCGTCCTCGATCGCGCGACCATGGACAGGGTCTATGAGGCGATCGGCACCCCCAACCGTCTCGCCATCATGCTCGCCGACTACGACAAGATCGGCGACGAGATCGTGGCGCGCGATCCGGCGTTGCTCGTCAAGTATGTCGAGCTGGTGCGCGCGAAATGGCCCGGCGCCGGCATCGGCATGTACAACTTGCAGAACCTGTCGCCGGGGCAAAGCGACGCCTTCCGGAGCGGTGTCTTCCGGCAGGACGTGCGGCCGAACTTCGGGCAACCCGCCCAGTAGCGCCGGACGGGAACGAGCCACAGCCGACGCCGATGCGCGATAGCCAATCTTCGGACAGCGCCGCACTCGATCTCGGCAGGGCCGCCAGATCGACCGCCTTCGCTCTCGGCATGACGGCGATCGGTCTCGGGTCGAACTATCTCTTCAACATCGCCGTGGCGCACTGGTTCGGCCCTGCCGATTTCGGTCTCTTCGCCGCGGGCTACGCGCTGCTCAACGCGCTCGCCGTCGTGGTGGTGCTGGGGCTCGATGCGATCGTGCTGCGCGAAGCGGCGGGTGCCCGCGCGCGCGGCGACATGGCGAGCGCCCGGGCGATCCTGCGGCGTGCCGCCTTTCTCGTGCTGCTGGCGGGCTGCGCCATCGGAGGCGGTCTGGCGCTCGCGGCCCGCCCCATCACCGCCAGCTTCTTCGCGGCGACGCCGGGGATCGCGCCCGTCCTGCAGGCCTTCGCGCCGGCGTTGCCGGCGATCGCCGTCGGCACCGTGCTGCTGGCGGGCCTCCAGGCCATCCAGGATGTCCGGGTGCGTCTGCTGCTCCGCTACGGCCTCGATCCGCTGCTTCGCTTCGGCTTCGGCGCGCTCGCCTACGCGCTCGGCGCGTCGATCCTCGGTGCCGTCGCGGCCGTCGCGGCGGCCAGCGCCGCCACCGCGCTCGGTGCGCTCGCGGCCTTCCATCGGCTGGCGGCGCGGCAGGCGACCGCCGTTGCAGCGTCGGTCGCGACGATCGGCTGGCTCGGTCTCCTCGGCGCCTCCTGGCCGCTGACCGGTGCCGCGCTCTTCAATCTGGCGGCGATGCGATCCGACACACTCATCCTGCTGTCCTTGACCGGCGCCCATGAGGTCGGACTTTACAGTGCCGCGCTGATGACGGCGGCGATGATCACGATCCTGCTTATGGTGGTGGAAACCATCATGTCGCCGCTCTTCGCCGACCGTATCGCGCGGACCGGGATCGGCTCGATCGGGCCGCTCTTCCGGCTGAGCCTGCGCTGGGTAACGCTGCTGGCGGTGCCGGCCTTCCTCTTCTTCGCGATCGCGGCACCGGAGATCATGGGGCTTTTCGGTGCCGAGTTCCGCGCCGCTGCGCCGGCTTTCGTCCTGCTTTCCGCCGCCGCTCTCGTCAATTGCCTGACCGGCTCGGCAAACTATGTGCTCATCCTTTCGGGAAAGACGAAGCTCGTGCTTGCCAACAGCGTCGTCTATGCCGCAGCGGTCATCGTCGCGAACTATGTCGCGATTCGGGAATGGGGCATCCTCGGTGCTGCGACGGCGATGCTCGCGACCACGATCGCGCTCAACCTCGCACGGCTCGTCGAGGTGTCGGTCCTGTTCCGCGTCCATCCCTTCAGCCGCGCCAGCGCCTGGCCGGTGGGGATCGGTGCGGCGATATGGGCGGGTGCCGCGCTGCTGCAAGATCGACTCTCCGATGCCGCGACCTGGCCGATCGCGGCGGCGGCGGTGCTGATCCATGCCGCGGTCCTGCTCGCGGTCGGTCTCGATCCAGCGGATCGCCGCCTTCTCGGCCGCGCCCTCGCCACGGTGCGCCGATGAACTTCGCGGGCCTGCAGCCGCGCCGGCGCGTCGTCATCCTGCAGCGCGTCATGCCGCATTACCGGCTGGCCTTCTTCCGGCGGCTGCATGAGGAACTCGCCGCGCGGGGCGTCGGTCTTGCCGTGCTCTATGGCGACGAGCGGCCCGGCACCATCCCGAAGACGGTGCCTCTCGAGGAGCCCTGGGCGAGGCGCATTCGCAACCGCTCCCTCGCGATCGGCCGACGCGAGCTGATCTGGCAGCCGGCGCTGAAGGAGCTGCGCCCCAGCGACCTCGTCATCCTCGAGCAGTCGAGCCGGCTGCTGATGAACTACCGGTTGATCATGCGTCGCCGGCGGAATCGCCCGAAGATCGCCTATTGGGGTCATGGCGAGAACTTCCAGGCCGCCCGCGGGTTTCTGGAGCGCCTGCATCAGCGCTGGAAAGGGGCCGTCACCCGCCGTGCCGACTGGTTCTTCGCCTATAGCGACCGCAGTCTCGAGCCGCTTCGCCGCGCCGGCTTCCCGCCGGAGCGGGTGACCGTGGTCGATAACAGCATCGATTCGACAAGGCTTCGCGTGGCGCGCGACGCCCTTACCTTGGGGGCGCTGGAGAAGCTGCGGGGCGAGCTCGGGCTCGAAGGCGGCGCGGTCGCGCTTTATTGCGGCGCCATCTATCGGGAGAAGCGGATCGGCTTCCTGATCGAGGCGTGCGAGGAGATCAGGCGGCGCGTTCCGGATTTCCGAATGATCTTCGTCGGGGCCGGGCCGGACCAGCATCTGGTGGAGGCCGCCGCCGCCCGCCATGACTGGATCCGCTATGTGGGCCCGAAGTTTGCCACGGATGCGGTGCCCTATTTCGCGCTCAGCAAGGCGCTGCTGCTGCCGAGCGGCGTCGGGCTCGCGATCAACGACGCGCTTGCGCTCGGGCTGCCGCTCTTCACCACCAGCCTGCCCGGGCATGGGCCCGAGATCGCCTATCTCGAGCCGGGCCGCAACGGCGAGATGACCGATCCCGACTCCCATGCCTATGCCGAAGCGGTCGCGCGCTATCTCCTCAGCGCCACTCGGCAGGCGCGCTATGCCGATGCCTGTCGCGCGACCGCGGCGCATCTCACCGTCGAGGCCATGGCCGAACGCTTCGCCGAAGGAATCGTGACCTGCCTCGGCCACGGGCGGCCCGCAGGAAGTCACCCTGCGGTCGCTTCCCCGAAGGGATAATCCCCGCGGGTCCGATATTCCTCTCAACCTTCCTGCCAAGCGGATGATGACAAACCAGAACCTCTCGGAAAGAGCGACGGGCGCGGGGGGCGGCTACCGCATGCTTCTGCTGCCGCTGCTGCTCGTCATCCTCCTGGCGCTGGGGTTCCTCTTCCGCGACGGCCTCCTCGAGATGGCGCGGATGTGGGAGACGGCCGAATACAGCCACGGCTATCTCATCCCGATCGTTGCGATCCTGTTGGCGCTGCAGCAGCGCGACCGGCTTGCCGCGGAGCCCCTCCGGCCGAGCTGGAGCGGGGCGGCGATCCTCTTCGCGGGGCTGCTGCTCTTCGCGGTCGGCGAGCTCGCGACGATCTACACCGTCGTGCAATACGCCATGCTGGTGACGCTGCTCGGCCTCGTCGTGGCCGGCATCGGCTGGCGCGGCGCCGCCATCCTCTGGGCGCCGCTCGTCTATCTCGTCTTCATGATCCCGCTGCCGAACTTCCTCTATGTGGCGCTGTCGGCGAAGCTGCAGCTTCTCTCCTCGCTGCTCGGCGTCGCCGTCATCCGGCTTGCCGGGATCAGCGTGTTCCTCGAGGGGAACGTTATCGACCTGGGGATCTACAAGCTCCAGGTCGCGGAAGCCTGCAGCGGGCTCCGCTACCTCTTCCCGCTGCTGAGCTTCGGATTCCTCGTCGCCTATCTCTATCGCGGTCCGTTCTGGCAGCGAGCGGTGCTGTTCCTCTCCGCCATCCCCATCACCATCCTGATGAACAGCCTCCGGATCGGCTTCATCGGTGTGCTGGTGGATGGCTGGGGCATCGCCGCGGCCGAAGGCTTCATGCATCTCTTCGAGGGCTGGGTCGTCTTCATCCTCTGCCTGGCGCTGCTGCTGGGCGAGGCAGCGCTCCTCCTGCGGTGGGGCGGGCCGGCTCTGCGGATTCGCGATGCCTTCGCCCTCGATTTCCGCCGGTCTGCCAATGCGGCGCCGCGTCTGCGCGCGGCGACCGACCGACCTTTGCGCCTCGGCGGGCCGCTGCTCGCCGGCCTCGGGCTCGTGGCGGTCGCCCTCGTCGGCAGCGCCCTGGTCCAGCAGCGCGCCGAGATCGTGCCGGAGCGGCAATCCTTCATGCTGTTCCCGACGCAGATCGGCGAGTGGGAAGGTACCGAGGTGCCGCTCGATCTCTCCGTGCTCGGCGCCCTCAAGCTCGACGACTACTTCAATGCCGATTTTCGCAGCAGCATTTCGGGCAATGCGGTCAATCTCTACATCGCCTATTACGCCTCGCAACGGAAAGGCGCCTCCGCCCACTCGCCGCGCTCCTGCATCCCCGGCGGGGGATGGGAAATCGTGAACATCGAGCCGGTCGAGCTCGATCTGGCCGGCCCGGACGGCCCGGCAGTCTCGGCGAACCGCGTGGTGATAAGCCGCGGCCTCGATCGTCAGGTGGTTTATTACTGGTTCCAGCAGCGTGGCCGCATGATCACCAACGAATATCTCGTGAAGTGGTTCATTCTGCAGGACTCAATCCTCAGGCATCGGACCGACGGTGCGATGGTCCGCCTGGTGACGGCCCTCGGCCGGGACGAGCCGGCAGCGGCCGCCGATGCGCGGCTGTTGCGCTTCGCGCACGCGATCTATCCGGAGCTTCCTGCCTATATACCCGACTGAGGTTTTTGCCTTGCCGTCGTCATGTGACCGATCGGGGGTGTCCGGCGATCGCCTGCAGAGGCCGCGCATGGCCGTCCGGTGGCCGGCGTACGAACGCCGGGAGCTCGCATGACCGCGATCTATCTCGGTCTCCTGCTGGCGCTCTTCATCAGCATGCTGCTGACCCCGCAGCTCGTTCGCTATGCGCATCGGCTGCGGCTGATGGATGCCCCGGATCCGCGCAAGAGCCATGCGACCCTCATCCCGCGCGTCGGCGGGATCGCCGTCGCCATCGGCGCGGCGCTGCCCTGCCTCGTCTGGCTCAGGGTCTATGACGGGATCGGCATCTATCTCGCGGGCGCGGCGGTCATCGTCATCTTCGGTATCTGGGACGACCGCGTTCAGCTCGACTACCGCATGAAGCTGCTGGGACAGCTCGGCGCCGTTCTGCTTGTGGTGGCGGGGGGCGTGCGTATCGCTCATCTGCCGCTCGCCGGGTTAGATCCAATCCCGATCTGGGCGAGCCTGCCGATCACGGTGGTTTTTCTCGTCGCTGTCACCAACGCCTTCAACCTTCTCGACGGGCTGGACGGTCTCGCGGCGGGCTGCGCCATCCTCAGCGTCGGCACCATCGGCTTGCTTGCCTTTCTCGGCGGCAGCAATCCGGCGATCCTCGTCATCGCGGCGGCGACGATCGGCGGGGTGCTCGGCTTCCTGCGCTACAATACCCATCCGGCCACCGTCTTCATGGGAGATTCAGGCAGCCAGCTCCTCGGCTTCACCATCGGCGTGCTCACGATCATGCTGATGGAGCAGCCGCCGAACGCCATGAGCGCCGCGGTGCCGTTGCTGTTGCTGGGGCTGCCGGTGCTCGACACCGCCATGGTCATGCTGTTGCGGCTTCGCGACGGGCGCTCGCCCTTCAGCCCCGACCGCAACCACATCCATCACAAGCTGCTCTCGCTTGGCTTCCGGCACCATGAGGCGGTCGCAATCATCTATGCCGTCCAGGCGCTGATCGTCTTCTCGGCCTTCCTTTTCCGCTATCAGCGGGACTGGATCGTGCTCGCCTGGTATGTCGGCATCTGCGCCCTCGCGGTCGCGACCTATCTTCTGGTGCGCCGCAGCGGCTTCCGGCCGCACGAGACGAACGGCACCACCCGCGTCCGGCGGGCCGTCGATCCCGCCCTTCGCTGGCCCTGGCTCGGGCGGGCGGCCCTCGCTTTCGTCGAAGCCGGCGTCGCCGTCTATCTAATGGCGGGCGCCATCGCCGTGGGGCGGCTATCGGCCGACCTCGCGGCGGTGTCGCTCCTGATGGCCCTCATCATGCTGGCGGCGCTGCTGCTGCACCAACCCTGGTTTATCTATCTGGCGCGCGCCGCCGCCTATCTGGCGGTGCTCATCGTGACTTACTACTCGATCTTCGAGATGAGCAGCGACTGGTTCGCCGGTGGGTGGGTCAACGGCCTCGTCGCCTTCATCGCGATCGGGATCGGCATTGCCGTCTATTTTCGTGGCGAGGGCGAGTTCCAGGTCACGACGCTCGACCTGCTGATGGCGCTCGTCGCGATCGCAGTCCTGACGGCGCCGATGGACCGCGTGTTCCAGCTCAACCTTGCCGAGATGCTGGTGCGCTGCTTCGTCATCTTCTATGCGATCGAGCTCCTGCTGGGCCGCCGGCCGCCGCGGTTTCGCGTGCTGGCGACGGCGACCGTAGCGACCCTGGCTCTGGTCTCGCTGGCGCTGATCGGGGTCTGAGCAGCCTGAAACCTGCGGATTCCCGGCAGTTGCGGCCGGCGCCCGGACGATCCCGCGGATACGCGACCCGGAATTGACTCCGCCGTCGACTGGACCCAGCATCGCGGCTGGAAATCCCCACCCTCAGCTCTTGCCGGAGACATCTCCATGAACGATTCCTCCCCGCGCTACCAGCCGCTCGATGCTTCGATCGTCCCGCGCTTTGCGGAAGCCGCGACCTTCATGCGCTGCCCCCGGGTCAGCGCTCCTCAAGGGGTCGATATCGGGCTCGTCGGCGTGCCCTTCGATCTCGGCACCGGCTTCCGGACCGGCGCACGCCAGGGCCCGTCGCAGATCCGGGAGATGTCCCGCATCATCCGGCGGGTGAATGCGACGAGCCGCATCGCGCCCTTCCGGCTCTGCAGCGTCGCCGACATGGGCGACGCGCCGGTCAATCCCTTCGATCTGCTGGTGAGCATCGATCAGATCACGGCCTTCTTCCGCAAGCTGACCGAGGGCGGGGTTGCGCCGATCACGGCGGGCGGCGACCACACCGTCACCCTTCCGATCCTCCGCGGCATGTACACGGGCAAGCCCTTCAGCGTCGTCCATTTCGACGCCCATGCCGACACGCTCGACGACTATCTCGGGACCAAGATCAACCATGCGACGCCGTTCCGCCGTGCGGTGGAAGAAGGGATCATCGATCCGAAGCGGACGATCCAGATCGGCCTTCGCGGCACGCGCTTCGGCGACGACGACATCCAGTATGGCCATGACGTCGGCATGCGCATCGTCACCATGGACGATTTCGAGGAGATGGGTCGCAAGAAGGTGATCGAGGAGGCGCGCCGCGTCTGCGGCGACGGCCCGACCTACATCACCTTCGACATCGACGGCCTCGATCCGGTCTATTGCATCGGCACCGGCGTGCCGGAGCCGGGCGGGCTCAGCATGCGCGATGCGCAGGTCATCATCCGCGGCCTGCAGGGGCTCGATATCGTCGGCGGCGACGTCTGCGAAGTGCTGCCGCTCGCCGATCCGTCCGGCCATACCGCGCTCAATGCCGCCAATCTCATGTTCGAGATGCTGTGCGTGCTGGCGGATTCGATCGACCGTCACCGCAAGAAGGCCTGATTGCCGGGAGCGCCGGAGCCGCCGTCGCATCGCGGCTCCGGCGCGGTTCTCTCGGGGGGCGGCGGAGAAAGGGCAGGCGGGTCGATCGGGATGGAGCTCTTCGTCGCCGGCTTCCTGCTGTCGCTCTCGCTCTGCTTCGACCTCGGCATCGTCAATCTGGCGATGGTGCGAGCCGGGCTGCAGAGCGGCGGCATGGCCGCCTTCCTGATCGGGCTCGGCTCCTGTTTCGGCGACCTTTTCTATGCGGTGGCGTCGCTCTTCGCGGTGTCGCTGCTGCTGGAGCACGCGATCGTCCGCTGGACGCTCTGGATCGGCGGCACGGCGGTGCTGCTGTTCCTCGCCTGGCGGATGCTGCACGAAAGCTTCGGCCGCGACCGCGCCGCGACGGCGACCCTCGATGCCCCCGCTTTCTCCCGCGCGGCCGGCGCCGCCCATTTCCGCACGGGCGTCGTGCTGGCGCTTGCCTCGCCCTCGGCCATTCTCTGGTTCGCCGCGGTCGGCGGCAGCCTGATCGCCACCTATGCGGATGCGGGCAACGCGCTCTTGCCCTTCTTTGCCGGGTTCTTCGCGGCGGGTCTCCTCTGGTCGCTCGGGATCGCGCTGCTGGCGGGGCAGGCGGGGCGCGCGCTGGGGCCGCGCCTGACCCGGATCTTCGCGCTGCTCTCTGCGCTCCTTTTCCTTTACTTCGCCGTTCGCGTGTTCAGCGACGGCTATGAGAGCCTGATCGCGCGCAGTTAACCAATTTTCGTCGCGTCGGATCGCCGCGCGGAACGGCGGAGAGCGTTCACCCGCTGCGCGCGACCCGCTATAAGGTGCGTCGGCGCCGGCGCGTTCCGATCCGGCGTCGGTCGAACCGGACTGTCCCGTGCGGCGGCAAGTCGACCTCGAAGGATCGGGGAGAAGACGCATGGTGCAGCGTTGCCTTGCCGTCGCGGCCGCTCTCGCGGTCGCCGGCGCGCTCCTGACGCCGGGCAAAGCGCAGGCGAGCGACAGGATCGTGGCGTTGTTCCCGCCCTGGCCCGGCGTGGCGCCCGCCCTCGTTGCGCAGGATCTCGGCTATTTCGCGGAGGAGGGACTCGATTTCGTCTGGCGGTTCGAAGCCGAGCGGTCCGTCGTGAGCGCCGCCATGGCGCGCGGCGATATCGACATCGACATGCGGTCCATCGGCGAGTACCAGAGCTCGCCGCGCAGCGCGAGGACGCCGGGCCTCATCATCGGCACGGTAGACGTCTCCGTCGGCGGCGACGGCGTGGTGGTCGACCAGTCGATCACCGCGGCGACCGACCTCAAGGGCAGGACGGTCGCCTTCGAGCCCAATATCCCGGCCCGATTGCTGCTGCAGCTCGAGCTTCAGAAAGCGGGGCTCACCCTCGGCGACGTCAAGGTCAAGGAGATGGGAAGCGCCGATTCGGTCGCCGTCTTCCAGGATCCGTCGGTGGCGGCGATCGCGACCTACGAGCCCTATCTCTCGCAGGTGCTGAACCCGGCCTTGCGGCCGGGGGCGAAGCTGCTGGTTTCGTCGCAGGACTATCCGGGGATCGTGCTCGACGTCGTCATCGCGCGCAACGCGGCCCTTGTCGAGAATCCCGAGAAATTCCGCAAGTTCCTCCGCGGCTTCTACCGGGCGGTCGATCTCTATCTGAAGGATCCGCAGGCCTTCGCCGAGCGCGCGGCGCCGCATTTCGATATGGCGCCGGATGCTTTCCGGATCATGATCGAAAGCAGCCTTCGCTTCACGGCCTACGAGGAGGCGGTGGAATATCTCGGCAGCCGCGACGCGATCGGCAAGCTGCCGCCGCTTTTTGCACAGGTCATGTCGCTCAATCTCAATTTCGGCGCGGCGGAGGCACGGCTCGACCCCGCTTTGCAGATCGACCCCTCGATGCTGACGGGATTGTTCGACGGCAAAACCCGCTAGACTGCCGCAGGTCCGATTCAGGCCCCCGCCCGAAGACAGGAGCAACGATGACCGATTTTGGCCTTGCCGGCGCGCGCGTCCTGGTGACCGGCGCCAGCCGTGGGATCGGGGAAGCCCTGGCGCGCGGCTTCGCTGCGGCCGGCGCACATCTGCATGTGCTGGCCGAGGACGTAGGCATCGAGGCGGTCGCCGCGACCCTCTCCGACATCGCCGCCCGGCCGGTGAAGGCCTGGCGTTGCGACATCACGGACGAAGCGAGGCTCGGTTCGGTGATGGCGCAGATCGGGCCGCTCGACGTGCTCATCAACAATGCCGGGCTCGAGCTGCTGACGCCGATCCGCGACGAGAGCCCCGAGGTGCTCGCCAACTTCCGCCGCATCGTCGACATCAACGTGACCGGCACCTTCCTCGTCACCCGCCACGCCGTGCGGCAGATGGCCGACGGCGGGCGCATCGTCAATACGAGCTCGCTCTGGGGCCGGTCCGCCGAAGCGGAGTTCGCCGCCTATGTCGCCTCGAAACACGCGGTGATCGGCCTCACCCGCACGCTCGCCAAGGAGCTCGGGCGCTCGGGCATCCGCGTCAATGCGGTCTGCCCCGGCTGGATCCGCACCGAAGCGGCGCTGCGCTCGGCCAGTACCATGGCGGCGCTTCACGACACGACGGAGCAGGCGGTCATCGACTCCGTCCTGGCGGCGCAGTCGATGGGCGGGCTGCTGGAGCCCGCCGACATCGTCAATCTCTATCTCTTCCTGGCATCGCCGCTTTCGGCGAACATCACCGGGCAAAGCATTGTCATCGATCGAGGGGGACTACTGGCATGAGCGATTCGCTTTCCGGCCGCGTCGCGCTGGTCACGGGCGCGGCGGGCGGGATCGGCAGCGCCATCGCGGCGGCGCTGTCTGCGGCCGGCGCGTCGGTCGCGCTTGCCGATCTCGAGGCGCCGACGGCTGCAGCCGCCGCCTGCCGCGGCCGCACTCTCGCGCTCGCCGGCGACGTCACCCGGGAAAACGATGCCGCGCGTCTGGTCGCCGAGACGGCGAAGGGACTGGGCGGCCTCGACATCCTCGTCAACAATGCGGCGATCATGATCGAGCGGCCGCTGCTCGAGGTTTCGGTCGAGGAGTTCGAACGGACGGTTGCGGTCAATCTGCGCGGCGTGTTCCTGATGGCTCGCGAATCGATCCGGGCGATGCGCACCGCCGGCCGCGGCGGCCGGGTGATCAACATCGCCTCCGAGCTCGCCTTCCTCGGCCGGGCCGGAAACTCGGTCTATGCCGCCACCAAGGGCGGCGTCGTCACCTTCACCCGCTCCTGGGCGCGCGAGTTCGCGCCGGATATCCTGGTCAACGCCATCGCGCCCGGCCCAGTCGATACGCCGATGCTCGGGCTTGCCGGCATGTCGCCCGAGCTTCGCCGGCTGGAGAATTCGATGCCGCTCGGGCGCGTCGGCCGGCCCGAGGAGATCGGGCCCGCGGTCGTCTGGCTTGCCGGGCCGGGCTCTACCTACGTCACCGGACAGACCATCGGCGTCAATGGCGGCGCGGTGATGAACTGAGGCGAGTTCGCGCGCAGCGGACAGGCGCGGCGGCTTCGCAACCGGACCGGGTTTGCGCGAAGGGCCGTCGAATCGGGCCGCCTCTGCGTCGACAGGGACTGTCCGAGCCTGGTCTTTTTCCCTCGGGAACGAGGCTGCGAAAAATCCGCCTGTTTCCGTCCAGGTCATTGATCCGACTACGGAAGATCGGATGATGTACGACAGGCGACGTAGGACAATCCCGCGCTGGCGGGAGTTTCGGCGTTTGTCTATCGTCCGACCCATTCGGTGCGCCGGCTGAGCTGCCGCCACGATCGGTTTCGACAGAGGTCATGACGATGGATTTCGGGTTCTACCTGCCGGCGCACTGGCACAACATGAAAGTGCATGCCGTCCATATGTATCGCGAGATGCTGACGGAGGCGAAGCATGCCGAGGATCTCGGGTTCTCGTCGCTGCACATCCCCGAGCATCACTTCCTCAACTATCTCGTTCATCCGCATCCGCTGATCACCGCAGCGCGCGTCGCGGGCGAGACGAAGCGCATCCCGCTCGTCACCGCCGTGCTGGTGCTGCCCTTCTATGACGTGCGGCGCCTCGCCGGCGAGATCGCGCTCACCGACTGCCTTACCGAAGGCCGGCTCGAGGTCGGCGTCGGCCGCGGTGCGTTCCTCTACGAGTTCGACCGCTTCGGCATCACCGTCGATGAGGGCCGCGAGAAGTTCGAGGACAGCCTCGCGCTGCTGAAGAAGCTGCTGACCGAGGAGGAGGTCACCTGGGACAGCAAGTTCTACAAGTTCCCGGCGCTCACCGTCCTGCCGCGGCCGCTGCAGCAGCCCTATCCGCCGATCTGGATCGCCTGCGTGACGCCGCCCGCCATCTATCACTCGGCGAAGAACGGCTATCACGTGATGGTCATGCCGCTCCGCACCACGGAGCGCGGGCCCGAGCTGCAGGCCGAGGCCTTCGACAAGGCGCGGCAGGAGGGCGGCGCCAAGTTCTCGCGCAAGCTTGCCATGCTCCTCTTCTGCTATGTCGCGTCCGACAGGAAGGACGCCGAGGAGAAGATCCGCCTCTGCTACACGGCGCAGCAGCGGTTCCAGAATGCCTTCACCACTTCCGGCGACATCAAGGGCGGCGACATCCAGCCGAACCCGATCGATCTCCCGATCGAGACCTTCGCCGAGCGCGTGGTCATCGGCACGGCCGAGGAATGCTACGAGAAGCTCAAATATTTCGCCGATCTCGGCACGGACGAGGTGGTGCTGAACATGAATTTCGGCGCCGACCACAAGGATGTGATGGGCTCGATGGAGCGGCTGGCCAAGCACATCATGCCGCGCCTCAAGACCGATCGGCCGAAGCTGGTCGTGGGATGACCCTTTCCGCGGCCGAGCTGCAGCGCGACGCCACGATCCTCGACGGTCTCGTCTTCTACAGCGACGGCGATGCGTCCAGCCTCAAGGCCGCGCATGTCGATGCCGTCAACCTGACGGTCAGCCACTTTGAGGCGGATTTCGAGGAAACCGCCGATCAGGTGGCCGGCTGGCTTGCGCGCTTCCAGGCGCCGGACAGCGAATGGATGCTGATCGAGAAGGTCGCCGACCTGCATCGCGCGCGGGCGGCCGGCAAGGTCGGCGTCATCATGGGCTGGCAGAACATGCGGCCGATCGGCGACAAGCTCGAACGCCTCGCATTCTTCCATCGGCTCGGTCTGCGGATCATGCAGCTCACCTACAATCGCCGGAATTTCCTCGGCGATGGCTGTCTCGAGCCGGAGGACGGCGGCTTGAGCGGCCTCGGACGCATGGCGATCGCGCGGATGAACGAGCTCGGGATCGCGCTCGACCTCAGCCATGTCGGCGAGCGCACGGCGCGCGAGGCGGCCGAGGCGAGCCGCCAGCCGGTGCTGCTCACCCATGCCAATGCGCGCGCGGTCAGCAAGGCGCTCCGCAACAAGGGCGACGCGGTGCTGAAGGCGACGGCCGCCACCGGCGGCGTGATCGGTTGCAGCATCTACGGACCGATGTGCTGGAGCGGCGACGCGAAGCGGCCGCCCTCGATCGACGATTTCCTGAAGCATCTCGACTATATCGCAGGGCTCGTCGGCATCGCCCATGTCGGCATCGGCACCGACCTGCCGGCGGTCAGCGACCTCGGCAAGGTGAAGCACATCACCGAGATGACCCTCAACCGGTTCCCCGCCGCCATCGCCGACTATGCCCGGGCCTTCGGCAACGACATCCGTGGCCGCTACATCGCCGAGGTGAAGAGCCATGTCGAGCTGGTGAAGATCACCGAAGCGCTGCTGAAGCGCGGCTGGAAGGAGCACGACGTCCGCGAGCTGCTCGGCGGCAATTTCCTCCGCGCGCTTGCGAAGATCTGGGGCGGGTAGGCCGCCCTAACCCAGCATCACCGGCTCGGTGAGGAAGCCGAGGTCGCCGGCGTCGGGCTCCTCGAACTCGCGGGCGAAGCGGTGGCCGCTATAGACGGCGTGGGCGATCATGCCGGGCCCGTAGCAATCGCCGATCCGATCGACGCTCCCGATGTCGGCGGCCCTCAATCGCGCCGGGTCGCCCGCGAGATCGTTATAGAGGCTCTCCTCCGGCAGGCGCGCCGTCACCATGACGACCGAGCGCGCGGCGCGCTGCGTGCGGCGCTCGGTGAAGACGCAGGCGAGCTCCACGCCCTCCGCGCCGATGCGCGCGAGGTTCTGGTTGGCGACGATCTCGACGCCGAGCTCCAGCAGCCGCGTCTGGATCTTTTCCTGCTCGAGGGTGAACGCGGTCCAGCCGGAGACCAGCGCCGCCGGCGTCACGAGCGCGACTTCGTGTCCCTTGCGACGCAGATGCTCGGCCAGCACGCCGCCCAGATAGAAATCGTCATCGTCGAAGATCAGCACCGGACCTGCGGGTTCGGTGCCGGCCATGATGTCGTCCGGCGTCAGCACATGCGGGCGCTCATGGCCCGGGATCGCCTTGTGGTTCCTGCGGCCGAAGCCGTCGCGGCGCCAGCGCGCGCCCGTCGCGAGCACGATATGCGGCACGCCCATCTCGAGGATTTCACCGGCGCTGAGCGGGCTTTCCGGGAAGAGCTCGACATTGTCGAGCTTCCCGATCTGCTGCAGCCGATGGTCGCGCACCCGCGCCCAGGTGGCGAGGCCGGAGAGGCGGCTTTCGAGGGTGACGCGACCGCCGAGCTCGCGCCGGGCCTCGGCCAGCCGCACGCGGTAGCCACGGCGCCCCAGGGAGAGCGCGCATTCGAGCCCCGCGGGGCCGCCGCCCACGATGAGGAGCTGCGCGTCGGATTTCGCCGGCTGCATGCGCTCGGGATGCCAGCCGCGGCGCCATTCCTCGCCCATGGTCGGATTCTGGGTGCAGCGGATGATGGCGCCCGAGGTGTAGCCCGAGACGCAGACATTGCAGCCGATGCATTCCCGGATGTCTTCCGGTCGGCCCTCCTCGATCTTCTTCGGCAGGAAGGGATCGGCGATCGAAGGCCGCGCCGCGCCGATGATGTCGAGCACGCCGCGGCGGATCTGCGACACCATCGTGTCGGGCGAGGTAAAGCGCCCGACGCCGATCACCGGCTTGGTGGTGAGCGTCTTCACCACGGCGTTGAAGGGCTCCTGGAAGCCTTCCTCGCCGAAGCGAGAGGTCAGCGAGTCGTCCGCCCAGGGGCTGACCTTGATGTCCCAGACGTCCGGCAGCTCCGCCAGCATCTCGATGATCTCGCGTCCTTCGACATGGGCGCGGATGCCGTCCTCGCCGGAGAGCTCGTCGATGGTGAAGCGCACCGCGACGGCGCAATGCTCGCCGACCGCATCCTTGGTGTCCTCGATCACCTCGCGCAGCAGCCGCACGCGGTTCTCGAGGCTGCCGCCATATTCGTCGGTGCGGTGATTGCGGCGGCGCGAAAGGAAGAACTGCAGCAGCTCGAGATCGTCCGCGGCATAGACATAGACGATGTCGAACCCCGCCTCCCACGCGCGCAGCGCCGCCTGCCGGTGCCAGCGCCGGTAGTTCCGGATATCCTCGCGATCCATGGCGCGGGCTTGCAACGGATCGCGGCGGGTGGGGATGGGCGAGGGGGCGATCGGCACCTCGCGCGTGTAGCGGTTGGCGACTGCGAAGCCGCCATGAGCCAGTTCCGCGCCTGCGAGCGCGCCATGGCGGTGGGCGGCCTCGGTCAGGATCGCGAGCGACTTCACGTCATGGTCGTCCCACAGCTTCGTCTGGGCGAAGGGCCAGGAATCCGAGCTCGGATGGATCGACATGATCTCGGTGCAGACGGCGGCCCAGCCGCCTTCCGCCTTCATCTCGCGCATCGTCGCATGGCCGCGCGGCAGGATGGAGCCGAGGCCGTTGCAATGCGGCACCTGGTAGAACCGGTTCTTCAGCGTGACCGGGCCGAGGCGGATCGGCTCGAACAGGATGTCGTGGCGTGGATCGCGGGCCATGGACTTCTTCGGATCGCGGCGGCTGTCGTCCATTGGGCGCGCTTCCGGGCCCGCGATCAATATTTGATCGCGATGTTCCGCGTCTGCACGTAGTTGTAGAGCGCCTCGACGCCCTTCTCGCGGCCGAAGCCCGAACGCTTCATCCCGCCGAACGGCACGTCGTTCCCGCCGGCGAACCATTTGTTGACGAAGATCGTGCCCGCCTCGAGCCGGTCCGCCGCCCAATGCGCCTTGCGCAGGTCGCGCGTATAGACGCCGGCCGCGAGCCCGTAGTCGGTGCCGTTGGCGATGGCAAGCGCCTCCTCCGGCTCGTCGAAGCTCATCACCGACAGGACCGGGCCGAACACCTCGTCGCGGCCGATCAGCATGTCGCCCTTGACGCCGGTGAAGATGGTCGGCTGCATGAAATGTCCCTCGCGCTCGGCGCGCTTGCCGCCGATCACCGCCGTGGCGCCGGCCTGGATGCCCGAGCGGCAATAGCCCTCGATCTTGTCGAGCTGCGGGCCGGAGATCAGCGGCGTGAGGAAATGGCCGTCGATGCCGGCCCCTTGCGTCCAGCCCTTGACGACGCCGACGAGCTTCTCCACCAGCGCATCATGCACCTTGCGCTGCACGATGAGGCGCGAGCCCGCCGAGCAGACCTGGCCGGCATTGGCATAGATGCCGATCGCGGCGCTCTTCGCCGTCTCGTCGAGATCGGCATCGGCGAAGACGATGCCGGCCGACTTGCCGCCGAGCTCCATCACGCAGGGCACGATCTTCTCCGCCGCGCGATGCAGGATCTTCTGGCCCGTCGCGACCGAGCCCGTGAAGACGATGTGGTCGACGCCGGGGTGGGAGGTGAGGGCGTCGCCCGCCTCGTTGCCGTAGCCGCAGATGATGTTGAGCCAGCCCTTCGGCAGGCCGGCCCGCTCGCAGGCCGTGGCGAGATAGGTCGAGGCGAGCGGCGAAAGCTCCGGCGTCTTCAGCACCACCGCATTGCCGCCGGCGAGTGCTGGCGCGGCCGAGCGCGCGCAGAGCTCGAGCGGGAAGTTCCAGGGAATGACCTGCGCCGAGACGCCGTAGGGAACCCACTGGGTGAAATCGGCGAAACCGTCCCCGAGCGGGATCGAACGGCCATGGAGCTTGTCGGCGAGGCCGGCGTAGTACTCGAAATAGCGCGCCGCATCCTCGATCTCGCCCTTGGAGAAATCGAGGTTCTTGCCGTTGTCGAGCGTCGAGACCGGCGCGATCTCATCGGATAGCTTGCGCAGCTCGTTCGCGATGCGGAGCAGGAGCTGGCCGCGCTGGGTCGGTGTCATCTCGTAGATCGCGCGCGTCGCGAAGGCGCGGCGGGCCGCGGCGACTGCGGCATCGACATCGGCCGCGCCTGCGGCGGCAATCTCCGCCAGCGGCTTGCCGGTCGCCGGGTTCTCGACGGCGAGGCGCTTGCCGCCGGCCGCATCCGCCCAGCGGCCGTCGATATAGTTCTGCCAGTAGCCCTTCACTTTCGTCATCGCGCGCACTCTCCCTCCGCCGATGCTGTCGGCGGCTCAGCCCATCCGGGTGTCTCCCGCGCCGCAATTTCACGCGCCGTGATTTCAATCTTGCAGTATTCTGGGTTCTGTATACAATACACATTCCATGAACGCAACCATCCCCTTCCGCCTGCCGGACCTGCTCGCCAAAGAACTCGCCCGGGCCCTCGAGGAGGAAATCCTCTATGGGCAGCTCGCGCCCGAAACCCGGCTCGTCGAGGAAGAGGTCGCGCAGCGCTTCGGCATCAGCCGGTCGCCGGTGCGCGAGGCCCTTCGCCTGCTGGAGCAGGATGGGCTGGTCGTGCGCGAGGCGCGGCGCGGCATCTGGGTGGCGCCCATCGGCCGGGCCGACCTCGACTCCGTCTATTCCTGCCGCGTGGCGCTGGAAGGTCTTGCTGCCGAACAGGCCGCCAACAGCCGCAAGCCCGATCATGTGAAGGTGCTTCGCGCCGTGATGGGCGAGATGGAGCAGGCGTTCGGCGCGCGCGATGTGCGCGCCTATTTCCGGGCCAATGTCCGCCTGACCGACGCCATTCACGACGCCGCCGACAACCCGACGCTCCGCCGGCTGCTCAGCAGCATCGGCAAGCAGGCGCAGCGCTATCGCTATCTCGCCTATTCGCGCGCGCCGCAGTTGCTGGAAATCTCGCTCGCCGGGAATCGTGATGTGATCGGCGCGATCGCGGGCGGCGACCCCGCCAAGGCGCGGGCCTTGACCGAGAAGCTCTTGCGGCGGTCCTGGGAAGCCGTCGGCGGCGCGCTCGATGCCGAGATGAAGAACGGCGCCCAGGCCGTTCAGCCGATCGAAGGAGATCGCAACCGATGACCGCTCAAGGCGACAGCGCCGCGCTCGCGGCCCGGCCGGCACCCGCGACGCTCGGGCGTCACGGCCGGCTTTCCACGCTCGAACAGTCTGAATTCGACATCGCGAAGGCCTATCTGCCGGGCGGCGCGCTCGGCGGCAACGCGCTTGCGGAAGACGCGAAGTTCGTGTTC
>CADEFF010000002.1:152386-156440 GCA_902826565.1 uncultured Rhodospirillaceae bacterium | reverse complement strand
TCTGGTCGCATTTTCTGACGCGAACCGGTGCCCACTTCGCGGGAAAATGCTCCGGGGGGCCGGCTCGCGCCGAGGGGCGCCCGTTCCTATATGATGAGGCCTAGGCCCTTTGAGTCGGCGGGGGAGTCCCCGGATGGCATTCGAATCCCTGCATCGCGATACGGTCGAGCGGCTGCGCAGCGCGCATTCGCACGATTTCGCGCTCGCGACCGATGCCGGCAATGAGCGGCGGGTCAAGGCGGTCGTCGTCATCACGCTCGTCGCCATGGTGGCGGAGGTCGCGGCCGGTCTCGCCTTCGGCTCGATGGCGCTGCTGGCGGACGGGCTGCATATGGCGACCCACGCCGGGGCGCTCGGCATCGCCGCCTATGCCTATGCGGTGGCGCGCCACCGTTCGTCCGATCCGCGCTTCGCCTTCGGCACCGGCAAGGTCGGCGCGCTCGGCGGCTTCGCCAGCGCCGTGCTGCTCGCCATCGTCGCGCTATGGACCGCGGTCGAGAGCGTGCGGCGGCTCTATGCGCCGGTCGGGGTCGAGCTCGAGGACGCGCTGCTGGTGGCCTTCCTCGGGCTCATCGTCAATCTCGCCTCGATCGCGCTGCTCGGGCTCGGCCATGACGGGGCCGGGCAGGGTCACGGGCATGATCACGGCCATGCCCGCGCCGGGCACGATCAGGCCCACGATCATGGCGCGGCGCGCGCCGCGGCGGCGCGCGACCATGCGGCCGCCCCTTCGCATCCCCATGCGCAGGAGGAGCGCGATCACGGGCTGAAGCATGACCGCAATCTCCGCGCGGCCTTCCTGCATGTGGCGGCCGATGCGCTGACCTCGGTGCTGGCGATCGCCGCGCTCGCCGCCGGGCTCTGGCTCGGCTGGCTCTGGCTCGATCCCGCCGTCGGCATCCTCGGCGCGCTGCTGATCGGCTGGTGGTCCTGGGGCATGCTGCGCGATTGCGGCCGCATGCTGCTCGATTACGACGCCGACGAGGCGATGGCCGGCCGCATCGCGCAGCGCATCGAGGCGGAGGGCGACAACCGCGTGGCCGACCTCCATGTCTGGCATGTGGGGCCGCGGCATCTGGGCGTGATCCTCTCGGTCGTGACCCACGCGCCGCAGCCGCCCGACCACTACAAGGCGCTGCTCGAAGGCTTGCCGCGCCTCGCCCATGTCACGGTCGAGGTGCATCGCTGCGCGGACGGCGACTGCGCGTGAAGGTGGAGGTCTTGCGTTGGCCAGTTCTCTGGCCGCTGCTACGCCTCGGTCTGAGGTTGATTGATTGGCACGGACATTTCGCGACGTCCATCAGATTGCCCTGTCGATGTCGGGCGGGCTAGGCCCCGAGAGCAATTGCGACCTATAATGGCATCAGACGCCAATCGTTTCTCTACGGGATGGCTATGGACAGCGTAAACATCCGCGGAATCAGATGCTTTCGCGAGACACAAGAAGCTGCCATCCGCCCTCTCACGGTTCTCGTCGGTGAGAACAGTACTGGAAAAACAACCTTTCTTGCGTCCATCAGGCTCGCTTGGGATTTAGCCTACTTTACGCTTGAGCCAGACTGGAATGAGGAGCCCTTTCGCTTGGGCAGTTACGACGACCTCGCGAGTTACCGCGGCGGGAAAGCTGGTCGAGTCAAGAGCATCGAAATTGGCTTTAGCACTCTCTTTCGTCGAGGGATTTATTCCCATGAAAGTCCATCCGATGAGGCCGGCTCTATATCTATGGTGCTAACCAAGAGCGGTGCAGAGCCCCGTATATCGTCATGCAAGATCTCATTCCCCAACCAATCATTTGTTCTTTCATTCAATCAGGACGGACTTGTAGACAAGCTTGTATATTCGGAAGACCGCAAGAGCTGGACCCTCACAGTGGGAGCAATCCCCGCATTTGTCCGAGATTTCCGCGGTCGCGGCGGGCTCATTTCATCCTTGGGGACGCTCGGTCTCATACTTGATCGCGAACTCCGTGTTTTGCGGAAGAGCAACCCCTTCGAGGGTGCTGTACCGCCAAAGGAGGCTATCGCTCGGCTGATCACGACCTTGCGAGAGTTCAGGCGTGTCGGCAGTGAAGTTCGTCCGCTTGCCTTTGCTCCGATTAGAAGTACCCCACAAAGGACATACGATCCGATAAAAGACTTGCGCGATGTAGAGGGCGCCCACGTTCCAACCGTACTTGCAAAGATGTCAGCCGAGAAACGTGATGCTTGGCTCAAACTCAAGCACGATTTGGATCGCTTCGGTGATGCTTCGGGCCTTTGGGAGCATCTAGAAATAAAACAATTTGGACGTCATGCGAGTGATCCATTTCAGGTCAGACTCAAACTCGCTGGACCATCTCGGAATCTGATCGATGTTGGATATGGCGTTAGCCAGATATTTCCGGTGGTCGCTGATTTGATCATGGAGCAAAAGCGCAGCCGCATATTCCTTCTACAGCAGCCGGAAGTTCACCTTCACCCGCGAGCGCAGGCAGAATTAGGCTCCTTTCTGGGTGCATTGGCCGCTGACGGAAATAAGCGCTTCGTTGTTGAGACTCACAGCGATTTCCTAATTGATCGAATTCGTATCGACCTGCGGAAGAAGAGATTTCTGACTGCTGATAAGATTTCGATATTATATTTTGAACGAAGGGGTCACGATTCTGTAATACATCAACTTAATCTTGATGAGAACGCTAACATTACGAATACTCCTAGGGGATACCGGAAATTTTTCCTTGATGAGGAAAAGAAATTTCTCGGACTAGATTGATGTGCATCATCGTTGACGTCAATCGGCTAGGAGAGATGTTGAGCCCAGATGCGCTTCCTGTCGCTGCGCAAATTCGAAACTGGGTTGAGAGTGAAGGGCGGATTCTAGTTGGCGGCAAACTGCTTCGTGAGTACCGAAAGGTTTCGATCGCAGGGAAATGGATTGCGGAATTGCTTCGATCGGGCCGCGCGATCCTAGAGAAGGACGAGGTCATTTTGAAAGAGACGCGCGCGATACAAGACATTGGCGAAGCAATATCAAATGATATTCATATTCTAGCGCTAGCTAGGGCTAAGAATAGTCGCGTTGTATATACCTCAGATCAAAATCTAGCTACCGATTTCAAGAACAAGGCGTTGATAAACGGTCCTGCAGGTCGCGTAATCATGCAGCCCCGCAAATCAAAAAAGGGAGGCACCTTATCCAAACTAACCCCGGCCGCTGTGCAGCGGATCCTCAGCGCCTCCGATTGTCCAGCGTAGTTGGCTGCCGGTTTGCATCAACGTCGGAGACATGTGAATCACCTTGTTGCCCGCCCCGCCCCTGTCGCAAATCGGCCACGGGCCGTCGCGCGCGGGCCTGCCGGAACGACCTCGTGGCGGCTACCCTCGGCCCTGATAAAGCCTTGGCCTTCGGCGGCTTTTCCGCCCTATAACGGCTCACTCCGAAAGCGCCGGCGGCCGGCCCGCCCGAGGCGCCACGGTTCCAAATGCGACCCGGTCAGGCAGCCCGATCCATGGCACCGCATCCCACCACCCTCGTCATCGCCTGCGGCGCGCTCGCGCGCGAGATGCTGGCCGTGGCCGAGCAGCAGGGCTTGCGCAACCTCTCGGTCACCTGCCTGCCGGCCGGCTGGCATAACCGGCCGCAGAAGATCCCCGCCGGCGTGCGCGCCAAGATCCAGGCGGCGCGCGGGCAATATGACCGCATCTTCGTCGCCTATGGCGATTGCGGCACCGGCGGCGAGCTCGACCGCGTGCTGGCGGAGGAAGGCGTCGAGCGCATCGCCGGCCCGCATTGCTACGAGTTCTTCGCCGGCGCCGAGGCCTTCCGCGATCTCATGGAGGCGGAGCTCGGCAGCTTCTTCCTCACGGATTATCTGGCGCGGCATTTCGACAAGCTGATGATCGAAGGGCTCGGGCTCGACCGGCATCCCGAGCTGCGCGAGGCCTATTTCGGCAACTACCGGAAGCTCGTCTATCTGGCGCAGACCGACGATGCCGACCTCACGGCGCGCGCGGCGGATGCGGCGCGGAAGATCGGGCTCGAATTCGAGCGGCGCTTCACCGGCTATGGCGACCTC
>CADEFF010000002.1:151196-152286 GCA_902826565.1 uncultured Rhodospirillaceae bacterium | reverse complement strand
GGGAGCCTGAGGATCATGGCGCAGCTCATCGTTGTCTACTGGCGCGACATCCCGGCGCAGGTCATCGTCAAGGCCGGCCGCACGACCGCGAAGCGCCAGCTCGCCGAGCGGTTCGAGAAGGCGATCGACCGCGCCGCCATGCGCGCCAATCTCCGCGATACGGACTCCTATCTCGCCGAATGGCGGCGCGCCGATCCGGTCGAATGCGGCGCCGATCTCGAGGCGGAGGCCGCCAACGCCGCCGCGCGGCTCGAGACCGAGTTCACCGACGAGCGGCTCGCGAAACTCGTGGCCTCCGGCGGCAAGGCCGAGTCATGACCGGGCCGGCGGCGGGCGAGACGCAATCGGGCGGCCGGCTCGAGGCGCTGCTCCGCGCCGGCGAGTTCGTGGTGACGGCTGAAACCTCGCCGCCCGATGCCGCCGCGCCGGGCCCCGTGCTGGCCCGCGCCGGCTGCCTCAAGGGGCTCGCCGACGCGGTCAATGTTACGGACGGCGCCGGCGCCAGAACCCACATGTCGGCGCTGGCGGCGGCCGCGATCCTGGCGCGCGAGGGGATCGAGCCGGTGCTGCAATTCACCGTGCGCGACCGCAACCGCATGGCGCTGCAGGCCGACCTGCTCGGGGCCGCGGCGCTCGGCATCCCGAACGTCCTCTGCCTGCATGGCGACGATCCGAAGAACGGCGACCAGCCCGAGGCGAAGCCGGTCTATGACATCGACAGCCGCATGTTGATGGCGACGGCACGGCGGCTGCGCGAGGATGGCACGCTTCCCTCCGGCCGCGCGGTCGAGCCGCGGCCGCGGCTTTTCATCGGCTGCGCCGATCTGCCGGTCGATCCGAAGCCGGGCTGGGCGCCGACCGGGCTCGCCGCCAAGCTCGATGCGGGCGCGGATTTCGTGCAGACGCAATATTGCTTCGATCTGGCGCTGCTGCGGCGCTATCTCGCGCGGCTGGAGGCGGAGGGGCTGCTGCAGCGCTGCTTCCTCCTGGTCGGGCTCGGGCCGATCGTCTCGGCGAAATCCGCCCGCTGGATGAACGAGCATCTCTTCGGCGTGCATATTCCGGCGCCGATCGTCCGCCGGCTCGAAGC
>CADEFF010000002.1:0-151096 GCA_902826565.1 uncultured Rhodospirillaceae bacterium | reverse complement strand
CCATTGCGAGGTGAAGCCCGAGATGAAATGCGTCTGGGTGCAGGCCTGGGAAGGCTCCCGGGCGATGCGCGAGAGCGACGCGATCCTGACCTTGCAGAAGCCGGTCGATAACCGCCTCAAGGGCCGCTCCTCCTGGCTCAGCGTGGTGCGCGAGAAGACTGCGCCGGCCGAGTCTGGGCCGGCGAAGCAGGGCCGATGACGCCCGACCACAATCTCGATCCCGGCGCGCCGCTGCCGGTGCTGGCCGGCCACAGCTCGCGCGGCCGGCTGGAGCGCGTGCTGCGCTCGGGCCGTTTCGCCGTGACGGCGGAGCTGAACCCGCCCGACAGCGCCGACCCGCGCGAGGTCTATGAGCGGGCGCTGGTGCTCTCCGAGGTCTGCGACGCGATCAATGCGACCGACGCGTCCGGCGCCAACACCCACATGTCGAGCGTCGGCATCTGCAGCCTGCTGACCCGCGCCGGCTATGCGGTGGTGATGCAGATCTCCTGCCGCGACCGGAACCGCATCGCCATCCAGGGCGATGTGCTCGGCGCCGCCGCCATGGGGGTGCAGAACATCCTCTGCCTCACCGGCGACGGGGTGCAGGCGGGCGACCAGCCGGGCGCGAAGCCGGTCTTCGATCTCGATTCGACCTCGCTCCTGGAGACCGTGCGCACCATGCGCGACAAGCGCATGTTCCTCTCCGGCCGCAAGATCACCGTGCCGCCGCAGGTCTTCCTCGGGGCCGCCGCCAACCCCTTCGTGCCGCCCTACGACTACCGGGCTGTCCATATGGGCAAGAAGATCGCGGCGGGGGCCGAATTCATCCAGACGCAATACTGCTTCGATATGCCGCGGCTGGAGGCTTTCATGGCGCGGGCGCGCGATGAAGGGCTCGCGGAGAAGGCTTTCATCCTGGTCGGCGTCGGGCCGCTGGCGTCCGCCCGCGCGGCGCGCTGGATGCGCGAGCATGTCCCGGGTATCCATATACCGGACGACGTCGTCCAGCGGCTCGAGGGGGCGAAGAACCAGAAGCTCGAGGGCAAGCAGCTCTGCATCGAGCTCATTCAGCAGATTCGCGAGATCGAGGGCGTTTCCGGCGTGCATGTGATGGCCTATCGCCAGGAAGAACTCGTCTCGGAGATCATCGCCGCGTCCGGGGTCATGCGCGACCGCCAGATCCGCCGCGGCCGGAACGAACGCGACAAGGAAAGGATGCCTGTTCCATGACCGATACCGTGATCAGCTCGGCGACCAGGGAGGTCGTCATCGGCTTCGAGCGGCCCTTCGTCGTGATCGGCGAGCGCATCAACCCGACCGGCCGGAAGCTGCTGGCGGCGGAGATGGCGGCGGGCGACTACAGCCGCGTCAAATCGGACGCGCTGGCGCAGGTCGAGGCGGGCGCGCATATGCTCGACGTCAATGCCGGCATCCCGCTCGCCGACGAGCCGCGCATCCTCGCCGAATCGATCCAGCTCGTGCAGTCGCTGACCGACGTGCCGCTCTCCATCGACTCCTCGATCGTGGCGGCGCTGGAGGCGGGGCTCGCGGTCTATAAGGGCAAGGCGCTGCTGAATTCGGTCACCGGCGAGGAGGAGCGGCTCGAGACCGTGCTGCCGCTGGTGAAGAAATACGGCGCCGCGGTCATCGCCATCTCCAACGACGAGACCGGCATCTCGGAAGATCCCGACGTGCGCTACGAGGTGGCGAAGAAGATCGTGCACCGCGCGATGGATCACGGGATTCCCGCGTCGGACGTCGTGGTGGACCCGCTGGTCATGCCGGTGGGCGCGCTCAACGACGCGGGCCGCGCGGTGTTCCGCCTGATCCGGCGCTTACGCGAGGAGCTCAAGGTCAATACCTGCTGCGGTGCCTCCAATTTCAGCTTCGGCCTGCCGAACCGGCACGGCCTCAACCAGGCCTTCCTCGCCATGCTGATCGGCGCGGGCATGACCTCGGCCATCACCAACCCGCTCCATCTCGAGGAGATGACCGGCGTGATGGGCGCGGACGTGGCGATGGGGCATGATCCCAACTGCATGCGCTGGATCCAGCGCTTCCGCGAGCCGGTGGCGCCGGGCGCGGAAGGCGAAGGCCCGCGCGGCCGCCGCGAAAGCCGCCGCCGCCGCGGGTAGCGCGAAGACGCCTCATCCCGAGCTTGTCGAAGGATGCGGCGGCGATGGACGGGATGGCCCTCATGCTTCGACAGGCTCAGCATGAGGAGGTTTGTCGAAGGATGAGGCGGCAATAGAGTCCCTCTCCCCGCTTGCGGGGAGAGGTTAGGTGAGGGGTGGCGCCGACATGCTGTCGTCGCCGCGACCCTCACCCCTCCCTCTCCCTTGAAGGGAGAGGGCGAATCTGTGACGGAGTGAAATGGCGCAGACGCAGGACGCATTGGTGGTGTTCATGCCCTCGGGGCGGCGCGGCCGCTTTCCGATCGGCACGCCCGTGCTGCAGGCGGCCCGGAAGCTCGGCGTCGATATCGATTCGGTCTGCGGCGGGCGCGGCATCTGCGGGCGCTGCCAGGTGCTGCTGGCCGAAGGCGAGTTCATGAAGCTCGGCGTGCGCTCGGACGCCGCGCATCTGACCGGCTTCGGCGAGGTCGAGCAGCGCTATGCGGCGAAGCGGACGCTCGCCGAAGGCCGCCGGCTTTCCTGCTCCACGCGCCTGCTGGGCGACGTGGTGATCGACGTGCCGCCCGACAGCCAGGTCCACAAGCAGGTGGTGCGCAAGCGCCCCGAGATGCGGGCGATCGAGATCGACCCGGTGGTGACGCTGCATTATGTCGAGGTGGCCGAGCCCAACATGCATGATCCTTCGGGCGATCTGCAGCGGCTCGAGCAGGCGCTCGCCGCGCAGTGGGAGATGAAGGATCTCGATTGCGACCTGCGCGTGATCCAGAGCCTGCAGAAGGCGCTGCGCCAGGGCGAATGGACGGTGACGGTCGCGGTGCACCAGAAGCGGCAGATCACCGCGGTCTGGCCGGGCTTCCGCGACAAGGCCTACGGACTCGCGGTCGATGTGGGCTCGACGACGATCGCCGGTCATCTCTGCGACCTTGCCACCGGCGAGGTGGTGGCCTCCTCCGGCATGATGAACCCGCAGATCCGCTTCGGTGAGGATCTGATGAGCCGCGTCTCCTACGTGATGATGAATCCGGGCGGCGATGTCGAGATGACGAAGGCGGTGCGCGGTGCGGCGAACGATCTCGCCGAGGCGGTCGCGAAGGAAGCCGGCATCACCCGCGCCGACATCATCGAGGTGACCTTCGTCGGCAACCCGATCATGCATCACCTGCTGATGGGCATCGACCCGATCGAGCTCGGCGGCGCGCCATTTGCGTTGGCCACGGACGGCCCGATCACCATCTGGGCGAGCGAGATCGACCTGCAGGTCCATCCGAATGCGCGCATCTTCGTGCTGCCCTGCATCGCGGGCCATGTCGGCGCCGACACGGCGGGGGTGATCCTCTCCGAATCGCCGCATCTCTCGAGCGAGATGACCTTGATCGTCGATGTCGGCACTAACGCGGAGATCGTGCTCGGCGACCGCAACCGGCTGCTCGCGGCCTCCTCGCCGACCGGTCCCGCCTTCGAGGGCGCGCAAATCTCCTGCGGCCAGCGCGCGGCACCCGGCGCCATCGAGCGGGTGCGGATCGATCCGGTCACGCTCGAGCCGCGCATCAAGGTGATCGGCTCCGACAAATGGTCGGACGATCCGGACTTCGCGGCGGAGACCAGGGACCTCGGCGTCACCGGCGTCTGCGGCTCCGGCATCATCGAGGCGCTGGCCGAGATGTATCTCGCCGGCATCATCAACCAGGACGGCGTGCTCGACGGCAGCCTCGCGGCGCGCAGCCCGCGCATCCAGGCCGAGGGCCGTACCTTCTCCTACCTGCTTCATGCGGGCGAGCCGCAGCTCCGCATCACCCAGACCGACGTGCGCGCCATCCAGCTCGCCAAGGCCGCGCTCTATGCGGGCGCGCGGCTGCTGATGGACCGGATGGGGATCGACAAGCTCGACCGCATCACGCTCGCCGGCGCCTTCGGCAGCCATATCGACGTCAAATACGCGATGATCCTCGGCATGATCCCGGATTGCGACCTCGCCAAGGTGACCTCGGCCGGAAACGCGGCCGGGACGGGCGCCCGCATCGCGCTCCTCAACTTGAAGGCGCGCGAGGAGATCACGCGCGTGGTGAAGCAGGTCGAGAAGGTCGAGACCGCCGTCGAGCCGATGTTCCAGCAGCATTTCGTCGAGGCGATGGCGCTGCCGCACAAGACGGCGCCCTATCCGAACCTCTCGAAGGTCGTCACGCTCCCGCCGGCGAAGGAAGTCGTGTCGGCCGGCGATGGCGAAGCCAGACGCGCAAGGCGGCGGCGGGGATAGCGGATGGGGAGACGGATGTCTTGCGAGCTGCGATTATGAAGGAGTTCGTCAAGCCCAGTATCGATGGGAGAATTTTTCTAAGAACCTGCGGAGACGTTTGGTGAGGTACGGATAGCTCCAAGCGTCCGTCCAGCCCTTCGCATGTCCGTGGTGGGATTTAACCCATCGAAACATGAGATTATGAGGGATAAGAAACCAATCCCGCCCGGGAACGTCGCCTTTCGGATCTGGGAATAGCATCCAAATAGCACGCCGCCCGCCGTAACGCTTCCTATCCACAATTGGTCGTGCTTTTAGCTGGACCGAGCGAAGTTCTCCGCGCTGGGAGCGAACCACCATGTCTTCGCCATATGAATCTGCTTCCGGTCGATATACTCGGAATCCTGTTCGTATAAGGAGGGCTGTGGCTTCGGCGCGATTCGCTGCTTCGCGCTCATTCGAGGTGAGTTCCGGGCGTTTCGTCTTCGATGTTGGTGATCTAGACCGCATGGTATCAGCCCGACCTTGCGGGTCCGGCGTCGTTGCCGAACCCCGCGGGAAACGCGTCCTGCCGTGGCGCGCCCCCGCCTCAATGCGCGGCGGCGACGCGCTCCGGTTCGCCCATCTCGATGCCCCACATCTTTTCCAGATTGTAGAGCCCGCGCACTTCCGGGCGGAAAAGATGCACGACGACGTCGCCGCCGTCGATCAGGATCCAGTCGCCCTGCCGCGCGCCCTCGATGCCGATGCCGGTGATGCCGGCCTTGCCGAGCTTCTCGCGCAGATGCTCCGCCATGGCGGCGAGCTGGCGCGAGCTGCGCCCGGTCGCGATGACCATGAAATCGGCGATGCTGGATTTGCCCTTGAGGTCGATGGTGACGAGGTCTTCGGCCTTGTCGTCGTCCAGCGATTTCTCGATGACACGGAGAAGTCCGCCGGGGGCTGCCGGGCGCTTGCGCGGGCCGGCGGTCTTGCGCCTGACGATGGCTGTCACCCTAGGCTTGCATCCGGCCGACCCTATGGCGGGTCCGCCGGTCTTCAGCGATGGTGAATCGGGTTATCGGGGTCTCCCTCGCTTCAGCGCCGTCTTCTGGCTCCGCGCGGCGCGTATCGCGGTTGCCGACACCGGATTGTGCGGTCCCTTGAGGAACACCCAGGCCGGCGGCGTCGTTCCGGCCAGTCCTTGCGCCGCCGTTTCGGGCAATCGGGCCCTGGCGAAGCGGCGCGCGGCCGGGGCAGCCAACGCCCTTGAAGAATAGGTAGGTCGCGCGAAAACCGCAACGGGAAGGCCATGAAAGATTTGTTGCCAGTCCTTCCAGCGGTCGATCTGCAAGAGATTGTCCGCCCCCATCAGCCAGACGAAATCATGCTGCGGGAAGCGGCGGCGGAGGCGGGCGACCGTCTCGGCCGTATAGCTCGTGCCGAGCCGATGCTCGAGGTCGGAGGGCCTGATCCGCGGATGGTTCGCAGCCGCGGCCGCGCTCGCGAAACGCTCGGCGAAGGGGGCCATGCCGTCCGCGGGCTTGAGCGGGTTCTGCGGGCTCACCAGCCACCAGACCTCGTCGAGCCCGAGCGCCTTCAGGGCATGGAGCGAAATCGCGCGATGGCCCTCATGGGCCGGGTTGAAGGAGCCGCCGAGCAGCCCGATGCGCCGCCCGCCGCGCCGTTTCCTGGGGACAGGCCGCTGCTTCCGCGGCAGGACGCCGGGCACGGGGCTCAGGGGCGCACCTGGCCGCTGCCGCGGACCACATATTTATAGGAGGTGAGCTGCTCGGCGCCGACCGGCCCGCGCGCATGGAGCTTGCCGGTCGAGATGCCGATCTCGGCGCCCATGCCGAACTCGCCGCCATCGGCGAACTGCGTGGAGCTGTTGTGGATCACGATGCCGGCATCGATCGCGGCGAGGAACCGGTCGGCGGCCGCCTGGTCCTCGGTCACGATCGCCTCGGTATGGTGCGAGCCGTGACGGTTGATATGGCGGATCGCCTCCTCGACGCCCTCCACCTGCTTCACCGCGATGATGGCGTCGAGATATTCCGTGTCCCAGTCGCCGTCGCTCGCGGGCTTGACGCGCGGGTCGAGCGCCTGGGTCGCGGCATCGCCCCTGAGCTCGCAGCCGGCGGCGGCGAGATCGGCGAGGATCGGCGGCAGATGCGTCTTCGCGACGCGCCGGTCGACCAGCAGCGTCTCGGTCGCGCCGCAGATGCCGGTGCGCCGCATCTTGGCGTTCACCACGATGCGCCGCGCCATCTCGAGCGTCGCCGCGCCATCGACGTAAGTATGGCAATTGCCGTCGAGATGCTTGATGACCGGGATGCGGCTCTCGGCCGCGACGCGCTCGATGAGGGCGCGGCCGCCGCGCGGGATCACCACGTCGATGAGATCGTCCAGCGCCAGCAGATGCCCGACCGCGGCGCGGTCCTGCACCGGCACCCGCTGGATCGCATCCTCCGGCAGGCCCGCTTCGCGAAGCCCGCGACGGAGCGCCGCCAGGATGGCGCCCGAGCTCTGCACGCTTTCCGAGCCGCCGCGCAGGATCGCGGCATTGCCGGCGCGCAGGCAGAGCGCGCCCGCATCGGCGGTCACGTTCGGCCGGGATTCGTAGATGACGGCGACCACGCCGAGCGGCACCGAGAGGCGCACGATCCGGAGTCCGTTCGGCCGGGTCCATTCGCCGAGGCTGCGTCCGACCGGGTCCGGCATGGCGGCGATCTCGTCGAGCCCCTTCGCCATCGCCTCGATGCGCGCCGCGTCGAGCGCGAGCCGGTCGCGGAGCGCGGGTGCGAGGCCGGAGGCCCCGGCCATGTCGCGCGCATTGGCGGCGAGGATCTCGGCTTTCGCCGCGCGGATCGCGGCGGCCATGGCGGCGAGGGCTTTCGATTTCCGCTCGGGCGCGGCGAGGGCGAGCTCGCTTGCGGCGGCACGGGCCCGCAAGGCGACAGCGCGAACCTCGCCCGCGAGGTCGCCCGGCCTCGTTTCGGCGGCGGTCGCGCTCATGTCCGGCTCAAGACCAGGTCGTCGCGATGGATCATCTCGTCGCGGCCACGGTAGCCGAGCAGGGCCTCGATTTCACGGCTTTTATGCCCCTTGATGACCCGCGCGTCGGCGGCGGAATAGGCGGAAAGCCCGCGCGCGAGCTCGATTCCGGCCGCATCGGCGACGACCACCGCGTCGCCCCGCTCGAACTCGCCCTCGACCCCGATGACGCCCGCGGGCAGCAGGCTCTTGCCGGCGCAGAGCGCCTTCGCTGCGCCCTCGTCCACGGTCAGGCGGCCGATCGGCTTGAGCGCGCCCTGGATCCAGGTCTTGCGCGCCGTCAGCGGCGTCGCCTTGGGCAGGAACCAGCTACAGGTGCCGCCGTCGCGGATCGCCGCGAGCGGGTTCATGCGGCGGCCGTCGGCGATCGCCATGCGGCAGCCGGCGCCGAGCGCGATGCGCCCCGCCGCGAGCTTCGTCACCATGCCGCCGGAGCTGTAGCCGGGCGGCGCCTCGCCCGCCATCGCCTCGATCTCGGGGGTGATCTCGGCGATCTCGGCGATGAAGCGCGCCGCGGGGTCGCGCCGCGGGTCCGCGCTGTAGAGCCCGTCGATGTCGGAAAGCAGCACCAGCGTGTCGGCGCTGATCATGGCGGCGACGCGCGCGGCGAGCCGGTCGTTGTCGCCGAAGCGGATCTCGCTGGTGGCGACCGTATCGTTCTCGTTGATGACCGGCACGGTGCCGAGCTTCAGCAGCATGGCGAGCGTCGAGCGCGCATTGAGGTGGCGGCGGCGCTCCTCGGTGTCGTCCAGGGTCAGCAGGATCTGCGCGACGGTGATGTCGTGGCGCGCCAGTGTCTCCTGATAGGCGTGCGCCAGGCGGATCTGCCCGGTGGCGGCGGCCGCCTGCTTCTCCTCGAGCTTGAGGGCGCCGGTCGCGAGCCCCAGATGCCGCCGGCCGACGGCGATGGCGCCGGAGGAGACCAGCACCACCTCGGTGCCGCCCTTGCGCAGCGCCGCCACGTCGTCCCCCAGCGCGTCGAGCCAGCTTCGGCGGATGGCGCCGGTCTTCTCCTCGACCAGCAGCGCCGAGCCGATCTTCACGACGAGCCGTTTTGCCTTGTCGATCCCGGTCTTCGCGCGGCCGGTGGTCACGAGGCGGTCTCCACCCCGAGCGCGGCTTCCTCCGCCTTCCGGGCTTCGGCCTCGCGATGCGCCCGGATCGCCGCGAAGGCGGCGCGCATCAGCTCCGGCACGCCCTTGCCGCTCACGCCGGAGACGCGAAAGAGCTTGCCGTCCTTGCCGATGGCGCGCTTCAGCTTGCGCGCCCGGGAGGCGATCTCGGTTTCGACGAGCGCGTCGCATTTGTTGAGGACGGTGAGCTCGGGCTTCGCCGCCAGCATGGGGCTGTAGGCCGCGAGCTCGGCGCGGACCGTGCGCCAGTCGCGCGCGACCGTCTCGCTGGTGCCGTCGACGAGATGGATCAGCACGCCGCAGCGCTCGACATGGCCGAGGAAGCGGTCGCCGAGCCCGGCGCCTTCATGCGCGCCTTCGATGAGGCCCGGAATGTCGGCCAGCACGAACTCGGCCTCGTCGCTCCGCACCACGCCGAGCTGCGGATGGAGGGTGGTGAAGGGATATTCGGCGATCTTCGGCTTCGCCCGGCTGACGGCGGCGAGCAGGGTGGATTTGCCGGCGTTGGGCAGCCCGATCAGACCGGCGTCGGCGATCAGCTTGAGACGGAGCCAGACCCAGCGCTCCTGGCCCGGCCAGCCCGGATCGGCGCGGCGCGGGGCCTGGTTGGTCGAGGTCTTGAAATGGGCGTTGCCATGGCCGCCATCGCCGCCCTTCGCCAGCAGGACGCGCTGGCCGGGCCCGGTCAGGTCGGCGATCACCGTCTCCTTGTCCTCGTCGATGATCTGGGTTCCGACCGGCACGCGCAGAACGAGATCGGGCGACGCCGCGCCGCTGCGGTTCTTGCCCATGCCGTGGCCGCCCTTGGCCGCCTTGAAATGCTGCTGGTAGCGATAGTCGATGAGGGTGTTGAGGTTCTGCACCGCCTCGACGATCACGCTCCCGCCGCGGCCGCCGTCGCCGCCGTCCGGCCCGCCGAACTCGATGAACTTCTCGCGATGGAAGCTGACCGAGCCGGCGCCGCCGTCGCCGCTCCGGATGTAGATCTTGGCCTGGTCGAGGAACTTCATCGCACGGTCCTCGCGCCGGCGTCGGCGAGCTCGATCGGGCGCGTGCCCGCATCCTGGCAGAAGCGGAGCAGATAGCCGTCGGGGTCCTGCACGAGGAACTGGCGCTGCCCCTCGAGCCGGTCGCCGACGCGATACCAGGCGGTCTCCGGTTCGCGATAGAGCGGCCAGCCGGCGCGCGTCAGCGCACGGAGCAGGGCGTCGAGGTCGGCGGTCTCGATCTGGAGGTTGATGCCGCGGCCGAAGGGGCGCTCCATCGCGCCGGTGCGCCAGGAGCCGTTCGGGCCGTCAGCGAGCTCTTCCAGCATGAGCTGGGCGCCCTCGCGCTCGAGACAGGCGAAGGCCGGATCGTCGCGCCCGTAGAGCCGCGCGAATCCGAGCGTCTCGCAATAGAAGGCGAGGCTTCGCGCGAAGTCGCTGCAGTTGAGTTCCGGCACCAGCCGGTTGAAGGCGATCGGGGCAGACATGGCAGCCTTGGGCGCTCGGGCCCGAAAACGAAACGGGGGAACGGCGGCGCCGTTCCCCCGGATTCCTGCTGCCCTGGGGAGGGCGTCCGCCGGTGAGCGTCAGCTCTGCGGGACGACGGACACGAAGGTCCGCCCGCCGGTAGTCTGACGGAAGCGGACCTTGCCGTCGGTGGTCGCGAAGATCGTGTGATCGCGCCCCATCCCGACATTCTGGCCCGGGTGATATTTCGTGCCGCGCTGGCGGACGATGATGTTGCCGGAGACGACGGTCTCGTCCCCGAAGCACTTCACGCCCAGGCGACGGCCGGCGGAATCGCGGCCGTTGCGCGAGCTGCCGCCCGCTTTCTTGTGGGCCATGTCGGCTACTCCTTCTTCTTGCTCTTGGCGGCCGGCTTCTTGGCCGCCGCCTTGGTCTTCGCTTTCGATTTCCTCTCGGCCGGCGCGGCGGCCTTCTTCGCCGGCTTCTTCGGCGCCGCCTTGGTCTCGCCGCCGCCCGCCGGCGCCTTGCGCTTGGCGCGCGCCTCGGCGGCGCTCTGCGCATCCGCGGCGAGCGCCGCACGGTCGAGCTTGCGACCGTCCGTCAGGATGTCCATCACCTTGATCAGCGACAGCGGCTGCCGATGGCCCCGCTTGCGGCGGTAATTGTGCCGGCGCTTCTTCTTGAAGATGAGGACCTTGTCCGCCTTCACCTGGTCGAGCAACGCCGCGGCCACGCTGGCGCCGGCCACGAGCGGCGTGCCGACCGTGGTCGCGCCGGCCCCGCCGACCATGAGGACCTCGGTGAATTCGAGGATCGCCCCGTTCTCGCCCGGCAGGCGCTCGATCTCGATCACGTCGTTCTTGGCGACCTTGTACTGCTTGCCGCCGGTCCGGAACACTGCGAACATGGTTCTTAAACTTTTGATTTCGTTGAGAAAACCGGGCGCGCACGCGCCTCTCCCCGCAGGGAACGCCGGAATATAGCCGCAAAGCCGCGTCTGTCAAGCAATCTCACCCCCGGCTGCCGCGCCGGAAAAGCCGCTAAAGCGGCTCGGCAAGCGCCCGCGCAAGGGCAGCGAGCGCCGCGGGATTGCGGCAGATCGTCATATGGGCGCCACCCACGTCCCGCGCGGTTTCCCGTGCCGTCTGGCCCGGCTCCTCGGTGAAGCAGGTTTCCGGCGCGACCAGCCCATCCTCCCGGCTGTAAAGCTCGATCGACCGCATGGGCAGCGGTGCTGCGAGACGGCGGGGATCGATGTCGGCGCTGTAATAGCGGGCGAGCAGACGGAACAGCGGCTCCAGGGGTGTGGCGGTCGGCAGTCGAAAGGGGCTGCCCAGTGTCGCGACCTGGCGCACGCGATGCGGGAACCGATGCGCAAGGTCGCGCGCCATGAGCCCGCCGAGGCTGACGCCGATGAGGCTGATCGGTCCTGCCTCGATGGCGGCGAGAGCTTCGAGCCGTTGGCGGCTGCCATCGAGAAGCCGCGGCGTCGGTCCCCAGTTGACGCCAAGCTCCCAGCCGAAGACGCGATAGCCGCAGCGCTGCAGGAAGGACCGCAACGGTCGCGTCGCGCCGTCGCCCGTGAGCACGGCGGGGAGCACCAGCACCACATGGTTTCGCCCCGACGGCAAGGTGGCAGGATCGGGCGGCGGCGGATGATGGAAGAGCAACCGGCCAAGCTCGGAGACGAGCCGTGCGGAGGGAGGACGGCGCACGATGCCTTCGCGGTCGAAAACGCTGTCCATGTCGAGCATCGCCGGCCTCGCTTGTCGTGCCCGGTCGCTGGTCAGGCGGCGATATGGAGCGGGCGGGTCGCCTGGCCCTCGGGCTCGAAGCCGATCACCCGAAGCTCGCCGGTCGCCGCATTGGTTTCGACCGCGACGCGGCTGTCGCCGTTGAGGATCGGCGGGGTCAGCCAGTCGAAGGGCGCGGCATGGCGGTCGAGCCAATCCGTCATCAGCTTGCGCCGGAGCTGGCTGTAGGCGCCGCGCGGCGAGCCGGGCAAGGTCATGCCGAGCCAGTGATTGGCGACGGCGGCCGGCGCCGCGTGCAGATGCGCGGCCGTTTCCAGCCGTTCGATGACGGTGGCCTCGCCCGGCCGCGTGCCGCTCAGCACGAAGAAGGCCGGCAGGCAGATCGGCGTGTCGCGCAGCATCGCCTTCGCCGCTTCGTAGTCGCGGCAATGGTCGAAGACATGGCGCAGCAGATGCGCGGGCGGCAAATTGCGCGAGCGTCCGACGGCGAGGCGGTCCGCGATCCAGTCGGTGGCGAAGAAGGGCGTGCGCTTGCGCAAGGGCGGCTGGTTGAAGGCGGCGGCGAAGCGCCCCTTGGCCATGCCGGTCAGCACCCCGCTGAAGCCAGGCCAGGTGACGTTGAGCCATTCGCCGGCGGGGCCGCGATGGCGCGCCACGGCGAGGTTGCGGCCGAGCCCCGGCATCGGCCAGTCGAGCACGCGCAGCATCCGCATGCCCTCGCCCTCGTCACAGGCGCCCGTGGTGCAGGCCCATTCGTAGGAGAGATTGAGCATATGGACGCCGGGCTGCCGCATCGCGGCGGCGATGCGGTCGATCTCCCCCAGATAGGGATTGTTCTGCCGCAGGAGCCAATTGCGCGACCGCCAGTCGCCGAGCTTCAGCAGCCAGAGCGGATAGATCTCGCGCGCGACGGCGGCGAGCGCCTGGGCGCGGTCGGCTTCGTGCAAGGCCAGCTCCGCCGCGTCGCTGGCGGCAAGCTCGACGATCGGGATTTCCGGAAGGCCGGGCAGCGCGTCCCACATGCCGCCCAGAGTCGGGCCCGGCGCGCCGATTGGCAAGGTTGCAGGCTGCATCACGAAGCCGCGGGCGAGGGTCGCCCGGTCAGCGCATATTGACGGCAGCGGGCTCGTCTTCCTCGATCAGCCGGCGGGCCGGGAACTCGAGGGTGACGACGGTGCCCTTGCCGACGGTGCTGTCCACGGCGATGCGGCCGTCATGCTGCTCGACGAGGCGGCGCGAGATGGCGAGACCGAGGCCGGTGCCTTCGTTGTGGGCGCGACTGGCGTCGCCCTGGCGGAAGGGCTCGAAGAGGCGCGCCATGTCCTTCGGCGTGATGCCGATGCCGGTATCGTGGATGCGGATGCGGAGCTGACCCGCCGCGGCGACTCCGGCCTCGACCCAGACGCGGCCGCCGGGCGGGGTGAACTTGACCGCGTTCGCGAGCAGGTTGAGGAGGATCTGGCGGAACTGCTTCGCGTCGGCGAAAAGCGCGGGGAGGTGCGGCGGCAAGGCGGCGGTAAGCTCGATGCGGCCCGCCGCGGCGCGCGGCTCGACCAGGGTCACGCAGGTCGCGATCTCGGCGCGCGGCGAAACCACTTCCTCGCGCATGTCGAGACGGCCGGCCTCGATCTTCGCCATGTCGAGGATGTCGTTGATGACGGCGAGCAGGTGGCTGCCGCTCGCATGGATGTTGGCGGCGTAGCTCGCATAGCGCTCGATCGCCGTCTCGCCGAACACACGGTCGCGGATCACCTCGGAGAAGCCGAGGATGGCGTTCAGCGGCGTGCGCAGCTCGTGGCTCATATTGGCGAGGAAATCCGACTTGGCGCGGCTCGCCGCCTCCGCGGCCTCCTTCGCCATCATCAGCGCGGCTTCGGCCTGCTTGCGGGTGGTGATCTCCTCGACCGTGCCTTCGTAGTATTTCACCCGCCCGAGCGCATCGCGCACCAGCCAGGCGGCCTCGGCGATCCAGATCCGCTCGCGCGACTTGTGGCGGTAGATCTCGGATTCCATGTTGATGACGAAGCCGTCGCGCTCGAGGCGCCGCTGGAACTCGGCGCGGCGCTCGGGATCGACGTACCATTCGCGCCCGATGTCGCCGACCGAGGCGAGCATCTCGGCCTCGCTCGCATAGCCGTTGAGGTCCACCAGCGCCGCATTGGCGCGGAGCTGGCGGCCGTCGGGCGAGGAGCGGTAGATGCCGATGGCGGCATTCTCGAACAGGCTCGCATGCTCGCGCTCGGCCTCGGCGAGGGCGCGCTGCGTCTGGATGAGGGCGGTGATGTCGCGATAGACCGAGACATAGCCGCCCTCGGCGGTCTCGCGATGCAGCACCTGAAGCGTGCGGCCGTCCTCGGTTTCGAACTGGGCATGCTCGCCGGGGGCGCGGTCGCGGCCGATCGCGTCGGCGAGCCCCTTGCGCAGGCAGGTCGCGCCGAAATCGAGGCCCGGCTGCAGCACCAGGTCGGGAAAGGCGAATATCCATTCGAAGGCGGTGTTCCAGGCGAGCAGCTTCCATTGGGCGTCGAAGATCGCGAAGCCGTCCGACATGCTTTCGATCGCGTCGCGGAAGCGCGCTTCGCTCCGGTTGATGCGGAGCTCGGCCTGGGCCGCGATCTGGCGGTTGAGCTCGGTCAGCTCCTCGGCCATGAGGGAGAGGCCGCGATCGGCCGAGTTCCGGGCGAGGTCCGCGTCCTGATAGTCGCGCTCGAGGAACGCCATGAGGCGGGCGACATCGATCTCGCCATCTGCCGCGGTGGCCGCCGCCAGATGCTGGGCAAGGCGCGGATGCATCATGACGCCGCTCCGGACGGTATCGCGCCGGACGGCGCCGTTCGGGGCGCGCGGAGGGGGCGGCGTGCGCAGACGGGCCGGCGCGCACGGACGGGCCGGCGCACACGGACGGGGCGGCACGCGCGCAGGGGCCGGCAGCCGGCAAGCCGCCGGTTCATCGCGATTCCGAGGAGTCGAGGATCGATCCGCACGGCGCAGTTTCCCCCGTCGCCCCAGCAAATCCCCCCAGCGTTAACATCCGCTTAAGAGTTCGGGCGAGGCGGCGTCTCGCCGACGCGGCGGGCGTTTTCCAAGACCCTGTCCGGCCTCGAGGAATCCGGCAGGCGGCGGCTCCGGCGCTTGCTCTCCGACGGCGGCTTGGTCTACGGTCCGCGCCGCGCCGGCCACGCCCGCCCGCGCTGCGCCGGCCTCCCGCCATGGACCCGCGCAGCCCGGACCCGCCGGACGCGATGGACGGGTGGCTGAGTGGTTGAAAGCACCGCACTCGAAATGCGGCATACTCGCAAGGGTATCGGGAGTTCGAATCTCCCCCCGTCCGCCATTTCCGAACAGAACTGCGAACGCCGAGCGTAGCCGGCTTTACGACGGCCGCGGCGGTCGATGTAAAGATCGTCAGGCAGAACGCCCAAGCTGGCGCGTGGTCAGGACATTGCGCCAGGATCGCGCGAAGTCTCCGGGAACGGAACGGCCGATTTCTACGCCAGACCATCCTTCCCTTTCCCGGCGACAAAGATCACGCCGCGGTGCCGAGCGGGGTCGCGCGCTCGATTCGCTCGCGCTCGCGGGGACTATTCATCGCCGCCCAGAGATCGCTGCGGCGCTGGACGTTCAGCCAAAAGTCAGGGCTGTTGCCGAACACGCGCGCGAGGATGAGTGCAGTTGCCGCCGTCACGGTCCGGCGGTCGTTGCACAGCTCGTTGACGTGCTTGCGCTGGACGCCCATCGCCTCCGCCAACGCGGCCTGGGTCAACCCCATGGGCTGCATAAACTCCTCAACCAGGATTTCGCCGACCGTGGCCGGCTTGCGCTTCGTCGTCAGCATGGTTCGCCTCATCTGTAGCTGTGGTCGTCGAGATAGATGCCTTCCGCCTCGCCGCGACTACCGTCCCACTGGAAGATCAGCCGCCACTGACTGTTGACGCGGATTGAGTGGAACCCCGCTAGATTGCCGCGTAGCTTCTCGAAGTGATTGCTGGGCGGTACCCGCAGGTCCTGATCGCTCGTCGCGTCGTCGATCATCTGGAGCTTGCGAAAGAGTCGGCTTTCGAGATCGGACGGGATGTGCCGCGACCGCACGTCCTCGACGAAGAACGCTCGCAGCCACTCGTCCCGAAAGCTCACGATCATCCGGTGGCTCCGCTCATGTATCTATGTACCACTCATAGGTACAAAACGTAATACTGAAACCTTTGTTAGGCGGATGGCGCTCGGTGCATTGATATCATTGAGCTTTCGGTTGGAAGCGCCAGCACAGGGCGCCCGGCAGGAGGCCAAAATTCTCAAATTCCTCAGAGACATCCGACCACTGGCCAGCCGGGCTCTTCCCTTGCCGTCGCGGAATCCTAGTCGCCAATCGTTCTCCCAGGTAATATGTAACATATTTCCTTGGTCTCCGAATCAGGATATGTAACATATCCTCTGACAGAACTGATAGAGACAGATGATGCCCGTAGTCAGAATCAACGACGCCACCTTTGCCGACCTGAAGTCCATTGCGACCTGGTTCGGCACGAAGACGCCCAGCGAGACCATTGACCGCATCGTACGCGAGGCGATGGAGCAGCTCGGCATGGAGCGCGACGACGAGCCCGAGGAATTGGCGACGTCGACCAGCGATGGAACGATGCAATTCGCCGCCGCGCCGGGGCTTGCGTTCACGAAGCCGCTGGCCGCCTCGATCAACGGCAAGTCACTGCACAGCCCGCGCTGGTCGGCCATCCTGCTGACGATGATTGCGCAGGTGAAGGCCCAAGGGTTTGAGGGCGACAAGCTGGTCCGTGAACTGGCGGTTCCGGCCAAGGCGGCGCAGTACGAGGAGGAAGGATTCAAGTACCACCAAGACCTGGGCATTTCGGTGCAGGGTCAATCGGCGTCGGACTGCTGGAAGGAAGTGGAGCGCCTCGCTAAGAAGTGGCAAATCCCGGTTACAGTCGAATTCCGGTGGCGGCAGAACCCGAAGGCGCAATACCCGGGCAAGACCGGCGTGTTGCGGGCGGGGATGGCGTAGCGCCTGTGCAACGCGCCGCATTGACGGCTGCTGCGTCGCCAAAACCTCGGCGACACCGTAGCCCGCGACTCTGATTCGCCGGATGGAGAGGGCATGCAATGGGCCTCCCGTGGAGCGTCGAGAATGTAATGGGATGGCGTTCGCGCTATGACGCCATGCAGCGTTGGGCGATCCGCTGCAAACAATGCTACTCAGATGGTTGTTGTATTTCTGACGACTTCGTGGATTTCTTCTTGGCATTCATGGTGGTCTGCTACCATTTGAGGGATTCTGTAGCCCAGACAGGCGGTATTCGGCCGGACGAGATCGACGCATTAATTCAGGCCAGCGAGTCGATGCGGATTTGTCGCGACATTTGCCACCGATCAAAACATCATCGTATTTCCAGACCTTCCATCGACCATCAATGGTCGCTGGGCCTCGAATATCCCCGGCGGTCGGGTGGCACCTCAAATTGCAGGCATTTCCTCATAGCTGGCGACGAAAAGCGCGAGCCGTTAGCTATGGTCCAACGGTGCTTGAAGTTCTGGAATGACTTGATCGCCACGGGACGGTTTGTAGAACCGCCCAACCCATTCGCGCGACGAAGTTCGAAATCCGAAACTGGCTCCCTATAGGGTTATGGCGTAAACGTAGTGCCCATCATCGTCGGTCGCGGCCCGCCAGATTTTTTCGGTTATGTATCAATTTGCTATGAGAATGGCCGCGACCCCGCAAGCTACGGACGCGACAGCCTGCGTGCTGCTGCCGCGTTTCCTCCGCACGAAAGTTCGCGGTCACAGCTCGGCGCCTCACGCCACCTGAAGCCGCGTCGCGATCCGTCGGTGCTGGCTGAGCATGCCTTCCACATTCGACAGCCGCAGCTCGCCATTCTCCACGATGGGCCGTCCCGCCACGACCGTATGTCGCGCGGCGACCGGCCCGCATCGCAGCCAGGCTTCGATCGGATCGGACAAGGCGCCGGCGAATGCCAGCCCATCCTGCGGCCAGGCCACAAGATCTCCGACAGCGCCGATCGCCAGAACGCCGAGCTCGCCTTCGCGGCCCAGACATGCGGCGCCGCCGCGCGTGGCCATCTCCAACACGTCGCGCGCCTGCATGGCAGGCGCGCCATGCCGCAGCCGACCGAGCAGCAGCGCCGTGCGGGCTTCCACCCACATCGAGGCGGTGTCCGAGTCCGCGGACCCGTCGCATGCCAGCCCGATATGCGCGCCGGCTTCGGCCAGCTCCTTGATCGGCGCCAGACCGGCGCCGCTCAACATGCACGCGCTCGGGCAATGCGCGATACCGGTGCCGCCTCTCCCGAGCCGGGTTATCTCGTCCGGGTCGGGCCGAATGCAGTGCGCGACCCAGACCCGATTGCCCGTCCAGCCCAGCGATTCGAAATACTCCACAGGCCGGCATCCGAACTTCTCGCGCGAGAACCGGTCGTCCGTCCGGTCGGCGGCCAGATGCGTGTGAAGACGCACATCCAGCCGCTCGGCCAATTCGGCAGTCCGGCGTATCAGGCCGGTGCCGGCGCACATGAGCGAATGCGGCGCCAGGGCGATGCGTGTCATCGCCCCGGGGCTGGGATCGTGATAGCGGCCGACCAGCCTCTCCGATTCGGCCAGAATCGCGTCTTCATCCTGCACGAGCGCATCCGGCGGAATACCGCCGTCCTTCTCGGACAGGTTCATCGACCCGTGGGTCGGATGGAAGCGCATCCCGACATCGAGCGCCGCGCGGATCTCGGCTGCGATCAGATCGCCGGCGCCGTGAGGATGGATGTAAAGATGGTCGGTCGTCGTCGTGCAGCCGCCCAGCGCCAGCTCCGCCAGGCCGATCCAGGCCGATACGTAGATCGCCTCTTCGTCGAGGCGGCCCCAGATCGGATAGAGCGTTCGCAGCCATTCGAGAAACGGCGCGGCGGTGACCGGCCGGTAGGCGCGCGTGAGATTCTGCCAGATATGGTGATGCGTGTTGATCAGCCCCGGCGTCACGAGGCAATCCCGCGCATCGAGGTGGCGTCGGGCCGGCGGCGCCGATCCCGGGCCGCCAATACCGACAATGAATCCGTCGGTGATGGCCACCCAGCCGCCGGCGATCTCTCGCCGGCGGTCGTCGAGCGTGGCGATCAGCCTGGCGCCTTCGACAAGCAGATCGACGGGCCTGTTGACCTCGTTCATAGGCCGATATCGGGATCGATGAACTCGGTGGTCTGGATCTCCTCGGCCTTGAGACCTTCCCGTATCGGGTCGCCGCGGGTCGCGAAAGCCGGCCTTAGCTGCTCGTCTATCACACGCTGGGTCCGCGCCATGTCGAAGTCGCCCACCGTGTCGTTCGCTCCGTTGGACATGATCTTCAGATCGAGCATCGTCTTCACGGCATAGGCATTGCCGCCAGGCGTCAGGGAAACCGGAACCTTGATCGCCTCGCCGATCTTGATGAGCGTATCGTTGGTCGGCCCGGGGTTCCTCACATAGTCGACCATCGCCTGCTGAATCATCGGCACCAGCTTTTGCAGGCACTCGCGACGTTCCGTCAGCGCCTCGGGACGCACCGCCAGATTCTCCGGATAGATCTCGTAGCCGGCATCGTTGATGAGGAGCGAACGGACAGGCCTTTTCCAATCCTCGATGTCGTTCTCGTAGCGATAGGGTTCGTTGCTCGCATAGCCTTGAAAGACCAGCTTGCCGTCCGAGGCAAGAAAGCGGGCGGGAGACCCGTCATACCCGCCATCGATCTGATCCTGCCGGAGCAAGCCTTTCTGAAGCAGGAAATCCATGAACGGCAGACCCTCGAAATACAGCACCGTCGCATCCGACTTGCCGATGTCGGCGATGGACTTGAAGTCGTATGTCGCCGGATCGAACACAAGAACCTGCGGGTTGATGTCGAGAGTCGCCAGGACGGATATCGTCGGCTGCTTCTCGAAATTCTGAACCGCCTGGTCGGTCGGCATGTAACCGAGGAGTATCGATTCGTCCTGATACATCACGGCGGTGAAGGGAGCGAACCCGGTATAGGGACCGCCCAGCCGCACTTCGACATCGACGCCAGTATCGCCGAGCGGGCCCGAATAGCGTCCGCGCTCCGCGTCGATCCGGCCGCCCGGCCCCACGAGCTGGTAGGCGGCGGCGCGCTCAGGCGTCGGAAACCAGTCGGTTTGAATAACGATCGGGTTCGGACAGATGCCCTGGAGCGACTCGGCGGCGTCGGCAGTCATCGGGGCGGCAAGAATGAGCGCGGCGGCGAGCGTGCCGACAAGAGAAGGTGCCGACCGTTCCAGTATCTCTTTGCTATGCATGAGACGCTCCTTCGAAAGGCGATAACGCCGGTGGATCATGCGGGGCCCCGGGTGGGGTCATACCAGCTGCGCACGACTCGATGCCCGATGAGTCCGAACGACCAGAATACGACGACACCGAGGATGGAGGAGAACAAGATGGCCGTGAAGAGCTGCTCGGTCTCGAGCCTCTGGGCGTAGAGGTCGATCAACCGTCCGATTCCGGGTTGTCCCTGCCGAAAGAAGAAATCGCCGACAATGGCGCCGATCACGGAAAGCCCTGCAGAGATTCGAAAGCCCGCGAACATGGCGGGCATCGTTGCGGGCAGTTGAAGCCGCCAAAGGCGGCTAAACCTTCCGGCGTTGTGCAAAGTAAAGAGATCGTTCATGCCGGGACCGACCGACTGAAGCCCGAAGAGGGTATTGGTGATGATGGGGAACAGCGAAAACAGGACAACGACAATCACGCGACTCCAGAACGTGAAGCCGAACCAGAAGCCGATGAGCGGCACCAGCGCAAGAACCGGGATCGTTTGCAGAACCACGGCATAGGGATAGAGCGAGCGCTCGATCGAACGGGCCTGACTCATGAGAATGGCAAGCGCGACGCCGAGAACGATCGCGATCATCAACCCGACCATCGCAACCTGCGTCGTCGACCATAGCCCCTCGAGGACTTCCGACAGGTTCCGCCAGTTCAGGAGCCCGTTTCGCACCACATCCTGCGGCGGCGGGAGCAGGAAGCGCTGCCTCTCCTCGAGCAGGACGTAGGTGAGAAGAAGCCAGATGCCATTCAATGCGATCAGTACCAGGAGCGGCGGTCCCCAGATGCGGGCCAGATTGTGCCATGGCCGTTCGGGCCGCTTGCCGTCGCCATGATCGGGACCGGCGGACGTCACAGCCGCCGCTGCGGGATGCTCTCGATCGTTCCCCGTCATTCCGACGCCTTCTGGAGAATCTCCGAAACCGTGCCGGCGAGCGCAGCGAAGGCGGCCTCGAACCGCAGACCGGGGGCCCGGGGATACGGAAACGGAACAGGGATATCGGCAATGATGCGGCCCGGTCGAGCCGACATGACCAGGACACGGGATGACAAATAGACGGCCTCATAGACCGAATGGGTGACCAGCAGGCCGCCGAACCTTTCGACGAGAAATACCCGGAGCAGCTCTTCGTTGAGCCGCTGTCGGCTGATTTCGTCGAGAGCGCCGAACGGCTCGTCGAACAGGAACGCGCGCGGCTTCATCGTCAAGGAGCGGGCAATCGATGCGCGCATGCGCATTCCGCCGGACAGCGCGTTCGGATAATGGTTCTCGAATCCCTCGAGGCCGACCAGGGCAATCGCTTCCCGACACAGTCTTTGGCGTTCGGCCTTTTGAACGCCACGAAGTTCCGCAAACAGCTCGACGTTACGCCGCACTGTCCGCCAGGGAAGCAGCGTGGCATCCTGGAAGACATAGCCGACGCTGGTACGATCGAGCGAAACCTCGCCGGCGCTGGCCGCGCTCAGCCCGGAGGCGATTCGCAGAAGCGTGGACTTGCCGCAACCGGAGGGACCAACGATGGAGACGATCGTGCCGGCATGGGTTTCAAAAGACACGTCGGCAATCGCTTCGGTGCCGTCGGTAAATTTTTTGGATACCGCTCGAAACGACAGGAGGGGAAGGTCGCGGTTCCTGATCGGCGGAGGCCGTTGCAACGCGTCGGCTCGAATCTGAGCGCTGGCGGCTGTTCCGGCGTTCGTCATACGCACCCCTGACCGGATCGCTTCTCGTAGCTCGACTTTATCTTTAGCATTCCTGCAGACAAGGCCGCATCGGTAAATGCGTAAGGAAGATCTGGGCGCTACGAAAAGCGGCGCTACCTTTCATTCACGGCCTGGTCTGTCCGGTGACCGGATGACACGAGTACAGACAGAAAAAGATAATAGCTGCGCGCATTGCTGCCGAGCGTAGCTTGAAGGCAAACCAGCGATATGGACCGGGGGCGCCCGACGAGTTGCTTTCGTATTTTGCCTACTGAGTCAAATAACCAACCAAAATGCTGTCGACATTTCAGTGGGTTGGAAGTCCATCACGGTCGACAGTAGCCCAGCTTGGCGCAACCTAGCGCTGGAGCAGAGTGCCGAATCCCTCCAGGCGATCCTTGATCTCCGCAAGCCGCAGGCAATGCCACATCATCGCCTGGTTACTGGTCACGACAGGCTTGCCGACGGCCTCCTCGATCCGCTCGACGACATCGAGGGTGCGGAGCGCGCCGCAACTGATGAAGATCGCATCGGCTTCCGGCTTGTCGATCATGCGTGCGAACTCGACGAGGAAATCCGGGCTCACCTTGACCATGTCGGAATCGAGCCGGATGTTGAGCCCGTCGATACTGAGGACATCGAAGCCCTTCTCGCGAAGATAGTCGTGCTCGATGACGTTGATCTCGTCGAGATAGGGCGTTCCCACGACGATCCGTTTCGCGCCGAGCGTGCGCAGCCCCGCCACCACGCCGGTGATCAAAGTCGTCGCCTTCGCGTTCGGCGCTCCGCGGCGCAGCTCCGCGATAACCTCATCCTCGCCCATCACGACGGTGCCGGAGGTACAGGCGTAGCAGACGACATCCAGCCCCGCATTCGGCGCGATGAGCGAAGCCGCCTCCGCGAGGCCGGCGCGCATGGCGCGGAGCGTATCGACCGTGATGGCATCGGCGTTCCGGCCGCGGGCGAAATGAACGCCCACACCCTCCGGCCGCATCCGCATCATATTGTCTTCGATCGTCTGTTCCGAGGCCAACAGCACGAAGCCGAGCTTGGCGCGCCAATGCGCCCCGCGATCATAGCGAACCATTTTATGAAGAGCGTTGGGTTCGGTGTTCATTCGACCCCCTGACGATCGAGTTTCGGACTGCGCGATTGGCGGATTCTATCTGCTCTCGGGCCCCGGCGCAAAGAGCGCCATCGCCTCTTTCCCTCGATGGATTGCCTCCGGTCTTCAGACCGACACCCTCCCACCCGGCGGCGACCCGCCCCAAGCTCTTCGAGCCATTGAGCGCACGGTCCCGAACGCACGGCCCCAGTGCGGCGTCGCCAATGAGGCTGGACCCCATGATAGCCGGAGCGATAGTTTCAAGCGCAACCACCGCTCGGCATCGACTATTCCGCAATGTGCCGAGGCTTCAGATACACGGGGCGCGGGAAGAGGAACGGAGATCGGAATGGTTGATCTGGAGCTGTCCTACACGCCTGCGACAGAGCTGCTTCGGAAGATGCAGAACAGGGAAGTTTCGCCGGTCGAGATCGTCCGGAACGCTCTGGATCGGATCGAGGACGTCAATCCCACCCTCAATTGCTTCTGCTTCACCTACCCGGAAGAGGCGATGGAAAAGGCGCATGCGGCCGAGCGTGCGCTCGCCTCGGGCGCCAAGGTCGGCCCCCTCCATGGAATCCCCATCGCCATCAAAGACCTGACGCCGACACGCGGGAAACGCACCACGCTCGGCTCTCGCCTCTATGAGAACTGGGTGCCCGATCATGATGCGGTGATCGTCGAGCGGCTTCTCGATGCGGGCGCGATCATGGTGGGCAAGACCACCACCCCCGAGTTCGCCGCCTTCAGCTTCACCGCGAGCCCGCTCTGGGGCGTGACGCGGAATCCGTGGAACCTCGACTATTCGCCAGGCGGCTCGTCCGGCGGCGCTTCCGCGGCCGTGGCATCGGGCTGCGTGCCGATGGCCGAAGGCTGCGACATGGGCGGCTCCGTCCGCATCCCCGCCGCTTTTTGCGGCATCGTCGGGCTGAAGCCGAGCTTCGGCCGAATTCCCTTCGAGATATTGCCGAGCCATTTCGCCCCCCTGTCGCATTTCGGGCCGCTATCGCGCACGGTCGAGGATGCCGCGCTCTTTCTTGGCGTCACGCAAGGGCCCGATGACCGCGATCTCCAATCGCTGAGCCCGGCGCTCGAGCCGCCGCTGCTCCGCAGCAAGGATGTGCGCGGCCTGAAACTCGCCCTCAGCCCCGATTACGGATACTACGATGTGGATCCGGACATCCTCCGTAACCTCTACGACATGGCCGATGTGCTGCGCTCGCTCGGCGCCGAGGTGGAGGAGGTCGATGTCGGGCTGACCGCGGAGGTCAACCGTGCCTATTACAAGCACTGGACGGTCTATATCGCGACTTTCTTCGGGCATCACCTGAAGGAGGACCGCGACAGGCTCGATCCGCTGGTCGTGCGACAGCTCGAGGAAGGCCTCGCCCACAACGCGGTCGATTTCAAACAGGCCGAGATCGTGTGGACCCGCATGTGGCAGGCCTTCGCGCCGATCTTTCAGAAGTACGATGCGCTGCTCTGCCCGACGACCGCGGTGCCGGGTCTCGCGCATGGCGAGACGGATTTCGATTTCGGCCACATGCTTCCGAATGGCCGGTTCCGCGGCCTGCATCTGACCGAGCATTTCAACATGCTCGGCCAATGTCCGGCGCTCTCCGTGCCGTCCGGCTATACGAAGCAAGGCCTGCCGACAGGGATGCAGATCGTCGGGCGCCGCTATGACGATGTCGGCGTGCTGCGCATCGGCGCCGCGCTCGAGCAGGCCCGCCGCTGGACCGACGACCGGCCGCCCCTGTGAACCGCGCCGGCCGGCTCAGTCCTTTTCCTTGCCGAGGAATCTGAGGCCGACGACGATCAGCACGATCGATATTGCGATGGTGATCGTCGCGACCGCGTTGATCTCCGGTGACACCCCTTCGCGCAGCATCGACCAGATGAACATCGGCAAGGTGTTCTGGGTGCCGGTCAGGAAGAAGGTCATGCCGATCTCGTCGAAGGACAAGGTGAAGACGAGGAGCGCGCTGCCGATGATCGCGTTCTTGATGCCCGGCAGCGTGATGCGCAGGAAGGTCTGCCGGCGATTGCCTCCCAGATCCATGCTGGCTTCTTCCAGCCGCCGGTCGAAGCGCCGAAGCCGCGCATAGACCTGCGTCACGACGATGGGCAGCCAGCCGACGGTGTGGCCGATGGCTACAGTCGTCAGCGAAAGCCGCATATCCACGCCCTTGATCACCAGCAGGATGGCGAGGCCGGTGATGACGCCCGGCACCATCAGCGGCAACAGCACCACCCTCTCGAAGATCGCCTTGCCGGGAAAATCGAACCGGTCGATGGCGAAGGCGGCGGGGATGCCGAGCGCCAGCGTGGCCGGCACCACGATGCCGGTGACGATCAAGCTGTTGCGGACCGATTGCAGAAGCTCGCGATCCTCGAACAGCGTGACATACCATTTGAACGAGAAACCGACCGGCGGAAAGGTAAAGTAGCGCGCCTCGCTGAAGGAATAGACGACGAGCGTGATGATGGGGATATAGAGGAACGCGAAGGCGGCGGCCGCGAAAATCCGCAGCGCCATCCGACCCGATGAGAATCGGGCGAAGTGCGCACTTGTCTCAGACGACCGGGGCACTGCTTCTCCGTTCCGCCAATGAGGCAAGAATGACGGCGCTGAGGATTACGCCGATCACGATGACCACAATGGCGCTGCCGAAAGGCCAGTCGAACGCCGCACCGAACTGTCCCATGACGACGTTCGAGATCATGATGCTGCTCGGCCCCCCGAGCAGCGTGGGCGTGACGAAATCGCCGAAGCTCAGCGCGAAGGTGAAGATGCCGCCGGCCACCAGCCCCGGAATGCTGAGCGGAAGGATGATGCGGCGGAAGGTCTGCAAGCCATTGCCGCCAAGGTCCATGCTCGCCTCGATATAGCCGCGCGGAATCTTCTCGAGCGCGGTGAAGACGGGCAGGGTGACGAAGGGGATGAAGATGTAGGTGAGCGTCAGGCAGACGCTGAACTGGTTGTAAAGGAAGAGGGAAATCGGTTCGTCGGTCAGCCCGACATACTGAAGCAGTCCGTTGATCATGCCTTCGCGGCCAAGGATCAGCTTCCAGATGAAGGCGCGCAGGAGAAAGCTGGTCCAGAGCGGTGCGATGACCAGGAAATAAAGTAGCCGCCGATGCTTGCCCGCGACGAACGCGAGGAAGAAGGCGAGCGGATATCCCACGAGGATGGCGCAGGTCGTGACGACGGTGGCGACGAAGAGCGAGTTCCAGAGCACCCGCGTATAGAGCGGGTTCTCGAAGAACTTGAGATAGTTGTCGATATTGAGGTCGTGGACGATTGCGTAGTTCTCCACCTTCCAGAAGCTGTAGAGGAGAATGTTCGCGTAAGGCAGCAGCATGAAGACGAGGAGATAGAGAAAGGGCGGCCCGAAGCAGAGCAGGAACCAGAGCAGCCGTTGCCGTCGCCGCTCGGCTTGGAAGCTGGTCGTGGCGCTTTCGGAAGAGCCGTTCACCGGGTTCAATCGCGATAGATCAGGAGCGCAGACGCCGGCACATGCAGCGTCAACGCAGCGCCCGGGCGAATTGACAGATAGTCGAAGGGGAGATTCTCCGGAATGTTCTCGACCAGCAAGGTCGCGCCGCCGATATCGACGAAGAACCGAACGATCGAACCCGCATAGAAGATCTCCTGCAGCGAGGCCCGGACGACATTGCATCCGGCCGGCGGTTGCGGCGGGTGATCGAGATAGAGGCCGATCTTTTGCGGACGCATCACGACCGCCACGCGCGCGCCGACCGGGATTTCGTCCGGAATCGCAGCAGCCTCCCAGGCCCGCGTCTCCCCAAGAGCGATTTTCCCGCCGGACCCGCTGCGAGCGCTCACCGTTCCCTGCAGCAGGTTGCCCGTGCCGATGAACTCGGCGACGAAGCGGCTGCCAGGCCGCTCGAAGATCTCGCGCGGCGTGTCGAGCTGGAGCATGCGGCCCGATTTCATCACCCCGATCCGGTCGCTCATCACCAGCGCCTCCTCCTGGTCGTGCGTGACGAGGATGAAGGTAATGCCGAGGTTCTTGTGCATATGCTTGAGCTCGAGCTGCATCGCATAGCGCAACTTGGCATCGAGCGCCCCCAGAGGCTCGTCGAGCAGCAGCACCCTCGGCTCGTTGATGAGCGCCCGAACGAGCGCGATCCGCTGCATCTCGCCGCCGCTGAGCTCGCGGGGCATGTTCCTCGCCTTCGCTACCAGCCCCACGCGTTCGAGCATTTCGTGGACCTTTTTGGCGATCTGGCCGCGCGGCGCCTTCCTCAGCGACAGACCGTAGGCCACGTTCTCGAATACGGTCATATGCGGGAAAAGAGCGTAGTTCTGGAAGACGGTGTTGACGTTGCGCCGGAACGGGGGGACGTGATTGACGACCTTGTCGTCGATAAGCACCGACCCCTCGTCCGGCACCTCGAAGCCGCTGATGATGCGCAAGGTGGTCGTCTTGCCGCAGCCGCTCGGGCCGAGGAGAGTGAGGAATTCACCCTCCTCGACGCTGAGCGACAGCTCCCTGACCGCCTCGAGCTCGTCGAAGCGCTTGCTGACATTGGTCAGCCGGACGGACGCGACCATGACCGCTCCGAATGAAGCCCGTTTCTGAACCCGGAGCCCGGTCTACTGAACCGGCGCCGCCTTCACCTCGTTCAGGATCTCGAGATATTTGGCGCGCCGCGGGATGTCCTCCCAGAACTTCACCGTGCGGAGATAGGTCGGCAGCTCGTCCATCAGCAATCTGTTCCATACCTCGGGCGTCATATAGGCCTTCGATTCCGGATTGGTGGGCGTCCAGCCGGAAAGCTCGCCCATCGTCGCCTGGGGCTGCGCGCCGATCAGATAGTTCATCAGCTTCAGCGCGAGCTCCCGGTGCTGCGTGCCTTTGACGAGGAAGTTCGAGTCCACGAACCCGATGGGGTTCTTGTCGGGATAGAACTGGCGCGCGGGGAAGCCTTCCTTCAGGAGCGCCTGGGTAATGTAGTCCCAGCCCGGCGCGATCACGATCTCGCCATTCAGGAACAGGTCGACAGCCTCGCCCGCATTGGTGAAATAGGTGCGGACCATAGGCTTCTGCTCGATCATCTTCTGCTTGACGGCCTCGAGCTGCTCGTCGGTCAGGTTCCAAATGTCCTCGTATCCCAGATAGGTTGCGACTTCACCGATCACGTTGACGTCGTCCCAGATCGCGATCTTGCCGGCATACTGCGGATCGAAGAGCACGCCGCGATCGGTGCGGTCCGGAATCACCTCGGCATTGACCGTGATGGGAATGAGGCCCCACACGAAGGGAACGCCATATACCTCGCCGTCCTTCTCGTTGAAGGGGAGGCGCTGGATATCCTTGAAAAGCTGGCTGTAGTTGGGGATAGCGGCGAGGTCGACGGGCTCGACGAAACCGGCATTGATCGCCCGTTGCGCAAGCGAGGAGACGATCGTGACGATATCGTAATCGCCGTCGCCGGCGGCAAGCTTGGCCATGTACTCGTCATTGGACCCGACATAGGTGCGCGTGACCGTGACGCCGTTCGCCTCCTCGAACGCCTTAACCATGGCATCCTCGGTATAGCCCTCCCAGGTCAGCATGCGCAGTTCTGTGTCAGCGCGAGCGGTGCCGAACGTCAGGACGTACGCCGCCAGTCCCGCGAGCAGCAGGCTCGGCCACCTGTTCCGAAACGAGCACCACCACGTCATTTTGAGATCCTCCCCGTTCGATTGCTGACTCGTTGCTGCGTCGGCCCATTTCGCCATTGGACAAACTGGACGCGGCGGAGATCCTGTCCCTACCGAGAATGAGCGGCAAGCTGGCTGCCGGTCAATTGCGCCCTGACGGAGGATACTGGACGAACATCGACTGTCGTTCCAGTCCTTGGAATGGATTTGGCCTCTTGGTGCTACAGGCATCGGAAGTCAGGATATGAACCTTACGATGCTGGGCGGCGTCAGTATCGTTCTCGTGTCAATGATGATCGACGGAATTGCCCCGGGCTCCTGGCCATACGCGACGCCCGCAAGTACCATGGACTCGATGCGGTTCTGCCAGTTCGACAACGTCGCGCTCAAGATCAAGGATCCCCGTCGATGTCCCTTGCGGTAATCGGTGCCGGCCTCGGGCGGACCGGCACGCTGTCTCTCAAGCAGGCGCTCGAGCAGCTCGGGTTCGGTCCCTGCCATCACATGGAAGAAGTGATGGCGCATCCCGGGCAGATTCCGACCTGGCATGCGGCGGGTCGGGGCGAGGCGGTCGATTGGGCCGAGCTTCTGGCCGGCTACCGCTCCACCGTGGATTGGCCCTCGGCGCAGTTCTGGAGCGACCTCGCCGAAAAATTCCCCGCTGCCAGGATCGTGCTCACCGTGCGCGATACGGAACGCTGGTACGAGAGCTTCTCGCAGACCATCCTGAAGCTGCTGGGTGTGCGCGATGTCCCCGACCCGACGATCAGGGCGATTCTCGCCATGACGCGGGATGTCATCGTCAACCGCGCCTTCGACGGCCGGCTCGACGATCCGGACCATATCAAGGCCTGCTTCGAGCGGCACAATGCCGAGGTCAAGGCCGCAGCGCCGCCGGACCGGCTCCTCGTGTTCGAGGTTGCGCAGGGCTGGGCGCCCCTATGCGCCTTCCTCGGCGTTCCCGTGCCGACGACGCCGTTTCCGCGCGTCAATTCGACCAGGGAGTTCTGGGAGTCGATCGAGAAGGGCGGCGCCTAGATATATCCGGGGTCGACGGCCGAGCCGCCGTAAGCGGTGTCACCTCGCCAGCCGCAGCAGGGCATCGCCCGCGAGCGCGCCGCGGCCCTGGGGCCGCACCATGAGCGGATTGATCTCGAGCTCGAGGATGTTCGCGGCATTGGCCTCGACATAGCGCGCCAGCGCGAGCACCGTTTCGACCACCGCGTCGACATCGCCGACCGGGCGCCCGCGAAAGCCCTGAAGCAGGGGCCAGACCGCGAGGCTTCGCAGCGCCGCCAGGATCTGCGCCTCGCTCACCGGGAACAGCAGCGGGCGCACCTCCCGGAGCAGCTCCGTCAGGGTCCCACCGGCACCCAGCAGCAATGTCGGGCCGAACTGCCGGTCGACGGACACGCCGAGGAGCAGTTCCGCCACGATGTCCTGCGCCATTTCCTCGACGAGCACCTCCGGCGCCAGGGACCGAAGCGCCGAGGCGGCGACGGCCACGGCCTTTTCGTCCTGCAGGTTTGGCCGCACGCCGCCGACCTCGGTCTTGTGCAGGATCGTCGGGGCGCTGGTCTTGGCGATCAGGGGGAAGGCAAGCCCCGCCGAGGCGACCGCAGCCTCGGCGGCGGGACCGTGCCAGCCGCGCGGCACGGCGATGCCCGCCTTCGCGAGCTCGGCCTTGGCCTCGGCCTCGCTCAGGCTCTGCGACGGCGCCGCCTCGGCGGGGCCGGGCAGCAGGCGCAAGGGCGCGGCGGCGTCCCATGCCGTGCGGATCGCGGCCGCATGCGCCAGTGCCCGGAGCGCCTCCGGCAGACCCTGGAGCGGCGGCACGCCGCGCGCCATGCAGTAGCGCCGGATGCGCTTCGGCAGCGCCTCGGGCAGCGAGGTGATGACGGCCGCCGGCTGGCCCGCCGCGCGCGCGGTTTCGACGAAGACGCGGAGCGGCACTTCGTAATGGGCGATGTCGCAATAGTCCGGATCGGGATGATCGACGACGAAGCCGAGCGTGGAATAGCCGCCGGCGCTCAGGGCCCGGAACATGGCTTCGAGCCGTTCGCGCTTGAACCAGATGAAAGTCTGGAAATCGAACGGATTGTCGAGCGCGACGCGGGTGCCGAGCACCTTCACCAGATCGTCTTTGACGGGTTGCGGGATCGGCGCGAAGTCGAGCGGGAGCCCGTCGGCGAGATCCGCGGTCATGCCCATGTCGCCGCCGGAGAAGCCGGTGACGAGCACGCGCGGGGTGGCGAGCGGTCCATGCACATGGAGCAGCTTCAGCGTCTCGACCAGCTCGGCGAGGGAGTCGCAGCGCGCGATCCCGAGCCGACGGAAGAGCGCGTCATAAAGTCGATCCGCGCCGCTCAGCGAGGCGGTATGGCTCGCCGCCGCCTTGGCCGCGGCGGCACTGCGGCCGGACTTGATGAGGGCGATCGGCACGCCCTGGGCGCGGGCCTGTTCGGCGGCGGCCTGGAAGGCGGCGAGGTCGCTCACACCTTCGACATAGAGCCCGATGACGGAGACGCGGCCGTCCTCGAGAAGGCTGCGGATCAGGTGATGGATCTGGATGCGCGCCTGGTTGCCGATGGTGATGAGATAGCCGATCGGGAGCTGGCGCTGCTGGCTCATCAGGGTGAAGGAGATCGCGCCCGACTGGCAGATGAGGGCCACACCGCGATCGACCGGCTCGCCGCCGATCTGGTCCGGCCACAGCCCCACGCGATCGAAATAATTGATGAAGCCGTAGCAGTTGGGCCCGAGGAACGGCATGTTGCCCGCCGCCTCGAGCAGCGCCTCGCTCAACTCCCGTCCGCCCGCCTCGGGCGCTTCGGCGAATCCGGAGGCGAAGCAGACGGCGCCGCCCACCCCGGCGGCGACGAGCTCGGGCATGGCGGCGACGGTGAGCTCGCGCGAGACGCCGACCGCCACGCAATCCGGCACGGCGGGCAGCTCGGCGAGCGAGCGGTAGTAGCGCTCCCGGGGACCGCTCGGCCGGGTCGGATGCACGCGCCAGATCTCGCCGGCGAAACCCAGATTGCGGCATTGCGGCGCGATCGGATCGACCCAGCTTCCGCCGAGGATCGCCACGCGCTTCGGCCGCAGCAAGCGCTCGAGGTTCATCCCTTGTCCCGCCCGATCCTGCCGTCCTCGCGGCCTGAGGTCGATATGCTGTGATCACAACACTTGTAATGTCAAGGCCGGAGACTTAAGCTCGGGCCGCATGGCGATGCCCCTTCAGGCGGAACTCAGGGAAATCGCGCCGATGTCGCGCGAGAATTTGCAGGAGCGCGTCTATCGCGCGCTGCGCCAGGCGCTGATGCGCGGCGCCTTTCCACCCGGCCGCTCGCTCACCATCCGCGCGCTTGCGGGGGCGCTGAAGACCAGCGCCATGCCGGTGCGCGAGGCGCTGCGCCAGCTCGTGGCCGAACGTGCGCTCGCCATGCTGCCCAACCGCTCCTTCGGCACGCCCCTCATGACGGTGGCGCAGTTCGACGATCTCCGCCGGATCCGCATGCGGATCGAAGGGTTCGCCGCCGCCGAAGCGGCGAGCCGCATCGATCGCGAGACGCTCCTGCGCCTGGAGGAGATCGATGCGGAGATGGCGGCGGCGTCGCGCCGGGTCCGGCGCGAGCGCTTCATCGAGCTCAACCAGGAATTTCACTTCACAATCTACGAGGCCGCCGGGTCGGCCGTGCTGATGCCGATCATCGAATCGCTCTGGCTTCAGATCGGTCCCTATCTGACTTTCGTCTTTCCCGATGGCGAACGGCCGCAGGTGACGCATGCGACGCACCGGCCGGTGATCGTCGCGCTGAAGCGCGGGGATGCCGCCGCCGCCCAGGCGGCGCTGGCGGCCGATATCGACAAGGCCGGCGAAATATTGAAGCGCGTCGCGACGTTCGCGGCAGAGGACGGGTAGGCCATGGCGGAATTGCGCATCGGACTGATCGGGCTCGGCGTCGTGGGAAAGATCCATGCCGAGGCCTATCGCGAGCTGACGGGCGGCCGGCTGGTGGCGGTCGCCGATTCCGACAGCCATGCCTTGTCGGCGCTCGATGCGTCGCGCGGCATCGTCACCTATGCCGATGCGCGAAGGATGCTGGAGGAGGCGCGTCTCGACATCGTCTGCATCGCGACCCCCGCCGCAAGCCACGAGGCGCTGACCGAACTCGCCGCCGCGAAGAAGATCCAGGTGCTGGTGGAAAAGCCGATCGCGCTCACGCCCGAGAGCGCGCGCCGGATGATCGCCGTCTGCGCCGAGGCGGGCGTGCGGCTCTTCTACGGCTCCACCTACCGCTTTCTCCCGGCGGTCCGCCGGGCACGAGAGCTGCTGCAGGCGGGCGCCATCGGCGAGATCGCCCTGATGCGGGAACATGCGCTCGGCGGAAAGGGCACGGCTGCCATCAGGCCGATGCCGCCTTCGCACTATCCGGTCGGGGGGCCGGGCGGCTTCCCGATGGGGCTGGTCGATCACGGCATCCATCTGATCGACGTATTCGCCTGGCTCTCCGGCGCGAAAGTCGTGGGCGGCCATGGCCGGGGCAACCGGTCGGGCCAGCCGATGCGTACCGAGCATCTCCATCTCGACTACGACAACGGGGCCGCCGCCGAGCTCATCTACAACGAATGCACCTTTCCGACGGAGCTGCCGAACGAGGGGCTCTTCTCGCTCGGCGACGGGTGGGACGTGGACGGCTATGTGAAGGCGGGCGGCTGGATCAGGCATCCGAGCTCGATCCATTTCTACGGATCCACGGGTGCGCTCCGCATCTTTCACTATGCGAATCTGCTCTATGCGTTCGGGCCCGAGGGCGTGCGCCAGATCCCGTTGCAGGGAAAGGCGGCCCCGGATCACTTCCGCGCGCAGATGCAGTGCCTTATCGAGGATGTGCAGGCCGATCGGCCGGCGACCACGCCGGGCGAGGTCGGGCTTGCCACGCTCGAAACGCTTCTGATCGCCTATCGCTAGGCGCTCGGGCTCGGCGCGGCTATGGCGCCGGATCCCTGCGCGCGGTCGATACGGAAAGGAAAACACGATGCGCATCGGTATTATCGGTCTCGGAAATATGGGGCAGGCGCTGGGGACAGCCCTCGCGAAGGGAGGGCGCAAGGTCGTCGGGTGGAATCGCACCCCGCGCGACTTCCCGGCGCTGTCGGCCGCCGGCGCCACCGTCCATCCGCAACTCGAGACGGCCGCGGCCGAAGCGGACCTCCTGCTGCTGGTCATGCTGAGCTATCCCAGCACGGAGGAGGCGCTGCGTCCGCTCGCCGGCCGGCTCACAGGCAAGATCCTGGTGCAGCTCTGCTCGGGCCTGCCCGACGACGCCATCGCTTTCGACGCCTGGGCGCGGGGCGAGGCCGCGCGTTCGCTCGATGTCGCGGTGCTGGGCTTCCCCTCGGACATCGGCAGCGACCGCGTACTCTTCGTCCATTCGGGCGACGAATCGCTGCATCGCGAGCTCCTGCCGCACCTCGCGCCGATCGGGCCGCGCCACCGTCATGTCGGCACGGCGCCGGGGCTCGCCAAGACCTACGACAATGTGCTGCTCGCGCGGAACTACGCCTGGATGATGTCCTATCTCCAGGCGGCGGCGCTCGCCAGGGCGGCCGGGCTCGACACCACGGTCTATACCGAGGTCGCGATGAGCCTTCTGGGGCCGCTTTACGGAAACATCGAACGCGCCGCCAAGGAGATCGCCACCGGCCGCTTCGCGCCCGCCCGCGAGGCCTCCATCTCGGTGCATCACAAGGCGGTCGCGGGGATTCTCGAGGTGGCGCGCCGGAGCGGCGCCGCCGTGCCGATCCTCGCGGAGGTGCATGGGCTGATGTCCAGCGCCATCGCGCATGGCGCGGGCGACCGGGAGATCGCCGCCTGTTTCCCCGAATTCCTCCGGCCACGCAGCGAGCCATGACGCGGGAAGCTTCAGAAAGGGCCGGCCATGCCGAGCTATAGCCCACCGCTGCGCGATATCCGCTTCGTGGTCCACGATCTGCTGCAGACCGAGCGGGTGCTGGCCGAAACCGGCGCCTTTCCGGGCGTCGACCGGGACCTGATCGACCAGGTGCTGGAGGAAGCAGGCAAGATGGCGGCGGAGCAGATCCAGCCGCAGAACCAGGCGAGCGAGGCGGAGGGCTGCCGGATGGAGAAGGGTGTGGTCACCACGCCGCCCGGCATCCGCGCCGCCTACGCGGCCTTCGTCGCGGGCGGTTGGAGCGGCCTCTGCGCCAGGCCGGAGCATGGCGGGCAGGGCCTGCCGCAGATGCTTGCCTTCGTGCTCAACGAGCTGACCAGCGCGGCCTCGATCGCGGCCTCGGATTATTTCGGCCTCTTCGCCATGGTCTATCACATGGTGCAGCGCCACGCCTCGCCGGCGCTGCAGGCCGTCTATTCCGAGGGGCTCGCGAGCGGCCGGTTCGGCGGCACCATGTGCATGACCGAGCCGCATTGCGGCACCGACGTCGGGCTGGCGCGAACGCGCGCCGAGCCGACGGCCGACGGCTCCTGGCGGCTTACCGGCACCAAGATCTTCATCTCCGCGGGCGAGCACGATTTGACGGAGAACATCGTGCATCTGGTGCTGGCGCGCGCGGTCGGCGACCCGCCGGGATCGCGCGGGCTCAGCCTCTTCCTCACGCCGAAAATCCTGCCGGACGGCGCGCGCAACGGTCTCGTCGCGGTGACGCTCGAAGACAAGATGGCCTATGCGGCCTCCGCCACCTGCCAGATGGCGTTCGACGGCGCCACGGCCTGGCTCATCGGCGAGCGCGGCAAGGGCCTCGCCGCCATGTTCGACATGGTCAACGCGGCACGGCTCATGGTGGGATCGCAGGGCATGGCCGCCACGGAGGCCGCCTATCAGATCGCGGCCGCCTATGCCCGCCAAAGACTGCAGGGTCGCGCGCCGGGAAAGCCCGCGCATCCCGAACTGCCGGCCGATCCGATCCTCTGCCATCCCGATGTGCGGCGCATGCTGCTCGGCGTGCGCGGCTATATCGAGGCGGCCCGTGCGCTCTATCTCGGGCTCGGTCTCGAGGTGGATATCGCCGAGCGCCATCCCGACCCGGCGCGTCGCAAGGCGGCGGCGGACTGGCTCGGCTTCCTCACCTCCACCACCAAGGCGACGCTCGCCGATTTCGGCGTCTGGTGCACGAATGACTGCCTGCAGGTGCTGGGCGGTCATGGCTACATACGCGCCAACGGCGTGGAGCAGCTCCTGCGCGAGGTGCGGTTGAACCCGATCCAGGAAGGCGCCAACGGGATGCTGGCGCTCGACCTGATCCGCCGCCAGATCCCGCGGGACGACGGCGCGCTCTGGCGCCGCTTTCTCGCCGAGCTCGAAACGGAGGCGGCGGCGGCACCGCCGGCGCTCGCCGACCTGGCGGCAGGCCTCGCCCAGGCGCGGGCGCGTCTCGCGCAGGCCGCCGACTGGATCAGGGAACGCAGCGCGGCCGATCCGTCGGAGGCCGGTGCGGCCGGCACGGATTTTCAGCGCATGTTCGGCCTGACCCTGTTCGCCTGGCAGTGGCTGAAGATGGCGCGGGTGGCCGAGGCCGGCCTCGAACGCGGCAATGACGACGGATTCCTCGCCGGCAAGATCATGACCGCGCGGTTCTTCTATCGGCGCATGCTGCCGATGGCCGAAGGACACTGGCAGTCGCTCCAGGCCGGCGCCGAAACGATGATGACGCCGCCGCCCGATTATTTCTGGCCGGACGCCTGAGCGAAGCCTCTCCTTGATGAAGGCGGCGGGCTCGCGCACCATCGCTTCGAGGTCGCGCGGGCGCCAGGGCGGTGGGCGCGATCGTCGCCGGAAGGGTGGGGCCGAGATGAAGGAATATGCGATTGCCGCCATCCCGGCCGACGGGATCGGGCCGGAGGTCATCGGCGCGGGCTTGCGGGTTCTGAGCGCGCTCGAGCAGCGGCTCGGCGATCTGCGGCTTCGCATCGAGACTTTCGACTGGGGTTCGGCCCATTATCGCCGGCACGGCGTCATGATGCCGGCCGACGGGCTCGACACGCTGAAGCGCTTCGATGCGATCTATTTCGGCGCCGTCGGCGCGCCCGACATCCCGGACGATGTGACGCTCTGGGGCCTGCGTCTCCGGATCTGCCAGGCCTTCGACCAATATGCCAATGTGAGGCCGACGAAGATCCTGCCGGGCATCGCGTCGCCGCTGCGCGGCGTGCGGGCCGAAGATCTCGATTGGGTCATCGTCCGCGAAAACTCGGAAGGGGAATATGCCGGCCATGGCGGCCGCGCGCATCGCGGCCTGCCGGAGGAGATCGCGACCGAGGTCGCCATCTTCACGCGGGCGGGCGTCACCCGCATCATGCGCTACGCCTTCGGGATTGCGCAGTCACGGCCGCGCAAGCTGCTGACCGTGGTCACCAAATCCAACGCGCAGCGTTACGGCCTGGTGATGTGGGACGAGATCGCTGCCGAGGTCGCGCGCGATTTTCCCGACGTCGCCTGGGACAGGATGCTGGTCGATGCAATGACCGTCCGGATGACCTTGCGGCCGCAGAGCCTGGATACCATCGTCGCCACCAACCTCCATGCCGATATCCTGTCGGATCTCGCCGGCGCGCTCGCCGGCAGCATCGGCGTCGCGCCGACCGCGAACATCGATCCTGAGCGCCGGTTTCCCTCGATGTTCGAGCCGATTCACGGCTCGGCCTTCGATATCGCGGGGAAGGGCATCGCCAATCCGGTCGCGTCCTTCTGGACGGCGGCGCAGATGCTGGAGCATCTGGGTCTGCCGGAGGCCGCCGCACGGCTTATGGCCGCGGTCACGCGCGTCACCGGCGCCGGCATCCTCACGCCGGACGTCGGCGGCACCGCCACGACCGAGCAGGTCACCGACGCCGTGATCGACGCGATCCGCAAGGCGAATCTTTAGGGACGTCGCCGGTTCGGGAGCCGGCGACGTCACGCCGGCAGGCCGGCCTTCTTCAGCCCGTCGAGATATTGTGCAACGAAAGTGTTGTCGGAGAGGTGAGCGAAGTCGTTCGCGGCGCGGGCGAGGCTGTAGTCCGGTCGCCGCAGGAGCAGCTCGCGCAGGGCATCGGCGGCCGGCTCCGGCTTGTTCGCGGCACCGAGCACCGAAGCCAGCGTGACCCATGGCCAATGGGTTGCATTCGGCAGGCGCGCCGCCGCGCGTGCGCTGCGCTCCGCCTCGGCAAACTGCCCGAGCGCATAATAGGCTTCCGACTGGTCGTGATAGAACGACCAGAGATGCGGGTCATGCGGGTTGAGCTCGATCGCGGTGCCGAGGAGCGCGACCGCGTCCCTGATCCGCCCGGCATACCAGGACGCCTGGCCGAGGCCGAAATAGGCCTGTGCGAGGCTGGGATTGAGCCCGATCGCCGTCTCGAGCGCGGGCATGGCCAGATCGAACTGGCGGCGGAGCGCATGGACGCGGCCCATCGAGAAATGGCCGAGCGCGTCCTTGGGATCAAGCGCCACCGCGCGCCGGGCGGACGCGAGCGCCTCGTCGAGCGCGGTTTCGCGCGCTTCGCCAGACCCGTACCAGTAATGCTGGATATGCACATAGGACAGCCGCGCATGTGAGGCGGCGTAGTTCGGGTCGAGCCGTATCGCCCGCTCCAGATGCGCCTGCGCCGCGACGAGGCCGGCGCGGGTGAAGCGATACATTTCGCGAAGGCCCATATGGTAGGAGGCCCGGATATCGAGCTGGTCGGCGTCGATGCCCTGGGCGTTCGCGGTTTCCGACGATTCGATCTCGCCGCGAATGGCCGCGGCGATCTTTCGCGTGAACTGCTCGTCGAGCGCGAGGCTTGCATCGAGCTTCCGATGGCTCCGCTCCGCCCAGATATGCTTGGCGTCGCGCGCGTCGACGAGCCGGACCGCGAGCACCAGCGTGTCGCCGGCACGGCGGACGCTGCCCTCGACCAGATACTGGACGCCGATCTGCTGCGCGGCGCCGCGCAGATCGAGGGGCAGGGTCTCGATCCCGAGGAAGGCGCCATGGCCGATGACCGCCATGCTGCGGTCGCGCGACAGGCTGGTGACGAGATCCTCGGTGATCGCCTCGGCCAGATGCGCGATGGCGGAATCGCTTCCGACCGCCCGGAACGGAAGGACGGCGACCGAGGGATAGCGCGGCAGGATCGCGGGCCGGGCCGCCGCAGGCACGGATGAGGCGCGCCCGGCCCTCGGCGTGGCGTCGGCACTGCGCGTCTTGTGCAGATTTCGCCAGACCTTGAGCAGCGGGCCGCTGGCCTCGAGGCCCGCTTCGGCGAGCACCCGGCGGCCGAGATCGCATTGATCTTCCGCTTCGCGGCGCCGACCGGTAGCTGCCAGCAGCCGGACGAACGATGCCCAGGCCGCCTCGTCGTGCGACTCCAGCCCCGCGAGCGCCCTGGCATGCGGCAGCGCCGCTTCGGGCTCCGCCTTCAGCCGCTCGACCAGGGTCGCGAGCAGCCGCGCGCGCAGGCTCCGCGTTTCCTCCCGCTCGGCGATACACCAGGCATGGAACTCGTGGCTTTCAGGCAGATCGTGGCCTTCGAGAAACTCGCCCGCGGTAGTTCCCGCAATTTCCGCGAGATCGCGGGTAGCCATCCTGTCGAGAGCGCTGCCGGACGCCCGGCGCAGATCGAGGACGTCGACCCTGGCGCCTCTCGCGTCGAACTTGATCGCCTCGCGGTCGGCGACGATGCGCGGCATGCCCGGCTCGTCCACGAGCGCCCGGATCTTGCTGAGGCTCCAGCGGAGAGCGCCGCGCGGATCGTCCGGAACTTCCCAAAGCAGGGCGCAAAGACGTTCGCGCCGATGCAGGCGGCCGGTGATCGCGAGATAGGCGAGCAAGGCGCGGGTCTTCCTGGACGGCGGCAGCTCCAGCACGCGCCCGTCGCGCTCGACCCGAGGTTCACCCAGGAATCGCAGGGATAGCACCAGAGACCTCGCTCGTGCCCGTCCTACGAGCCCGCCGCCTCCACCCAATCGGCCTCGGCAGCCCGAACCGACAAACAATCTATTTGATACTTCTGGGAAATTCCACGGGACAGCCACCCAAAATTCCACGCTCGCTCAAATGCTGGATGCCACGGCCTCCGCTGAAGTTCCGGTCGCTCGGGGCTGCCTGGAGGCGGCCTCCCGCTCTCGATCGGAGGATCTCGTGACCATGCACCCCGAAACCGCCGGTCCGACGATCGGCCTCGTCGATACTCTCTCGCTGACACGCCCGCCACGTGTGCCGGGGCGCCTCGCGATCGCCATGCGCGCGCTCCTCCGTGCGCTCTTCGCCGGCTATCGCCGCCATCGTACGGAGCGTGCGCTTTGTTTCCTCAGCGACGCGTCGCTCACTGATATCGGCTTGCGTCGCTCCGACATTCGCGCGGTCGCCGACGCGTTGGCGGACGGCAGGCGCGTGCCCCGGCGCATCGAACGCTGACGACACTTCCGCGACAGGAGGACGGATCGATGACCCGCCGCCTGCCCCTCCCCCCGGACACGAAGAGGAATGTCATGTATCACCACTACAGCTACGCGGAGGCCCTTGCGGCGTCCCGGAAGATCAACTGGCAGGTCGAAGACCTGATCGGCGACGGCAAACGGCTCGATTTCGCCAAGCCTTTCATGCCCGAGACCTTGGCGCGGACCGGATCGCTGCGCTTCCTCGACAGCGAACAGCAGCGGACGCTGAACCAGATCCGCGGCCACGGCTACCTCTATATTTTCGGCCTCGTCGAGGAGTTCATTCTTCCCTTCGTCATGGATCACGTGCGCGACCGGCTCCATGATGGCGATCTCTCGACACGCGCCTTCCTCGGCTTTGCGGCGGAAGAGGCGAAGCATATCGACCTCTTCAAGCGCTTCCGCAAGGAATTCTGCGCCGGGTTCGGCACGGAATGTCAGGTAATCGGCCCGCCCGCCGACATCGCGCACGCCGTGCTGTCGCACCACCCGCTCGCCGTGGCGCTGGCGATCCTTCAGATCGAATGGATGACGCAGCGTCACTACATCGACAGCATCAAGGGCGACGAGGACCTCGATCCGCAGTTCAAGAATCTCCTCAAGCATCACTGGATGGAGGAGGCACAGCACGCGACGCTCGACACATTGATGACCGAGACGCTGGCTGCCGCCTGCAGCGGTCCCGATATCGAGGATGCTGTCGAGGAGTATTTCGAGATCGGCGCGCTCATCGACGGCGGCCTCAAGCAGCAGGTGCTGTTCGACCGCGAAGCGCTGAGCCAGGCGACCGGCCGGCGCTTTTCCGAGGCTGAGCGTGCCGAGTTCCTGACCATCCAGCATCAGGCGCAGCGCTGGACCTTTCTCGGGTCCGGCATGAGCCATCGCAACTTCCTCGCCACGCTTCGAGATCTGCGGCCGGGCGTGGAGGAACGCGTGAAAAGGGCCGCCCTCGCCTTCAGCTAGGACGCAGAACCGCAATCTTCCCGAATCACAGGAGAAAGCTCATGCTTGCAGAGAAGGCCAAAGAGACGAACATCGTGAACGGCCTCGACGTGACGGCCCTGCACGGCGTCATCCGCGACATCGAGGCGGATCCGCGGAAGGGCATGGTCGCCTTCAGCGTGACATCGCAGTGGCAGGGCCAGACCAAGAGCCGGACGCGGATCGAGTCGTACACGATCGGCGGCCAGCGCGTCGATCGTCGGTTCGCGATCGATGTGGACGAGCCGATCGAGCTGCTCGGCCAGAACTCCGCGCCCAATCCGCAGGAGACGTTGATGGCCGCGCTCAATGCCTGTGTGATGGTGGGCTATGTGGCCGGTGCCGCGGTCAAAGGCATCGCGCTCGACGGGCTCGAGATCGAGACCAATGGCGAGCTCGATCTGCGCGGGTTCCTCGGCATCGATCCGAATGTGCCGCCGGGGTATGAGAAGATCCGCTATGTGGTGCGCATCAAGGGGAACGGTACGCCCGCACAGTTCCGCGAAATCCATGAAACGGTGATGAAGACCTCACCGAACTATTTCAACATCTCGCGACCGATCAAGATCGACGCCGAGCTTCGGATCGGTTGAGACGACGATCGTGCGGGGGCGGCCTCAGGCCGCCCCCGAATGCCGGATTGCCTGCGCCGTCGGTAGCGGCGACCTACTTCTCGCGGGGCCCGGTCAGCGCTTCGCCGGGCTTTTCGAACCGACCGGCGCGGTCCGCCTTGACCGCCTCCACCAGCGTGCGGGCGACATTGCGCACTTCTTCCTGAACGTCGCGGTCGGCATCGAGCTCGTCGTGGCTGGTGGCGTAGGGCTTCCAGTAGCCGATATAGCGTTGAAGCTCGGCACTCTCACCCGCGGAGTAGAGGCGCATGGAGCGGAGCCAGTCCGAGAGGGCGTGACGCAGCGGCTCCGCTCCCTCCGCGTCGCCATGCACGACAAGCCCGAACATTCTGCCTTCCAGATGGCGGGGATAGCCCCAGCCCTCGAGCTCGATTTCCTTGGCGCGCGTCGCATTCTTGCCGCGCGTACGGGTGGGATCGGGATTGCCGCCGTCGGCGCAGACCAGCCGGTCGATCATCAACTTCAGCGGCGAGGTGGCCTGGTACCAGTTGACCGGCGTCACGATCATGATCCCGTGCGCTTCGACCCAGAGCGGATAGATCTCGTTCATCCAGTCCTGGGTCTGGCCGAGCGAGTAGTTGGGATAGCAGGAGCAGGGCCAGTGGCAGAGCGCAGCCGCCGTCGAGAAGCAGGCCTTGCAGGGATGGATGCGCCGCCCGTACTCGGACGCGACACGCGAAAGATCCAGGCACTCGATCGCGAAACCCGCCTCGGCCGCAACGATCTCGCGCGCGATCTGCAGAAGGCGCCAGCTCTTCGACATCTCGCCGGGGCAGCTATGCTCGCTGCGCGACGACCCGTTGACGAGCAGGATGCGGAGAGGCCCGTCGGGATCGTCGTGGCGCTGCTGCGCGCGGCGGATGTCGTCCCGCGCCTTCAGCCAGTCGGTCGAGAGTTCGTATTCGGGGTCGGCGAAGCCGGGACCGGCCTTGCGGGTACGGGGACTCTTGTTGCCCTCGTCATAGGCGGTCCAGGCGGCGTCGGCGACGCGATCCAGCTCCTGCGGCAGGCTTTCGAAGGCCGCGTCCTGGAACTGGGATTTGAAGCGCCGCTTGAACTCCGCTTCCTCCAACTGAGGGCTCGGCATGCCCTTGCGAGGTTCCGGCGCGGCTTTCCCGACCATGGCGCTCCTGGGCGCTCCTGCTCCGAGACTGGCTTTCTTCTCAGAAACGGAGGCGACCCCGGTTCGTTCCCGGTCGCAAAGGTCCGGTACGGACCCGACGGCCGGACGAGACCAGAAACCCCCAGAGGCGCTGCTTCTGCGGCGTCGCTACTTTGCCGCAGTGGCCGCAGGGGTCCGGTCGAGCGCCGCTCGCACGCGGACCGCGAGCGTCCGTTTGTTGAAGGGCTTGCCGAGGAGGTCGAGACCCGGATCGAGCCGGCCATGCTGAACGGCGGAATGCTCCGGATAGCCCGAGACGAACAGGACCTTAAGCCCCTTCCAACGCTGCGTGGCATGGTCGGCGAGCTGTCGTCCCGATACGCCGCCCGGCATCACCATGTCGGTCAGCAGGAGATCCACCGGTTGCATCGTCGGCAACATCTGCAGCGCAGCCTGTCCGCTCGGCGCCTGCTCCACTGCATAGCCGAGCGAAGCGAGCTGAACGACGATGTACTCCCGGACCGTCGTGTCGTCCTCCACCACAAGGATCTTCTCGGTGCCCGTCGGCAGAGCCGTGCTGCGGGCGGTGGTGGTCGCGGTCGTCTCGTCGGCCGCCGGTTCGATTCTGGGCAAATAGAGCTTGATCGAGGTGCCGTGGCCGACCTCGCTGTAGGTCTTGATATGGCCGCTCGACTGCTTGACGAAGCCATAGACCATGCTGAGGCCGAGACCGGTCCCCTTGCCGATTTCCTTGGTCGTGAAGAAGGGCTCGAAGACCCGGGCCTGCACTTCCGGCGTCATGCCAATGCCGGTGTCGGTGACGGAGATCAGCACGTAAGGGCCGGCCTGCACGTCGACATTGACGGCGGCATAGTCCTCGTCCAGCAGGACATTCGCGGTCTCGATCGTAAGCTTGCCGCCCTCCGGCATGGCGTCGCGCGCATTCACCGCGAGATTGATGATGGCTGCCTCGACCTGCGCGGGATCGACGAAGCAGTTCCAGAGGTCCACACCCCGGATCGACTGGATCTCGACCGATGCACCGAGCGTGCGGACGAGCAGCGTCTCGATGCCTTCCATCAGCTCGTTGAGATTGAGCCTCTTCGGCAGAAGCGCCTGGCGCCGGCTGAAGGCGAGCAGCCGCCGCGTCAGGTCGCTGGCGCGCGTCGCCGCGGCATCGACCGTCTCGATCTGCTTTCGCGCCTGGTCGCTGAGGCCGGGCGTGGTGCCGAGGATCTCGGTGTAGCCGATGATGATGGTGAGGAGATTGTTGAAATCGTGGGCGATGCCGCCGGTGAGCTGGCCGACCGCCTCCATCTTCTGCGCCTGGCGTAGCTGCGCTTCGAGCCCGCGGCGGTCGTCGATGTCGATGAGAACGCCGACATGCCCCAGATAGCGGCCGTCTCCGGAGAAGCGGGGAACCGACGTATCGAGGAACCAGCGATAGTCGCCGCCCCCGCCGCGGAGCTGATACTCGCCGACGAAGGAGCTCGGCATCTTTGCGAATTTCCGGTCGGCCTTCCCGGACTCTTCGCGATGGGAGGGGTGGATGCTGTCGAGAAAGCCCTGGCCGAGCTCCTGGTCGACCGAGCGGCCGGTATATTCGGTCCAGCGCTGATTGACGAAGGTACAGTCGCCCCGCTCGTCCGACATCCAGAGCAGGGCGGGCATGGTGTCGGCGATCGACCGGAAGCGGCTCTCGCTTTCGCGCAGATCCAGAAGCGAGCGCTCGAGCAGCGCGTTCGTGCCGCGCAGCTCCTTGGTGCGCTCCTGGACGCGGTGCTCGAGATCGGCCTTCGCGGCCGCCAGCTCGGATCGACTCTGCTGCAGCTCCGCATTGGCGCGGACCACGTCCTCGAAGGTCGAGATCAGCAGATCGACGATCTGCTCCTTGTCGGAGGTGATGGTGAAGCGCTTGCCGAGGAAGGCCACCTCGACGCCGAGCCGCACCTTGTTCTCGTCGCGAAGCGAGCGGTTGTGCAGCAGCTTCTCGACGCGCGCGACGATCTCGGCGGGCTCATAGGGTTTGGTCAGGAAGTTGTCGGCGCCGCAGGCCAGCCCCTCGATGATGGCCATGGGGTCGTCGAGCGAGGTGAGGAGGATCACCGGTGCGCCGGCCGAAAGCCCGTTGCGCTTCACCTGACGGCAGAAGTCGTACCCCGACTGCCCCGGCATCACGACATCGGACACGACGAGATCGAAGGCGGTTCCAGCCGCCATCGCGAGGCCTGATTCGGCATCCTGCGCATGCTCGACGACGTAACCTTCGCTTTCGAGAATCATCCGAAGCCGCGCCGCCTGGGTCGGGCTGTCTTCCAGAATCAGGATGCGGGACATGCGTAACCTCGAATCATCCGATCGTTTCCATGAGCCTTGGGGCCATCGCCGCCAGCGGCAGCACATGATCCGCGCAACCGGCCGAGATGGCGGCCGCCGGCATTCCGAACACCACCGAACTCTGCTCGTCCTGAACGAGCACGAGCCCGCCGCTGCTGCGGATCTCGCGGAGCCCTTCGACCCCGTCGCGCCCCATCCCGGTCAGCATTACGGCAATGGCCGAGCTGCTGGCAAGCCGCGCGACGGATCTGAAGAGATAGGTGGCCGATGGCCGAAAGCCGTCCACCGGCGCCTGGTTCGAAAGCTCGACATTGCCCTCCGACGAGAGGCCGAGCTGCCGGTTGTCGGGTGCGATGAAGACGGTATGACCGACGAGAGGCTCGCCATGTTCGGCGACCTTCACCCGGAGTGCGCAGCCGGTATCGAGCCATTTCGCAAAACCGTCGATGAAACCGCTCGCCATATGCTGAACGACCATGATCGGCGTCGGGAAATCGGCCGGGAGCTGCGCCAGGATCGTCATGATGGCGGCCGGGCCGCCCGTGGACGCGGCAATGGCGACGATCCTGCGCCGCGGCGCCGCGCGCGGTCCGGCCGGACGCTCTGCGCCACTGCGGTTGCGGGCCGGCCAGTGCCGCACCACCTTGACCTGCGACATCGCCTTGACGGTGGTCGCGAAGCGCCGCCGTTCCTCGATATCGACCGCTTCGACCGGCCCGACCGGCTTGTTGAGGATGGTGAGCGCGCCGGTGCGCAGCGCCAGCATCGAGGTTTCGGCCTGACGCGCCGATGGGGCGGCGGAGACGATCACGATCGGCGTCGGAATCTCGATCATGATCTGCTTGGTCGCCGCGAAATCGCTGCTGCCGGCGATGTCCACATCCATGAGCACGACGTCGGGGCGGAGGCGGCGCGTGACGGCGATGGCCGTCGGGCCGTCATTCGCCTCGCCGACCACGGTGAAGGCCGGGTCGAGCGTCAGCATGTCGGCAAGGAGCCGGCGCGCGGCAGCGGAAGCATCGGCAATGACCACGCGCACCATGCGTTCTGCTTCAAAGAATCTGTCGGATCGTCGTCAGCAGTGTCGTCTGATCGAAGGCGCTCTTCGGCAGATAGGCGTTGGCGCCGGCTTCGAGGCCGCGCAGCTTGTCCGCCTCGCTCTCGCGGCCGGTGACGAGGATAACCGGCAACTGGCGGAAACGCGCCGAGTTCCGGATGGTCCGCGTCAGCTCGATGCCGTTCATGCCGGGCATCTCCACGTCGCTGACCACCAGATCGGCGCCGGTCTCCTGCAGGATCCGCCAGGCCTCGGCACCGTCCGAAGCGGCGTGAACTTCGTAGCCAGCCGCCTCGAGGATGCTTTTCTCGAGCGTGCGGGTGGTGACCGAATCATCGGCGACGATGAGCCGATGCCTGGTCGCGACGGCCGTTTCGCGCGGGCTCGCCCGCTCCGCGATGTTGCCGCTGAACGCGCGCTCCAGCAGTTCCGCCGCATTCAGTACCAGGGCGATCTTCCCGCTCGGCAACGAGAAGCCGCCGGCATAGAGCTTGAGGCCGGAAAGCCGCGGGCCGAGGCTGCGCAGCACGATCTCCTGCTCCGCAACCAGCCGATCGACCTCGATCGCGACCCGACGATCGCCATGCCGCAGCAGAATGATCGTCAGCATCTCGGCTGCCGTCGGGCCCGGCTCCTCACGCAGATCGAGCAGGGGCGCGAGACGGAGCAGCGGTACCGGCGCCTCGCCGACCGCGACGACCCGGCGCCCCTCGATGGACCGGATTTCCTCGGAATCGATCCTGAGCAGTCTTTCGATGGCGGTGTCGTCGAACCCGAAGCATTGTCCGCCGGCCTCGATCACCAGCGCACGGATGGTGAGCAGGGTCATCGGCACCTGCATCACGAAGCAGGCTCCGTTGCCCGGCGTGAAGGCGACATCGACGCTGCCGCGCATGGCTTCGACCCGGCTGCGGACCGCATCGAGGCCGACGCCCCGCCCCGAGATCTCGGTCACGCGCTTCACGGTCGAGAAAGTGGGAAGGAAAATGCTGCGGGCGAGACCTTCGTCGTCCGCCGGTTCCGGAAGCTGGAGCTGGCGCAAGCGGCCGCGTATCGCGTCGAGATCGAGTCCCGCCCCGTCGTCGGCCACGGTCACCTCGACTATCGCGCCAAGCACACGCGCCCCGACCGTAATGCGGCCGGCGGCGGGTTTGCCGCGGGAACGGCGGAGCTCCGCGGGCTCTATGCCGTGGTCGGAGGCGTTACGCACGAGATGGAGCAGCGGGTCCTTCAGCCCCTCCAACACCGAGCGGTCGAGCTCAATCTCGGAACCCGTGACGACGAAGCTCACCTGCTTGGCGCTGCCGGAGGCGAGATCGCGAACCACACGGTCGAGCCCGACGCAGGCTTCGGCAAAGGGCACCATGCGGGCCCGGCGCACCTCGCTGTCGAGCAACGCCGCCGTGCGGCCGAGCTGTCGATGGTCGTTCTCGAGATCGCCGACCAGCCGCTGCAGATCGCGCTCGAACCGTGCGAACTCGGCGATCACATGCCGAAGAATCGCCGTGCCTCGCTGCTCGCGATGCACGATGCTTTCGGCGGTTCCGCTGCCGGCCGCCGCCGTCGCCACACGCTCCGGATCCATCTGCCGCTCGATCATGCGCTCGATCGATCGCCAGTCGGATTTCCATCGCCGCGACAGCTCCTGGAGCCGCGCCGCGTCCTCGCTCCTGGCGACGGCGCGCCGCCGCGCCTGGGTAATCTCGCCGCTATGGACCAGCAGCGTATCGAGCTTCTGTGCCGATAGCCGGATGAGCGGGCCCTGGCCCGACGTGGCCGCGCCGCCTTCGGTCCGCATCGCCGGCGCCTGCCTTGTCGCCGCCGCGGGCGCCGGCTCGGGGCGGGCCGGTTTCGCCGACGGCGGGGTTGCGGCAGGCGCCTGCCTGCCCCTGAGGTCGGTTACGCCCGACTGGATTTCGTCCACCAGCCTGAAGAGCGTATGGAAATGCGCCGGCGCAATCCCCGGACCTTCCTGAGCGGCGCCGAACAACTCCTCCAGCCTGTGACAGGCCGTCTCGATTTCCGTTGCCCTCACCGCATGCGCCGCACCTTTGAGACTGTGCGCCGTGCGGAACAGCGACTTCAGTATCGCCGCCGGCGGCTGGGCGCCTTCGCCCGGCTTCTCCAGCGCGAGAAGGCCGCTGTTGAGCGCCCGGACATGCTCCTCGGCTTCGCCGAGGAACGTCTGCATCAGGCGCGCGATGAGAGCGTCGTCGTTCACGCGTCAGCGCCCGGCGATCATCAGCCGCAGTTTTGCGCTGAGCGAATCGAGATCCTGCGCGGCGCGCTCGGTCTGTTTCGTCGAGACCATGTTCTGCGTCGCGACCTGGTTGATGTTCTTCATCGCCTGATGGATTTGCGTCATGCCCGTCGCCTGCTGGCCGGCCGAAGCCGAGATCTGGGCCGCGAGCTGCGCCGCCTCCGTGATGGTATCGGCGAGGGCGCGAATGGTGTCGCCGGCCTTGGTCACCACCGTGATCGCCTCGTTGACGCTGCGGCTGCCTTCCTCCGTACGGATGACGGCGCCGTTCGTCGCTTTCTGGATCTCGCCGAGGATCTGTCGAACCTGCGCGGTGGCCTTCTTGGACTGGTCGGCGAGCGCCTTCACTTCGCCGGCGACGACGGCGAAACCCTTGCCATGCTCGCCGGCGCGCGAAGCCTCGATCGCGGCATTGAGGGCGAGAAGGTTCGTCTGTTCGGCGATCTCGTTCACCGCCGCGATGATCTCGGCGATGGATTGCGCCTGCTCGGCGAGCGCGAGGATGCTCTCCGCGATCGATTCGGACTGCTCCTTGACCTTGCCCATCACCGACACCGTCTCCTCGACGGCATGGCGGCCCGCCTTGCCGATCTCCGCGGAGCGCTGCGCCGCCTCGGAAACCGTGCGGGCACGGTGAGCGGCCTGCTCCGAGGTCTGGGTGACCTCGTCCACCGTGCTGACGGTCTCGGTCACGGCCGCCGCCTGTTCCTGCGACCCGGAGGCGAGTTGGGTGGTGGCCGCCAGGATTTCCGCGGTGGTGGCGGTAAGATCGCGGACCGCCCCGGAAACCGGCGCGTTGATGCTCTGGGTGATCAGGAAGGCGATAATGGTAAGCAGTATGCCGCCGCCGATCGTGCCATAGAGCGCGCTGTCGAGAGTCATGGCGGTGGTCCGGTCCGCGACGAGCTCGCGCTCTTCCTGGAGGCGGGTTTCCGCCTCCAGCATCGCGTCGACGACCGAGCGGATTTCTTCCATGTATCGCTTGCCTTCTCCGGCGCGAATTGTCTGGATTGCGGCTTCGACGGTCCCTTGCCGGCGCAGCGTGATCACCCGCGCCAGTTCGTCGAGCTTGTTGCGAACCAGGTCAGACAAGGTCCGCAACCTCGCCTGCTGCTCGGGACTGTCCTGTGTCATGGTGACGACTTCCGACAGCGACCGTTCAATGTTGTCGATCGCCGCCTGGTAGGGCTGAAGGTAGGATTCTTCGCCCGTCAGCAGGTAGCCGCGCTGTCCGGTTTCTGCATCGAGGAGCCGGATCTGCAGTTGTTCGATCTGGAGCTGGACTTCGATCGTATGGCGCGCGGCACTGCGCACCTCCAGCAAAGCATTCGTATTGACGTAGGCGACGCCTCCCAGAACGACGAGCAGGAGGAGCGCGATGCCGAAGCCCAGCACCAGCTTCGTCCGAACGGAGATGCCACTAAACATTTCTGACTCCTATCCCGCAGATTGATTCGAGTTCGTCCCGCATGCGAGGCGCCGATCCGCCAGCAGCGCCGCCCCATCCAGAACGATGACGGCATCTGCCGTTACCCCGCGTTGCCACTCGGCGATCGTGCCGCCGAGCAGCTCGTCCGGCCGCACGATCGAGGCGACGGGCAGATCGGCCGCCTCGTCCACTGCCGTGACGGCGATCGCAAGCTCGATGGCGCCCCGGCCAAGCGCGACGGCAAAGGGCGTTTCCGACGTGCCGGAGGCGCTTCCGGCCAGGTGCGCGGCATCGACGAGCGGCAGGCTCTCGCCGCGCAGGTTGGCGAGGCCGATGAAGGGCGAGGGCGCCAGCGGAATGGGGGTCACGTCGTGCAGCGAAAAGATCTCCCGCACATAGCGCGTTTCGATCGCGTAGCGCGTGTTCGCGACGCGGAACTGCAGCAGCGCGATCTTCTCGCCTGTGTTCTCTCGCTCGAGAGGCCGTGCGAGCGTTCTTGTCCGCGCCTCCATGAGACGTGCCGTCTGTTCGGCATCCTGGCGCAGCGCCTGGTCGGTCGCCTCGATCGCGCGGGCCATGCGCCGGCGGACGTCAGCCCAATCGATCGCGGCCTTTTGTCGGACGCCGGTCATGCCAGCTCTCCTGCCGGGGCCAGAAGCAAGGCGAGCTGGGTTTCGGCCGCGGCCACCATCCGGCCCGCCGTCTCGCCCTCGGCCAGCGGCAGCAGCTCATCGGGTCGCTGCATGGCCGCGAGATCGCGGCCGACACGGTAGGCGCGCTGCGCCCCGGTCGAATCGCCGCGGCGCAGCAGCAGATGCCCCAGCGCCAGATACGCCGCCACCAGTGAACGATCGAGATAGAGCGTGTTGAGCAGCGACCGCTCCGCATCCTCGTGGCGGTCGAGTGCCATGAGCAGCATGGCGCGCGTGAAATGCAGGCTGGGGACGAGCGGGCTAGCGGCAACCAGCCTTGCGGCTTCGCGTTCGGCGCGGACGAGCTCGCCGAGGTTCGCGAGCGCCTTCAGCCGAAGCAGCATCGTCTCGGGATCTTGCGTGCGGCCTTCGGTCAGCCGCAGGACGGCGCGATGGTCGCCTGCAGCCGCCGCCTGGTCGACAAGGGCGGCCGTGTCGCGCGCCGGCGCGGGCTCGATCTGGCGCGTCGGTATGGCACGAGCGGGAGCGGCGACCGCCGGCCGCCTCGCCTCGACAGGTCGCGGCGCGGGCATCGGGCTGGAGACGCTGCGGGTGACGAATTGGGCACCGCTCGTTCGCTGATAGAAGACGCCGGCCGGGGTAACCAGGATCTCGAAGGGCCCGTCCTCCTGATAGACGGGGTCGGACGCGCCGGTGATCAGCACGCCGCCTTCGGCAAGGCTTTCGATCAGCGAGCGGATCACGCGCCGGACGGTCGCATGATCGAAGTAGATGAGGACATTGCGGCAGAGCACGATGTCCATGCCCCAGACGCCGCTCGCAAGCGAGGGGTAACGATCGAGCGCCAGATTGAGATACTGGAAGTCGACGCGCCGGCGGATCCGGTCCTCGAGCTGAAGCTGCACACCGCGCGGCCGGAAATATCGGCGGGCAAGGCTGCCGTCGTCGCCTCGCATCGACCAGTTGCCGTAGAGCGCCTGGCGTGCGCGGGAGAGAGCAGGGCGCGAGATGTCCGTCGCCAGGATGCTAGCCCCGCGATCGACAGCTTCCTCTTCGAAGAGGATCGCGAGCGAATAGGCTTCCTCGCCGGAGGCGCACCCGGCGCTCCAGGCGCGGACCGGATGATCGGCGCCGTGGCGTTTCCGGAGCCGCGGCAGGAGCTCGGTGCGGATGTACCGGAACTGCGCGGGATCGCGGAAGAAATAGGTCTCGCCCACCGTGAGCTCGGCGACGAGCTCGTCGAGCGGCATGCGCTCGCCTTCGAGCATCCTGCGGCAGTTTTCCAGCTCCCGCGCGCCGGCCTTGGCCATGACGCGCCGGATCCGGCGCTCGGCATCGGGATAGCGATGCGGCGCAAGAGTGAGGCCGGTGCGGGCGTGAATCCAGGACGCGATCTCCGCATAAGTGGGATCGGTCCAGCTTTCGGCGATCACGCGGCGGTCTCCGGCATCGCCGTCGCGATTGCGGCTGCTTCGGCTTCGGAGAGAAAGGCGTCGAGGTCCTGGATGAGGACCAGCCCGTCCGGAAGCTTGGCAAGGCCGGCGAAGAGTCGGTCCTTCGGTGCAAAGCGGTCGGGCCGCTCGATCGTCTTCGGATCGATCGCGATGAGCGCGTTCGCTCCGTCGACCCGCAGGCCCACGAGCCGGCCCCGCGTCGCGGCGATCAGAAAATGGTCGGAGGCCGCAAGCGGCTTCGGTGCGAGGCCCAGTCGCGCACGGATATCGAGGACGGGAACGACCGTGCCGTGATAGTCGATGGCGCCCTCGACGATGCCGGGCGCCTTGGGCAGGGGTGCGAGGGAAACGGCGCGGACGACCTGGCGCAGGACGATCGCCGGCAAGGCGTAGCGACCTTCGCCAAGGGTGAATAAGAGAATATCCACGGCCTTCCCCGCAGAAGCCGATATTCCGTTCAACTTTCCCGGTGCATCAACGCATTACCGGGCAGTATTCCACGCCGATCGCAACAACCTGTCTGGCAGGTCCGATTTGGCTTCAGAATAGTTAACAATGTCTTACGAGGCCGCCCGCCGCAAGGGTTGCGGGTCATGCGGCAAGCAATCCTAGGAAGATAAGCAGATCTGCGATCGGCCGCGCGGTTCCGGACGCGAAAGTTGCGACTCTCGTCGCCGGCGGGGGGAGCGGCACGCAGGCCTGGCGGGCGGCGGCGACCGGAAAAGGGAGGTGTATTTTTCATGCGAATGTATACAATCGTGCATTGAGGTTGATCGGCGATCTCGGGCGGTTCCGACGAACGGTGCGGCATGGGGAGAGCGAGCCAGGAGGTTATCGTGGTCGGCGCCGGCAACGCCGCCTTCTGCGCCGCGCTGGCGGCGCGGGAGCGGGGCTGCCGCGTCCTCATGCTGGAGCGCGCGCCCGAGGCCGAGAGCGGCGGCAATACCCGCTTCACGGCCGGCGCCATGCGTTTCGCCTATAGCGGCGTCGACGATCTTCGCGCGCTCATGCCCGATCTCACGGCGCGGGAGATCGCCGAAACCGATTTCGGCAGCTACACCACCGACCAGTTCTTCGACGACATGTTCCGGGTCACACGCTACCGGACCGATCCCGAGCTCTGCGAACGCCTCGTCACGCGCTCCTTCGACACCATGTTCTGGCTGCGGAAGAAGGGCATCCGCTTCGCGCCGATCTATGGGCGCCAGGCGTTCAAGCTCGGCGGCAGGTTCAAATTCTGGGGCGGGCTGACCGTCGAGGTGGCTGGCGGCGGGCCCGGCATGATCGCCCAATTCACCGATATCGCGCGGCGCGAGGGAATTGAGATCCGCTACGACAGCCGCGTCCTGTCGCTGCTCTGGGACGGAACGGCGGTCGGCGGCGTGCAGGTGAAGGGGCCGCGCGGGCTCGAGGAGATCCGCGGCGAGGCCGTGATCCTCGCCTGCGGCGGGTTCGAAGCCAATTCGGAATGGCGCACGCGCTATCTCGGACCGGGCTGGGAGCTCGCCAAGGTGCGCGGCACGCGCTTCAACATGGGTGACGGGATCGACATGGCGCTGAAGATTGGCGCCATGCCCTACGGCAACTGGTCCGGCTGTCACGCGGTCGGTTGGGACTACAACGCACCGGAGTTCGGCGACCTCGCGGTCGGCGACAATTTCCAGAAACACTCCTATCCCTTCGGCATCATCGTCAACGCCAAGGGCCGCCGCTTCGTCGACGAAGGCGCCGATTTCCGGAATTACACCTACGCGAAATACGGCCGTGCCGTGCTGGAGCAGCCCGACCAGTTCGGCTGGCAGATTTTCGACGCGAAGGTACTGCATCTGCTGCGCGGCGAGTATCGCATCAAGCGCGTGACGAAGGTCGCGGCCGATACGCTCGAGGGGCTTGCCGAAAAGCTCGAGGGCGTCGAGCCGGCGGCTTTCCTGGCGGAGCTGCGCGCCTACAATGCGGCGGTTCGAACTGAGATTCCCTTCAATCCCAACATCAAGGACGGGCGCTCGACCGAGGGCCTCGCTGTGCCGAAGTCGAACTGGGCAAACCGCATCGACGAGCCGCCCTTCGAGGCCTATCAGATCGGCTGCGGCATCACCTTCACCTTCGGCGGTCTCCGGCTCGTGGCCGAGAGCGGGCAGGTGCGCGACAGCGACCTCGCTCCCATCCCCGGCCTCTATGCCGCGGGCGAACTGGTCGGCGGGCTCTTTTACTTCAACTATCCGGGCGGCACCGGCCTGATGTCCGGCGCCGTGTTCGGCAAGACCGCGGGCGAGGGCGCGGCTGCCGCACTCGCGGGCCAGAAGGCGAGGACGGCATGACATCGGGGGCCCCGATCCCTTCGCCGGCGATGCGTCAGGCGCTCGAGGCCGCCGGCGTGCCGACGCTCCGGTTGCCGTTCCTGACCTCGCTCGTCGATGGCAAGGCCGTGACGGGCGAAACCGAGTTCGAGGTGCTGGAGAAATTCACCCGGGCGCCCGTGGCACGGCTCTCCGAAGCCTCCCGCGCCCAGGTCGCCGACGCGGTGCGGGTCGCGCAACGGGCCTTCGAGACGGGCGCGCCGCCGCCTCATGAACGCGCAAAGATCCTGCGCCGCGTCGGCGCGCTGCTGGACCGGGATCGCGCCCGCTTCGCCGCGCTCATCGTCGCCGAGACGGGCTTCACCCAGGCCGACGCCGCCATGGAGATCGACCGCTCGATCGTGACCCTGCAGCTCTCCGCGGAGGAGGCCACGCGCATAGCAGGCGAGATGGTGCCGTTCGGCGCCTCGCCAGGGCAGCAGGATCGCATCGGCTTTACCCTGCGCGTGCCGGTCGGCGTGGTTTGCGCGATCACGCCCTTCAACTCGCCGCTCAATACCGTGCTCCACAAGATCACGCCGGCACTCGCCGCCGGCAATGCGGTGCTTCTCAAGCCCTCGAACCTCACGCCGCTCACCCCGGCGCTGCTTTGCGAGCTTTTTCTCGAGGCGGGATTGCCGCCGGCCCTTCTGGGATTGCTGCAAGGGGCGGGCGATACCGTCGGCCGGTATCTGCTCGAGGAACCGGCGATCGCCTTCTATGCCTTCACCGGCTCGACGCGCGTCGGCCGAATCGTGCAGCAGGCGGCGGGCCTGCGCCGGACGCAGCTCGAGCTCGGCAGCATCGCCAGCACCATCGTTTGTGCCGATGCCGACCTCGACCGTGCCGCGGCGAAGATCGCGAACGCAGCCTTTCGCAAGGCGGGACAGGTCTGCACGTCGGTGCAGCGCCTCTATGCCGAGCGTGGCGTGGCTGAGGACGTCGCGGCGCGGGTCGTCGCCGAGGCGCGCCGGATGCCGGCTGGAAATCCCTGGAAATCCGAGACCCGGATCGGGCCGATGATCACGGAGGCCGCGGCAGAGCGCACCGTCGCCTGGGTCGCCGAGGCGACCGGCAGCCAGGCGCGGCTTCTCACAGGCGGCAATCGCGCCGGCGCGGTGATGGAGCCGACGCTGCTCGGCGGGCTGCGGTCCGGCATGCGGGTGCTCGATCAGGAAATCTTCGCGCCGGTGCTCTCGATCCTGCCCTTCGACGAGCTTTCCGAAGCGGTGGCGGGCGCCAACGCGACGCCCTACGGCCTTTCCGCCGGCATTTTCACCCGCGATATCAACGCCGCCATGCGGGCCGCGAAAGCGCTTCGCTTCGGCGCGGTCCATATCAACGAGGCGTCGAGCGCGCGGGGCGACGCCATGCCGTTCGGCGGCGTCAAGGAAAGCGGCTTCGGCCGCGAGGGGCCGCAGTACGCCATCCGCGAGGTGACCGAAGAGCGCCTCGTCACCATCAACCCCTGACCGACCTGCTTGCGAGAGGATCGTCGATGACCAGCCAGGCAACGCGAAACATCTCCGAGGTCGAAGAGCTGTTCGACTATATGGTGCCGAACGCGAACTCGACGCCGGTCGTGGTCAAGGGCGCGGGCGCCGAAGTGTGGGATGCGGACGGCAACCGTTTTCTCGACCTCGAGGCGGGGCCGGGCGTGGTTTCGGTCGGCCATTGCCATCCGCGCATCGTGGAGGCGATCAAGACGCAGGCCGAGCAGCTTCTGCAGAGCCCCGGCCGGTTCCACAGCCCGCTCACCCTGAAGCTCGCCAGGCGCATCGCGGCCCTGCTGCAGGACCGGCTGAAGCGCGTCTTCTTCGCCAACAGCGGTGCCGAGGCAAATGACGGCGCCATCAAGATCTCGCTGAAACATGCGATGGCGACGGGCAAGCGCGGCTTCGGGATTTTCACGCTCGAACATTCCTTCCACGGCCGGCTGTCGCTCGCCTTGTCGCTGACCGGCATGGCGGCGCGCAAGAAAGGCTTCGGCCCCTATGCCTCGTTCCCGGGGGTCGTCCATCTCTCGGCGCCCTACTGCTATCGCTGCCCGCTGGGGCTGGAACCCTCGAGCTGCGGCACGCGCTGCGCGACCGAGATCGAGGAGGCGATGAAGACGAAGGTGCCCGGCGAGGCCGCCATCATGATCGCCGAGCCGATTCTTGGCGTCGGCGGGATCATCGTGCCGCCGGCAGATTACTGGCCGAAGGTGCAGGCGATTCTTCGCCGCCATAACATCATCCTGATCCATGACGAGGTGTTCACGGGATTCGGCCGGACCGGAAAGATGTTCGGCCACCAGCACTGGGACGTGCAGCCCGACGTCGTCACCTTCGCCAAGGCGATCGGCGGCGGCATCCCGCTCGGCGGTTTCATCGCGACCGACAAGCTCGCCAGTACCTTCGAGGATGGCGACCATTTCACGACCTTCGGCGCCAACAACCAGGTGGGCATTGCCGCCGGCCATGCCGTGCTCGACGTGATCGCCGACGAGAATCTGCCGAAGCGCGCCGAGACCATCGGAAATCTCCTCATGGAGGGTTTCCGCAAGGCGATGACGCGCTTCGACTTCATCGGCGACGTGCGCGGCCTCGGGCTGATGATCGGGGTCGAGCTGGTCGAGGACCGCGCGAGCCGCAAGCCGGCGACGGCGCTGGCGAAGCGCATCCAGGCCGAGATGCGCGATCGCGGTGTGATCATCGGGCTCACCGGCAATTATGGCTGCGTGCTCCGCATCACCCCGCCGCTCGTCATGACCGAAGCGCAGGCGGAGGAGGTGCTCGCCCTCTTCACCGATATCTGCGCGAAGCTCGCGCGATGAAGCACGGAGCGGAAGAGGCATAGGAGCGCGGACGATGTCGGCACAGCGCGTCAGACGGAAGGAAACGCCGGCGACACGGGATCCCTGGAAGGGTCGCGGGGAAGACCATGCCGAGGCGGAGGATCCGTTCCGCGATGCCTCGCGCGCGGACTATGTCTATCGGCAAATGCGCCAGGCGATCCGCGACGGGCATTTCCGGCAGGGCGACCGGGTTCGGGAAGAGGACGTGGCGCGCACGCTGGGGGTGAGCCGGACACCCGTGCGCGAGGCCCTGCGGCAGCTACAGAGCCACGGGCTCCTCGACGTCGCGGCGGGGCGCGGGCTCGGCGTCGTCGCGCTCGATCGGCCGCAGGTGCTTGAGCTCTATGCGATGCGCGCGCTGCTCGAAGGGGCGGCGGCCAGACTTGCGGCGCAGCATGCGACGCCGGCGGAGGTTGCCTATATGCGTCACCTGCTCGAGGAATTTCGCCGGACCAGGGATGCGACGCGCCATGCCGCCATCAACCGCGCCCTGCATGAGGCGATCTGCGATGCCGCCCATAACCGCTACATGATGCAGTCGCTGCAGCAGCTCGGCGACGCGCTCGCGCTGCTCCAGGGCACCACCTTTTCGGTCAAGGGCCGGCCGGCCAGCGCCGATATCGAGCACAAGACGATCGTCGACGCGATCGCCGTCGGCGATCCGGATGCCGCCGAGGTCGCTGCGCGCGCCCATATCCGCAACGCCGAATCGCTCCGGCTGCAGATGATGCCGCTCTAGTTCCAGTCCCGTGAGGGGGAAATCGCGGCCGGTTCGTCGGGGCCAGCCGTCAATCGCAAGGGAGACATCCATGAAGAAGGAAATCATCCGCTCGCCGAAGATCGGCGGCTCCTACTCCAAGACGACGGTCCATGGCACCAGGGCCGGCGGCTTCGTCTTCGTCACCGGGCAGATCGGCAACAAGCCGGGCACGGCGCCGGCCGGCACGCCGCACGAGATCGTCGAGCTCGGCTCGATCGAGGAGCAGACCGTGCAGGTCATGGAGAACGTCAAGGCGATCCTCGAACAGGCCGGCACAACGCTCGACAACGTGGTAAAGCGCAACGTCTATATCACCAACAATGCCGAGTATCCGAAGATCTACGAGGTTCTGGAGCGCTACTTCCCGAGCCCTGTCGCCAGCACCGGCGTGATCACCGGTCTCGTGCCGCCGAGCGCCCGCGTCGAGATCGATGTGATCGCGATCGTGCCCGAGAAATAGCCGTTGGTCGGCTCGCCGCCGAAGGAGAGGCCGGGAGATATCCTCTCGGCCTCCGCCGCGAAGATCGCCGGCTGGATCGCGCAGCGGGAGCTTTCCTGCGTCGAGGTCATGCAGGCCCATCTCGCGCGGATCGGGGCCGTCAACGGCGCCATAAACGCCGTTGTTGCCCTTGATCCCGAGCGCGCGCTGCGCGAAGCCGCGGACGCCGATCGCCGCGTCGTGCGGGGCGAAAGCCTCGGGCCGCTTCATGGCGTGCCGATCACGGTCAAGGACTCCTTCGATACGGAAGGCCTGATCTCGACCGCGGGGACGACCGGGCGGCGCGGTCACGTGCCCTCGCGCGACGCGACGGCAGTGCGCCGGCTGCGGGAAGCGGGCGCGATCCTCATCGGCAAGACCAACACGCCCGAGCTCACCATGGGCAGCGGCACGGAAAACCTGATCCACGGCCGGACGCTCAATCCCTACGACCTTTCGCTGGCGCCCGCGGGCAGCAGCGGCGGCGCTGCCGCCATCGTCGCGGCGGGCGGCGCGGCGCTCGAGCTCGGCAGCGATACGGGCGGCAGCATCCGCAACCCGGCCCATGTCTGCGGCATTGCGGGCCTGAAGCCGACGGCCGGCCGGGTGCCGCTCACCGGTCATATCATCTCGTTCGATTTCGGCTTTCTCGACTCGCTGACGCAGGTAGGCCCGCTCGCCCGCTGCGTGGAAGATCTGGCGATCGCGCTCGCCGTCATCGCGGGGCCGGACGGCGTCGATCCCTTGGTCGCCCCCGTCGCTCTCGATCGCTTCCAGCCGGTCCCGGTCGCGGGGCTCCGCGTCGGCTGGTTCGTCGGCAATGGCCGGGTTTCGGCGGCGCCGGATGTCGCCGCTGTCACCCGCGCCGCGGCGGCGGCCCTGCAGGACGCGGGCGCCGCGGTCGTCGAATCGATTCCGCCGCCCTTCATCGAGATCGAGGAAATCTATGCGCGATTGCGCGACGCCGATGGCGCGAGCTGCATCGCCCGGCTGCTGGAGCGCTGCGGCACGACGGAGCTGACGGACCGCGTCAAGGCGCGCTTTGCGCGGGCAAGGCCGCTCGACGGGCCGGGCGTTTCGGCGCTGGTCGAGCGCACCCAGCAGCTCCGCAGCGCCATGCTGCAATTCATGGGCGCGTTCGACATCCTGCTATGCCCGCCGGCGCCCGATGCGGCGCAGAGCTACGAGCGGCTGGAGAAATCGACCTATGAGGATTGGGTCTTCCAGACGGCGTTCAACGTGACCGGCTGGCCGGCCGTGGTGGTTCGTGCCGGTGCCACGGCGGAAAGTCTTCCCGTCGGCGTGCAAATCGTCGCCGGCCCCTGGCGCGAGCATGTCGCTCTGGCCGCGGCGCGTGCTGTCGAAGAGCGGCTGGGCGGGTATGTTCCGCCGAGACTTCCCGGCTGATCGGATCGAGCTGCCAGCCACAGCTGCGCGAAGCGCCCATCCTTATTCTATGGGTGATGACGACTCGCCTTTACGTCAAGTCGCGATAGTATCAAACCAAACTTGCCGATCTTCCCAGAATTTCTCGATTGTCAGCGAACAGTTTTTGCAGAACCCTACAGGCAGAGTTGAATTCCGAAGAAGACGATTGATCGGCACCCTTTGCCGTCGCCGTCTCGACGGTTTGGGCGCGAGGGGTTGCATGGAAGGCGGCATGGCGGCGGATCGGGCGGTCCGGGAGCCGAGAATTCTGGCGATCGATGCCGGCGGCACGATGACCGACACGATCATCATCGACCGCAGCGGCGATTTCGTGATCGGCAAGGCACAGACCACGCCGGAAGACGAATCGATCGCCATCGCAAGGTCCGCTGAAGACGCGTTCGATTACTGGAAGCTGCCGCTCCGCGACGGCATGGGCTCCGTGGTCGCCGGCGTCTATTCGGGCACGGCCATGCTGAACCGCCTTCTCGAGCGCCGCGGCCAGCGCGTCGGCGTCATCGTCACCCGGGGCATGGAGGACTATTTCAAGCTCGAGCGGGGGGTGCAGACCCATCTCGGCCTCAGCTATTCCGACCGGCTGCATGTGGTGACGCACCGGCATAGCGTCCCGCTGGTGCCGAAATCGCGCATCCGCGGCGTGGGCGGCCGGGTCGACATGTTCGGCAACGAGGCCATCCCGGTCTATGAGGAGGATGCGCGCAAGGCGGTTCACGACCTGCTCGACGAGAAGGTCGAGGCAATCTGCGTGAGCCTCGTCTTTTCCTACCGGAACCCGTCGCATGAGCAGGCGGTCGGCCGCATCGCCGAAGAGGTGATGGCCGAGCGCGGCCAGCGCGTGCCGGTCATGCTCTCCTCGGTGATCTGCCCGACGCGGCTCGATTTTCCGCGCCTCAACACGGTGGTCATCGAGGCGTACGCGGCCGAACCCAGCCGGCGTCAGCTCTTCCGCGTGCGCGAGAAGTTCCGCGATCTCGGCGCTTCCTTCGAGCCGCGCATCATGGCGAGCCATGGCGGGACCATCTCGATGGAGGCGGGCCAACTCGTGAAGACGCTGGTTTCCGGCCCGATCGGCGGCGTGGTCGGCGTGAAGTATCTTGCCGACAAGATCGGCATCGACAACATCGTCTGTTCGGACATCGGCGGGACGAGCTTCGATCTCGCTCTCATCACCGGCGGCGAATACGCGCTCAAGAACGACCCGAGCATCGAACATTTCAAGCTCAATCTGCCGCTGCTCGAGCTGGATTCGGTGGGGGCGGGCACCGGCAGCTTCGTGCGCATCAACCCGCTCTCGCAGCGCATCGAGATCGGGCCGGACAGCGCCGGATCGCGCATCGGGCTCTGCTACGCCGAAGGCAAGGTCGACACGGTCTCGATCACCGACTGCAACGTCGTGCTCGGCACCATCAACCCCGACTATTTCCTCGGCGGCGAGATCAAGATCGATCGCGACAAGGCGATCGAAGGCGTGCGCAAGCAGATCGCCGAGCCGCTGAAGCTCAGCGTCGAGCGGGCGGCGAGCGGCGTGATCGAGCTCTTCGAGGAGTCGTTGCGGCAGGCGGTCATCACCAAGGTGCTCGGCCGCGGCTTCGAGCCCGTAAGCTACTCGCTCTGCAGCTATGGCGGCGGCGGGCCGCTCCATGTCGGCGGCTATACCGAAGGCATCCCGTTCCGCGACGTGCTGGTGCCAGCCTGGGCTGCCGGCTTCTCCGCCTTCGGCTGCGCCTGTGCGGATTACGAATACCGCTTCGAGCGGCAGATGGATCTCGCCATTCCGCCGAAGAGCTCGGCCGAGGAGCGGCATAGCCTCGGCCAGCGCATCAACGAGGCGTGGGGCGTGCTGTCGGACGAGGTCCATGCCGAGTTTGCCAAGAGCGGCATCGCGCGCAGCCAGGTCCGCATCAAGCCCTATGTCCGGCTGCAATATATGGGGCAGCTCAACGACCTCGAGGTGGCGAGCCCGGTCGATCGTATCCGGCAGACCGGCGATTTCGAGAAGATCATCGAAGCTTTCGAGGAAACCTACGACCGGGTCTATGCGCGCTCGGCCCGCTCGCCCGAGCTCGGCTATTTCGTGACGCGCCTCGTGGCGACCGGCATCGTCGATTGCGAGAAGCCGGCCTTGCCGAACGATGCGCTCGCCGGCGAGACGCCGTCGGACTCGGCCTTCAAGGCCGTGCGCAAGATCTTCTGGCGCACGCAGACCATCGATGCGCGCATCTACCAGATGGAGGAGCTGCGCGCCGGCAACGTGATCGAGGGGCTCGCCGTGGTCGAGTCGCCGGCCACGACCTTCGTGGTGCCGCCGGGACGTCGCGCACGCCTCGACGCCCATCGCATCTTTCATCTCTCGTGACACCGAAACGGGCCCGCACATGAACCGCGTTGCCAACGTGATGGATACCGCGCCGAAGACCGCCGGCTGGGACGGCCGCACGCTGCACCAGATGCTGGACGATTCCGAGGCGGCCTTCGCGAAGTCCGGCCGCTGCTTCGGGCTCGACCGGCTTCCCCTCAAGGAAGCCGACCCGATCCGTTTCGAGAAGATCTTCTCGCGGCTGCGCGGCTCGCTCGTCAATGCGCGCGAGACGGCGCTCAACATCTCCGCGAGCCCGATCGTCAAGGAGCTGGGCGAGCTCTGCTTCTGCCTCTACAGCCCCGAAGGCGATTCGATCACGCTTTCCACCGGCATCCTGGTGCATGTCCACACCATGAGCGAAGCGATCAAATACATGCTTCGCAACGACTATGAGGACAATCCGGGAATCAACGACGGCGACATCTTCGTCAACAACGATCCCCATATCGGCAACGTCCATACGGCGGACGTGCAGACCCTGGTGCCGATCTATTGGGAAGGCGAAGTCGTCGGCTGGGCCGGCGGCGTCACCCATGTGATGGATATCGGCTCCAATACGCCCGGCAGCAATGCGGTCGGGCCGACGACGCGCTACGAGGACGGGCTCTATCTGCCTTGCGTGAAATGCGGCGCCAACGACCGGCTGTTCCAGGACCATGTGAAGCGATGCGAGCGCGCCGTTCGCACGCCGATGTACTGGTCGCTGGACGAGAAGACTCGGCTCGCCGGCTGTCACATGATCCGCGCCGCCGTGCAGGCGCTGATTCGCGAGGAAGGCATCGACAGCTACAAGCAGTTCATTCGCGAAGTGCTCGAGGACAGCCGTCGTTCCTTCGTCGAGCGCGTGAAGCAGCTCCTCATTCCCGGCCGCTACGAGGCGCCGGCCTTCATCGACGCGCAGTTCGCGGACGAGGCGCGGCTTCCGGCCGAGACGCGCAAGGACATCCTCATGCATTCGCCCTTCACCCTCAGCATCGGTGCCGCCGGCCGGCTCGATGTCGATTTCGAGGGTGCGGGAAAATGGGGCCTGCATAGCTTCAACTGCACGCCGAGCGCCATGGCGGGCGCGCTCTGGGTGGCGCTGACCCAGACGATCATGCCGAACGACAAGGTCAATGACGGGGCGCATTTCGCGACCGGCCTCCATTGCCCGCGCGGTTCCTGGGTCAACCCCGATACATCGACAACGGCCCACGGCAATGCCTGGTACTATCTGGTGCCGTCCTTCGGGGGAATGTTCCGCTCGCTCGGGCGCGCCTTCTATGCGCGCGGCTATGTGGAGGAGGTGATCGCCGGCTACGGCCATGACGGCAACATCCTCCAGGGTGGGGGAATCGACCATCACGGCAACGAATCCGCGGTTTCGAACTTCGAGATGTCCTGCATCGGCGGCGGCGCGGGAACCATCCGGGACGGTCTCGATCATGCCTCGGTGATGTGGAACCCGGAAGGCGACATGGGCGACGTCGAGGCCTGGGAAATGGTGGAGCCGCTGCTCTATCTCGGTCGCAGCGTGAAGACCAACAGCGCGGGAGCCGGCCGCCGCCGTGGCGGATCCGGTTACGAGTGTATGCGGATGCTCTGGCACACGGAGACATACGAGCTGCAGTTCGTCGGCGACGGCGCGGTCTTTTCCTATCCGGGAATCTTCGGCGGCTATCCGGGCTCCTCCGGTTATCGCTTCGCGCTCAAGAACAACGACCTCGAGGACGTCTTCGCGCGCCGCGCGCCCTATCCGACCGGCGACCGTCATTCGGACGGCAGGCAGGCGACCGATCTCGTCCGCGGCGACGTGGTACTGGACAAGCGCGCGACCGACCTGCCGGCGCCCTTCCGCGAGCGCGACCTCTATCTCTCCTTCATGCGGGGCGGGCCCGGCGTCGGCGATCCCCTCGCGCGCATCGCGACCGACGTCGCCGTCGATGTGCGAGAGGAGGTGGTTTCCGCCGAAATGGCCGAGCGGACCTATGGCGTGGTGCTCGAGAAATCCGGCGGCAGCGTGGACGAGGCGGCCACAGCGGCGCGGAAGAAGGCGCTGCGCGAGGACCGGGCCGCGAAGGCGGTGCCGGTGCGCGCATGGCTCGCGAGGGAGCGCGAGGTTCGCGTCATGGCGAAGGATTTCTCGGCGCCTGTCGCCGACATGTATCGCTCGTCGATGAAGCTTTCCCCGGCCTGGGCGGCGCGCTACCGCGCCTTCTGGAGCCTGCCGGACAGCTACCAGGTTTGAGCGGGCGCGGGCGAGCAAGGAAGGAAACGGCCGGATGATCCCCAGCTACGACAGCGCTACCTTGCGCGACCTCCTCGAGGGCAAGCTGCCCTGGTCGGAGGTGCACGGCATCATGTCGGCCTTCAAGGATCCCGATCGGTTCGACAAGATGCTGGAGATCCACCAGAGCCGGGTGACGTGGCAGGACCGCATCCTCCTGCCCTACGGGGAGAACCTCTACATCGTGCAGACGGCCGACGCGCGGCGCGTCGTCAAATGCGCCTGCGGCCAGGAATTCGGCGACTACCGGCAGAACTGGAAGCTCGAAGCGCTGATCCGCGTCCGTTCGAGCCAGGCCGAGATCGAGGAACTCTATCCGAAGATGATGGCCGCGAACGCGGAATGGATGCAACTCCGGGAATTCATCTGTCCCGGCTGCAAGACGCTGCTGGAAGTGGAAGCGGTGCCGCCCGGCTATCCGATCCTGTTCGACTTCCAGCCGGACCTTGAGGCGTTCTACGAGCAGTGGCTCGGTCGCAAGCTGCCAACGGGGGCCTCGACATGAACGCCGCCGGTTGCTAGCGATAGGGACCGTATCTGAGCGCTGATCGAGCTGCCTTGCATCCGACGGCGAATGGTTTCATCAAGAGGGCTTCCAGGGATGGATTCTCTCGATCATCGACAGGGAGGATCCGATGACCGCCGAACGCAACCGAGCGAACGATAGAATCCTGCCGAAGGCCGGCAGCGGCCTCGTGCATTTCCGCGTGCCCGTGCCGATGACGCGACGCAGCTTCGGCAAGGGCATGCTGGCCGCAGGCGCGGCCGGCGCGCTCGGCTTCGGCGCTCGCCCGGCCGCGGCGGCGACCGAGGTGCGCTACAACGGATGGCAGGGGCTCGACGCGAGCGTCGATGCCGGCGGCTGGCTCGCGAAGAACGACATCACGCTGCAGGCCACCTACATCAACTCGAACGAAGAGATCATCGCGGCGGCGCAGGCGGGCGGCATCGGTCAGATGGATATCGTGACGCCGGATGCCTATTTCCTGCCGGCCTATCTCGCGGGCGACTTGCTGCAGGAGCTCGACCTCAGCCGCATTCCGAACTTCGCCAATGTCTTCCCGCAGTTCCAGAACTCGCCCGGGATCTCCAAGGACGGCAAATATTTTGCGCTGCCGAACTATTGGGGTTCCTGCCCGCTGATGTGGAACGCCGACCTGGTGCAGGGCACGCCCGACTCCTGGCACGACCTGTTCCGCCCCGAATTCAAGGGCAAGACCGCGATCGTCGAGGACGTGATCGCTGCCACCATGAGCTTCGCCATGGCGGCGACCGGCCGCTCGGACGTCTACAACCTGACCCAGGAAGAACTCGACAAGACGATCGACCTGCTCATCAAGTTCAAGAAGGAGCAGGCCCTCACCATCGCGCCGAGCTGGGGCGACCTCGCTTCGATGTTCGCGAACGAGGAGATCGTCATCGCGATCGGCTGGGAACCTTGCAGCATCTGGGGCGGCGCCGATGCGAAGAACATCAAATGGGCGGTGCCGAAGGAAGGCGCCATCAATTTCGTCGGCTGCTTCGCCATGGTTCGCGACGCGCCCAACGTCGATGCCGACTATCTGATCCTCAATCAGTCGCTCGCCCCGGAAGCGCAGGCGGCCAATGCAAACGAGGCGTTCGGCGTGATCACCGCCGATGCCGTGCCGCTGCTCACGCCTGAGCAACAGGCGCTCTATCCCTATGGCGACATCCCGAGCTACTTCGAGGCCTCCGGCGGCGCGACCCGCCTCTATCCGATCGAATCGGATGGGACGCACGTGACCTACGACCAGGTCCTGGACGGCTGGGAGAAGTTCCAGCGGGCGTGATGGCTCGAACGCTCCCGCCGACGGCCTCCTGCCGTCGCGACCGATCCGCACAACCGCCTTTCGCGATCCCCCGCCGGGAAAGCGGAAGGCGGTACGCCGCGCTGACAGTTCGGCTCCGCCGGCGGGGGGAGGCCTGAGCGTCATGGCGCTTGCACTCCGCCGCCCGGCCCACACCGCGCTCGCCGCGCCATCGGCGGTCTTTTTCCTCGTTTTCTTCGTGGCGCCGGCGCTGCATCTGCTCCTCACCAGCTTCTGGCAGATGCGCTCCTACAAGCTCGCTCACGATTTCACCCTCGAGAACTACATCGAGGTCTTCACCGGCTATTGGGATTCGATCCTCGTCACCTTCGGGATGGCGATCGTCATCGCCCTCACCACCACCGCCGTCGCCTTCTTCTTCGCCTATAGCGCACGGTTCGTGGTACCGCGCTGGGGCAATCTGATGCTGGCGCTGGTGATGTTCACGCTCTTCGGCGGCTATCTCACAAAGATCTATGCCTGGAAGACGATCCTCGGCCCGAGCGGCGCCATCAATTCGGCACTGATCGCGACGGGCGCGATCGAGCAGCCGATCGACATGTTCCTCTATAGCCCGGTCGCGGTGGTCGTTGCCCTCACGCACTACCTGCTGCCGCTCTCGATCCTGCCGCTCTATGGCTCGTTGCGCTCGATCGGGGATCAATCGGTCGAAGCCGCCTGCGATCTCGGCGCGCGCCGCTGGCGCAGCTTCTTCGACATCATCCTGCCGCAATGCCGGACCGGGCTCGTGGTCAGCTTCACCTTGGCCTTCCTCTTTACCGTCGGGGACTATGTGACGCCGCGCCTGGTGGGAGGTCCGGTCACCTCCATGATGGGCGTCTTCATCCAGAACCAGTTCGGCAGCCGCTTCAACCCGCCGCTCGGCGCCGCCATGTCCTTCTCGATCATCGCGCTCTCCGCGCTCGTCATCGGGTTCGCGGTGCTGCTGCTCACCCGCATCGCGAGGCCGCGATGAAGCATCCGGCCGGACCTGTCTTCGGCGTTCTTACCCTCGCGGTGCTCGTCTTCATCGCGTCGCCCTTCGTGATCCTGACGCTGTTTGCCTTCAGCGAGGGGAGCACACTCTCCTTCCCGATCACGGGCCTGACGCTCGCCTGGTTCGACAGGCTCTTCGAGGATCGCGAGTTCTGGGGCGCCTTCTCCAACAGCCTCGTCATCACCGGCAGCGTCGGCGTCGTCTCGACCGTGCTCGGCACCATGTCGGCGATCGCGCTCACGCGGGCGGGCCCGCGCACCGGCTCTGCGCTCCGCGGCGCGCTCATGGTGCCGCTGATGCTGCCGCCGCTGGTGCTCGGCATCGGGCTTCTGACCTACTTTGTCACGCTCGGCATCAAGCTCGACCTCATCACGGTCATTCTGAGCCATGTCGTTTTCACGCAGCCGATCGTGATCCTCATCGTCTATGCCCGGCTCGAGAAATTCGACGAGGCGGTGATCCACAGCGCGCGCGACCTGGGCGCCACGCCGCTGCAGGCCTTCTTCCAGGTGACGCTGCCGATCATCGGTCCGACCGTGATCGGCGCCGCGCTTGTCGCCATGGCGCTCTCGGTCGACGATTTCATCATCACCTTCTTCACCATCGGCGGCGGCAACACCTTGCCCACCTTCCTCTGGGGCATGCTGCGCAAAGGGATGAACCCCTCGATCAACGCCGTGGCGCTGATCCTGATGGCGGTGACTGTCAGCGTGAGCGTTCTCAGCATGCGCTTCATTCGCTATCGCAACTAACGGCCAGCGGAGCTCGCACATCCCCGTGACCCTCGAGAACGGCTTTCTTACCGACCTGTCGCTGCTCTGCTTCGTCTGCGCGGATCTCGACCGGACAGTGCGGCGCTGCGCGACGGAACTGGGGATCGGTCCCTGGGACGTCTACGACTTCGCGCCGCCCCGGCTCTTCGACACCGAGATTTCCGGCGCGCCCGCGCCCTACCGGATGCGGGTGGCCTTCAGCACCGTCGGCGGCATGGGCTGGTCACTGCTGGAGCCGACCGGGGGAGCCTCGATCTATGCGGATTTCCTGAAACGGCGCGGGCCCGGCCTGCATCATGTCGCCTTCCTGCATGAGCCGTTGAGCTATGCGGACTGCATTCGCGAGTTCGGCCGCCGCGGCTATGCGGTCGTGCAGAAGGGCAACTATTGCGGCCGCTTCTGTTATCTCGACACCCGCGAGCGGGCGCATCTGATCTTCGAGCTGATCGAGGATCACGACGCAACCATGCTCGACAGGCTTTACCGCTTCCCTGGGGAGAGCGACGGAGCGGATGCCGCGCCGCTCTTCGACCGGACAGTCTCGGCCGGCCTCGTCACGGGCGATCTCTCCCGGAGCCTCGCCCTCTATGCAGGCGAGCTCGGCATCGGTCCCTGGTCGGTCGAGGAGCGCGTTTCGCCGGCGATCGCGCGCCGTGCCACCGCGCGGATCGGCCGCTATCTCTGGGAGCTGGTCGAGCCGGGCAAGGGGGCTTCCGCCTATCGCGAGCGTCTCGACGCCAAGGGCGCAAGCGCCCATTCCATCGGCGTGAGCGGCGGTGACTACGAGGGAGCCCTGGCACAGTTGCGGGCGCGCCACATCGATATAGCGCCCGCGGACGGCGCCAACGGCCATGCCGCCTACCTGGCGACGGAAGACATCCTTGGCGTCAGACTGAAGTTCTTCGAACGCGAACCGGGCATCTCCCCCGCGGGAACCCGCTACCCCGGCTGAACGACCTGCCTGGCTATTGCGCCAGCAGGTCGCTGCGCAGCCAGTTCTCGAATTCCTTGGTCCGGATCGACATCTCCGCCTCGTTGTGCGTGATGATGTAGACGTCGTGCGGAGCGGGAATGCGGTAGTCGAACAGCGGCACCAGCGATCCGTCCTCGAGCCCCACCTTGGCGGTGAGCTGGTCGCCCATCGCGACGCCATGGCCGGATCGCGCATATTCGAGCGCAATATGGGTGTCGCGCAGCATGAGTTTCCGCGCCGGTTGCACCTGCGGCTGGCCGACATGGGTGAACCACCATTCCCAGTCTTCGTCCGACTCGCCGTAGAGGAGATCGTAATTCACCAGGTCGGCGGGCCGGCGCGGCCGCGACGAGGCGAGCAGCTTCGGGCTGCAGACGGGAAAGAACTCGACCTTGGAGAGCAGCACCGTACGCCGCCCCGGTCCGAAGGTCTCGCCGTAATTGATGGTGAGGTCGGCCTCGGGAATTCCCTCCATCGGCTGCTCGGTATCCGGAATGCCGGTCGGGATGAGGTGGATGTCGATCTCCGGATGGCGGTTTAGGAAGCGATGCAGATGCGGCGCGAGCCAGGTCGCGCAGAGCGTCGTCGTCGAGGCGACGGTGATCTGCCCCGTCATCGACAGCGGATTCATGAAATTGAGCGCCGCCTCCATCTTGTCGAAGGAGGCGGAGAGGATCGGCAGCAGGCGACTCCCCTCCGGCGTCAGGCGAAGCCCGCCCTTGCGCCGGAAGAGCGTGATGCCGACGAGATCCTCGAGCAGCCGAAGCTGGTGGCTGACCGCTGCGTGGGTCACGCCGAGTTCCTCGGCGGCGCGCTGCATATGGCCGTGGCGCCCCAGCACTTCGAAGGTGCGGAGCGCATTCAGCGGCAGATTCTGGCGGCGGATCGGCATGGGAAGGCGGAGCCTCGGATCGACGTGCGGGCCTTGCCGACCCGCAAACATTATTTACAGAGAACGCCAGAAATATTCAATTGTATGTGAGACGTTCTTGCCGGACCGTGACAGCGCGGAAATGCCGTCCGCCTCGTTTCCGGCAAGGAAAGCTGCCGTCTGGCGGGCGTTTCCTGTCACGATCGGGTCCGGCAGGGCCGCCGGAACGGCTTGGAACGAATTCCGGTCGAGCGAGGGGGCTGGGGTGAGATTTGCAGGCAAGCGGGTGCTCGTCACCGGCGCTGCGCGCGGTATCGGCCGGGCGACGGTCGAGGCCTTTCTCCAGGAAGGCGCGACGGTCGCGGTCAATGACCTGGGCGGCGGCGCCGTCGATGCCGCGATCGCCGCCCTTGGCGGCAAAAGCCTTGTCGCAGCGCCCGGTTCGGTCGGCTCCGTCGCCGATTGCGAGGCCATCGTCCGTCGCGCCGTCGAGGGGCTCGGCGGTCTCGACGTGCTCGTCAACAATGCCGGGATCTATCGCGAGGCGTCGATCGAAGCGACGGACGAGCCGCTCTGGGACCGCATCATAGACGTCAATCTGAAGGGGACCTTCTTCGCGAGCCGCGCCGCCGTCCCGCATCTGCGGGTGAGCCGCGGCGTGATCGTCAATCTCGCCTCGGAAGCGGGCGTGATCGGCACGCCGAACGTCGGTGCCTATGCCGCGTCAAAGGCCGGCATTGTCGGTCTCACCCGGGCGCTCGCCATGGAGCTGGTGAACGCCGTGCGGGTGACGTGCGTCTGTCCGGCCCCCACCGATACCCGGATCTTCGACGATACCGCCGCGGCGCTGCCCGATGCCGACGCCTATCGCGCGGCGCTTCGCAACTACACGCCCATGAAACGACTCGGCAAGCCGGCGGAGATCGCGCGGGCAATTCTCTTTCTGGCATCCGAGGATGCGGCCTTCATCACGGGCACGGCACTGATGGTCGATGGCGGTGTGACCGCAGGATCGACCGCGCTGTGATGCGCCGCCGCATGGCGAAGGTTTCATGGCCGGGGCGCTACGGCGCATTCGGATTTCGGCTCGATGCCATTTCGCCTATGATCGCGTTCAAACGGACCCGCCCGGCAGCGTCGCATCGCCGGGCGGCATAACACCCATGGGAGGGAACTCGATGAAACGACTCATTGCCTGTTGCCTGGCGATCGGCGGCTTTGCGCTGATGGCGGGAACCGCATCGCCCGCCAAGGCGGTCGATACGGACAAGTTCGTCTGCGCCTTCACCTTCTGGCCGGGCCAGGGCGTCTACATCCTGGCCGACAAGCTCGGCTACTTCCAGGAAGAGGGCGTGCAGATGGAGTTCGTCCAGGAGGACGACATCCAGATCCAGACCGAAGCGATGGAGGCGGGCCACATCAACTGCAACTCGCGCACCATCGGCGAGTATTTGAGCCGCCCGCGCAACGCCGAGACCAAGGGCAAGGTCGTCGCGGCCATGGATTTCTCGCGCGGCGGCGACGGCGTGATCGCCAGTGGCGACATCAAGGATGTCTGCGATCTCAAGGGCAAGACCTTCGCGATGGAGCCGACACTGCCGGCCAATCTCCTGCTCCAGATCGAGCTTCGGGAGAAGTGCGGCATGACGCTGAACGACCTCAACATCCTGCATATCGCGACGGCCGACGGGCTCGCCGTGTTCGCGGATCCGAAGGTCGACGTGATTGAATCCTACGAGCCGCTGCTCAGCCAGATCCTGGCGGCGAACGTCCGGCCGGGCGCCTACAAGCTCGTGGATTCGGCAGACTATCCGGAGCTGATCGTCGACATCATCTTCCTGCACGAGGAGCTGCTGGAGAAGAATCCGGAGCTCGTGCGCGGGATGCTGCGCGCCGTCTATCGGGCCGCCGATTATTATTTCAAGGAGACGGACAAGGCGCTCGAGATCATGGCGCCGGCCTTCAACCTCACGCCGGCCGAGATGAAGGAGGCGATGGCGGGCCTCAAGCTCGCGACCTACGAAGAGTCGGTCGATCTATTCGGGACGAATGAGGCACCGGGTCGCTTCCAGGGGATCTTCGACACGGTGATGCAGCTCAATGTCGAGCAGGGCGTCGCCGACGAGCCGCTGAAATACGGCAATCAGGTCGACGCCTCTTTCCTCGGCAATCTGTTCGAAGGCCACACCCGCTGAGCAGGGGTCGATCACCCGGGAGGGCGCGCTCCGGCGTGCCCTCCCGGTTCGTTTGTGCAGAATGACTTTCTTGCCCGATCGGAAGGAATGCTGATGTCCCGCAATCCCGGCGGCGAACCCGGCCTGTGGAAGCGACTCTTCACACTGCGCTCCCGGCTGAGCCGTCCGACCGAAATCGGACTCGGCGTTCTCGCCTTCGTTTTCCTGCTGGCGGTCTGGGCGATCGTGGTGGCCACGAGCTCGATCAAGCCGCAATACATGCCCTCGCTGCTCTCGATCGGCGAGGCGCTCTACAGCCTGTTCGTCGACTTCAACTTCGCCGCGGACATCTATATCAGCGTGGTCCGGGTCGCGATCGCCTTCGCGATCGCGGCGGTCATGGCCATTCCGATCGGAATCCTGATGGGCAGCTACCGTGTCTTCGGTGCGCTGGGCGAGCCGGTCATCGATCTCATCCGCTATTTGCCGGTCCCGGCGCTCGTGCCGCTCACGGTTATCTGGCTTGGGATCGGCGAGGGCTCGAAGATCGCGCTGCTCTGGATGGGTACCTTCTTCCAGCTCGTTCTCCTGATCGCCGACGACGCGAAGCGCGTGCCGCAGGAATATGTCGAGACGGCCTACACGCTCGGTGCCAAGCAGCGTCACGTGCTGGGCCTGGTGATCCTGCGCAGCATCCTGCCGACCATGGTGGACAATCTCCGCATCACGCTCGGCTGGTGCTGGAGCTATGTGATCCTGGCCGAGATCGTCGCCTCGAACGAGGGGATCGGTCAGGTGATCTGGGCCTCGCGACGCTTCGGCAAGACGCCGGAGGTCATGGCGGGCGTGCTCACCATCGGCCTCATCGGCCTGCTGAGCGACCAGCTCATTCGGCTCGCCAGCAAGAAGCTCTTCCCCTATCTGCGGTAAGGCGGGCGAGGGGCTGCGGCATGAACGGGATCGAAAGCGAAGGTGGCGGCGAATGACGCAGCATGAGGCGAGCACGGACGACGCGAACTTCCTGCGGATCGACCATGTGAGCAAGTGGTTCGGCGGCGCCGACCGGCATGCGGGCATGCAGGTGATCGACGATGTCTCGATGACCATCGAGAAGGGGGAACTCGCCGTCTTCGTCGGCCCGTCGGGCTGCGGCAAGACGACCCTGATGCGCATCGTGGGCGGGCTCGACCAGCCGACCAGCGGAACGGTGATGCTCGGCGGCGAGGCGGTCAAGGGACCGGACCGGCGCAAGGGCGTGGTGTTCCAGTCCTATTCCTCTTTCCCCTGGCTCAACGTGCTCGACAACGTGAAGTTCGGGCTCCGCTTCCGCGATGGGCTTTCCGCAAGGGAGAAGGACGAGATCGCCCGCCATTATGTGGACCTGGTCGGGCTGGTCGGGTTCGAGTCCTTCTACGTGAACAAGATCTCCGGCGGAATGCGGCAGCGTCTGGCGCTCGCGCGCACGTTGGCGGCCGATCCGGACATCCTTCTGATGGACGAACCCTTCGGCGCGCTCGATGCGCAGAACCGGGAGTTCCTGCAGGTCCAGCTCCTCGATATCCGCGAGCGGGAACGCAAGACCATCGTCTTCGTGACGCATGACGTGGATGAGGCCGTGTTTCTCGCGGAACGCGTGTTCATCTTCAGCGCGCGCCCGGCCACCATCATCGAGGAGATTCGCGTCAGCGAGACCCTGCCGGCCAAGCGCGACCTGAAGGTCAAGGACTCCGAGCAGTTCCTCCATCTCCGCAACCGTATCCAGGCGGTGATCCGGACCCAGGCCCGGCGGACCGAGGAAGAGATGCTCCGGGTCGCGGCCCGGCGGCGCTGAGTCGGGATCGCCGATGCGTGGCTCGCGCGGGGTGTCCTTCCCGCGCCCGCCCGGTCCCGGCCGAGGCCGCTCATGCCCCTTTCCGCCTCAGGCGGCGGTGTTGCCGCCGTCGATCGGCAGGGCCGCGCCGTTGATGTAGCCCGACGCGTCGGACAGCAGGAACAGGATGGCTTCCGCCACCTCCTCCGGCTGGCAGACCCGACCGATGGGCGTGTTGTTGCCGCTTTCCTTGAACCCTTCGGCCGCGGAAAGGCCGCGGGCGGCATATTCTTCCATCAGCATCGGCGTGTTGGTCTCGCCCGGGCACACCACGTTCACGCGGATGCCCTGCTTGATGTGGTCGAGGGCCATGCAGCGGGTCATCTGCACGACGGCACCCTTGCTCGCGCAATAGGCAAAGGCGCGTGTCCCACCGACGAGCCCCCAGTCGGAGGCGACATTCACGATATTGCCCTTGCCCTGGGCGATCATGCCGGGCAGCGCCGCCCGGCTCATATGGAAAACGCCGTCCACATTCACCGACATTGTCGTACGCCAATGATCGAGCTGCTGGTCGATGGCGGTGCCGTAGAAGAACACGCCGGCGCCGTTCACCAGCGCGTCGATGCGCCCGAAGCGCTTGACGACGGCCGCGACGGCCTTCTCGCAGGAGGCGAAATCCGTGACCTCGACGGAGAAGAAGGCGGACTTGCCGGCGCCCAATTCCTTCTCGAGCGCCTTCCCGCGCGCCTCGTCGCGGCCGAGCAGCGCCACGGTGGCGCCCGCCTTCGCGACCCGGCGGGCGGTGGCGGCCCCGATGCCGGAGGTGGCGCCAGTCACTAGGACAATTTTCCCGTTCAACATGGTTGGCTTGTTTCCCTATTAGGCGATGGATCGACCGCACCGCATCCGGGCAGTGACGGCCCTGCGAGCCGCGGATAATAGACAGCCTCGACATCTGCGCCAATCGATCAAGCGACCGACTGCCGCCCGCGAGCATCCGGGCAAACGCATCTAAATGCCGCGGTAAGTAATTCTTGCGGCACTCTCACGACGTCGCGGTCGACCCGGCAGAGTCGATTGCCTGCCGCAGGCGATTGCTTCATGCTTTCCGCTGTCGGCGCCTGCGTGCGCCGGCATCGACCTGCGGCGTTCGAAGCGGCAGGCTCGAGAACGAGAATAACGAAGACCAAGGGAGCGAAACGATCATCTAACGGAGGCAACCCACCATGATTCCTTCGAGCCATTCGGAAAGGCTTCTTCGTTCGTTGATGAGGTCGACGGAAGCTGGCCTGCCGCGTCGCAGATTTCTGCAGGGAGCGGCGGCGACGGCGTGCTTGACGGCGGTTGGTCTGAGCGGACGCGAGGCGCACGCCGCCGCGACCATCGGATGGATGGGCTGGGAGGAGTATGGCTATCCGCTACGCGCCGGGTCCTACATCCAGGACAACCAGATCGAGCTCGAAGGCACCTTCGCCTCGAGCATCGAATCGATCCTGACCAAGCTTCGCGGCGGCGGGCTCGGCACCATGGGCCTGGTGATGCCGACCTGGAACTATGTATCGCTCTTCCAGGAATCGGGCGTGCTGCAGGAAATCGACAAGGACAGGTTGTCGAATTTCCAGCAACTGGATCCGTTCTGGCAGAGTTTCGAAGGCAATCTTTACAAGGGCGAGCGGTACCTCGTTCCCTATCTCTGGGGCGGGCTGCCGCTGGTCTATCGCAAGGACACCGCGCTTCCGGTGCCGCAGAACTGGGCAGACCTCGAGAAGCCCGAGTACAAGAACCAGTTCTGCCTCATCCACGACACGACCTCGACCATGTTCCACTGGGTCTACACGGTGACCGGCGTCGATGTCGCGACCATGATCACGCCGAAGCAGCTCGACGACACCATCGCCTACATGATCAAGATCAAGAAGGAGCATGCGCGTATGCTCGCCATGAGCTATGGCGAGGGGCTAGATGCGCTGATCCGCGGCGAGGTCCAGATCGCAGCACAGGGCTGGGAGCCGATGGCCTCCTGGGCGCGCGAGAAGGGCGTCGAGCTCGACTGGATATACCCGAGCGAGAAATCCTACGGCTGGATGGATACGCTCTGCATTCCCAAGGACGCGCCCTATCTCGATGAAACCTATGGGTTGCTGAACCACGCCATCGGCACCGAGGCGCAGGTCGTGGTCGGCGACCAGATCTTCTGCGGTGCCGTCAATCCCTCGGCCGTTCCTTTGATGGCGCCGGCCTCCGCCGCCATCTACCCCTATGGCGACATGGCCTCGTTCAACGCCCATGCGCCGCTCATCCCCTTGCCGCCGTTCGAGGACGACGGGAAGCATGCGACCTACAACCAGTGGCTCGAAGGATACGAACGGTTCCTGAAGGCATGAGGACAAGGCTCCCCGCGCGGCGCGCATGCCGGATCGCGCGCGCCGCGCCCTCTGTCGTCGCAGGGGCCGCCCGATGATCCTCTGGCTGGCGGCGTTCGGCCGCAGCCGCAGCCTGCTGCTCGTTCCCTCGCTCGCGGTGTTCGTCGGGGTGTTCCTGGCGCCCACGCTCTTCTTTTTCGTGGTCAGCTTCTGGCGGGTCAGCCTGTTCGATCTGGAGCCGACCTTCACGCTCGACAACTATCTCCGCACCTATGAGGAGTATCTCGAGGTTGGCGCCTACACTTTTCTGATGGCCGGGATCATCGCGACGGCGACGACCGTTCTCGCCTTCGCCTTCGCCTATGTCGTGCGCTTCAAGGCGGGACGGTTCGGCACCATCCTGCTGTTCGGCGCGATCGTCTCGCTGTTCGGCGGCTATCTCGCCAAGGTCTATGCCTGGAAGACGATTCTGGGCACCAACGGAATCCTGAACACCACGCTCCTCAACCTTGGCCTGATCGAACAGCCCATTACCGCCTTCATCTACAATCCGGGCGCGATGGTGGTGACGCTCACCCACTATCTGCTGCCGCTTGCGATCCTGCCGATCTATGGCGCCTTGCGCGGCGTCAACGATCTCACGATCGATGCCGCCCGCGACCTCGGCTCGAGCCCCTGGGAAGCCTTCCTCTACATCATCCTGCCGCAGTGCCGCTCCGGCATCTTCGCGTCCTTCGCCTTTTCCTTTCTGATCGCCGCTGGCGACTATGTGACGCCGCGCCTGGTCGGCGGTTCGAGCACGACGATGATCGGCAACTATATCGAAAGCCTCTTCGGCTTCCGCTTCGATTGGCCGCTCGGCTCGGCCATGTCCTTCTCGACGCTCTTCGGCTGCGTTGCGATCCTTCTGATCGCGAATCGGCTCCTTGCGACGGTGCGGCGCAAATGAGAGCGATCTCCGCCAATCGCTTCTATGCATGGCTCTGGCGCGGCCTTGGTGCATTGATCTTCGTCTTCATGCTCGGGCCGCTGGCGCTGGTAGTGCTGTTCTCCTTCGCCAACACGGTGGTGACCACGTTCCCGATGCAGGGTGTCTCCCTCAAATGGTACGTGGCGCTGACCGAGAACATCTATTTCTGGGACGCGCTCACCAACAGCCTGATCGTCGCCGGCGCCGTCGGTTTCGTCTCCACGGTGTTCGGGACAATGGCGGCGATGGCGCTCGCGCGGCTGCATGAAAGCATTGCGGGGCCGAGCATGATGCTGCTCTCCGTGCCGGTCATGGTGCCGCCTCTCATGGTGGGCATCGCGCTGATGGTGTTCTACGTGAAGGTCGGCCTTCAACTCAGCCTTTTCACCGTGATTCTCAGCCACCTGGTCTTCACGCAGCCTTTCGTGATCCTGATCGTCTATGCCCGCATGGTCGGGTTCAACTATGCGACGGTCGAAAGCGCCCGCGACCTCGGCGCTTCGCCGCTCAAGGCGTTCTTCACGGTCACGTTGCCGTTCATTCGGCCGACCGTCATCGGCGCCGCCCTCATCGCCATGGCGCTGTCGCTGGACGATTTCATCATCACCTTCTTTACGATCGCCGGCGGCAATACCTTGCCGACCTTCATTTGGGGTATGATCCGCACGCAAACGGATCCGACGATCAATGCCATCGCAACGTTGCTCGTGGGCTTGACGGTCGGGCTCTCTATCGTCGCTATGGTGGTCACGCGCTATCGCGGTTGAGCGGGTTGCCATCGACGGAATTGCGACGACAATCAGGGGATATGACCAAATGACTGAGCGCTATTTCCCGATCGGCGAATATGAGGACCGTCGGGCCAAGGTCGAGAAAGAGCTCGCCCGTCGCGGCTATGCGGCGGCGGTGATCTGGGGGCGCGGCGGCGGATTCCACGAACGCGGCCAGGACACGCTCTATCTTACCAACTACTACTCCGGCGCCTCCGGCCAGGAGCCGGACAATGCGCTGCTCAATGCGCGGTCCTTCTGCGCGCTCATCATGGAAGTGGGCAAAGAGCCCGAGCTCCATATCGATATGCCCGGCCGGCGGCCCGACCTCTACGCGATCGACCGCATCGAGGATCACTACGATCCGATCAAGGGCACGGCGGAGGCGCTGAAGCGGCGCAAGATCGGCGGGCGGGTCGCTCTCGTCGGCGGCGACGTTCTGCCCCACAAATATGCGAAGCAGCTCTTTGCCCAGACGCCGGGCATCGAATGGGTCGAGGAGGAGGATCTCGTCGCGGCCGTCCGCCGCATCAAGAGCCCGCGCGAGATCCAGTGCTATCGCGAAGGCGGCGAGGTGGCGACGCGGGCCATCACGGCCTTCATGGAGAATCTCATCGGCGGCCAGCGCGAATGCGATGCGGCGGCGAAGGCGGCGACCGAGATCATGAAAAGCGGCGGCGGCTTCCTCATGCTGCCCTGCAATCACGGCAAGACCTTGGATTACTGGCTGCGCCAGCCCCTGACCGGCTACAGCACGGATGCGCCGGAGAAGGGCGATATCGTGCGCAGCTGGCTGCTGGGTCCCGTCTATCAGGGCTATTACCTCGATCCCGGCCGCACGGCCGTCTGCGGCAGCAGGCCCAATGCCGACCAGAAGTCCCTCATCGAGGCGACGGCGAATATCGTCGAGCAGGTCATCGCCGCGATAAAGCCGGGGGTGAAGGTCATGGATCTCGCGAGGATCGGCGAGCGCCTGACCAGGGAGGCCGGCGGCGGCGAGGACCAGACCTCGGCGCAATGGCCGCTCTATGGTCACTGCCTCGGTCTCTTCTGGGAGGACCCCTATATCGGCACCCAGATGTGCAAGGAGTCCGATACCGTCCAGCCGAACATGGTGTTCGGCGTCGAAGCCTTTCTGGGGCGCGCAGGCGTGGGTGCGGCGGGTTTCGAGCAGAACCTGATCGTGACGGAGAAAGGTGCGGAAGTGATCACCAAGGCGCCGATGATCTGGTGGTGAGACGGCGGCGCTCGACCCGTCCGCGGCGGCTTCCTGCGTGCCCACGGACGGGCAAACGCACCTAGACCGCGGGGCAAAAAAATCTCGCTGGACCGGGTCCCGAATATAAACATCGTGGCAATGGGCACGCGCCGGTTGCGCGCGCCCCCCCCGAGGGGATGAAGATGCAGCTCAGCCGAACCGCGTTGCTCGAAGCCTATCGCAAGATGCGGACGATCCGGACCTTCGAGGACAAGGTCCATGACCTGTTCGAGACCGGCGAGCTTCCCGGTTTCGTGCATCTCTATGCGGGCGAGGAAGCGTCCGCCGTCGGTGTCTGCGCGCATCTCGACGACGAGGACCGCATCATCTCCACCCATCGCGGTCACGGCCACTGCATCGCCAAGGGCTGCGACGTCGAAGGCATGATGCTGGAGCTCTTCGGACGGCGCGACGGCGTTTGCGGCGGCAAGGGCGGCTCGATGCACATCGCCGATCTCTCCAAGGGCATGATGGGGGCGAACGCGATCGTGGGCGGCGGCCCCCCGCTTGCCTGCGGAGCGGCGCTCGCGGCGAAGACGCTGAAGACCGGCAAGGTCGCCGTGACCTTCACGGGCGATGGCGGCTCGAACCAGGGCACGACCTTCGAGAGCCTCAACCTCGCCTCGGTCTGGAAGCTGCCGCTGATCTTCGTCTTCGAGAACAACGGCTATGCGGAATCGACCGGCTCGGGATGGTCCGTCGCGGGCGGCGACATCGTGCGTCGGGCGCCGGCTTTCAACATGCCGGGCGTCCAGGTGGACGGGTTCGATTTCTTCGCCGTCCATGAGGCGGCGGGCGAGGCGGTCGAGCGGGCGCGGCGGGGTGAGGGGCCCACGCTCCTCGAGATCAAGTTCGGCCGCTTCTACGGTCATCACGAGGGCGACGCGCAGACCTACCGCGCGAAAGGCGAGGTGGCGAAGCTGAAGGCGGAGAAGGACCCGCTCGCCGGGTTCCGCAAGCGGGTTACGAGCGCGGCGCTGCTGACGGCTGCCGATCTCGATGCGATCGATGCGGAGATCGAGACGCTGATCGAGGGTTCGGTGGCGCTCGCCCGCAAATCGCCGATGCCGGATCCGAAGGTCGATCTGCTGACAGACGTCTATATCCGCTATTGACCGGGAGGATGCTCTAGATGGCGCGCATTCTGACCTACCGGGAGGCGCTGCGCGAAGCGCTGCGGCAGGTGCTGGAGGAAGATCCCACCGTCATCGTGATGGGCGAGGATATCGCCGGCGGCCTCGGCGCACCGGGCGAACTCGACGCCTGGGGCGGCGACATGGGCGTGACCAAGGGCCTCTTCGGCCAGTTCGGCCCGGAACGCATTCTCGACACGCCGATCAGCGAATCGGCTTATATCGGCGCCGCGGTCGGGGCGGCGACCTGCGGATTGCGGCCGATCGCCGAGCTCATGTTCGTCGATTTCATGGGCGTCTGCTTCGATCAGCTCCTGAACCAGGGCGCCAAGTTCCGCTACATGTTCGGCGGCAAGGCGAAGACCCCTGTCGTGATCCGCACCCAGTACGGCGCGGGCTACCGCACGGCGGCGCAGCATTCGCAGTCGCTCTACCCGCTCTTCGCCCATGTGCCCGGGCTCAAGGTCGTGATCCCGTCCACGGCCTACGATGCCAAGGGCCTTCTCATCAGCTCCGTGCGTGACGACGACCCTGTCGTCTTCTTCGAGCACAAGGTCCTCTATGACGAGGCGCGCGATCATGTGCCGGAAGCGCCCTATGCCATCCCCTTCGGCGAGGCGAACTTCGTGCGCGAAGGCGAGGACGTGACGATCGTCGCGATCGGCCGCATGGTGCATGTCGCAAAGCGCGCCGCCGACAAGCTCGCCCAGGAGAAGATCGAGGTCGAGCTCATCGATCCGCGCACCATTTCGCCGCTCGACGAGGATTCGATCCTCGAAAGCGTCGAGAAGACGGGCCGGCTCGTCGTGGTGGACGAGGCGCATCCTCGCTGCGGCATGGCGGCGGACATCGCGGCGCTCGTTGCCGACAAGGCCTTCAAGTCGCTGAAGGCGCCGGTCAAGTGCGTGACCGCCCCCCATACGCCCGTGCCCTTCTCGCCGGTGCTGGAGGACGCCTTCATCCCGAGCGATATGGCGGTCGCCGCCGCCGCTCGCACCGTGATGGCCTGATCCCATGAGCGAGAAGATCGCCGCAATCGTCATGCCGAAATGGGGCATGGCAATGGAGGAAGGGACCGTCGTCGCCTGGCATGCGGAAGAAGGCGCCGCCGTGACGGAAGGCCAGGAAGTGGTCGATGTCGAATCGCCGAAGATCGCCAATGCGATCGAGGCGAAGCAGGGCGGGCTCCTGCGCCGCCGGGTCGCGGCGCTGGGCGACGTGCTGCCGGTGGGCGGGCTGCTCGGCGTGATCGCCGGCGCCGAGGTGCCGGAGGCGGATATCGACGCCTTCGTGAAGGGCTATGTCACGCCGGCGGGCGAGGGCGGCGCCGCCGCCGGCCCGAGCGTCGCCTCGATCGAGGCCGGCGGACGCCGCTTCGCTTACCTCGATCAGGGCGCCGGCGAGCCGCCGCTGGTCCTGATCCACGGCTTCGGCGGCGATCTCGGTAGCTGGATGTTCAACCAGCCGGCGCTCGCCGAGGCACGGCGGGTCATCGCCATCGATCTGCCGGGCCATGGCGGGTCGCAGAAGGATGTGGGCGACGGATCGGTCGCGGGCCTCGCCGCGGCGATCGGTACGGCGATCGATGCGCTCGGCCTCGCCCGCTATCACCTCGCGGGCCATTCCCTCGGCGGTGCCGTGGCGCTCGCCATCGCCGGGGCGCGGCCGCAGCAGGTTGCATCGCTCGTTCTCGTTGCGAGCGCAGGGCTCGGGCCCGAGATCGATGGTGGCTTCATTGCGGATTTCACGGCGGCCGAGCGGCGCAAGGAGATGACCGGCGTGGCGCAGATGCTGTTCGCCGATCCGGCGTTGGTGACGCGGAAGCTCGTCGAGGACATGCTGCGCATCAAGCGGATCGACGGGGTAACCGAGGCGATGCGCCGGATCGCCGCCCGCAGCTTCGCCCAGGGGCGACAGGCCGAGGACGTCGCCGCCCCGTTCCCGGATGCGGTGCCGACGCTGGTGATCTGGGGCGGCAAGGACCGCATTGTGCCGGCTTCCCATGCCGATAAGATTACCGGGGCGAGGAAGGAGATCTTCCCCGCGGCGGGGCATATGGTGCATGCCGAGGCCTATGCGGAGGTGAACCGCCTGATCGGCGAGTTCTGCGCCGCGAACGGCTGAGGCGCGAAGCCGGCCCTCCGCGTGGGAACCCGGGAGTTTGGTGGCATGCGCGATCCGCGAAGCGTCAATCGATGGCGCCGCTTCGACCTCTGGGACGAGCGGCCGCTCCGGCTCGACAAATTCGCGCTCGAGGATGCGGCGAACGGCTTCTCCGCCATGGCGGGGCCCAATGACCCTGCGCCGTCGCTGACCGTCGCGGACGGTCGCGTCGTCGAGATGGACGGCGTCGCCGCCGCCGATTTCGACATGCTCGACGCGTTCATCGCCAGCCATCATCTCGACCTCGCGGTCGCGCCCGAGGCGATGGCGGTCGATTCCGCAGCCTTCGCCCGCGATCTCGTCGATATCGGCGTGCCGCGCGCCAAGCTCGTCCGGCTCGCCCGCGGCATGACCCCGGCGAAGCTCGCCGAGATCGTCGGCATGCTGAGCACGGTCGAGATCACCTTCGCCCAGGCGAAGCTGCGGGCACGACGCCAGCCCGGCAACCAGGCGCATGTGACCAATGCCAAGGATTGTCCGCTGCAGCTCGCCGCCGATTCTGCGATCGCCGCGCTGCTCGGCTTCAACGAGGTCGAGACCACGCTCCGCGTCGCGAAGAACTGCTGGGCGGCGGCCCTCGGCTGCGCAGTCGGCGCCGCGGTCGGCAGCGGCGACGCGCTCTTCCAATGCTCGATCGAGGAAGCCGAGGAGCTCCGCATCGGCATGGCGGGCTTTACCTCCTATGCCGAGACCGTGTCGGTTTATGGCACCGAGCAGAGCTTCGTCGACGGCGACGACACGCCCTGGTCGAAGGCATTTCTGGTCGCCGCCTATGCCTCGCGCGGCATCAAGATGCGGACCACCTCGGGTGCGGGTTCCGAGCTTCTGATGGGCTTCCACAGCGGCAAATCCATGCTCTATCTCGAGGCGCGCTGCCTCTGCGCCGAGCGCGGCATGGGGGTACAGGGCGTGCAGAATGGCGGCATCGACGGCGCGCCGCTCGCCCATTCGGTGCCGGGCGGCGGGCGCGAGATCATCGGCGAGAACCTGCTCGCGGCCCTGCTCGATCTCGAATGCGCGTCCGGCAACGATGCGCGGATGAGCGAATCCGAGATCCGTGTCGGCGCCAAGATCATGCCGACCCTGATGGCCGGCACCGACCTCGTCACCTCCGGCTTCGGCGCCATCCAGCGCTATGACAATTCCTTCGGTGCCTCGCTCTATAACGGCGAGGAGATCGAGGATTTCCTGGCGTTGCAGCGGGACTATCTCGTCGAAGGCGGCCTGCGGTCGATCGAGCCGGGCGAGGCCTGGGCGGTGCGCGCGCGTGCGGTGGGCGCGATCTCGGCGGTGCTGGAGGAGCTGCAGCTCGCGAGCGTCACGCCGATCATGCGGGAGAGCGTGGTCGCCGCCAGCGGCTCCGACGAGACCGAAACCTTCTCGCTGGGCGAGGTGGGCCGGATCAGCGACGCCATCAAGGATCGTGGCGTCACCGGGATCGATGCGGTGAAGGCGCTGCTGCGGCGCGGCTTCGAGCCGGAGGCGCGTAATCTCTATGGCATGCTGAAGCGCCGCGTCTCGGGCGACTATCTCCAGACCGCTGCGACGATCCGCAACGGCCGCGTCGTGAGCGCGATCAACGATCCGAACGAATACCGCGGCCCCGGCACCGGCTATGTCATGTCGCCGGAGCGGCGTGCCGAGATCAGCCGTTTCCGGGATGCGGCCGGCCGGGCCGAGATCCTGGCACAGGAAGGCGCGCTGCAGCGCGAGGAGCAGCGGCGCTATCTGCTGACGGAGCGCGGCGCCGCCGCCGCCGGCACGGATCCGCAGGAGGTCGTGATTGCCCTCAGTCCCGCCTGGAACCTCGCGCTCTTCAAGACGACGGGGAACCATCCGCTCTCCGCGGTGCTGCGTGCGTTGATGGAGGGGATCGAGGCTGGCGGGGGGAAGCCGCGGCTGGTGCGGGTCCGACACAGCGCCGATACCTCCTTCCTCGCCTTGACCGCCGCGCGGCTCGCGGGCTCGGGCTTCGGGATCGGCATTCAGGCCAAAGGCACGGCCGTGCTGCATCAGCGGGACCGGCTGCCGCACATGAATCTCGAGCTCTTCTCCATGGCACCGATGGTGACGCTCGACCAGTATCGGGCGCTCGGGCGCAATGCCGCGCGCTACGCCGCCGGCGAGCGGCCCGAGCCGGTGCGGGTGCCCTATGAGGGCGAATCGCTCGGTTCCCGCTTCTATGTGCGCACCGCCATCCTCTACGGCATCGAGACGGCCGCGATCGATCCCAATGCACCGCCGGTCGAGCTCGAGGCGAGGTACCTGTGACCCGCAAGAAGCTCGACGCGCTCTATCCGCTCGACGAGAAGCAGCCGGAGAAGCTTCTGAGCCGGAGCGGACGACCCTTCGCGGCGCTCTCCTTCGAAGCGGTCGCTGACGGCACGCTCGATCAAGGCGAGTTCGCCATCACCGCGAAGGCGTTGCATCTGCAGGCGGAAGTGGCGCGCGCCGCAGGACGGGAATCGGTCGCGCGCAATTTCGAGCGCGCCGCGGAGCTCGTGGATATTCCGCAGGAGACTGTCATGGAAATCTATGAATGGCTTCGCCCCGGCAGACTGGCAAGCGAGGCGGCGCTGCGGGAAAAGGCCGATTTCCTCAGGCGCGAATACGGCGCCGAGCGGATCGCGGCGATGCTGGAGGAGGCCGCGGCGGTCTATGAACGGCGCGGGCTCTTTCGCCCGCGCTATTGAACCATCGAACCGTCCGATTGCCGGCCGATTCGGTCCTCAGTTCCCGGTCGAGGGTTTTGCACCGCCGGCGCCGGGCGCGCCCAGCATGCGGTCGATGAAGGTGTGGCAGACCTTGATGGCACGGGCCGGCGCATAGGATTTCGGATCGACGGCGAGCGACAGCCAGAGCCCGTCGAAGATTGCAAGCAGCCCGATCGCGGCATCCTCGGCATCGATCTCGATGCCCTTCTCCTTCGCCGCGCGCGCGAAGAGGCGCGCGATGGTCTTGCGGTAGTTGCTGTTGTAGCGGCGGTTCACCACGCGGATCGGCTTCGAGTTCCGTGCCGCGTTCCAGAAGGCGAGATAAGCGGCGAGGATGCGCTTCTCGAACACCGGCGGCGTCATCAACGCCTCGGCCATGGCCTTCAGCCGGAGATCGGCGTCGCGTCCCGCCGCGCGCGCTTGGCGGCCGACCTCCTCGGCCCAGTTCTCCGCCAGACGGCGATAGCTCTCGACCAGCAGATGATCCTTGCTCTTGAAGTAGTGGCCGAGCAGTCCGCGCGAGACGCCGGCGGCCTCGGCGATGGTTTCGACCGTGGTCCCGGCCATGCCGTGATCGGCGATCGAGTTGAGCACACCGCGGATCAGCGCCTCCCGGCGGAAGGCGCGGATCTCCGTCTGCCGCGCCGGGCGTTTCAGGCTGGCCGCCATATCCTCTCCTCAGATCGCTCGCGCCGGAAGTTTAGCGAAGAAGCCGGCCCGCAAGAACCGGCTCCGCATGCGTTTCGCGGATTCCGCCCGGTGCGGCGCCGGCGATATCAGGCGTCGTGGCGAACGATCGCGCCGTCCTTCATGACGAAATGAAGCCGCTGCAACGCCGCGATGTCGTCGAGCGGGTTGCTGCGGGCGGCGACGATATCGGCGAACTTGCCGGGCTCGAGGCTGCCGAGCGAATCGGCCTGCCCGAGCAGGGCGGCCCCGCCCAGCGTTGCCGCCCGGATCGCCTCCGCGGGCGTCATCCCCACGTCGCGCACCATCCGCACGCATTCCTGGGCGTTGGCGCCGTGATGGTTGCCGGGCGCGCCGGCGTCCGTGCCCATCACCAGCGGCACGCCCTCGGCGCACGCCGCGATCATCGCTTCGCGATGCAGCGTCCGCGCGTTCTCGTAGCGGGCGATGAGATAGTCCGGCATCTTTGCGCGGATCGTCGGGTTCTCGATCATCGCCGACATGACGGTGCAGGTCGGCACCAGCACGATGCCGGCCTTTGCCATGGCGGCAAGGGCGCCGCGGTCGGCATAGGTGCCATGCTCGAGGCTGTCCACCCCGGCGGCGATGGCGAGACGGATGCCTTCGATCGCATGGGCGTGGCAGGCGACGTGGCGGCCGTGATCGTGCGAATGGTGGACCAGCGCCGAAAGCTCGTCATTGCTGTAATAGCAATCCTCGGCGCGCTCGGTTTCCGGTGCGAGGAACATGCCGGTCACCATGATCTTGATGAAGTCGGCGCCCTTCGCCATCTGGCGCTCGGCGGCGGCCTTCAGCTCCTCGGCCGTCTGCGCGAAGTCGTACATGCCCCAATAATCGGCGGCGCCTGGCGTCTCGATCGAAATGAGCCGGCCCGAAAGGAACATGCGCGGGCCCGGAAGCGTGCCGGCCCGGACTTCGTCGCGTACCTCCATCTCGAGATAGTCCCAGCCGCCGCAATCGCGCACCGTGGTGATGCCGCCCTCGAGCGTGCGGGCGGCCGCGTCGGCGGTATCTTGCCGGATCCGCTCGCGGCTCCGCGCGCCGAAGGCAGCCGTGCCGGTGACGTCGGGATTGAGGGTCAGATGGACATGGCAATCGATCAGCCCCGGCAACAGCCACGACCCGGACATGTCGATCACGCGATCGCCTGTCGCCGGCGTCGGACCGGCGGTCAGGGCTTCGATGCGCCCGTCCCGGATGCCAATCGCCTTTTGCTCGAATTTACCTTGTGCGACGTCATACACATTGCCACCGGTAAGCCAGATCATGCCTGTCCGCTCCTTGATGCTGCGTTCATCGCCGGCCGCGCGCCGCCGCCTGGCGTCGGCTCCAGGATTGCAGGATGCCGTCGGCGATCATGGCGATGATCGCGATGCCGAGGCCGGCGATAGCGCCTTCGCCGAAGCTCGCCGTGCCGACGCCCTGATAGACGAGCTGGCCGAGACCGACATCGCCCACCAGCGCCGCCACCACCACCATGTAAAGCGCCATGACGATGGTCTGGTTGAGCCCGAGCATGATTTCCGGCATGGCGAGCGGGATCTGCACCTGCCAGAGCAGTTGGCGTCGGCTGCAGCCGAGCGCGCGCGCGGCCTCGATGGATTGCGCCGGCACGCCGCGAAGACCGTTCTCCATGTAGCGGATCGGCGGCACGATCGCGTAGAGCACGACCGCCAGCATGGCGGAAAACTCGCCGGCCAGGAAAACCATCATGATCGGGATCAGGAACACGAATTGCGGCATGGTCTGCAGCGCGTCGCAGATCGGCCGGATGAGCCGGGAGAACCGGTCGCTGCGCGCCGCGAGGATGCCGATGGCGGAGCCGATCAGGAAGGAGACGATGACCGCGGCACCGCAGAGCTGCACGGTCAGCATCGCCCGGTGCCAGAGACCGGCGATCAGGATGAACGCCATGCCGGCAAGTGCAAAGAGGGCGAGACGCGGCCCGCCGGTCTGCCAGGCGAGCGCGACGATCACGGCCGTGAAGAGCGGCCAGGGTGTGCCCGTGGTGCCGAAATAGTAAAGGCAGCCGAAGCCAAGCACGGCGCCGAAGCCGCGCCAGCGCCAGAAACGATAGGCGAGCAGCGCGAGCGACGCGATCAGCCCTGCATAGATCGCCGATACCAGAGGCGTCAGGGAGAAACCCCAGAAGCCGGGCCGCACCGCGCCTTCGAGGCCGATCTTGAGCGGGAACAGCACGAAGAAGAGGGCCGCGTTCTTGATCGCATCGGTGAGGAAGAAGTAGTTCACCGTGAACCAGGTCACGGCATCGTTGAGCAGCGGCCCGGGATCGAGATACCAGCCGGACGGGTAGACCCAGAGTGGCGGCAGCAGCGCCGCGAGAAGCAGGCTCCCCGCCAGCATCGCCAGCGCTACCGCCATCGTCCGGCCGCGCCCGCTCCGCCGCCGCTGCGCCGCCCGCCGGGCCCTGCCGCCCTCGACGAAGGCCTGGCCCACACGGTCGAACAGGATCGCAATGAGGGCGATGACGAGGCCCGCGAGAAGGCTCTGGCCGAAGAGCGACTTGCGAAGCGTGCTCAGCAACTGCCAGCCGATGTCGCTGTAGCCGCCGACGATGGCGGCAAGGATCACCATCGAAAGGGTGGTCATGATCGCCTGGTTGATGCCGACGAGGACGCTCGGCATGGCGGCGGGGAGGCGCACCCAGAAGAGATGCTGTCGCCGCGTGCAGCCGGCCATGACGCCGGATTCGACCACATCGGCAGGCACCCGCTCCAGTCCCAGCATCACGTTGCGGATCATCGGCGGGCAGGCATAGATCACGCTCGCCACCAGCCCCACGACCGGCCCATAGCCGAACAGCAGCACGAAGGGGATGAGATAGGCGAGGGCCGGGATCGTCTGCATCACGTCGAGCGACGGCAGCAGCAATCGGCGAAAGCGGGGATGGCGGAAGGCGAGAACGCCGAGCAGGAGCCCGAGCAGGACTGCGATCGGCACGGCCACCCCCACGAGGGAGAGCGTGTTCATGGTCGGCGCCCAGAAGCCGAACAGCACGATATAGAGGCAGGTGCTGATGGCGAGCAGAGCGAGCCGCCCCCCACCGGCCGTGTGGGCGATAAGCGCGGCCGCCACGGTCACGGTCAGCCAGGGGAGCCAGCCGAGCAGCGCGCGGAGCGCTTCCAGCGGCGCCCGGATGAGGGCGGCGAGGGCGCGAAACAGGAGATGGAACCTGTCGGTGAACCAGGCCATCGCCGTATCGAGCGCGGGCTCGATCGGCGGTACGAGATCGGCCGGCCAGGCGAGCAGCCACGGCTCGGTCGCACGCAGGGGATAGAGCAGCAAGGCGAGAAGGGCGATGGCGATCCAGGCGAGGGTTGCTGGCCGGGCGGCGCTCCAGGCGCGCGGCGTGGGATCGATGGCGCCGGAGAGGCTCACGGCTTGGCTTCTCCGCTCTCGAGCGCGGCCGCGAGCCGCTTGGCCGTGAGGCGCCCGACCGGCCGGCCGGTCGCGTCGGTGACCAGCATGGTCGGGGCATGGATCGAGACGCTCGCGAGGATATCCGCCAGCGTAGTTTCTGCGCCGATTGCGGCATGGCCGTCGGAGGGTGCGGCGCCTTCGATCGGCTCTGCCAGATCGCCGGCGGTCAGCACCATCGACCGCGGCACGTCGCGGGTGAACTGGCGCACGTAATCGTCGGCTGGATGGAGGATCAGCGCTGCCGGCGTGCCGATCTGGACGATCGAGCCTTCGCGCATGATGGCGATGCGGTCTCCGAGATAGACCGCCTCGAGGAAGTCATGCGTGATGAAGACGACCGTCTTCCTCAGCATCTTCTTCAGCGCGAGGAATTCGGTCTGCATCTGCTTGCGGATCAGCGGGTCGAGCGCGCTGAAGGGCTCGTCGAGGAACCAGAGATCGGGGCCGACCGCAAGGCTGCGCGCGAATCCGACACGCTGCTGCTGGCCGCCCGAAAGCTCCCAGGGGTAGCTGTCTTCGCGGCCTTTCAGGCCGACCAGCTCGATGGTTTCTCGCGCGCGGCGATGCTGCTCCGCTTTCGGCAGCCCCTGCACCTTGAGCGGAAAGGCCACGTTCTCCAGCACGGTCTGATGGGCGAAAAGGCCGAAATGCTGGAACACCATACCCATACGCCGCCGTCGCACCTCGATGAGCGCGCGTTCGGACATGTCGAGCAGGGATTCGCCGTCGAGCTCCACGCGTCCCGCTGTGGGCTCGATCAGGCGCGAAAGACAGCGCACGACGGTCGATTTGCCGGAACCCGAAAGCCCCATGACCACGAAAGACTCGCCGGTCTCGACCGTGAAGCTCACATCGGCCGCGGCCACGATAACGCCGAGCTCGGCCGCGGCGGCGCGGATGGCGGAAGGATCGCTCGCGGCGAGATCGATGCCGCGCGCGGAGAGGCGCGCGACGGGGTCCTCGCCATAGAGCTTCCAGAGCCCGCGGCAGGCGATCTTGCTGGTCGGGTGGCCGGATGGGGTCATCGTGTCGACTCTGGACAGCCCCGCTCCGCCCGGTGCAGCGGGCGGAGCGGGGTCGATCCGGGTGCAGGGGAAGGCGGTCGCCCGCCCTCTCGTGGCCTCACTCCGTCCAGGGCTTCCAGACGGCTTCGTTGGCGTCGACCCACGCCTTGGTGACTTCCTCGACCGGCTTCCCGTCCACATCGATCGCGTGGATGAGGTCGATCTGGGTCTCGTTGTCGATCGTCAGGTTCTTCAGCATGCTGTGGGCCGCCGGCCACTTGTCCTTGAGGCCCGCCCAGGCGAGCTTCTTGATCCAGCCGCGATCCCAGTCGCAATCATAGGTCTTGTCCGGGTTGAGGCCCCAGCTCGCATCCTCGTAGCAGCGGTCGTCATAGGCGGGCAGCGCGACGAACTCGCCTTCCATCTCCGAGAAGAGCCAGTGCGGCGTCCAGAACATCGCCAGCACCGGCGCCTTGCGGGCCACCGCCGACTTGATCTCGGTGACGATCGCGCCCTCCGACCCCGCCGGCACCGCGACGAAATTGATGCCGAGCGCATCGAGCCGGTCCTGGTTATGGCCGCCCCATTCGAGCGGGAAGTCGACCAGCCGGCCCTTGGGCGCCGTTTCCGGCGTGGCGAAAATCTCGGCGCAGTCGTTGAGCGCCTTCCAGTCCGGCAGGCCCGAGCAGAGCTCCTTCACATAAAGCGGATACCAGAAGCTCTGATGCTCCTTGAGCCCGAGGTCTCCGAGATCTTCGGCCTTGCCGCTGGCAACCGCCTTGTCGAAGATTTCGCCGGAGCCCGTGCCCTCCCAGATCTCGAGCGCGGCGGCGATATCGCCCGCTTCGATCGCGGCGAACTGCGGCGTGTAGGAGGCTGTCACGAACTCCACATTGTAACCCATGCGCTTCAGGATCTCGCCGGCGATATGGGTGGTGACGTGCTGCCCGGTCCATTCGTTGATGGCGAGAACGATCGGATCGTTCGATTCCGGCACGGAGGCCGCTTGGGCCGGAAGGGAGAGCGCGGCTGCGCAGGCGGCGGCCGCGATGGCGCGGGAGAGGCGTCGTTTGGCGTGGTCGGTTCGCATTGCTGTCTACCTCAATCGTTTCTGCGGTGATGGACAGGAAGTTCGATCGGCATGTTCAGGCACAGACATGTCGCGGATTCATTCGAAAACGATGCGCGGAAAATAGAGCGATACGCCCCAGGTCGGCTTGTTGACCAATTGGCTGATGCGGAGATCGGCGCAGACGCTGCAGAGCATGTAGGCCTCGACCGGTGCCAGGCCATGACGCCGGCCGAGCAGCTCGATCATCGACCGCACCGCGGCGCGCGCGGCCTCCATCAGGTCGTCGGCGATGCCGGACGCGATGTGATAGCCGGCGCCGTCGAGATGGCGGGTGACGGGGCCCGCCGTCTCGATCCAGGGCGCCGGAATCCGGGCGTCGCGCTCGAGTTCGACCTTGAGCGCAACCGACATCGGCGCCTCGATCGCGGAGCCGGCGAGCTCGCCATCTCCCTGCGCGGCATGCGTGTCGCCGATCGAGAGTAGACCGCCCGCGACCTCGACCGGAAGTCGCAGCACGGCGCCTTCGGCGATATCGCGCGTGTCGAGATTGCCGCCGACGCGGCGGGGCGGGAGGGCGGTCACCGGTCCGGGCTCGTTCGGGGCGAGCCCGATCGTGCCGGGAAAGGGCTTGAGCGGCACGCGCGCATGCTTCCCGAAAAGCGCCGGCACTTTGCCGCTCGGATCGAATCGCCAGATCGCGAGCTGCGGCTCGCGGAACTCGTCCTCGAGGAGGCCGAAACCCGGAATGACGCCGCTCCAGCCCCATCCGGCGCTCTTCAGGCCGAGGATGGTGATCTTGAGCGCGTCGCCGGGCTTCGCGCCGTCGATGGCGATCGGACCGAACAGCGGAAGCAGCCTCGAATAGTCGAGCGCGGCGATGTCGGCGGCCGTCGAATCCGGCGTGATCTGCCCGCCACCGCCATCCACGACGTCGACTTCGATCGTGTCGCCCGGCGCCACGGTAAGGGCCGGCGGGAGGGCGCGGTCCCATCCGAAATGGCGGTGCTGGGAATGGACGGTGTGGTGGCGAAGCTTCATGCCGGCTCCGCGATAGGGCGCGAGGCATCGGCGATGGAATGGCAGGTTGGGTTCCGCATCGCGCGCTCGCGCGGACATGCCAGGGGGCGAGAGGAAGCGCAGGCCCAGGGCGGCAAGGGAAATATCGCGAGGAACGAAATCGGGTACAGGCGGATCATCGTCTTCGGAGCTCTGGAGAACTCTGGCGGCAGGCTGTCGGACGGGCGCAGGCGCAGGCCCATGCATGCTGCCGCTCTAGGGGACGATACCGCTACCCCAGACGGTCCCGTGGCAGACGTTCCACCGCGAAGAACGGACGGTAAGACGGCTTTCGGCGAGTGCCGCTCGACGCCGTGTCACCCTCCCGCAATGGAGCAAAGCCTGCATTCCGTTCCCCATGCCGGCATCGACGTGACGGCCCGTCGGTCTCGATCGCCAGCGGCTCACCCTATTGCAGCAGCTCCGCTCGAAATGTCAACGCACGACCGGGCGAAATTTCCTGTCAGGCAAGACAATTATGGAACCCGGCGGCCCGGCCGCGGCTCGACCGGGAACCGTCGCACTGCACGCCGGACCGCAACGGGAGCGAACCGGCAGATCGCCTGAAATGTCTCGCCGCTCGATGATGCGGCCTCGCCTATCAATCGCGAAACATGGCAGTTTTACTGGATTTCGAGCGCCTGACATTTGACAGGACAATCTACCATCACGCATTATTTGTCATAGGACGCAGTCGCGGAGGATGGCATGGTCGATTGGCTGCCGCAGGATCTTCCGAGCAAGGGGCAGCGCTACCTGGCGATCGCGGAAGCCATGTCGCGCGATATCCGCGACGGCAAGCTCCGGCCGGGCGATCAGCTCCCGACGCACCGCGAGCTCGCTTACAAGCTCGGCGTCTCCGTCAGCACGGTGAGCAAGGCCTACGCCGAGGCCACCCGGCGTCAGTTCATCAGCAGCGAGGTCGGCCGCGGCACCTACGTGCTGCTGCAGGCGCGGTCGGATCGCTCCCGTCAGGTGCTTGCGCTCGAGGAGCCGGGCCTCATCGACCTCGGCTATAATTGTCCGGTCCTCGACAGCAAGCATACGGGCGCGCTCGCCAAGGCGCTGACGACGGTTGCCAAGGGCGACCGCTTCGCGCGGCTGCTCGCCTATGAGCGCCCCTATCTCGGGCTCGAGGAGCATCGCGCGGCGGGGGCGGCCTGGGTCCGCCGGCAGGGGGTCGAGACTTCGCCCGACAACATCGTCGTTGTCGGCGGTGCGCAACATGGGGGATCGGTCACGCTCGCCTCGGTCTGCCGTCCGGGCGACGTGGTGCTGACGGAGGATCTGACCGATCCGGGGATGAAGTTCCTCTGCGCGAACCTCCAGCTCTCCCTGCGCGGGGTCCCGATGGACGAGCAGGGTCTGTTGCCGGACGCGGTGGAGGCGGCCTGCCGCGGCACGCGCATCAAGGCGCTGTTCTGCATGCCGAACCATCAGAGCCCGACGCTGTCGGTCATGCCGCCGAAGCGCCGCGCCGAGATCGCCGCGATCGCCGGGCGCTATGATTTCACCATCATCGAGAATGACGTCTATGGCGGCTATCTCGAATCGCCGCCGGCGGCGCTGGCGAGCTTCGCGCCCGACCGCACCTACTACTATACGAGCCTCTCCAAGCTGATGGCGCCAGGCTTGCGCATCGGCTATGTCGCGGCCCCGCCGGGCCGCGCCATGGATCTCGTCGCGGGACTTGGCTCGACCTCCTGGATGACGTCGCACCTCTCCGCCGAGGTCGCCTCTCTCTGGATCAATGACGGCACCGCGGAGAAGCTCGCGAGCTGGCAGCGCAAGGAAATGGCGCGCCGCCACGCCCTGGTGAAGCAGATCCTTGCCGGCTGCCGCTATACCGCCCTGCCGACCTCGCTCCATGTCTGGATGCCGGTGCCGCCGCCCTGGCGCGCCGACAATTTCACCAAGCAGGCGCGCCTGCGGGGCGCGGTGGTGACGCCGGGCGAAGTCTTCGCGGTCGGTCACAATTCGGCGCCGCAATCGATCCGCATCAGCCTCGGCGGCGCCACCGCATCGCGCGTCGAGCTCGAGAAGGGCCTGCATACCCTGCTCGAAGTGTTGAACGGTCGCGTCGAGCCGGCGCTGCTGGTGATGTAGCGGCCCCCGCATGTTGCCCTCTTGTTTCCTGGCGATTGTGTCACGACATTCCGCGCCGAAAGCTGCGGGCGCGATCGGGTTTCGGCCGGTCGGATTGTCATGCATCAATGTCCAACTTGACTCGTTTCCGACCGATTTCTAGGGTCCGCGGCGTCCGCAAGGATCGAGCAATCGCCTGATTGTCTTACGACAATAATCATCACAGGGACCGCCGGGAGCTTCGCCGGGCGGCGGCGGGACGCGAAGGGAGTGTCGCTTGGATTTCGGCTTCTATCTGCCCTGCTACTGGCCCGACATGTCCTATCCGCCGGACCGGCTCTATGCCGACATGCTGGAGCAGGCGAAGCTCGTCGAAGATCTCGGCTTCGTGTCGGTCACGATTCCCGAGCATCACTTCATCAATTATCTCGTCCATCCGAGCACGCTGCTGACCGCGGTCAAGATCGCGAGCGTGACCAAGCGGATGAAGGTCATGACCGCAATCCTGGTGCTGCCCTTCTCCGACATGCGCCGGCTCGCGGGCGAGATCGCGCAGACGGACTGTCTCACCGACGGTCGGCTCGAGCTCGGCGTCGGCCGCGGCGCCTTCCAGTACGAGTTCGGCCGGTTCGGCATTCCGCCCGCGGAAAGCCGCGAGCGCTTCGTCGACGCGCTGCAGCTTCTCATCAAGCTGCTGACGGAAACCGACGTCTCCTGGAAGAGCAAGTGGTACGATTTCCCGCCGCTCACCACCATGCCGCGGGTGGTGCAGAAGCCGCATCCGCCGATCTGGATCGCCGCGCTGGCGCCGGAAGCGATCTACTCCTCGGTAAAGTTCGGCCATCACGTGATGACCACGCCGCTGCGCGATCCCTTCAATGCGGCGAAGGCGCAGGCCGAAGCCTTCTTCCGGGCGCAGCGCGAGGAGGGCGAGAAGGCGAAGCATCTGCTCTTCTCCACGCTCCGCATGACCTATATCGGCACCAGCGAATCCGATATCCGCGAGAAACGCCGGATGGCTATGGACAATCACCGTCGCTTTTCCAACGTGTTCGAGACGCCGGGCGAGGTGATCGGCGGCGCCATCAAGCCGCTCGACCGGGTAACGATTTCCGAGGAAGAGGTCGAGAAGGCGCTCATCATCGGCTCGGCCGACTACGTGCTCGAGAAGATGATGGCCTACGGCGATCTCGGCGTTCACAACATGCAGCTCAACGGCACCTTTGGCGCAAGCCATCGCGATGCGATGCGGTCGCTGGAGCTGTTCGCCGAAAAGGTGATGCCGCATTTCACGGGCACGCCCGGCTCGGTGAGCTGGTCGAACCAGGCGCCGGTCGCGGCGAAATAGTCGAGCGAGCCGGAACGGACGTTCCGCATCGGAGAGAACGATTGGCTGAGCGGGCGGAAAGACCCACGGCGAAGACGGCGTCCGATGCGGGCGCTCGCATCGATGCCGACCGCCTGCATCGCGAGATCACCATCGTCGACGGGCTGGTGTTCTGGTCGGACGGCACGGCGGATACGCTTCGCCAGGGCAATGTCGCGGCCGTGAACCTGACAGTATGCGGATTCCAGGCCGATTTCGCGCGCTGCTGCGACGAGATGGCGATCTGGGCCGACCGTCTGAGCCGGCCCGACGGGCCCTGGCATCCGGTGCTCGCCGCCGCGGACGTCGCGATCGCCCGCGAGCTCGGCAAGGTCGGACTCGTCATGGGCTGGCAGAACATGCGGCCGATCGAGGACAAGCTCGAACGGCTCGCCTTCTTCCACAAGCTCGGCGTCCGGGTGATGCAGCTCACCTACAACGAGCGCAATTTCATCGGTGACGGCTGCCTCGAGCCGCAGAATGGCGGGCTCACGGCGCTCGGCCGGGATGCGGTCCGGGAGATGAACCGGCTCGGGATCGCGGTCGATGTAAGCCATGTCGGCGATCGGACCACGCTCGATGCGATCGACATCTCGTCGAAGCCGGTGCTCGTCACCCACGCGAACGCCCGCGCGATCCACCCGGCCGTGCGCAACCGCAGCGACGAGGTGCTGAAGGCGGTCGCGGCGGCCGGCGGCACCATCGGCGTGGTAATCCATGCCTCGATGTGCTGGGACGGCGATCCCCGGCGCCGGCCGGATCTGACCGACGTGGTGCGCCAGCTCGACTATCTGGTGAAGCTCGTCGGCATCGAGCATGTGGCGCTCGGCTCCGACTTCCCGGCGGCGAACGATCTGTCGCCGCTGAAGGCGGTCGTCTCGGCGACGCTCACGCGTTATCCGGGCTTCATCGGCGAGTTCGCCAAGGCCTTCGGCAACGACATGGCGACGCGCTATCCCGTCGATTGCGGGTCGCCCGCGGCGCTTTCCGCCCTCACGCACGCGTTGGTGGCGCAGGGTTGGTCGGCGGCCGACATCGAGGCGTTTTATGGCGGAAACCTGCTGCGCGTCCTGGCCGACATCTGGTCGGGGTGAATCGGGGAGAACGAAATCACGCCCTTCGCGATGGAATCCGGCGCATCGCGGTCGGGAGCGGCGAGACCCAACACGGCCGGCCGAGTGACAATTTCACGGGAGGGCATTCAATGGACGACAAGACGAAACGATCCGGCCTCATGCTCGATGGATCGCTGAACCGCCGCGACTTCCTCGTCGGCACGAGCCTCGCCACCGCGAGCCTGCTCGTCTCCGCCAACCTCAAATCCGGCCTCGCCGCCGACGGTCCGCTGAAGATCGGCTGTCTCGGGCCCTTCACGGGTCCGGCCGCGCGCACCGGCGACGCGATGAAGGAAGGCACCATGCTCGCGATCGAGGATGCGCGCGCAGCGAACGAGATTCCCGTCACGATCGACGGGCAGAAGCGCGACGTCGAGATCGTCTGGATCGACGATCAGTCGAGCCCCGAGGTCGCGGTGAAGGCGCTCAACAGCGCGATCAACCGCGACGGCGTGCAGATGATCATCAATGGCTGGCATTCCTCGGTCGCGCTCGCGGTGATGGATGCCGAGCTTCCCTACAACATCGTCAATCTCGGCAGCCTCGCCGCCTCGCAGTCGATCGCCGACAAGATCCTGGCGGAGCCGGAGAAGTATCGCGGTTACTTCAAGGGGTGGCCGTCGGCGAAGGCGGAGGCCGGCATCTACGCCGAGCCGCTGCAGCAGTTCCTCGACAAGGGCATGTGGAAGCCGGCCAACAAGAAGGCGGCGGTCGTCGCGGAGGACACCGACTACGGCAGCTCCTGGGGCCAGAGCATGGTCGAGAGCCTGCAGCGGATCGGGTTCGAGGTGGTGGCCTTCGACAAGGTCGCGCTCGAGCAGACCGAGTTCGCGCCCTTCGTGCTCAAGTATCAGGCGGCGAAGGTGTCGGCCGTCGGCATGACCATCAGCGCCAGCGCCGGCGCCTCCAATCTGGTGAAGCAGATCCGCAGCCAGGGCCTGAAGGCGCTCGTGCTCGGTCACGGCCTCACCTGGTTCAACGACTGGGCCGAGCTCACGGGCCAGTCCTCGGACTACGTGCTGTCGATGGATTCGCCGATTCCGATCGCGCCCTGGCAGAAGGACTGGATGGCCCGCTTCCAGGAGAAGTACGGCCATGAAGCCAACCTCACGCCCTCCGGCCTGCCCTACGACTACACACGGATGGCGATCCAGGTGCTGAATCAGGCCGGCACGCTCGACTTCGACACGCTGTCGAAGACGATCAAGGCCGCCTCCTACAAGGGCATCTGGAACCTCTACAAGTTCGCCGACGGCCCGGGCGAAAAAGCGACCGCGCCGAATGAGATCCTGACCGGTTCCTTCATGGAAGGGCTTTTCTATCCGATGGTCCAGCTCATGAACGGTCAGAAGAAGGTGGTCTATCCCTTCGAATATGCCGAGGCGGAGTTCGTGCCGCCGCCGGGCATCTGACCAACCGATCGCCTTCCGCGACAGCGAACGAAGATCCCGCCGGCCCTGGCCGGCGGGATCGGCGTCTCGTTGCGCAGGCGCAGCAAGCACGATGATCTCGCCCCCCGGTTCGATCGATCTCGCGAATCGCCGGCAGCCGGCCGGCGGCCCGCTTGCTATGCTGCCGGCATCCGCTCCCGTTTCCGCGTGAGTTCGCGTCGCCATGTTCCTCGAGGTCAACGACGTCGTCGCCGGCTACACCAAGGAGGTGTCGATCCTCAATGGCGTGCAGTTCGCCGCAGAGGAAGGCAAGGTGACGGTCATCCTGGGACCGAACGGCGCCGGGAAATCCACGCTCCTGCGGACCGTCTATGGCTACCTCAAGCCGCGGCGCGGCGAGGTCCGCTTTCGCGGCGAGCTGCTGAACGGCAGGCGCCCGAGCGAGATGCTGCGCCACGGCATCGCCTATCTGCTGCAGGGCCACAGCGTTTTTCCGAGCATGTCGGTCGAGGAAAATCTCGAGCTCGGTGCCTGGATTTTCGGCAAGGACCGGCAGGCCCGCGCACGCGCCATCGAGGACGCCTACGACCATTTCCCGCGGCTCCGGGAAAAGCGGCGCGGCGCGGCGGGGCTTCTTTCCGGCGGCGAGCAGCGCGCCCTCGAGATCGCGCGCCTGGTCATGACCTCGCCCAAGCTGCTGCTGCTCGACGAGCCCTCGGTCGGTCTGATGCCGAAGCTCGTCGATTCCGTCTATGAGGAGATCGCGCGGCTGAAGGACCGCAAGATGACGGTCGTGATGGTCGATCAGAACGTGAAAAAGGCCGTGGCCATCGCCGACCAGGTCTATGTGCTGAAGCTCGGCGCCAACAGCTACGACGGCCCGCAGGCCGACTTCCTCCTCCGGATGGACGAAATCGTGAAGGGGTGGCTGTAATGGACTGGAGCATGCTCGCCGACCCGAACATCCTCACCGTCCTCGTGCTTCAGGGGCTGGTGCGCGGCGCGATGTATGCGCTGATGGGGATCGGTCTCTCGCTCATCTTCGGCATCCTCGGCGTCGTGAACTTCGCCCATGGCGAGCTCTTCATGCTCGGCAGCTACGTCATGTATCTGGTGGTCGGCATCTTCGGCATGCCGTTCTATCTCGGCATCGTGGCCGCGGCGGGGGTGGTGTTCGTCTGCGGTGTGGCGATCGAGCGCGGGCTCGTTGAGCAGCTTCGCCGTCGCGCCGGCCGCGACTGGATATCGGATTCCTTCGTGCTCACCATCGGCCTTGCGGTGGTGCTGCAGAACCTCGCGCATCTCGCCTTCGGCAGCCGGCAATATGGCGTCGCCGAGCTGGTGGCGGGCTCGGTGCCCGTCGGCGAGTTGGAGATAAGCCTGGAGCGGCTGGCGATTTTCGGCCTCGCCTGCCTCGCCGTGCTGCTGCTCTGGGCTTTTATGAAGTTTGCGCGTACCGGCCGCGCGATCCGGGCCGCCGCGCAGAACGCGGAGGCCGCGGAAACGCTCGGCATCGACGTGCGCAACCTTTTCACAGTGACCTTCGGCCTCGGGGCGGCGTTCGCGGGCGTCGCGGGCGCGCTCCTGATCTCGATCTACCCGGCCTCGCCCACGGTCGGCGCCGAGCCGCTGCTCAAGAGCTTCGCAGTGGTGGTGCTGGGCGGGCTCGGCAACGTCAGCGGCGCGATCGCGGCCGGCCTCCTCCTCGGCGTGCTCGAGGCCTTCACCATCTTCATTGCCGCCGACGGCTGGCAGAACGTGCTGACCGCCTATCTCGTGATCCTCGTGCTGCTGGTCCGGCCCGCCGGCCTCTTCGTTCTCGGGGGCAAGCGCGCGTGAGCGGCTCCGACATGCAGGCGTCCGGCGCGACCGCGGCGAGCCCGGCGGCGGCTCCGCCCGCTTCCGAAGCTCGGGGCGCGGGCCTGCGCAAATGGGCCATCGTCAAGATCGGCCTGCTGCTGCTGGCGGTGGTCTTCCTGCCGCCCTATTTCGACGACCGCTATCTCACCACGATCCTCATCTCGGTGGTGTTCTTCGGGATCCTCGGCGCGATCTACGACCTGATGGTCGGCTATGCCGGCCTCAATAATTTCGGCTTCGCCGGCGTGCTCGCGATCGGCTCCTATGCCTCGGCCCTCTGCCAGCTCAATTTCGGCACGACGGGCTGGGAGGGGCTGCTGATCGGCGGGATCGCCGCCGGTGCGATCGGCCTTCTCACCGGCATCATCACGCTCCGCCTGCGCGGGCTCTATCTGGGCCTCATGACCTTCTTCGTCGGCGAGACGATCCGGCTCACCATCTCGAACCTGCCGCAATATACCCGCGGCACGCTCGGCCTCACCGTGGCGCCTTTCGAGAATATCTTCGGCATCGATTTCGCGCGCGGCGCCGACCCGCTCAACTACTACTACCTGCTGCTTCTGCTCGGCGCCGTCATCATGATCTTCATGCATTGGCTGGTGCGTTCCAAGGCGGGGCTGGTCTGGCGTGCCTTGAAGGAGGACGAGACCGCGGCGCGCACGCTGCGCGTTCGCGCAACGCGCTGGAAGCTGCTCAATTTCACCATCGCGAGCTTCCTCACCGGCGTGATGGGCTCCTTCTACGCCCATAATCTCGGCGTGCTCTCGCCGCTCCCGACCGAGTTCGGCGTCGGCCGCACGGTCGAGGTGCTGACGGTCGCCTATGTCGGCGGGCGCGGCACGCTCTGGGGCTCGTTCTTCGCCGCCGCGCTCCTGATCGGAATCCAGGAATATTTCCGCGGACTCGGCGCCTGGCGGCTGGTTCTCTTCGGCGTGCTGCTGATCCTGGTCATGATCTTCGTGCCCAAGGGTCTCGCGCGCTTCAAGCGGCTGCTCCTCTAATGTCCGGCGCATTTCCTCATTTGGTAGGCTTGCCCATATGAAGCTCGGTTTCATCGGCCTCGGCAGCATCGGCAATCCGATGGCGACCAATCTCGTCAAGGCGGGGCACCAGGTCGCGGTTCACGATCTGCAGCGCCAGCGTGCGGACGGTCTGCTGGCGCTGGGCGCGCGCTGGGCGAACTCGCCCGCGGAAGCGGCGGTGGGCGCCGAGGTGCTCTTCACCTCGCTCCCCGGACCGAAGCAGGTGCGAACCGTGCTCGAGGGCGAGACGGGCGCCATGGACGCGCTCGCAGCCGGAAGCATCTGGGTCGATCTGAGTACGACCGATCTCGCCCAGACGCGGCGGCTCGCAGCCGAGCTCGCCGCGCGCGACGTCGCGGCGCTGGAGGCGCCGGTCACCGGCGGCGTCGCCAACGCCCATGCCGGCAGGATCACCATCTTCGTCGGCGGCCCCGAGGAAACCTACAGGAAGGTCCTGCCGCTGCTCTCCGTGATGGGAAAGGAGATCATTCATCTGGGGCCGATCGGGAATGCGACGATCGTCAAGCTCATCACCAACTTCATGTGCTTCATCCATGAGGTGGCGCTGGGCGAGGGGCTGGTGCTCGGCACGAGCTACGGGATCGACACGGTGAAGCTCTGGGAGGCCATCAAGGTCAGCTACGCCGACAGCTTCGTCGCACGGGTGGACGGGCCCGACATCTTCTCCGGCGCCTATGGCGACAGCTTCGCGATCGCGCTCGCCTGCAAGGATATCGGCCTCTCTCTGGCGCTCGCGCGCGACGCGGGCCTGAAGCTGGAGGCGACGGAGCTCATCGACCGCCTCTATGGCGAAGCGCGCGCGCGCTACGGCGATGCGGCCGGCTGCCTCCATCCCGTGCGGATGATCGAGGAGCGGAGCGGAATCTCGCTGCAGCGCGACCTGCCTGCGAAAGGAGCTGCCCGATGAACGCACCCCGGATTCCGGCCGAGATGAAGGCCGTCGTCACCACCGGCCATGGCGGGCTCGACAAGCTCGACTACCGGACCGTACCCGTCCCTGCACCGGCGGCGGACGAAGTCTTGGTGAAGGTCGCGGCTTGCGGCCTCAACAACACGGACATCTGGACGCGCGAGGGCCGCTACGGCACCGAGGAGGATCCGGCCGCGATCGCCGGCCCTGGCCGCACGCCCGCGAATTTTCCGCAGATCCAGGGCGCCGACGTCGTGGGCACGATCGTCGCCGTCGGTAGCGGCGTCGCGGCAACGCGCATCGGCGAGCGCGTCATCGTCGACAACACGATCTATGGTGAGGATGAGACCGGCACGGGCTATGTCGGGTCGATCGGCGGCACCCATCCGGGCGGCTATGCCGAATATTGCGCCGTGCCGGCGGTGTCGGCTTTCGCGGTCCGAACGTCGCTCTCGGATGCGGAGCTCGCGACCTTCCCCTGCGCCTATTCGACCGCCGAACATATGCTGTCGCGCGCCTGTCTCGCGGCGGGCGAAACCGTGCTCGTCACCGGCGCCTCGGGGGGCGTGGGCTCGGCGCTCATCCAGCTTGCCCAGGCCCGCGGCGCAAAGGCGGTCGGCGTCGCGCGCGCGAGCAAGCTGGACTGGGTGCGGAAGCTCGGCCCGATCGCCGTGATCGATTCCGACGCGCCGGATTTCGCCGAGGCGGTGCGGCGCGCGATCGGCCGTCCCAGCCTCGACGTGGTGGCCGATGTCGTCGGCGGCCGGCATATGCGCGCGTTGCTGGGATTGCTGCGCCCGCTCGGCCGCTACGTTACCGCGGGCGCCATCGCCGACCCGATGGTTTCGCTCGACCTCCGGACGATCTATCTGAAGCATCTGGAGCTTGCCGGCATCAGCCTCGGCCGGCCGGAGGATTTCCGGGCGCTGCTCGGCTATATCGAGGCGGGCAAGGTGAAGCCGCTGCTGCACAAGACCTTCCCGCTCGCCGAGATCAGGCGCGCCCAGACCGAGTTCATGCAGAAGAACTTCACCGGCAAGCTGGTGGTGCTGCCGTGACGAGGAAGATCCGCCTGCGCCGGCAGCCGTTGCGCCGGCGCTCAGTGGCCGAGATAGGCCTCGACCACGGCCGGGTTCTCGCGCACCTCGGCTGGCGTGCCGTGCGCGATGGTGCGGCCTGCATTCAGCACGAAGACGCGCTCGCAAAGCGTCATCACATGCGGCATCTCGTGGCTGATCAGGAGGAAGGCCGTGCCGCGCTCGCGGTTGAGCTCGAGAATGATCTCGATCAGCCGCTCAATGAGGGCGGGATTGATTCCATTGAAAGGCTCGTCCAGCAGGACCAGAGCGGGGTCCGCCATCATGGTGCGCACGAACTCGAGCAGCTTCTTCTGCCCGCCCGAAATCTCGATGGCGAGCTGCTGCGCGAGTCCTGCGAGGCGCGCCGTCTCCAGGAGCCCGAACGCGCGTTCGCGCGCTTCGGCGCGGCTCAGCGGCAGGGTGTGCGCCGCCACCATCATGTTCTCGAGCAGCGTCATCTCGTTGAAGACGCGCGCGACCTGAAAGGTGCGTCCGACGCCCATTCCAGCCACGCTCTCGATGGATTTGCGGGTGATCTCCGTGCCGTCGAGGCGGATCGATCCGCCGTCCGCGGGCGACATGCCGGTGATGACGTCGAAGAGCGTGGTCTTGCCGGCGCCGTTCGGGCCGATTACGCCATGGATGCTCCTTGCCGGCAGATGCAGGTCGATGCCGTCCAGCACGGTCAATGCGCCGAACCGCTTCACCAGCTTGTCGATCTCCAGCAGATGCATCCGGCGCTCTCCATGTTCGCGGCGTCAGCGGCGGCGCGCTCGCGAGCGCCGCGTCCACCGGCCACGAATATTCAGCGTTTCAGTCGCGGATGTGAATAACCTCAGGGATCGCGCCGTGCAAGACAATAACGGTCGAAGACGGCGAAAGTAATCGACCGGACGTTGGCGAAAGAAAATGCCGTCGATCGCATGCCGGCGTGCGACGCGATCGAGATGCGGCGACAGGGCGCGCGCCGAAGGAGTGAGGGAACGATGACGTCCGGTGACGAAACCCGACTGGCGCGGCGCGCGCCTGCGTTGACGCTGCAGGATCACGGGCCGCAGATCGACATGGCGCGGATGCGCGCCTATCGGATGGGCCGCGCCCAGACCGAGCTGAAGCGCGCCGGCTGCGTGGCGGCGCTGTTGTTCGATCCGGTGAATGTGCGCTACGCGACCGGCACCAGCTCGCACTCGGTCTTCATGTTTCACATACCGAGCCGCTATGCGGTGCTGCCCGCCGAGGGCAAGGCGGTCATGTTCGAGATGGTCGGCCTCGAGCATACGGCGAAGGCGATCGAAACCGTGGGCGAGGTGCGCACGGCGCGCAGCTTCACCTTCTTCGCCGCGGGCCCGCGCGTCGAGGAGCAGGCGCGCAAATGGGCGTCGGAGGTCGCGGACCTGCTGCGCGGGATCGGCGGTAAGGAGCGCAAGATCGCGGTCGATCGCATCGAGCCGGTCGGGCTCGCGGCGCTTCAGGCGCTCGGCTTCACCATCGTCAATGCGCAAGGGCTGATGGAATATGCCCGCGTCATCAAATCCGAGGACGAGATCGGCTGCATGACCGCGGCGATCAGCGTCGGCGAATCCGGCATTGCCCGGATGCGCGAGGCGCTCCGCCCCGGCATGACCGAGAACGAGCTCTGGTCGCTCCTGCATCAGGCGAATATCGCGCAGGGCGGCGAGTGGATCGAGGCGCGGCTTCTCTCCTCCGGCGGCAACATCAATCCCTGGGGCAAGGAGTGCTGCGACAAGATCATCCGGGCCGGCGAGCTCGTCGCCTTCGACACCGACATGGTCGGCCCCTTCGGCTATTGCGTGGATGTCTCGCGGACCCTCCTCTGCAAGCCCGGCAAGGCAACCGACGAGCAGCGCCGGCTCTACGGCATCGCCGCCGAGCAGCTCGCGCACAATCTGGAGCTGGTGAAGCCCGGCCGCAGCTTCCGCGAATATTCGGAGAAGGCGTGGAAGATTCCGGACGAGTTCGTCAAGAACCGCTACTCCGTGCTCGCGCACGGCATCGGGCTCTGCGACGAATACCCGTCGCTCGCCCACCAGATCGACTGGGACGCGGTCGGGTTCGACGGCACGATCGAGGAAGGCATGACGCTCTGCGTCGAGAGCTTCATCGGTTCCGAGGGCGGCATCGAGGGGGTGAAGCTCGAGGAGCAGGTGCTGGTGACGAAGCACGGCTATCAGAAGCTGACCACCTTTCCATATGAGGAAGAGCTGCTCAGCTGATGCGCGACCGGCAGGAACCGCAAAGGATTGAAGAATGATCGACGAGCTGCGCCACTATATTCCTGCGCCGGGCCGCGCGAAGGCGCTGCAGGACCGGTTCGAGCATGCGACGCTCGCGCTTTTCGCGCGTGCGGGCATTGTCGTGTCCGACTATTGGATCGCCGAAGCGAGCGGCGAAATCTGGTACATCGTCCGATGGGAGAGCGTGGCGGCGATGGAGGCCGGCTGGGCCGCCTTTCGGGACAATCCTGAATGGCTCGCCCTCCGGAAGGAGAGCGAGGCCGCGGGCAGCCTTGTGGAACGCATCGACAAGACGGTGCTGACGCGGCCGGCCTATTTCAAGCCGCCGCGCTGACGGCGGACCCGGAGCTCAGGAAGCGACCGAAAGCGGCCGGTCGAAGGCGACCATCGCACGCAGCCGCTGACGATCGATCTTGCGGTTGGGCAGGAGCGGGAACTCGTCGAACCGCGCGATATGGGCGGGCCAGGCGAACCGCGGCAGGCGCTCGACGCAGATCCGCCGGAGCTCGGCCTCGAGCCCCGGCACCGGCGCCGCCTTGACCCCCACGACGATGTCGGTCTCGCCGGACGCGGCCGGCATGGCGTAGCAGACTGCTTCGTGCACTGCCGGATGGCGTTTCAGCGTCGCCTCGATCTCGCCGAGATCGAAGCGGTGGCCGCGCAGCTTCACCATCTGGTCCTTGCGGCCGACGAAATAGGCCTGTCCGTCCTTCGCCACGAAGCCGAGATCGCCGGTGCGGTAGGAATCGGGACGACCCTGCAGCCGCTTCGCGGCGGTCAGCTCGGGATCGTTCCAGTAGCCGCAGGTGATGGCCGGGCCGAACGCGCAGATTTCGCCTATCTGCCCCTGCGGCACCTCGCTCCCATCCTCGTCGCACATGATCATCCGGTAGTCCGGGCAGACCGGGCCGAGCGGCAAAGACTGCATATCCGCCGGCAGGGGACCTTCGATGATGTGATGTGTGATGTTCGGCGCTTCCGTCGAACCATAGGTCGTGGTGAAGCGCGCCTTCGGGAAGGCGGCCATGCCGGCGCGCAGCACGGCGGGCGGAAGCGCTTCGCCATGGGTCTTGAAGAGCCGCAGGCTGCGCAGATCGTGTCGCTCGATCTCGCCGCTTTCGAGAAGCAGCCGCAGCGCCGTCGCCGACGATGCCCAGATCGTCGTTCGGTCGCGTTCCATCAGCTCCGACATCAGCGCGGGGAACATGATCTCCTGGTCGGTGCAGAGATAGAGATGCGATCCGGCCGTCGGGAGGTGGAAGAGATTGGGCGATAGGTAATGCATCGGCCGCTGGCTGAGGCGGCGGTCCGTGGGGGTCATCCCGTCCGCCTTCGCCATCCAGACCGTGTTGGCGGTCATGTTGCCGTGGGTGATCATTACTCCCTTTGGCACGCCCGTGGAGCCCGAGGTGAAGACGATCGCGGCAAGGTCGTCGGGTCCCACCGGCGCCGTGTCGAGGAGCGGATCGACGGAACGCAACAACTCGTCAAGCCCGTGACCCGCCTGCGGCCCGCGGCCCGGCTCGATTTCCAGCATGGGCGGCAGATCGGCCATGCCGCCTTCCTTGATCAGACGGCGCTTCATCTCGCCGTCGGTGAGGAGGATGCGCGGGCGCACCGCGGTCAGGATCGTGCCCAGCCGTGCCGGCGGACCCTGATATTGCAGCCCGACATAGGCGCCGCCGGCGGCAAGCGTGCCGTAGATCGCCTGGAAGGCTTCGAGGCTCTTCGGCAGGCAGAGCGCCACCCGGTCGCCGATCCGCAAGGCGGCTTCGCGCTGCAGCCAGGCCGCGAAGCGCAGCACGCCGTCGCGCAGCTCGAGGAAAGTCAGGTGTCCGGTGGCGGAAGTGACGGCGGTCCGGGAGCGCCATTCGGGCGGCATGGTGACGAGCCCGCGGACGACTGGGTAGTTCGACATCTTCGGAAGCCTGCCCCCGTATTCCCCCCGGGGACACTCCATCCGCCCGCCGTCCCGAAGTCAATGGCGCCGGGGAAGGGAGGGCCACGCCGATGGCGACGCGATCGATCTAATATCAGGGGCGGATCCTGACTATCCGGTGCAGTCTTTACCAATCTCGGGAGCGTCGAAAGGTGGCGAGGCGATGGCGGCGCAAGACGGCGCCGTTCTGCTCAGTCGGGGCAGCCCGGTTTTCTTTTGCCGGCCTGATATTCGTCGATGAGTTCCAGCAGCCTCTCACGGCCGAAGCTCGCACGATGGCCGCCATGTACGACACTGACGGGCAGGCTTCGAAGTCGCTCCAGGCTCCTGACATAGTCCTCGACGACCGCGTGATAGGCATTGTCATAGAGCTCGCCGTCATAGACGACGTCGCCGGAGAAGAAAATTCCCGTTGCGGCTTCCCAGAGTCCGATGCTGCCGGGCGAGTGACCCGGCAAATGCAATATCTCGAAATGCCGGTCGCCGAGATCGATGATTTCCCCCTCGCGAAGTAGCAAGGTGGGCGGTGCCGGGCGGATGGCGTACTGGTTGAAATCGAAGTTCTCGTAGGGTGCCGCCAGAAATGTGCGCTCGTCGATATAGCGGTCTATGAGCGTATTCTGGGCGGTGGGGTGGCTCAGGATTTCCGCCTCGGCGGGATGGATCGCGCGCTCCGCGAATTCATGGTGGCCGCCGATATGATCGAAATGGCTGTGGCTGGCGACGCAGAGCAGGGGGCGGTCCGCTATGGCGGATACGGTCTCGCGAAGCGGCGCCACACCCATGCCGGAATCGATCAGCAGGTCCCGGTCCCGCCCCCGCACATGCCAGATATTGCAGCGAATTCCCAACCGAACATGCGGTTCCCAGATGAGGGTGACGTCATCCGCACAACGTTTCGTTTCGAACCAACGGTCGGCGACGTTCAACGGCATGGCCAGAAGGCTCCGGGTGTCGGTCTGAAGCTATGGCTTAGAGGTAGCGGGCCGCCACACGCATCAGGGCGTCGCGGCCGGCATTGACGCGCGACGCCCTCGCGATGCGGACAGCTCATTTCATGGGATGGGCCTGGCTCTCGTCCCACGCGCCATATTTCCGCAGGATACGCTCATGCGTTCCGTCGGCGAACATCTCGTCGATCGCGGCGTTGATCGCATTCAGGAGCGAAACATCCTCTTCGCGGACGACGATGCCGGCGGCACCCAGCTTATAGTCCGCTTTGCTCTCCGCCTCTGCCCATTCGGGCTTGGGCTGATAGAACATCGGCTCTCCTACGAGCCGCAGGTCGTTCATCCCCTCCTGCTGACCGAGATAGGTCATCTGGTCGATGATCACCGCATCGACCTGTTTGTTCCTCAGAGCGATGAAGGGCTCACCCCAGCCATTGAAATCCTTCACCTCGGCGACCTGGCCGGCATCCACCATGTTATGGGCGTTCAACGAGTCCATCGACCCGAGGACCGAAGCGACGATCTTGCCCTTCAGGTCGGCGACCGAGTGAATGTCGGAGTCGGCCCGAACGACGGCATAGTCAACATAGAGCAGATAAGGCTTGGAGAAGGTGATCCCGCCGACGGCCATGCGTTCCTGGTTCACGCCGAGGCCGGACATGATGACATCCCAACGCTTTGCCTTGAGGCCCGGGATCAAGGTCTGCCATTCGGTGACGACATACTCGTATTTCGGAATCCCCATCTTCTTGATGATGTATTCGATCATCTCGTTCTCGAGCCCCGTATAGGAGCCGTCGTCCTTCAACCAGACATAGGGCTTCAGCCCCATGATTCCCTGGCCGACAAGAAGCGTTCCACGCGCCCGTACGTCGTCGAGCGTGTCGGCCTTGCCGACGCCGATGGGCGAGAGCAGCGCGATGGCAGCGAAAGCAATCCGAAGGAAAGAACGATAGGTCATGCCGTTCACCGAGCCTGATGGGTTGTGCAGAGGCGCCAGTATAGCGTCGATCGCGCCAGCGACGAGCGGCGCGTCCTTTTCCAGTATGGTTTGTGGAATTTCCTCGGCCTTACCCCTTGGGCCGTGCGGCCAGTATGCCGGCCGGCGGGCGATGGCCGGGCCGGCGGGTATTTATCGCCGGGTCCATGGCCGCGCCGACGTCTTTCAAGAGCCAGTCGCGGAAGGCTCGCACGCTGCGCCGAGCGAGTGCTGCACGCGGATAGGTCAGGAAATAGCCATAGCCGTCGAGCTTCAGGTCGAAGGGCTCGATCAGCCGGCCGAGCGCGATGTCGTCGGCCACCAGGCTGTCGGCAAGCGCGAAGCCCTGGCCGTCGATCGCCGCCTGGATATAAACGTTCGGGTCATTGATCGTGACTTCGCGGATGCGCTCCGGCGGCGTCACGCCGGCGCGCCTCAGCCAGGTGCTCCAGGCCTCGCGGGTTACCTCGTCGCGCAGCAGCGTGTGGCGCTGCAGGTCCGCGGGCGAGGAGAGGGGCAGCGGTCCGCTGCGCAGCTTCGGGCTGCAGACCGGCGTAAGCGGGGCGGCGAACAGCCGCTCCGACTGCAGTCCCGGCACCGCGGCCTCGAGCGCATGCCAGCGGATTGCCATATCGATCTCGGCGAAATCCGCGGTCGATTCCGGATGCTGCAGCCGGAGCTTGATCGCCGGATGACGCTGCGAGAAGCCAGCCAACCTCTTCGATAGCCAGTGGGCGGCGAAATAGGTGCTGAGGGCGACCGTGAGCCTGGCCTCGTCCTCCGCGGCCGGCCGCACGGCGGCGATGGCTTCGGCGATGTCGGCAAGCGCCTGCTGCAGGATCGGAAGCAGCCGCTGCGCCTCGGCGGTCAAGGCGATGCCGCGGCCTTCGCGCCGGAAGAGCGGCCCGCGGATTTCCTCCTCCAGCAGCCGCACCTGGTAGCTGACCGCCCCTTGCGTGATGCCGAGTTCCTCGGCGGCGCGAGTGAAGCTCCCGAGCCGGGCCACCGCCTCGAAGGCGCGGAGCGCGGCAAGCGAGGGAATCGTCGGGCGCATCGCCTCATATTATCAAATTTACTAATGAATTTCTGTAGAAAACTCGTTTGAAGGCAAAACAAACGCCGCAGTAAGGTCGTGCCAATGCAAAAATAATCAATGCTTGGGCGGTCGCCCCAAGCGGAGGGAACGCCCATGAACCAAGCCTTTCCGCCCCGGCCACGGTTGCCGCTCGATGCCGGCCGCTTCGATCCGGCGGCGGAGCGCTCCTTTACCTTGCCGGCTTCCTGGTATTTCGATCCGGCAATCTACCGGGCGGAGCATGAGGCGATCTTCTATCGGAACTGGATCTATCAGTGCCATGCGAGCGACCTGCCCAATCCCGGCGACTATCATGTGGGACAGGTCGCGGATCAGAGCATCGTCGTCACGCGTGGGCCGGACGGCGCTCTACGCGCCTTCTACAATGTGTGCAGTCACCGCGCCCATCCGCTGCTCGAGGGACAGGGCAACGCCCCGCTGATCGTCTGTCCCTATCACCAGTGGTGCTATCGCTCGGACGGCGCCTTCCGCGGCGCGCGCGGCCGCGCGACGCTCAAGGATTGGATCCCCGAGAATGCCGACCTCAAGGAGGTGCGGCTCGAGAGCTATGGCGGGTTCCTCTTCGTCAATCTCGATCGCGACGCCAGGCCGCTGATCGAGCTCGCGCCGAAATTCATCAAGGACATGTACAAGGCCTGTCCGCAGCTCGACGAGCTGGTGCGGGCGGAGCGCTGGGAGCGGGACGTGGCGGCCAACTGGAAGACCGTCATCGACAATAATCACGAGTGCTATCACTGCCAGGCCAACCACAAGACGCTGATGGAGTTGGTCGATTACGACAACAAGGCGCATTGGTCCGACGACGGCATCACCTTCAGCCACGCGATCGAGAACCGGTCTCTCGAGAACGGTGCCTATGCGTTGAAGCCCGAAGAGGTCGAGCAGCATTCCCTCTTCGGCTATATCTGGCCGACGGTGATCCCGCTCATGTATCCGGGCTCCCCGAGCCTCGCCATGTTCCAGATCATCCCGACCGGCGTGGAGACGACGCGCGAGCGCTGGGATTTCTACTTCACGCACAAGGCGCCGAACGAGCAGGAGTGCCGCTTCATCGACTACATCAAGACCGTGCTCGTGCCGGAGGATGTCGGGCTCTGCGAGCAGGTGCAGAAGGGGCTGCATTCGCGCGGCTACAGCCAGGGACGCTTCGTGGTGGATCGGAGCCACAACGAGTTCAGCGAGCATCACGTCCATTTCTTCCAGAAGTTCGTGCATGACGCGCTGATGGGCGCATGACCGCCGGCCCGGCGCGGAATGTGCGTCCGCTTCCCGATTCCTATTGGGTAGCGACCGCCGAGCCGGCGGCGCCGACGCCGCCGCTCGCGGGCGATCGCCGCGCCGATATATGCATCGTCGGCGGCGGTTATGCGGGGCTTTCGGCCGCGCTGCATCTCGCCGAGGCGGGTGCGGCGGTCACGCTGCTGGAGGCGGCGGAGCCGGGCTGGGGCGCCTCCGGCCGCAATGGCGGGCAGATCATCCCGGGCTTCAAGGCGGAGCGGCGCGAGCTCGTGCGTCGCCTCGGCGAGGCGCCGGGCGGGCGCCTCTTCGACTGGTCCGGCAGCTTCGTCGATTTCACCCTGGAGCTGATCGAGCGCCACGGCATCGCCTGCCAGGTAAGCCGCCCGGGCTGGATCCAGCCGGCGCACTCCGCCGCAATTCTCCGCGACTACGAACGGCGTGCCGCCGAATGGCAGGCGCGCGGGGTCGCGGCACGCATCCTCGATGCGGCCGAATCGGAAAGGCTGCTCGGCACCGGCTGGTACAAGGGCGCCTATCTCGATCCGCGCGGCGGCCGGCTGCAGCCCCTCAGCTATGCGCGCGGCCTCGCCCGCGCGGCGCTGAAGGCGGGGGTGCAGATCCATGGCGATACGCTGGTCCGCGACGTGACGCGCGGGCCAAAGGGCTGGCGCGTGGCGGCGGAAGGGGGCGTCGTCGAGGCGGATCGCGTGCTTCTCTGTACCAACGCCTACAGCGCTCTGGCCGGCGGCGATGCGCCCTGGCCGGGTCTCGCGCGGAGCGTCGTTCCGGTGCCGAGCTACATGGTCGCGACGGCACCCCTCGGCGAGAATGTGCGTCGCACGATCCTGCCCGAGGGCCACACCGCGGCCGATCTCAAGCGGCTCACCAACCATTTCCGCCTCGAGTCCGACGGGCGGCTGCTTTTCGGCGGCCGCGGCGGGCTCAGGGACGACGGATCGGATTCGGGCTTCGCGCCGGTGATCGGGAAGCTCCGCGAGTTCTTCCCGCAGCTCGGCGCCATTGCCTGCGACTATTACTGGAGCGGCCGTGTCGCGCTCACCCTCGACCATGTGCCGCATCTGCATGAGCCCGCCCCGGGGCTGCATGCGGCGCTCGGCTGCAACGGCCGCGGCGTCGGCATGGCGACGGCGATGGGCAAGGTGGCCGCCGACCGGCTCCTCGGGCGTCCGCTCGAGGAATGCCCCGTGCCGGTATCGCCAATCCGGCCGATCCCATTCCACGGGTTCCGCCTGCCGGCGATGCAGGTCACGGTCTGGTGGAAGGCGCTGCGCGACGCGCGCGAGCGGGCCGCCTCCTGATCGTCGTGGGTGCGCTGCCGCTAGAGGCTTTCGGCGACGCGGGGCACCAGCCAGCGATGCAGGAACAATCCGAGGATGCCGCAGAGCGCGATGACGGCGGCCATGGGACGCGCTGTGTCGTCATGGATGGCGCCGACCGCCGCTGCCGCCGCAGCCGCAATGCCGAACTGGATCGTGCCGAGGAGCGCCGACGCCATGCCGGCCTGGGCGCCCTGCGGCGCCATGGCGAGCGCCGTCGCGTTCGGCGCGATGACGCCGACACAGGTCACGAAGACGAAGAGCGGAACGGCGAGGCCCCAGAAGCCCCCGATCCCGGTGGCGGCCGCGACCAGCAGCACGAGGCCGGCGACGGCCTGCACGACATTGGCCGCGCGAAGGATGCGGTCCGCACCGTAGCGATGCACGACGCGGCCGTTCACCTGCGAGACCAGGATGAGGCCGAAGGCGTTGGTGCCGAAGATCCAGCCGAAATGTTCCGGGGCGACGCCCAGCAGCTCGATGAAGACGAAGGGCGAGCCGGCGATATAGGCGAACATGCCGCCGGAGCTCAACGCCGTCGCAAGGCAGCAGCCGAGAAAAGGCCGGTCGCGGAGCAAGCCCGAATAGCGGAGGAAGATGTCGCCGAGAGCGAGCGGTCGCGCGGTCGCGGCATCGTGCGTCTCCGGCAGCCGCAGCAGCACGGCCGCAAGGCAGGCAATGCCGAGGCCGGTCAGCACCCAGAAGATCGCCGACCATCCGAAGGCGAGCAGCACATACCCGCCGATGAGCGGCGCCAGGATCGGCGCCACGCCCATGATCAGCATCAGCAGCGAGAAAATGCGCGCCGTCTCCTGCGGCGCGAAAAGGTCGCGTACCATGGCGCGCGCCACGACCGCGCCCGCGCAGGCGCCGACGGCCTGGAGGAAGCGGAGCCCGATCAACGCCTCGATGCCGGGGGCGAGCGCGCAGGCGGCGGAGGCGAGGATGAAGAGCAGCAGGCCGGCGTAGAGCGGGCGTTTCCGGCCAAAGCGGTCGGCGAGCGGACCGTAAAAGGCCTGACCCAGGGCGAACCCCAGGAAGAAGCTCGCGAGGGTCCGCTGCACCGAGCCGGTGTCGGTCGCGAGCGCGGTCGCCAGCGTCGGAAGCGCCGGCAGATACATATCGATCGCGAGCGGCGCGAAAGCCGTCATCGCGCCGAGGATCAGCAGCAGCTCGAGGCGAGATTGCCGGCTCGCGGCGATCGTCATGAGGGGTCCTTGCAGGGCCGCGACGCCCTGGAACGGCGGCGAATCGGCCGGCGCTTCTAGCACGGCTCCCGCATGCGCGCCAATCGGGCGGGCCCATCCTCCCCGCGCGGCGCGGCGCCGGCCGGGCCTGGCGATTTCTTCCGCGGCGCATCCCGCGGATCGCGCTATGCTGGCGAGCTCGACGCGCCCATGGCCGGCTTCAAGGATCGCCTCTGACCTCCGCGCTTTCCCCGAGCTCCGCCGCGATCCATCCCTGTCGCCTCGCGATCGGCGGGCTCGCGGCGCTGGCCGCGGCGATGGGCGTCGGCCGCTTCGTCTATACGCCGATCCTGCCGGCCATGGTCGCGGCGCTCGACCTCTCCAAGGCCGAAGCCGGCCTCATCGCCTCGGCGAACTTCATCGGCTATCTGCTGGGTGCGCTGCTGGCGGCGAGCCCCGTCATTCGCGGATCGAAGCGCGGCTGGCTCGTCGGCGGGCTCGCGGTGAGCGCGCTCACCACCGGCGCGATGGGCTATGTCGGCGATCTGCCGGCCTTTCTCGCCTTGCGCTTCGCCGGCGGCATCGCGAGCGCCTTCGTGCTGGTATTCGCTTCGACGCTGGTATTGGACCGGCTCGCCGCCGCGGGCCGCTCCTCCCTCTCCTCGGTGCATTTCGCCGGTGTCGGCATCGGCATCGCGGTTTCCGCCGCGATCGTCTCGGCCAGCACCACCGCCGGAACGGACTGGCGCGGCCTGTGGATCGACAGCGCGGTCGCAGCGTTGGCGGCGCTCTTCATCGCTGCCGTCCTCATTCCCGGCGGCGCCGAGCCCCAGGCGCGCGCGGAGCCGGCGCGTCCCGGCGGCCGGGGCCTCGGCGCGCTGATCCTCGCCTATGGGCTCTTCGGCTTCGGCTACATCATCACCGCGACCTTCATCGTCGATCTGGTGCGCGGCACGCCGAACCTGGCGCCGCTCGAGCCCTATATATGGATCGCGGTCGGGCTTGCGGCGGTGCCTTCGGTCGCGTTCTGGAACCGCGCGGCGGTCCGCATCGGGCTGCCCGTCGCCTTCGCGATTGCCTGCATCGTCGAGGCCTTCGGCGTGGCCTTGAGCGTGCTGTGGGACGCGCCCGCCGCCGTGCTGATCGGCGCCGTGCTGCTCGGCGGCACGATGATGGGGATAACCGCCCTCGGTCTCCTCGGCGCGCGGCGGCTCGGCGCAAGGGATCCGCGGCGCTGGCTGGCGTTGGCGACCGCCGCCTTCGGCCTCGGCCAGATCGTGGGGCCGAGCTTCGCCGGCTATGCCCACGACGTGACGGGAAGCTTCCTGCTGCCGTCGCTGGTCGCGGCGGCGGCATTGGTGCTCGCGGCGGCGCTGCAGGGCTTCGTCAGGGTTCCGGTGGGCTGAGGCGCGAAGGCGCGGAATGGCGGAAAGGCCTGCCCCTCCCGGCTGCTGGAGCGGACAGGCCTCCCGTGCCGAGGGCGAACGCCGGCTTCCCCTTGCGAGGCCGAGCCGGCGGATCGCCCGGTCGGAACCTCGTCAGTCGATGCGGATCGGAAAATTGAAATAGACCGACGGCCGTCCGTAATAGGTCGGCGGCGGCGTGTAGTAGTACTGCGGTCGTTGCGGCAGGATCACGACGCCGCCGGGGCGCGTGTTGTAGTAATAGACCGGCGCGCGCGGCCGATCGTTCCGGCGCCAGTTATTGCCCCAGTTGCTCCAATCGTGGCCCCAGTTCTTCCGGTTGCCCCAATTGCGGTCGTCGTCCTGCTTCCAGCGGTCGCGATCGCGGTTCCAGTTGCCGTAGTTCTGTCCCCAGTTGCGGTCGTGGTTCTGGCCCCAGTCATGGCCATAATTCTGGCCCCAGCGGCGGTTATCGTCGTCGTTCCATTCGCGCCGGCGCCAGTCGTCGTCATCGTCCGCCATCGCCGGGATCGCCACCGAGAGCGCCCCGATGAGCGCCATCGCGGCCAGGGCAAATCGGCTGAATCCTCGCGTCATCGTCTCCTCCCAGGAACCCCTTCCGGCCACCGAGGAAGCGGCGCGGGCGTTCCGTGATCGGTTGGAGCGGGGCTTCCGCCGGAAATCGGGATGGTTTCCGGGGTCCCGTTCCCGAGCCCGGCGATGAACCCCGTCTCCCGCAGCCGATAACGAGAGACGAGGCCGCATACCGGCTCGCAATCCTCTTCACGAACCATGGGAAGAAACCCTGCGTGCGGAAAGAGGCAGACGGAGCCCGCCCTTCCGATGTCGCAACCGGGGGGATTTCCGCGCGCGGAAAGCGGAAATCCGCCGTCAGACCGTGACGAGCGTCCGGGGCAGCTTCGAAAGGGGCTGCAGGCCCGATTCCGTCGCGAGGAGGGTGTCGATCCAGGCAGCGCCGCTGCCGCCGGGCCAGTTCTCCCAGACGTCGAACTGGTTCTCGAAATTGAACACCATGCCGGGTTCGATCGGCCGGTCGGGCAGCCCGTCATGCGGCTCGACCCAGTAGGCGCCGCACCAGTCGGGCGGCACCGCGATGCCGAGGGCGTAGCCGCCCACCCACCAGACGTATTTCTGCAGCCCCGCCTCCTCGACGTAGCGCTTGCCGAGCATCGCGACCTTGCTCCAGGGATCGCCGATCCTGATCCCGGCGCAGATCGCGTCGATGCAGCCGGCCGAGCGATCCATCAAATCCGTCCAGCGGCGGTCGGGTTCGCCGAGCGAGAAGGTCCGGTTGAGGTTGACATGGTAGCGATGCAGCGAGGCGCAGAAATCGATGAAGACGAGGTCGCCCGCCTTGATCTTGCGATGCTGCGGCGCGCTGTGATGGGTGCCGGCGCGCGGCCCCGAGCCGATCATGCTGCGGATGCCGGGATAGCCGCCGCCTGCCTTCATGAGGCTCTGCATCAGCGCGGCCTCGATCTCCGTCTCCATGACCCCGACGCCGATCGCATCGCGCGCGGCGCCCATCGCGGCATCGGCGATCAGCGCCGCCTGCCGGACGACGGCGATCTCGTTCGGCGATTTGACGAGCCGCAGCTCCTCGACGAGATGCGGTTCCGCGGCGGTCGTGCCTTGCTCGGCGAGGCGTTTGCCGAGCGCTTCCATGATGGTCGCGTCCGGCGAGTAGCCGCCCGGCTCGATCGCGATCCGCGCATTCGCGAGACCGGCCTCCGCGATCGTCTTCGCGATGGTTTCGATGGCCGCCGCAGCGGGCGCGTATTCGAGCCAGACCACTCTGCCGATCTCGGGCGTGGTGGAGAGGATCGTGCTGTGGGTGTGGTAGTCGAAGAAGACGGTGTCGTCGCGGTCGGCGCGCAGCAGCAGCCCGGTCAGATTTCCCGAATGATACCAGATCATGTCGTAGCCGGTGAGCCAGGTCAGGTTCGCCGGCGTCGTCACATAGATCGCGGCGATGTCCTTCGCGGCGAGCGCCTTCCGCACCTGCGCCCGGCGCTCGGCATATTCCTCGGGCGGAAAGGGCTGCGGCCAGTCGATCTGCTCGCGAATATAGTGCTGCACGGCCTGTCCTCGGTTCCCTGCACTTTTGTCGCACGTCCTCACGCGATCCACCGGATCGCTTGCCAGAAAGGCGGCCGGAAATCATTCTCACCTCGGCCGCGTCCTGTCCATCCGCATCGGGCAGGCCGGCCGGCGCATCGGACGGACGGGGTCGAGGCCGCAGCGCCGGGGGAGACGGGAGAGGGGACGGGATATGAACGAGATCGACCGGTCGCGGCGCGACCTCATCGAGGAATTTCGACGCACGCCCATCGGGCGCCACAGTCCCGATCTCCGCCTGCTGCTGAATCGTCTCCGCACCGGTCAGGGCGATGCGCCTTACCTCCTCGTCTGCACCGTGCCGCATCGCGAATGGCGGCTCGCCCGCAAGACGCCGCGCCGCATGTCGCCCGTCACTCTGATCCCCGGCCAGGTGTTCTCCTCGCCGGAGGAGGCGGAGTGGGCGGTCTTCAAGCTGCTCTGGCAGGAGCGGACGGGCGAGGTGCTGTCATGACCGACGCCCTGCCGAAGAAGCGCATGCTGGGCTATGCGGACGAGATCAGCCGCGCACCCGGCGAGAAGATCCGATTCATGGTGAGCTGCGACGGGGTGGAGAGCTATGACGCCGCGATCGTTCGGCTGATCTCCGGCGATCGGCATCCGGAGAGCTTCGGCTTCATCGAGGAGCCCGTCGCAACGCTGCTTCAGGGACGCTATCGCGGCCGGCATCAGCCGCTTCACGCGGGCTCCTACGCCGTGATCGACGATTGGGACGGCTTCGCCCTCGAGAGCTTCACGCTGCAGGCGATGATCTGGCCGACCCGGCCCGGGCAGGGTCGGCAGGTGGTGCTGGGGCGTTTCTCCGCCGGCGAGCGCAGAGGCTATGCGCTGATCCTCGATGAGGATGGCGCGGTCGCGCTCGAGATCGGCGGCGGGACGCGCACGGTCCGGGTCGCGAGCGGCGTGACGCTCCATTCCCGGCGCTGGGCCTTCGTCGGGGCGAGCTTCGATGCGCGCAGCGGCATCGCCCGGCTCTATCAGGAGCCGCTCGAGATCCTCGCCGATTCGGGCCCCGTCGCAAGGGAAGCGCAGCTCGATGCCCGGCCCGCGCGCAACGGGGTCCCCTTCCTCATCGCGGCCGACACCGCCGCCATGCCGGGCGGCAAGCTCGTGGCCGGCCACCATTTCGACGGCAAGATCGATGCGCCGAGGGTGGCTGGCGCCGCGCTCGATCGCGCCGCCATGCAGGCGCTGATCCGTCCGGCGGCGGGATTCCCGGCTTCCGTCGTCGGGGCCTGGGATTTCTCGCGCGACATCATGACCGACCGCATCCGCGACATTTCGCCGAACCGGCGCCACGGTCGGATCGTCAACCTGCCGACCCGCGCCATGAAGGGTCACAACTGGACCGGCGAAGAACTCGATTGGACCAAGGCGCCCGATCACTATGGCGCGATCCATTTCCATGCGGACGACATGTATGACGCGGGCTGGGAGCCGGATTTCGATCTGCTGGTCCCGGAAACGATGCGCAGCGGCGTCTATGCGGCGAAGCTGACCGCGCCGGACGGCGAGGCCGAATACATCCCGTTCTTCGTGCGGCCCCGGCGCGGCAGCGTCATGGCGGAGGCGGTGGTGCTGATGCCGACGGCGAGCTACCTCGCCTACGCGAACGAGCGCGCCGGGCTCGAGGGCGGCGGCTATCTGCACGCTTTCTCGAATCACCTGACGGCGCTCGGCGCCAACGATCTCTGGCTCAACGATCATCCGGAGATCGGCAGCTCGCTCTACGATCGCCACAGCGACGGCAGCGGCGTCGCCTACAGCTCGCGGCTGCGCCCGATCCTGAATTTCCGTCCCGGCGTGACCAATTCCTGGATCGGCCCGGCTGGCACCGCGCCCTGGCAGTTCAACGCCGATCTCGCCCTCATCGCCTGGCTCGAGGCGAAGGGCATCGCCTATGACGTCATCACCGACGAGGACCTTCACGAGGAAGGGCTGTCGCTTCTCGCGCGCTACCGCGCCGTGATGACTGGCAGCCATCCCGAATATTATTCGAAGGAGATGTATGACGGGCTCGCCGCCTATCTCGAGCGCGGCGGGCGGCTGATGTATCTCGGCGGCAACGGCTTCTACTGGCGCGTCGCCTATCACCGCACGCTGCCGGGTGCGATGGAGCTGCGCCGCGCCGAGGATGGCATCCGGGACTGGGTCGCCGAGGGCGGCGAGTATTATCACAGCTTCACCGGCGAATATGGCGGGATGTGGTCGCGCATGGGCCGGCCGATCCATGCGCTCGCCGGCATCGGCATGATCTCGCAGGGCTTCGACATCAGCTCCTATTACCGGCGCAAGCCGGCCGCGTCGGATCCGCGTGCGGCTTTCGTTTTCGAGGGCATCGAGGGCGACATCATCGGCGATTTCGGCACGGTCGGCGGCGGCGCGGCCGGCATCGAGCTCGACCGCTACGATCCGGCCCAGGGCTCGCCCGCCCATGCGCTGGTGCTGGCTTCCTCCGAGAACCACACCGACAGCTACTATCCCTCGCCGGAGGAGGTGAACAACGTGACCTCCATGATGGATGCGCGGCAGAACGCCAATCTGCGCGCCGATATGGTGTTTTTCGAGACGCCGCAGGGCGGGGCCGTGTTCTCGACCGGCTCGATCTCCTGGCTCGGCAGCCTTGCGCATCGGCGCGGCGACAACCCCGTCTCGCGCATCACCGAGAATGTGCTCCGGCGCTTCATCGACCCCGCACCCTTCCTCATCCCCGGGCACGAAAACTGCTGAATTAATCTAGATATACCAATATGTTGCGAAAACCGTCATCGAATTCCGGAATGATTCGCCCCGAGCGGCGAAGGATTGCCGGCCAACCGGCGTGAAATCATTGCCGATGCCGCGGGGAACCGGTTCCCCCGCGCCGCCGACGGACATTGAATATCAATCTCCAGAGTTCTATTTCATGGGTGGCAGCACGCGACAGGGAGGGGCGCCCGATCGGATAGGCGGGCGACAGATGACAGGATCGACCGGCGGCCCCGAGGCGGAGATTCGCGCATGAAGCGCCTCGGCCTATTGCTGATCCTGTTCGGCCTGATCGGTGCGGCCGCCTATTACTTCCATTTCGAGGAAAGCGGCAGCGATGCCGCGGTCGTGACCGACCTGCCGGTGGCGGTCGAGCCGGTGCTCGCCGGCGATGTCGTCCAGAAGCCGATCCCGATCGACATCGATACGGTCGGTCGGGTCCAGGCGATCTCCACGGTCGCCGTGCGCTCGCGCATCGACGGCGTGATCGAGTCGGTGGAAGTGGCGGACGGTCAGGAGGTAAAGGCCGGCGAAATCCTGTTCAATCTCGACGATCAGGAGGCCCAGGCTGAGCTCCGCACCGCGGAAGCCACGCTCGAGCGCGATCGCTCGAACCTCGCTATCGCGCAGCGCGACGAGGAACGTCTACAGCCGCTCGCCGCCAAGGATTTCGCCTCGCGTCAGCAGCTCGACCAGCTCGCCGCCGCGACCGCCGCGGCCAAGGCGACCGTCGCGGCCGACGAAGCGCAGCTCGAAGCCGCCAGAATCCGGCTTTCCTACACCGTGATCCGCGCGCCCATCGACGGGCGGATCGGCACGATCGCCTCGAAGGTCGGCAGCTCGATCCGGCCGAACGACGTGACCGCGCTGATGACCATCAACCAGCTTCAGCCGATCTACGTCTCCTTCGCCATCCCGCAGCGCCATCTGGGCGATCTCCAGGATGCGATGGCGAAGGGCACGCTCCCGGTGATCGCGAAGATCCCGGGCCGCGAGGACGAACCGCAGGCCGGCAGCGTGACCTTCATCGAGAACGAGGTCGATCCGACGACCAACACGGTTTCGCTGAAGGCGACCTTCCCGAACGCGAGCGACCGGCTCTGGCCGGGGCAGTATGTGAACGTCGTGGTCACGCTCTCGGTCGACGAGGCCGCGATCGTGGTGCCGTCGGACGCGGTGCAGATCAGCCAGGACGGCAGCTACGTCTTCGTCATCCACCCGGACTCGACCGTGGAGCTGCGGCCGATCACGGTCGCCCGCACGGTCGGCGCCGAGACGGTCGTCGCCACCGGGCTGCAGCCCGGCGAGCGCGTCGTGACCGAGGGCCAGCTCCGGCTCGAGCCCGGCAGCAAGGTCGAGATCAAGGCGCCCGTCGCCACCGCCGTCGAAACGGCCGCCCGGCCGTGACCCTCCCGGAGCTCTGCATCCGCCGGCCGGTGATGACGAGCCTGCTGATGCTCTCCTTCGTGGTGGTCGGCTTCTTCGGCTATCGGCTGCTCCCCGTCGCGGCGCTGCCCTCGGTCGATTTTCCGACCATCTCCGTCTCCGCGAACCTTTCCGGCGCCAGCCCCGAAACCATGGCGGCCTCGATCGCGACGCCGCTCGAGCGGCAGTTTGCGACGGTCCCGGGCATCGTCTCGATGACCTCGACCAACACCCAGGGCGCCACGCGCATCGTCCTGCAGTTCGACCTCAGCCGCGACATCGACGATGCGGCGCTCGACGTGCAGGCGGCCCTGACCGCGGCCTCGCGGCGCCTGCCCACGGAGATGACGACGCCGCCGAGCTTCAGGAAGGTGAATCCCGCCGACCAACCGGTGATCTTCCTGGCGCTCACCTCGAACACCCTGCCGCTTTCGGTGGTCGACGAATATGCCGAGACGACCATCGCCCAACGGCTTTCGACCGTGCTGGGGGTGGCGCAGGTCCAGGTCTACGGCTCGCAGAAATATGCGGTACGTATCCAGGCCGATCCCAACGCGCTCGCCGCCATGGGCATCGGCTTCGACGAGATCGCCGATGCGGTCGCGGCCGCCAATTCCAACACGCCCGTCGGCTCGATGGACGGGCCGACCCGCAACCTCACGCTGGAGGCGACCGGCCAGCTCACCCAGGCCTCGCAGTTCCGCCCGCTGATCGTGACCTACCGGAACGGCAACCCGGTGCGCCTCGAGGACGTGGCGAAGGTGCTGGACAGCGTCGAGGACGACAAGCGCGCAAGCTGGTTCAATGGCGAGCGCTCCATCCTGCTCGCGGTGCAACGTCAGCCGGGCGCCAACACCGTCGAGGTGGTGGACAGCATTCGCCAGCTTCTGCCCGAGCTTCAGGCGCAGCTTCCGGCATCGGTCAAGCTCAGCGTCATGCTCGACCGCTCGGCCTCGATCCGCGCCTCGGTGGACGACGTGCAGTTCACGCTCGCCCTCACCATCGGCCTCGTGGTGCTGGTGATCTTCCTCTTCCTCCGCAACGTGACCGCGACGATCATCCCGGCGCTGGCCCTGCCGGTATCGCTGGTCGGCACGTTCGGCGGCATGTATCTGCTGGGTTATTCAATCGACAATCTGTCGCTGCTGGCGCTCATGCTCTCGGTCGGCTTCGTCGTGGACGATGCGATCGTAATGCTCGAGAACATCGTGCGCCATGTGGAGAAGGGGGAATCGCCCTGGGAGGCTGCCCTCAAGGGCTCGCGCGAAATCTCCTTCACCATCATCTCGATCACGCTCTCGCTGGTGGCGGTGTTCATTCCGGTGCTCTTCATGGGCGGCGTGGTCGGGCGCCTCTTCCGCGAGTTCGCCGTCACCATCAGCCTCACCATCCTGATCTCCGGCATCGTCTCGCTGACCCTCACCCCGATGATGTGCAGCCGGCTCCTGAAGCCGGTCGATCATTCGCGGCAGAGGGGCGCGCTCTATCGCTGGTCCGAGGCGGGGTTCGACGCGATGTACCGGCTCTATGCGCGCACGCTCGGCTGGGCGCTTGTGGCGCGCCGCTTCATGCTGCTGGTTACCCTCGCGACGATCGTCGGCACGGCGTATCTCTACTATGTCGTGCCGAAGGGCTTCTTCCCGACCGAGGATTCCGGCCTTCTCGTCGCTTCGACCGAGGGCGCGCCGGACGCTTCCTATGAGGCGATGACGGCGCTGCAACGACAGGTCGAGACCATCATCCGAAGCGATCCCGAGGTCACCGTCGTCAACTCGACGGTCGGCACGGGGGGCGGCGATTCGACGAATTCCGGCCGGCTTTTCATCGGCCTCAAGCCGTTCGGCAGCCGCACCGTCCCGATCGACGAGGTGATCGACCGCCTGCGGCCGCGCCTCGCCGAGATCCCGGGCATCAACGTCTTCCTGCAGCCGATCCAGACCATCCAGATCGGCGGCCGTTCCTCGCGGAGCCAGTTCCAGTACACGATCCAGGGCACCGAGCTCGGCGAGCTGCAGAGGATCGCGCAGGAGTTCGAAACCAGGTTCAAGGCCCTGCCGGGCCTCGCCGACGTCACCAGCGACCTCGATCTGCGCAATCCGCAGGCGATGGTCGATATCGACCGTGACAAGGCGTCGGCGCTCAACGTTTCGGCCGAGCAGATCCGCGAGACGCTTTACGCCGCCTTCGGCTCGCGCGAGATCGCGACGATCTATACCCCGAGCAACGATTATCAGGTCATCCTGGAGGCGGATCCCCGCTTTCAGCGCTCGGTCGAATCGCTTTCGGCGATCTATATACGCTCGAGCGACGGCAAGCTGGTGCCGCTCGATGCGGTGGCGACGGTGCGGCGCACCGCGGGGCCGCTCAGCGTCAACCATCAGGCGCAGCTGCCGGCCGTCACGCTCTCCTTCAATCTTCGACCCGGCACCTCGCTTGGCGATGCGGTCCAGGCCATCCGCGGCATGGAAAACGAGATCGCCCTTCCGGCCGGTGTGTCCACCAGCTTCCAGGGCACCGCCCAGGCGTTCGAGGATTCGCTCGCCGGCCAGGGCATCCTGCTCTTCGCCGCCGTGTTCGTGATCTATGTCGTGCTCGGCATCCTCTATGAGAGCACCATCCATCCGATCACCATCCTCTCCGGCCTGCCGGCGGCGGGCCTGGGCGCGCTGCTGACGCTCATCCTCTTCAGGGTCGATCTCAGCGTGATCGCTATCATCGGCATCGTGATGCTGATCGGCATCGTGAAGAAGAACGCCATCATGATGGTCGACGTGGCGATCGAACGGCGGCGCAATCTCGGCGAAACCCCGGAGGTGGCGATCCATCAGGCCTGCCTGCTCCGGTTCCGGCCGATCATGATGACGACCATGGCGGCGCTGATGGGCACCCTGCCGATCGCCATCGGACACGGCGCCGGCGCCGAGCTGCGCCAGCCGCTGGGGCTGGCCGTGGTCGGCGGGCTCGCCGTCTCGCAGCTCCTGACGCTCTACATAACGCCGGTCGTCTATCTCTATCTGGAACGGGTGCAGGGCTGGCTGCATCGCGGCCCGGCGGCCGCCCCCGAGGCCCATCCGGCCGAATAGGGTTGCCGGGGCCTCGGCGGGCCCTCCGTTCGGGGGCGGGCCCCGACATGTCGCGCGGTTCCGCGCGAGCCCCACGAGCCCCCAAAGATGCTCTCCGTCGCCGGGCATCGATAGTTTTTTAACCATTGTGAATGGATAATCGGGGCCAAGACCTCCCGGCGTCCGGGGACTTTCCTCGCGCGCCGGTCGATGGCCTGGTCGCTCTCCGGAGGCGGAGGGCGATCGAGAAGCGACTGTCCGAACCCGGGCGATCGGAACGCTGCAGCATGGCCGGCATGGAAGACTCCGAGTTGCGTCGCCGTCTGGTTTCGCCGGGCCCCGCCCGGGCGCGCCTTGCCGATCTCGTGCGCCGGCTCGCGCCCGCGCGCGCCCATGCGAAGCTCACGCTCTGGCCGCTGCTCGTCGGCATCGGCCTGCTGTTCGCCGGCGGCATCGCGGCGGTGATCATCGCGTCCTGGCTCGCCGGCCGCGAGGCCGACGCAATCGCCATGCGCCAGTCGATCGACCAGGTGGAGCGCGTGCTGGACGCGCGCGTCGAGTCGCTCGTCACCACCAATCTCGATTGGGCCTATTGGAACGAGGCGATCGAAAAGTTCGTGCTGCAGCCCGACATCGCCTATGCCGACGAGAATCTCGGCATCTATGGCCGCGATTCCCTGGGGCTGTATGCGCAGTTCGTGATCGATCCGGTCGACGAGGTCATCTTCGCCTATCGCGACGGCGAGCCGGTCGCCGCGGAGGTTTCGGCGCGCTGGGCGGCCGAGCTCGCGCCGCTCATCGCCAGGACGCGCAGCGATCTCGGCGAGAAACCGGTGCCGGCGACCGCCTATTTCGATCTGGACGGCCAGCTCGTGATCGTCTCGGCCTCCGCCATGGCGCCGGAAGCGGGCAGCGATCCGATCGACTGGCCGCAACCCGCCGTGCTGGTCTTCATGCAAGCGATCGATCCCGCGGCATTGCAGGCGGTCGGCGAGGCGGCGGGCGTGCAGGGCCTGCACCCGGTTGCCGTCGACTCGCCGGCGCCGGAGAAGATCATGCTGGGGGGCCTGCAGGGCGCCCCGATCCGCGCGCTCGTCTTCGATCTCCGGCTTCCGAGCGAGACGATCTTCGACGAGCTCCGCCCGATGCAGATCGCCATCGCGGGGCTGCTGCTTTGCATCGGCGGCTTGATCGCGCATCGGCTGCTGCAGATGGCGGCGCGCTACCAGCATGAGCGCGAGGTGCATGAGGAGGCGCTCTCGCGCGCCATGCTCGACGCCACCGCGGCGAGTCACGCGAAGTCGCAGTTCCTTGCCAATATGAGCCATGAGATCCGCACGCCGCTCAACGGCGTGATCGGCTATGCGGAGATGCTGAAGCTCGGCTATCTCGGCACCCTCAATCCGAAGCAAAGCGAATATGTGAGCAGCATCGAGACGGCCGGCCGGCATCTGCTGGCGCTGCTCCAGGACGTGCTCGACCTCGCCAAGATCGAGGCCGGCCGGGAAGATCTCGAGGAGTCCGAGGTCGAGGTGGAATCGCTGGTCGCCAAGGCGGTCACTCTCGTCACGCCGCGCGCCCGCGAAAGCAGCGTCGCGATTGTGGTCGAATCCGGCGTCCCCGCGAGGCTGCTGGTCGATAATCGCCGCGTGCTGCAGATGCTGCTCAACCTGCTCTCGAACGCGATCCGCTTCACCCCGCCCGGCGGGACGGTGCGGATAGCCTGGGGTCGCAAGGCCGAGGGGACCTTCACCATCTCGGTGATCGACAGCGGCCCCGGCATTCCGGAAGCCGAGCTTCCGCTGGTCACGGAGCCCTTCCACCGTCCGGCCGACAGTCGCCCCGAAGCGCGTTACGAAAGCAACGGGCTCGGCCTGCCGCTCACCGGCCGCCTCGTCCGGCTGCATGGCGGCAAGCTCATCCTGGCGAACGGTCCGACGGGCGGGCTCGTCGCGACGCTGCAGTTCCCGAAGAGCCGCGACCTTGGCGCCCCGGCGCCGTTGCGCACGCCGCGCGCGGCGAGCCGCTAGACCGGCCTCATGACCGCGGCTCCCCGCGCGCCCGGCGCCCCGCCGCCGGCCGGCTGAGGCGGTTCCGGATGGCCGATATCGACGTCGAATCGAAGCGGCTCGCGCGCCTGACCGAAGGCGCGGAGCCGGCGAGCCGCGTCCGCGACGGGAGTCCGACGACCGAGCTTGCGCTCGCCGGTCTCGTCCTGATCGCGCTCGCGGCGCGCGGCTTTCTCGTCTTCCGGATGAACGTCAACTGGGACGAGTTCTATTTCCTCTCGCTTGTGCACGACTACCTGCGCGGCACGCTGCCACTGCCGTTCCAGACCTTCCATGTCCATCTCTTCGCCTGGCTTCCGGACATCGCCGGCGACGAGATGGCGGAGATCCTCGCCGCGCGGCTCGCGATGACGCTGCTCGGCATCGCGAGCGCGGCGCTGATCTACGGCATCGGCCGGCGCTTCCTCACGCGCGCCGGGGCACTCTTCGGGCTGCTCGCCTATCTCTCCTTCGGCTATGTGATCGAGCATGGCGCGAGCTTCCGCGCCGACCCCCTCCTCACGGTCCTCGGCCTGACGGCGATCTTCGCAATTCTTCGTCGGCCGGGCGGTGCGGCGGGCGCCGTGCTTGCCGGCGCGGCAGGCGCAGTTGGTCTCCTGTTCAGCATCAAGATCGCGTTGTTGCTGGCGCTCGTGGGCGCCGTCTATCTCTGCCTGATCATTGCCTCGGCGAACCGGTGGCGTGCGATGGTGGAGCCGGCGGTGTTCCTGGTAACGCTCGCAGTATGCTTCGTCCCGCTGTTCCTCCTGCATCGCGGGACGCTCTCCGTTGAGGAAACGGGCGCGACGGCGTTTCTCACGGGTGCGGCCGCCAAGACCCTGACGGGGCAGGGCTTGGCGAAGATGCTCAACTACGCCTTGCTAAGCGCGCTTCGAAATCCGGCGATCTGGTTGATGCTGCTGGGCGGTTTTGCCATTGCCTTGCGCGAGGCGGCTTGTTGCCGAACGCGCGCGGTCGGCGAGAAGCTCATTCCTGTCGTCTTGAGCTTCTTGCTTCCAACGCTGCTCCTCTACCGAAATGCTTTTCCGTACTACTATGCCTTCGCGCTGGCGCCGGCGGCGCCTCTGGCCGGGCTCTTCTATGATCGTCTGACGTCGCCGGTTCGAAAGAGCCTGCATCGCGGTCCTTTGCTGCCTGCATCGCTGATCCTCATGCTGGGCGCGACGCTGGCGCTCAATGTCCAGCGCGCATCACCGGACTTTCAGGCGGCTCAGCGACAGCTCCTCCGGATCGTGCATGAAACCTTCCGGGAGCCCGTCCTCTATATGGACGGCTATGGCATGGTGGGATCCTTCCCCCGAGCGAGCTTCTTCATGAGCAGCTGGGGGATGGAGAACTACGTGGCCGCCGGGCGCCCCTTCTTCAGCGGTGCCGTGCTCGATGCGCCGCCGCTGCTCGTCGTCGCGAACTCACCGGAACTCGCGGACGCCTTGCTGCCGGAGCGGGCGATCGCGGCACCCCGGATCGCGCTTCTCGATGCGGACATTCGATATCTGCGCGAAAACTACCGGCCCTACTGGGGCGTGATCTTCCTGCCCGGCCGGCAGATCGCCGATGACGCGGCAGAAGAAGACCGCCGCTTTCCGATAGCGGTCGCAGGCTCGTACCGCCTGACCGCAGCCGCCGCCGTGATCCTGGATGGGCGATCCGTCGCCCCGGGCGCCGTCATATCGCTCGAAAGGGGCAGCCATCGCCTCGACGGGCCGCTGCCGCCCGGCGGCGTGGCGCTCGACTGGGCCGCCGTGCCGCCGGCGCCCTCCGAGCAACCGATTGATCTCAAACCCTTTACCAGCTTCGTTCGAGCAAGATAACGATTCCTTCGCCAATTCCGGCGCTTAATCGGCGACCGCATCTCCCAGCCCCTGCCGATGAAGCTCATCGTCCAAATCCCCTGCTTCAATGAAGAGGCGACCCTGCTGCGGACGGTCGCGGACATTCCGCGCCGCATCCAGGGTATCGACGAAGTCGAGGTGCTGGTAATCGACGACGGCTCGACCGACGCCACGGTCGAGGTCGCGCGTGCGCTCGGCGTCCATCACATCGTTCGGCAGACGCGCAACCGGGGGCTCGCGAATGCCTTCCGGGCGGGCCTCGATGCGGCGCTGAAGGCGGGCGCCGACATCATCGTCAATACCGACGGCGACAACCAGTATGCGGGCGCCGATATCGCGCGCCTCGTCCAGCCGATCCTCGAAGGTCGTGCCGACATCGTGATCGGCGACCGGCGAACCGCGGCGGTTGCGCATTTCTCGCCGCTGAAGAAGACTCTGCAGGCGCTGGGCAGCGCCGTGGTCCGGCGTCTCTCGGCGACCGACGTCCCGGATGCCGTCAGCGGCTTCCGCGCGCTCTCGCGCGAGGCGGCGCTTCGGCTCAACATCGTGTCGAGCTTCAGCTATACGGTCGAGATGCTGATCCAGGCCGGCCGCAAGCAGATGTCGATCGTCTCGATTCCGGTCGCGACGAACAAGGTGGAGCGCCCGTCGCGGCTCTTCCGCTCGATCCCGCATTTCATCCAGCGTTCCGTCGCGACCATGCTGCGCATCTACGCGATGTATCAGCCGCTGAAAGTCTTCGCCACGCTCGGCGTGGTGCTGGCCGTGCTGGGGACGATCCCGATCCTGCGCTTTCTCTGGTACTATTTCGCCGGCAGCGGCGACGGCCACGTTCAGTCGCTGGTGCTGGGCGGCATGCTCGTGGTCATCGCGTTCCTTTCGTTCCTCGTCGGACTGGTGGCCGATCTCATCGGCTTCAACCGGCAGCTCATCGAGATCACGCTGGAGAAGGTGCGTCGGATCGAGCTGGAGATCGGCTCGACCGACGTTCGCGCGCAGGACGTTGCCGGTTCCCGGCGCTTTCGCCGCATCAGGTAAGATGCCAATGCTGGATTTGCCGGCTCCTCGGCTTTACAGCGGCAATCTGCCAGAGATTCCGGTCGCGCCGGTGCGAAGCCCGGACCACCCATTATCATGACATCGCGCCGGGTGCTATTCGTAACCTCGAGCTTCCCCCGTTGGGCGGGCGACAGTTCTGGCCCCTTCATTCTCAATCTTGCACAGGATCTCCGGGCGCTGGGGTGGGACGTCGACGTCCTGGCGCCGCATGCGCCGAGTGCTGCCACGCGCGAGAACTTCGCGGGTATCGCAGTACGTCGCTTTCGCTACGCCTTTCCGGTCACCGCCGAGACCGTCTGCTATGGTGCTGGTGCATTGCACAATCTCGTGCACAACCCCTGGAACGCCGCAAAGCTGCCCGGCTTGGTGATGGCCGAGTGGCTGGCCGTCATGCGCCGGCTCGCGACCGGACAGTACCGACTCGTCCACTCGCACTGGATTTTGCCGCAAGGCATTGTTGCAGGCATGGCAGCTCGTATTCTGGGCGTGCCGCACGTGGCCACGGTTCACGGCAGTGATCTGTTCGCGCTGCAGGGTACCTTGCACGCAAGGCTGAAGCGGCAGGCGATCCGCTGGGCGGACGCGGTCACTGTCAACAGCTCGGCAACCGAAGCCGCTGCCCTGACCCTGGTTCCGGGAGCTCGACATATTCATCGGATTCCCATTGGAGCGTCGGACGAGGCCGCGGCAGCTTCGAGAGTTGCCGAGCTCCGGGCGCGCTTTCGCTCCGGCACGGGACCGCTCCTGGCTTTCGTCGGCAGAATCGTCGAGCAGAAAGGGGTGATGGATCTGATCCGCGCCGTCGCGCTGCTGGCTCGCAGCCAGCCCGGCGCAGGCGCCGTAATCGTGGGCGACGGACCTGCCCGCCTTCCTGCCGAGCGGCTCGTCCGCGAGCTCGGAATCGCCGATCAGATCGCCTTCGTTGGACAGGTCGCGCCGGAGGAAATTCCTGCATATCTCGCGGCGGCTGATGTGTTCGTCGGGCCGTCCCGCCGGACCGCTGACGGTGCCCTCGAGGGACAGGGTCTCAGCGTCGTGGAAGCCATGCTTGCCGGTTGCCCTGTCGTGGCCACGCGAAACGGCGGGATCGTCGACGCGATCAGGCATGAGGAAACCGGATTGCTCGTGGCCGAAGGCGCACCTGCCGAGATCGCGGCGTCGGTCGCACGAATCGTCACCGATCCTATGCTGTCGGCTCGGCTCCGCCAGAATGCCGGCATCCTTGCGCGCCGGAACTTCACGCGCCAGGTCTCGGCGAGAGCCTTCTCGGCGCTTTTCGATTCGGTGGCGACGCGGAGGCGCGGAACTTGCGGTGGCACACAGCCCGCAGATAGACCCGCCTAGCCCGCTATCTTCTCGTAGAAGAAGAAGCTGCAGAACGACTGCTCCGGATACCGATTCTCGATCCGGTCCGTCAGCCGGAATTCGGGATATGCCCGTTCGACATCGATAGTGAAGCGGCGATGTCGCACATGCGCCACGGACGATGCATCGTCGCCATCCGAGGAATAGAGGATGACAAATCGGCGTGCGGTCGAGAACAGATTGTCGAGGTACGACAGATAGGCGGCATCCTCGACGAGATGATAGATCACATCGAGAGAGAGCGTGAGGTCCGCGGTGACGAAGTTCTGCAAGTTGACCATGCGTCGCGGATCGTGCCAGAGAAACGACTTGGTTCGGTCGCCGGCAAACCGTGCGTGGCAGAGATCGATGGCTTTGGCGGAAACGTCGAGTCCGAGATAGGACGGATAGTCCGCGAGTCCAAGCTGATTGCCATCGCCGCAGCCGAACTCGATTACACTACGTACTTCCCGGCTACGCACGAACCCGTTCAAGATCTCCGCCTTGAAGCGCGCCAGGTCGCCATAGGAGCCGAGACCCGAGGTCAACCCCGCGCGATAGCGGCGCTCCCAATAGCTGCCGGAGCTCCTGAAGCTGAGCGCGAGGCCGGCATGTCGGGCGAACTGCATGAAATTCATGACGACCCCTCAGGCGATATGCGGGAGGATCCCGTCGTCGGTACAAGCGGCAAGAAGATCGAGCGCCGTATCGAGCTCGCCGGACCGATAGGCGAGATCCGCTGTCGAGAACCTTTCGCTCAAGCGCCGATCGCGGGGCCATAGGCGCTGTGCCGTCCGGGCAAACTCGGCCAGCCGCGTCGCGGCGCGCGGCGACAGCCATCGTAGCGCGAGGCCGGTCATCGCCATTCGTATGCCACCGGCGGAGACGGGGACGGCCAAGTTGCCGGCCCGCCAGCGCGCGATGTCGCGCGCCTTGCGGCAGCGCGCGACTTCGATTGCCTGCAGCGCCTCGGTCCCGAACAGACCATGGACCTCGACTTGCGGAAAGGCCTCTCTCAGCGTCTGTCGCAACTCGTCGCCAGTGTATTCGCGAACATGAAATCGGTTCCAAGGGCGCATACCTGGATCGAGGCGGATCGCGGCGTTGGGCGTGGTGAAGACGACGAGTCCTCCTGGCCTCAGAACCCGACGGATTTCGGCAAGATAGTCGGCGACCCCGGCCACATGCTCGATGACCTGGAAGCTGGTAACGAGATCGAACTGCCGATCCGGGAAGGGCAGGGCGCCGCCGTCGAACAGACGGAAATCGAGGTCGGGATATCGACGCCTTGCCGTCTCGATGGCACGCGCCGACACGTCGAGGCCAATCACGCTTGCCGCGTTCCGGCTGATCGTCCTGGTGCCGTATCCGTGATTGCAGCCGAGATCGAGAACCGTCTTGCCACGCGCCAGCTTCTCCGCCTCCTCATAGGCTTTCTGGTGCAGGAGATGGAGGCAGTATTCCTCGATCGACGCCGGCTTGTCGGAGGCGACGAGCGGGTGTTCCTCCGCCTGGATGCGGATGGTGCGCATCGAAGCGGCATGCGATTGGCTGCCAGTGGCCATGGTCACGGAGTCATTGCCGGGTTGTGAAAACGAGGAAGCTGGTCGGCTGAATGCCGAGCTTCCGATAGACGAGCCATGCAAAGGCGATGCTGACGACGATCACGCTGAGCGCCGTCGCCGCGGCGGCGCCGTCGACACCGAAGAGTGGAATCAAGACGAGGTTTCCGACCAGATTGAGGCCCGCGCTGGCCGCAAAGGCGACCGCCGCCGCTTTCTCGTGTTTCGTCATGATTAGGAGGTAACCCGACACGCCCATTGCTGCATTCAGGAGGAATCCGACGCTCAGAATGGCCAGTGCTGTTGAGCCCGCAGCGAACCTGTCGCCGAAGACCGTAAGGATGGATTCCCCGAACAGGAACAGGACGGACGCTACGGGCAGCGCCATGAGAAGTATCGCGTGCGCGGCCCTGGTTGCGCTGCGCTGAAGCGCTGCCCTGTCGTTCTGGGCGTAGAGACGGGCGATGGCGGGAGCGAGGGCCATGCTTACGGCGGTCAGGGGAAACGCAACGAAACTGGCCATCTGGTTCGCTGCGCGATAGATGCCGGCTGCTTCGGACCCGTCGAGCAGACCGAGCAGGATCACGTCGGTATGCAGCATGATGACGTTCATCCCGAGGATCCACACGAACGGCATGGCTTGGACCAGCCAGGTGCGTGTCCGATAAGTGACGCCTGCTGCGGTCAACTCGCTCGGGAGCGCCCGACGCAGCAGCCAGATTCCCGCGATGCACGCGGCAGTCGCGGCGGTAGCGTGAAGCCCGACGGCCACGGGGCCGGTACGCGGGACCGCAGGAAGCGCATAGAGGCCGGCGATGAGAACCAGCAACACTGCCGGCTGGAGCAGCATCTCCGGCACCTGACCCAGCGCGACACGGCCGAACCCTTGCAGGGCGGCTTGTCGGAGCCGTGCGATTGCAACAAGCGGCACCATGACCATGGCGAGCTGCAGGGCCGCGGTCATCTCGGCACCGATCCTGCCGACCAGTATCTGCGCGCATCCGGCCGCGACGACCGCGAACAGAATCGAGACGAACACCGCGATCTGATTGCTGCGCACGAGGATGCCGCGAAGCGCCGGCCAGTCCGAGCGCGCTCGGAGGATCGCGATCTCGCGGATCAGGAGCCGGTCGAAGCCGGCGGCCGCCGGAATCCCCAGCAATCCCACCCAGGAGAGCGCGAACGCATAGGCGCCGTAGCTCGATGCGCCGAGCAGGCGCGCGGCAATCAGGCCCGTCAGGAATTCCAGCCCGACCTGTCCGATCCGGATCGTCAGGGTCCAGACGGCATTGCCCGCAACCTGCCCACTACCGGAGGGTAAGACCGCGGCATGGGCTCTGCGCCATGCTGACGGCCGGCCCTCGATCTCCGCGACGGTTCCGTTCAACGATCCTGATCCGACTTGCGACGTCCTGCCCCGCGACCGGGGTGGCGCAGGCTGCGACCGGGCTCAACGATAGGCAATCTTGGTTTAGATTCTGTTGTCCGGGAGGCAGAGAATCTGTCCGGAACGGCGGCTTTCCCGCAGATCCCGGCCCACCCGGCGGGCGGATTGCCTGCCGCGGCCCGAAACCGCCTCAAGATTGCCGCTCTCCTGCGCACACGGCGCGGATTTCCGCGCCCGCTCCCAGGCCCGCCCCTCGACTTCCTAAAATTCCTTCGCCAGCCGCAGCCCGTCGAAGATCGCCGCATGAACGTTGCGCGAGGCGACGGCGTCGCCGATGCGGAAGAGCTGGTAGCTGCCGGCGGGATTGCTGCGGATTGTCTGCGGCCGTCCGTCGGCGAAGGCCGGATAGTCGATCTCGCCGCGGTTCGACGAACCTTCCTTGAGGGCGAAATAGAGGTCGTCGAGCGGCCGCGTGCCGTGCTCCACCACCACCTGGTCGACGAGCCGTTCCTCCACCGTCGGGCCGTAGTCGCTGCCGATCCGGGCGCGGAGCTTGTTGCCTTCCCGTGCCACGCTCATCAGCCGGCGGCTGATGGTGATCCTCACCCCGTGCTTCTGCAGCGCGCCCGCATAGCGCGCATGGTTGAGCCCGCCGACTTCCGGCGCGAAAAAACGCTCCGGCGTCACGATCTCGAGCTGGCTGCCGGCCTCGCCGATCGTCTCCGCCGTCTGCAGACCCACCTGCGCGCCATTGTCGTCGAACAGCAGGACGTCCTGCGCCGGCCGCACGTCGCCCGCCAGGATGTCCCAGCTACTGATCACGAGGTCGTGCCCCTCCTCGATGACGCCGGTGTTGGGAAGACCCCCGGTCGCGACCACGACGATGTCGGGTTCCTCGCCCAGCACGTCGCCGGCTTCGGCCCAGCGACCGAACCGCAGCTCGACCCCGAGCCGGCGGCAGCGCTCCACGCGCCAGTCGATAATGCCGGCGAGCTCGCGCCGCGGCTTGCTCCGCGCCGCGAGGCGGACCTGGCCGCCGGCCTCGTCCGCCGCCTCGAAGAGGATCACCCTGTGGCCGCGTTCCGCCGACACGGCCGCCGCCTCGAGTCCGGCCGGGCCGGCCCCGACCACGACCACCTTGCGCCTGGGGCCGGTCGAGCGCGGCACGACATGCGGCATGCTGGCCTCGCGGCCGGTCGCCGGGTTGTGGATGCAGAGCGCCTCATGCCCCTCATAGAGCCGGTCGAGACAGTAGGTTGCGCCGACGCAAGGCCGGATCTCCGCCTCGCGGCCCTCGGCGACCTTCTTCACGATATGCGGATCCGCCATGAGGGCGCGGGTCATGCCCACCATGTCGAGCTTGCCGGACTGGATGGCGTGGCGCGCGGTCGCCACGTCGGCGATGCGCGCGGCATGGAAGACCGGGAACTTCGTCGCCTGCTTCACCTCGCCCGCGAAATCGAGATGCGGCGCGGACGGCATGCCCTGCACGGGAATCACATGGGCGAGGGCGGCATCGCTGTCGATGTGGCCGCGGATGATGTTGAGGAAGTCGCATTGTCCGGTCGCCACCAGCCGCTGCGCGATCTCGATGCCTTCCTCGCGGCTCAGCCCCAGATCCCACTGCTCGTCGCAGACCAGCCTTGCGCCGACGATGAACGCGGCGCCGACCCGATCGCGGACCGCCTGGAATACGCGAAGCCCGAACCGCATCCGGTTCTCGAGCGAGCCGCCATACTCGTCGGTGCGCTTGTTCGTGGCGGGCGACCAGAACTGGTCGAGGAAGTGGCCGTAGCATTCGATCTCGATGCCGTCGAGCCCGGCCGCTTGCATGCGCTCCGCCGCATCGGCGTAATGGCCGATGATGCGCTCGATATCCCAGTCCTCGGCCTCCTTCGGAAAGGCACGATGGGCGGGCTCGCGTACCAGCGACGGCGCCAGCACCGGGAACCAGTCGCCCTTGTTCCAGTTGGTGCGCCGGCCGAGATGGGTGAGCTGGATCATCACCTTGCAGTCGAACTCGTGGCAGTCCTCGGTCAGCGCCCGCATCCAGGGCACGATCTCGTCCCTGTAGGCATGGAGGTTGCCGAAGGCCGGCGGGGAATCCGGCGAGACGATGGCCGAGCCCGCGGTCATGGTGAGGGCAAGCCCGCCCTTCGCCTTCTCGCGGTGATAAAGCCGGTAGCGATCCTTCGGCATGCCCTCCTCGGAATAGGCGGGCTCGTGCGAGGTCGACATGACGCGGTTCTTGAGCGTCAGGTGCCGGAGCTGGAAGGGCTGGAGCAGGGGATCGCGCGTGGTCATCGGACAATCTCGTTCAGGGGCGAGCCCGCGCGGCGATCGCTGAAGGCCGTCGGGGAGACCGAGCATAGTCGCTGGCGGGGCGGATCGGCTATGTTGATCGTGCATCCTTTCTCCTTCGAAACCGGCCCGGCATCAACGCCGCGATACCGGACAATGGAGGATCGCTGCCGAGAATCGCCACCGAGGATCGCCGCCTGGCCGAGATCGCAATCCGTATCGAGCAGCCCGGGGATGCCGCCGGGATCGCCTGCCTGCTGGAGGCGGCCTTCGGCGGCCCGGCCGAGCGCGACCTCGTGGAAGGCTTGCGGGCGGAGGGATCGCTCGGGCTTTCCCTCGTGGCCGAGCATCCCGCCGAGGGGCTGCTCGGCATGGTCGCCTTCCCGCCGCTGGTCCTGGAGGGGGAGGCTGGTGTTGCGCCGAAGGCGGTGGCGCTCGCACCGCTCGCCGTCCGGCCGGAGGCCCGGCGGCGCGGGCTCGGCTCGCGGCTCGTGCGCGAAGGCCTCGCCGCCTGCCGTGCCGACGGCGTCGCCCTCGCCATCGTTCTCGGCGAGCCCGCCTATTATGAGCGCTTCGGATTTTCCCTCGCGGCCGCCCGGTTTCTGGCCTCGCCCTACGCCGGCCCCTATTTCATGGCGCTGGCGCTGCGGTCCGAAGGCGAAGGCGGGTCATGGCGCGTCATCCATCCGGCCCCCTTCGCCGCGCTCGATTGAGCGATCCTGCCCCGGCGCCGATTTCCCCGCGACGTCAGGTCTTGCCGCAGGTGGCGGCCCCGTTCGCGGGTACGTCGGCGACGGCCGGCGCGGGGGCGGCAAGACGCGCGCTCGCGCGGCGATGCAGCTCGCGCAGGAAATCCCGGGACCAGCTGCGCGCGGAATGCAGTTTCAGCTTCTCCATCATCGAGACCCACCGGTCGCGCCGTTCCTCGAGCGGCATGGCAAGGGCGCGATGCATCATCTCGGCCATCTGGTCGAGGTCGTAGGGATTGACCAGCATCGCCGCATCGAACTCGCGCGCGGCGCCGGCGAAACGGGAGAGCACGAGCACGCCCGGATCCTCCGACGGCTGCGCCGCTACATATTCCTTGGCGACCAGGTTCATGCCGTCGCGAAGCGGCGTCACCAGCCCGACCTGGCTCAGCCGATAGAACCCCGCGATCGTGCTGCGCGGCAGGGCGCGCGTCAGGTAGCGGATGGGGACCCAGTCGAACTCGGCATAGCGTCCGTTGGTTCGGCTCGTCGCTTGCTCCAGCTCCCGGCGGAGCAGGCGGTATTGCGCGACGTCGCTGCGCGACCGGGCCGCCACCTGCAGGAACGTCACCTTGGAACGATGTTCCGGCCGCAGATCGAGCATGCGATCATACGCCAGGAACCGGTTCACCAGACCCTTGCTGTAGTCCAGACGATCGACCCCGATCATGAGGCGTCGCCCGCCGAGGCTTTCCTTCAGCCGCTGGCCTTCCGGCGACAGCGAGGACTCCTTCGCCATGCGCGCGAAGCCGTCGCCGTCGATGCTGGCGGGAAACACGGCGCCGGCGCCGGTGTGCCCATAGGCGGTGAAGCTGCCGTCCGACCGGATATTGCCCTTCGCGATGTCGCCGATACAGCCGAGGAAGGCGGCGAGGTCGAGGTCGGTCTGAAAGCCGACGAGATCGTAGCTGGCGAGCGCCTCCAGCAGCGCCTCGTGCCGCGGCAAGGCCTCGAACACCCGGGCGACCGGAAACGGCGTATGGAGGAAGAAGCCGATCGGGTTGCGGACACCCATGCGGCGCAGGATCTGCCCGAGCGGAATCAGGTGATAGTCGTGCACCCAGATGACGTCCTCCGGCCCGAGCAGCGGCAGCAGCGATCGCGCCATCCGCTCGTTGACGCGGAGATAGCCCTCCATGTCCTCGCGCCGATATTCGAGCAGCCCGACGCGGTAATGCAGGACGGGCCAGAGCGTGCTGTTGGCGTAGCCTACATAGAACTGCTGATGGTCGGTCTTGCCGAGATCGAAGGTCGCGTAGGTGACCTTGCCGGCGGACATGATCTTGAGGGCGTCGGTCGAGACCTCGGAAACTTCGCCGGTCCAACCGAACCAGAGCCCGCCATTGCGGCGCAGCGCGTCGCGCACCGCGACCGCGAGTCCGCCCGCCTGGCTGGCGCGCTCGCGCGGCGACGGCACGCGGTTGGAGACGATTACGAGGCGCGCCGACATCGATGCTCCGGCGAGGGGCGAGGGTTTTTCGGCGTTGGCGCGCAGCGCACCCGTCGCATCAGACAGATCCATGGTCATGGGCGGAAACTCCCGAATTCGCGGCGACGCGCAGCCAGCCGCGCACCCATGCCGCACTCTCGACGCGGTGATCGTAATTTCCGGTGCCGCCTTCGCCGACGCGGATGGCGAGCCCGCCCATGCGAGCCACGGCCGCGAAGCCGTCTTCGTCGGTGACGTCGTCGCCGATGAATACGGGCCGGCGAAAGGCGAACGGGGGCTGCCGCATGAAATGCTCGATGGCGCGCCCCTTGCTGACGGCCTTGGGCGCGATCTCGAAGACGAACTTCCCCGGGATCAGCTCCAGCGGTGCATGCGACTCTTCGAGAATCGCTGCGAGCGCCGCGGCAAGTGCCGGCCCGTGATCCGGCTCGAGTCGGAAATGCGCGGCCATGGTGACGCCTTTCGGCTCGATCACCACGCCGGGATAGCGTTTGCTCAAGCCTTCCACGGCGGCGACCACCGCCGGCGGCAGGGCAATGGCGCCTGTCATGAACCCCTCGCACCCCTCGGCGCTGCGCATCTCGGCGCCATGCTGGCCGGCCATCGCGCAACCGAGCGCCGGGAAGAGACGATCGAGCGCGGCGATGGCGCGACCGCTGACGAGCGCCAGCGCGCCGCCCAGCCGCGTTGCCACGCGTCGCAGATGGCCGGGCAGCTCCGGCGGCACGACGACGGCATCGGGCGCGATGGCGATATCGAGGAGCGTCCCGTCCACATCGAGAAAGAGCGCCATGCGATCGTCGAAGGCGACGACCGTATCGGGCTTCTTGCGCCCCGCTCCCGCGGCAGGCACCCGCTCCGGCTCAGGGAGAGGGCGCACCACGGGGGCCGCTCGATCGAGCGCGCGCTCGATATCCCTGCTGCGCCCGTCTTCCACACTCGAATCGGATTGCCGCTTCGATGTCACCGGCCGAAAGCCGGTTGCTCGCCCCGCCAGCCGACTTCCTGCGCAAAGGATTCCATGTCCGTGCGGCGGCGCTGCCAGTCCGCCGCCGGCAGCTCCTGCGCGGCGGCCTGGCGCATCCGCCCGACCATCTCAGCCATGGGCTCGAGCCCGACAGTCGCCCGCCGCCGATCGACCTCCGGCTCCGCCTCGATCGGGTGCGGCTCGAGCCGGCCCGCAGCGGTCCAGTCGAACTGCGTGCCGTAGATCTGCGGCCGGCCCTCCAACATGCGGATGCGATCGAGCAGATAGGCGGGCTCGGCCGCCCGGACCTCGCCGCGCGCCGCCGCACGCTGCAGCAGCAACAGCCATTTGCGCTGCAGGTCGGAACGGGAGATCGCGTGCTGCGCGATCAGCCAGGCGGCCTTGGAGGCATCGGGGCCGACGAGATTGCGGCCCGGCCAACCCACGCGCGCGACGATCTCGGCGAGGCGCCTTGCGTTCTGCTCATGCAGCGCACGCATCGCCGGATGGTAGCCGTCGAAGAGCGTGCCATCGCGGGCGAGCAGATCGCGCAGGCGCCGATCCGCCTCGGCCATGTCGATGAGCTGGGTTGCGAGAGTTTCGTCCATGCGGGATACCTCCCGGGAGAAACCCGCCGGAAACGCCGATGGTTCCCAGGCAAAGTCGCCCCATTCCCGGTCGGGAGCGGCATCCAGCATGCCTGGACCGGTTCAATTGCCTGCAGTATCGCATGTAATATCGCACATAGGAAACCCGCGCATCGGCGCGCGGCCGGTTTTATCCTGTGCCATTGCGAGGACGGCCTCGAGGCGCGAATCTCGGAAGGCTCGCGCAGTCCGTTAGGCTGCCCTATGCTGCGCCGAACATCATCGGCGGCAAGAAAGCCCGATCCATGATCGATCTCTACACGGCCGGTACCGGCAACGGTCAGCGCGCCTCGATCGCGCTCGAGGAATTCGGCCTGCCCTACCGGACCCACAAGATCGATCTCGCGAAAGGCGAGCAAAGATCGCCGGAGTTCCTGACGCTCAATCCCCGCGGCCAGATCCCGGTCGTGGTCGATTCGGACGGGCCGGGCAACGCGCCTCTCGTTCTCACCCAGTCGGGCGCGATCATGCTCCACTACGCGCTGCAGACGGGGAAGCTGCTGCCCGCCGGCGGCATCGACCGGACGCGCGCACTGCAATGGTTCATGCAATCCGCGACCGATGTCGGCCCGACCAGCGGCGCCCTGTTCGTCTCGCAGAATGTCGTGCCGGAGAAGGTGCCCGGCAACATCAAGGTGTTCGAGGATCGGCTCCTGGCGCATCTCGCGGCCTGCGACCGACAGCTCGCCGGGCGCGAGTTTCTCGCGGGCGCGATCAGTATCGCCGATCTCAATCTCTATCCGACCTGCGCGACGCGCGTGGCGCTCCTGCAATCGGCGGGCCTCGCCGATCTCGCGCGATGGGCGAAGATCATGGCGGCGCGTCCGGCCGTCCAGCGCGGCATGAAAGTGCCGGGCTGAGCGCTGTCGAACGGAGACGGCGCCGGATCATGCGGATACCCTCGCCTGGAACGCGTCACGAGCTTCGCGTCGTGCCGACGGGCGCCCATACCGCGGCGGCGGCCGGCAATACCGGCGTCGAGGTCGTCGCCACCACCCAGCTCATTCTCCTTTTCGAAGAGGCCTCGCATCTTGCGGTGAAGGATTGCTACGAACCGGGCGAGGTCACGGTCGGCACCAAGGTCGATGTCGAGCACCTGGCGCCCGCTTACATCGGCATACCGCTGGTCGTCACGGCCGGGTTTCTGTCGATGCAGGGGCGGCGCATCGACTTCGCCTGCGAGGCGAGGCAGGACGACAAGCTCGTCATGAAGGGCACGCATCAGCGGGCCGTCGTTTCGCTCGCGCGTTTTCTGGGCTCGGGCACGGCGGCCGAGGGTGTGCCGCCGCCGCAGCTCGATTTTTGGTTCGATTTCCACAGCCCCTGGTGCTACCTCGCCGCCTCGCGCATCGGCGATATCGCCCGGCGCCATGGCGCCGAGCTGCGCTGGCGCCCCGTGCATCTGCCGAAGCTGATGGATGCGGTCGACGGGCGTCGGCCGCTCGAAGCCAATTCCGCCTTCGTGCGCTGGTATCGGCAGGATTTGCTGGATCAGGCGGCGCTGCTCGGCCTGCCGGTGAAGCCGCACCCGGGCTACCCGCTGCGGCCGGCACGGGCCCAGCGCCTGGCACTTCATGCGGCCGAGCAGGGCAAGGCGGAGGCGCTGGTCGTGCCGCTGATCCGCGCCTACTGGTCCGAGAGCGCCGATATCGACGACATCGCCACGTTGCAGCGCTTCGCGGAACGGGCGGGGCTCGATCCGGCGGCGGTACCGGCTGTCGTCGCCGATGAACGTCTGAAAGCCGCGCTCGACGCCAATCTCGCAGAAGCGGTGGCGTCCGGGCTCTTCGGCCTGCCGGCCGTGCTGCTCGACGGCAAGCTCTTCTTCGGCAACGACCATCTCGACCTGGTCGAGCATCATCTCCGCCGGCGCGCGGCTCCCGCCGGCTGAGCGGGCCCGCGACGAAACGCCCCTGGCTCGGGGCAAACGGCTGAAATCCCCTCGATGTCGGGGGCCGGCCAGCATTGACAGCCGGGCGCCCCTTCCCTAATTGCATATGCGAATAGTTCGCATACGCACAGCTAGAACCGGAGGGGGCTTCATGACGACCTGGCTGAGACACCCGTTTAATATCGGCAAGTTGCTGATATTCGGCGTTCTTTTGCTCCTTACCACGGCAGCTTCGGCGGCCGCGGCCGAGGAGCCGGTGCTCAACATCTATACCGCGCGCCATTACCAGTCCGACGACGAGATCTATGCCGCCTTCACGAGGGAGACGGGGATCGTCATCAACCGGATCGAGGACAAGGAAGACGCGCTCATCGAGCGCATCAGGAACGAGGGCGAGAACAGTCCCGCCGACATCTTCATCACCGCCGATGCGGGCCGCCTCTGGCGGGCCGAGGACGCCGGCATTCTTCGCCCGGTGGATTCGGCGCTGCTGAACGACCGCGTGCCGGTAAGCCTGCGGGACCCGCAAGGCTACTGGTTCGGCTTCTCCATGCGTGCTCGCGTGATCTTCTACAGCAAGGCCGAGGTCGAGCCGGGCGCCGTGACGAGCTACGAGGATCTCGCCGATCCGAAATGGAAAGGCAAGGTCTGCGTCCGTTCCGGTTCGAACGTATACAACCTGTCGCTGCTCGGCTCGATCATCGAGGAGAGCGGCGAGGAGACGGCCGAGAAATGGGCGCAGGGCGTGGCGTCCAACCTCGCGCGCGAACCGCAGGGCGGCGATACCGACCAGATCAAGGCGGTTGCGGCCGGCGAGTGCCAGCTCGCCATCGCCAACACCTACTACTATGTTCGCCTTCTGAAGTCGGACGATGCCGCGGATCGCGCCGTGGCGGAGAAGGTCGGCGTGATCTTCCCGAACCAGGCCGATCGCGGAACCCACGTGAACATCTCGGGCGCCGGCGTCGCGATCCACGCGCCGCATCCCGAGAATGCGATCAGGTTCCTTGAGTTCCTGGCGAGCGACGAGGCGCAGCGCGACTTCGCCATCGGCAACAACGAGTATCCCGTCGTCGACATCACCTTCGACAATCCCGAGCTCAAATCGCTCGGCGAATTCAAAAAGGACCCGGTGAACGTCGGAACCTACGGCGAGAACCAGGCCGCGGCGCAGGCGATCTACGACCGCGTCGGCTGGAAGTAAGCGGCGTCTTTACCGGTCGGAGCCCGATATGAGCGGGCTCCGACCGGGCCGGCCGCGCGCGATGGCGCGGCTCAGCAGAAACACCGGCAGCAGACCGACGGCGACGATGGTAAGGGACGGGGTCGAGGCCTCGGCCAGCCGTTCGTCGCGCGCCAGGTTGAAGGCCTGCACTGCCAGCGTGTCGAAGTTGAACGGCCGCATGATGAGCGTGGCCGGCAGCTCCTTCATCACATCGACGAACACCAGCAGCGCCGCCGTGAGCAGGCTCGGCCAGATCAGCGGCGCATGCACGTCGGTCACCAGGCCGAGCGGTCCGCGGCCGAGGGTGCGGGCGGCGCTGTCCATGCCCGGGGTCACGGTCTGCAGGCCCGCTTCGATCGGCTGCAGCGCGCTCGCGAGAAAGCGCACCGTATAGGCATAGAGCAGCGCGAAGATGCTGCCGCTGAAGATGAGGCCGGTGGAGACGCCGAACAGGTTCCGCATCGCGCCGTCGACCGCATTGTCGAAAGCGGTCACCGGCAACAGTACGCCGATCGCGATGACCGCGCCCGGCACGGCATAGCCGAGACCGGCCACGCGCATCGCGATATGCGGCGCATAGCCGGGCCGGATCCGGGCCGCGAGCGCGACGAGAAATCCCGCCGTCACGGCGATTGCGGCGGCGAGGCCGGCGAGCGTGACGCTGTTTCGCGCGAGCTCCAGATACCGCGCGCCGAACTGCTGGTCGCCGTGCTTTATCGTGAGCTGCAGGAGGATGATCGCCGGCAGCAAAAAGCCGATACCGAGCGGCAGCGCGGCGGCGAGGCAGGCGAACGCCGCCCGGATGCCGCGCAGCCTGTAGCGCACCAGCGGCCGGTAGCGGCCGCTGGTGTGGTGATAGCGGCTCCGCCCGCGCAGGACGCGCTCCAGCAGCAGGATCCCGAAGACGATGCCGAGCAGCGCGCTCGATAGCTGCGCCGCGGCCACATGGTCGCTGAAGGAGAACCAGGCGCGGTAGATGCCGGTGGTGAAGGTCGGCAGGTCGAAATAGGAGACCACGCCGAAATCGGCCACCGCCTCCATGAGGGCGAGGGCGACGCCCGCGGCGATGGCCGGGCGCGCCAACGGCAGCGCCACCCGGTAGAAGCTGCCCCAGGCGCTGCAGCCGAGCGTGCGGCTCACATCGAGCGCGCAGACCGATTGCTCGATGAAGGCGGCCCGGGCGAGCAGATAGACATACGGGTAGAGCACGAAGACCAGCATCGCGATCGCGCCGCCGAGCGAGCGGATCTCCGGGAACCAGTAGTCGCCGTGTCCCCAGCCGGTCACGCCGCGCATCCAGTTCTGCACCGGGCCCGCATATTGCAGGAGCTGGACATAGACGAAAGCCATCACATAGGCCGGCACGGCGAGCGGCAGCACGAGGCCCCATTCGAAGAAACGCCGCCCCGGGAAATCGCACATGGTGACGAGCCAGCCGAGCCCGGCGCCGATCACCAGCACCCCGATGCCGGTGCCGATCGCAAGGCCGACGGTGTTGACGATGTAGCCGCCGAGCACCGTCTCGGCGAGATGCGACATGGTGCCGTTGCCGGGGGCGAAAACATTCACCAGCACGGCGAGGACGGGCGCCAGCAGCAGCGCCGTCAGCAGGATCGACACCCAGCCGGGCCAGCCGAGGCGTCGCAGCCGATGCCATGGCCCCGGCCGCGCCGGGGCGCCCTCGGCCAGCAGGGTCACTCGGCGACGCGCGCCGGACGGCGCTGCCGTGCGACCTGCACCACCGCCTTGAAGTTATCGTAGAGCCGCCGCGCATCGCGGCTCATGGCGGGCAGCGATTCCCGCACGGCTTTCTCGAGGGCGGGGAGCGAACCCTGGCCCAGCCGCTTCTCGAGCGCGACCGCATATTCCGGGATGCAGCCCCATTGCGGCACCGTCTCGTCGGTGATCTCGACGTGATACTGGATGCCCCAGGCGCGGTCGCCGACGCGCATTGCCTCGTTCGCACAATCGGCCGCCCTGGCGAGAACCGTCGCATCCTTCGGCGCTTCCACCACCTCGACGCTGTGCCATTGCAGCGCCTTGCCGCGCGGCGAAAGCCCCGCGAAGAGCGGGTCCTCGGCGGCGGCGGGCGTCAGCTCGATGTCGAGCACGCCGATCTCCGGCTTCGCCATCATGCGGCAGGCGCCGCCGAGCGCATCGGCGAGCAGTTGATGGCCGAGGCAAAGACCGAGATAGGGCATGTTGCGCTCGCGCACCGCGTCGCGGATCGCAGCCTTCTCGGGGATGAGCCAGGGATGACGGTCGGTTTCCCAGACGTCCATCGGACCCCCCATGACCATCAGCGCATCGTAGTTGTCGAGCGGCGGGATCGGCTCGCCTTCGTCGAGTTCCACCGCGTCCCAGGCCACGCCGTCGGCGGCGAAGAAGTCGCGGAAGATGCCGGGATGCTCGCTCCGGATATGTTGGAACACGAGAAAGCGCATGGTTTCCTCCCCTCGAAGATGACGGGCGTCAGGATAGGACGCCGGGTCCCCGCGCGTCGATGGCAGGGCCTGCGAGGCAGGGTTGCGGCCCGCACCGCCCTCAGCGCGGATAGCCGCCCGCGATCTGCGCCCGCTGCACGACGAGGGCGAGGATGACGTCGAGGATCGGGGTGTCGATCCCGACGAGATCCCCCATCTCCACCACGGCGCCCAGCAGCGCATCGATCTCCATGGCGCGGCCCTGCTCGAGGTCCTGCAGCATGGAGGTGCGATGCTCGCCGACATCCGCGGCCCAGCCGATGCGGGTCTCGATATCGACCGCGAAATCGACGCCGAGCGCGCGGCCGACCGTCTCGGCCTCCGCCATCATGCGGCGGATCACCGCCCGGGTGCCGGCATCGCCCGCGATGCGCGCAAGGGTGCCGAGGGTCAGCACGCTGACCGGGTTGAAGCTGAGATTGCCCCAGAGCTTGATCCAGATGTCGTCGCGGATGCGCGGTCTGACGGGCGCCTTGAAGCCGGCTTTGGCGAGCGTCCGGGACAGGGCCTGGATGCGGTCGCTCTTGCTGCCGTCCGGCTCGCCCAGCATGAAGCGGTTGCCATATTGGTGATGGATCACGCCCGGCGCTGCGATCTCGGCCGGCGGATAGACGTCGCAACCGATCACGCGCTTCGTCTCGATGGCCTGCTCGAGCTTCCCTTCCGGGTCGAGGCAGGCGATGCGCCGGTCGCGCCAGGGGCCGTCGAGCCCGTGGAAATACCACCAGGGGACCCCGTTCATCGCGGTGACGACCATGGTGTCGGGCCCCAGCATCGGCCGGAGCCGTTCGGCGATCGCCGGCACGCCCGGCGCCTTCAGGGCGATGATGATGGCGTCTTGAGGGCCGGCCTCGGCCGGATCCTCGGTCGCGAAGGGGCGCGCGACGATCTCCGCCCCGTCGCTGACCAGCGTGAGGCCGTTCGCGCGCATGGCGGCGAGATGCGGTCCGCGGGCAATGAGGGTGACGTCCTCGCCGGCGGCGGCGAGCTTCGCCCCCAGCAGGCCGCCGATCGCGCCGGCGCCGTAGATGCAGACCTTCAAGAGGCGGGCCTCGCTGCGACGAGGCCAAGCTTCTCGGCGAGGCCGATGCGCTGCAGCTTGCCGGTGGCGCCCTTCGGGATCTCGGGCAGCAGCAGGATCTTCCGGGGGACCTTGAAATCGGCAAGATGCTTGGTCGCGAAATCCTTGAGGTCCTGGTCGCTCGCCTGCATGCCTTCGCGCAGCACCACCGCGGCGGCGACTTCCTCCCCGAGCTTCTCGTGCGGCATGGCGAAGGTCACGACCTGCAGCACCGCCGGGTGGTCCATCAGCACCTCGTCCACCTCGCGCGGGCTGATCTTCTCGCCGCCGCGATTGATGATCTCCTTGAGGCGCCCGGTGATGGTGAGGTAGCCGCCCGCATCGAGGACCCCCTGGTCGCCGGTGCGGAACCAGCCGTCCGTGAAGGCGGCGGCATTGGCCTTCGGATTGTTCACATAGCCCGGCGTCACGCTGGCGCCGCGGATCACCACTTCGCCGACGCCGCCGCGCGGCAGCAGCTTGCCCGCCTCGTCCATGATGCCGACTTCCGGCCCGGCGGCGATGCCGACCGTGCCGGCGCGCCGTTCGGCCGGCGGCAGGGGATTGCTCGACATCTGATGGCAGGCTTCGGTCATGCCGTAGGATTCGATGACCGGGCATCCGAAGGTCTTCTCGAGCTCCGCCATCACCTGCGGCGGCAGCGAGGAGGAGGAGGAACGGATCAGCCGCAGCCGCTGCCGCCCCAGCGCCTCCCGATTGTGGCCGGCACGCGCCAGGATCGCCTGATGCATGGTCGGCACGGCCGAGTACCAGGTGGCCTTCGCCTCGTCGAGCCAGCCGAAGAATTTGAGGGCGTTGAAGCCGGGCGTGTAATAGACCGAGCCGCCATTGCCGAGCGCCGAGGCGGTGACGCCGATCAGCCCGTGGATGTGGAAGAGCGGCATGATATTGAGACAGCGGTCGGCCGCGGTGAGGCCGAGCGCGCGCCCGATATTGCCGGCGGAGGCGCGGAGGTTCCGCTGCAGCAGCGGCACCAGCTTGGGGCGCGAGGTGGTCCCGGAGGTATGGAGATAGAGCGCCGCGTCCTCGGCGGTGGGTTCCCCGCCCTGTCGCGCGCTGCCGCCGGGGCCGGTGCCTTGCAAGGTGAACCGCCCGGCGCGCGCCGGGTCGGCGATGAGCTCGATGATCGGGATGCCGCGGCGGGTCGCGACGGCGCGCGCCGGGCCATCGTCGCCCGCCGCCAGGATCAGCGCCTTCGCCTGCAGATCCTCGAGATAGAACTCATGCTCGTCCGCCCGGTAGGCGGGGTTGAGCGGCGCCGCGCCGGCCGCGCCCGAGACCGCGAGGAAGGCCGTCGCCGCTTCGGCGCCGTTCGCCAGCACCATGGCGATGGTATCGCCGCGGCCGAGACCGCGTTCGTTCAGCCAGCGCCGGCTTTCGCCGATCTGCCGGGCGAGATCGGCGAAGCTCGTGTCCGAGCGGCCCGGCGCCGAGATCGCGACCGCGCTCGAGCGGTTGCCTTCGATGAGCGCGCTGAAATTTTCCGTCGCTGCCATGAGCTTTCGATCCCGGCCGAGTTTGGTGAATGCGGGACCTTAACAATCGAGATGCGGATTGACGAGGGCAGCGCGCTCCCCGGGCCCGACGTCGCGCGGGGTGCGGCGAGAGGCCGCGGGGGCTCAGAGGCTGCGGCTCACGACCACCCAGTCGCCGGCGATGACCGGGTCGTCGCTCTGCTGGGTCCGGGCATAGAGCGCAAAGGCGAACTCCGCCGCCGGCCGCGTCTCGGGCGGGCTCGATTGACCGAGCTCCTGCGCGAGGAACGCCGCGCCGCCGAGGGTCCGTCGATCGATGAGGATTGGCCGGTCCGTGGTGGGCGGACCGAACGAGGTCTCCCAGGCGTTCCGGAAGCGCTGCCGCGGGCCGTCCGCCGCCGCGCGCTCCGAGCGGGGCTGCATGGTGGGCGCCGGCAGGGCCATGATCGACATCGTCATTCGGCGGACCGCATGGGTTTGACGCGAATCCGCGCCAAGCTATCGGCACGGACCTTCCCGGAATATCGGGCGGGGGCGCGGCGGCCGCCAGGCCGATTCCTTGCCGAACATGGTTAATCATTCATAGGCGCGTTAACCAGATTGCATCGCATTTGAGACAGTTTTTCTCTGCTAAATCATCGCTTTGGTACTGCTTTTGACCCATTCACCGATTGTTAAGCCGGCGGGCCTAGGGTCGCACTTGCCCGAAAGGAATTGGGCGACTACGGCCGAACCGTGCGCGAAGCAATTCAAGCGGGGGATCGGGCGGCCTTCAGGTAGGAGGTTTGGCGTCAATGAGCGTTGTCAAGAAGACGCGCGCATCCCCGAAGACACTAGGTTGGGTCCGAGACGCGATCGAAGCGTCCGGCGACCTCGTTTACGACTGGGATTTCTCGACCGATCGCCTCGCCTGGGTGGGCCTCGCCAGCGCGTTCTTCGATACCGACGCGACGCAGGTGCCGGATTCCGGCGCCGGGTTCGCGGCCTACATCCATTCCGAAGACCTTCCGAAGCGCCGCCAGGCGCTGACCGACCATCTCGCGCGCACCGGCCCGTACGACGCCGAGTACCGCCTCATGCGGACGCGCGGCGAGGAATGCTGGGTGCATGACCGCGGCCAGGTGCAGTTCGGCGCTGACGGCAAGGCGGCCCGCCTCATCGGCACGCTGCGCCTCATCAGCGCGCGCAAGCAGCATGAGGCGAAGCTCGAGCGGCTCGCGAGCTTCGACGACCTTACCGGCCATTTCAACCAGTCGCGTCTCAAGGACGCGATCGACCACCACCTCGCGCAATGCCGCAAGAGCAACGAGAGCGGCGCGTTCCTGGTGCTGGGCATCGACAATCTCTCCAAGATCAACAACGCCTTCGGCTACGAAACCGGCGACCGCGTGCTGATCGCCCTCGGCCAGCGGCTCGACCATCTGCTCCGCCCGGCCGACGTGGTCGGGCGCATCGGCGCCGACCGTTTCGGCGTCCTGCTGCCGCGCTCCGGCATGCAGCAGATGCAGCAGGCGGCCGAGCGCATGCTGCAGTCCGTGCGCGAAATGGCCGTCTCGGTCGACGATGCGCGCATCCATGTGACCGTCTCGATCGGCGGCATCCTCTTCTCGGGCTCGGGCCAGACCGCGCAGGACGTGGTGACCCGCGCCGAAACCGCGCTCCGCCAGGCGAAGCGTGAGGGCCGCGATTGCTTCGCGCCCTATCGCCCGACCCAGCAGCAGGACCTCCTGCATCGCCGCAGCCAGTCGATCGCCGCCGAAGTCGAGCGGGCGATCGCCGAGAACCGGCTCGCCTTCGCCTTCCAGCCGATCGTCAAGTCGGTCTCGCACCAGCCGGCGCTTTACGAGTGCCTGGTGCGCCTTCGTTCCAACGATGGCGAGCTCATTCCGGCCGCGGCCTTCGTGCCGGTGGTCGAGCAGCTCGGCCTGGTGCGCCAGATGGACCGTCACGTGCTGGAGCTCGCGGTGGCCGAGCTCGCCACCAGCACCGTCAACGGCCTCGCGGTCAACATCTCCGGCCTCACCACCACCGATCCGGTGTGGCTCCGCACGCTGAAGTCGCTGCTCCATGGGCGGCCCGATCTCGCGAAGCGGCTGGTGATCGAGATCACCGAGACGGCCGCGCTCCAGGATATCGACGAAACGGCGCGCTTCCTCGGCGAGATCCGCGGCCTCGGCTGCCGCGTGGCGCTCGACGATTTCGGCGCCGGCTTCACGAGCTTCCGCCATCTCCAGGCGCTCACCTTCGACATCGTCAAGATCGACGGCGCCTTCATCCGGCAACTGCACGACAATCCCGAGCAGCAGCTCTTCGTGCGCAATCTGGTCGGGCTCGCCGAGGCCTTCGGGCTCGAGACGGTCGCGGAATGCGTGGAGACCGGCGAGGACGCGGCCTTCCTCGCCAATGAAGGCGTCCAGTTCCTGCAAGGCTATTATTTCGGCCGGCCGAGCCAGGAGCGGCCCTGGCGCAACGTGGTCTCGCTCGCCGAGCACGCGGCCCGCGCCTCGGCC
>CADEFF010000001.1:138356-164536 GCA_902826565.1 uncultured Rhodospirillaceae bacterium | reverse complement strand
CCGTCACCAGAACCCGCTTCCGCAGCATCATCGCCATCAAGCTCCCCTTTCGACCCTTCCGGCGTCCGTCATGCGGTTTCGTATCCGCGACCCCCGTGTCCGCGACGGGCGATGTCCTTTCGACCCTCGGCGGCCCCGGCCTTCACCTCGAACCGTCCGGGAGGCTCGCCCGGCAGCGGTATGGGAATGGTAAAGAACCGAAGGGTCTTTTGTCGCCGGCGCTGTTTGGCCGAACCTAGCTGCTCAGCAGCCGACGTTCCGTGCCTTCGAGCGCGAGGCAGGTGAGCCGCCCCGACAGGAAGGCGCCGGTGTCGATGCCGATGCGGTTCGGACGGATATCCGCGTCCCGCGTGATCGAATGGCCATGCACGACGATCTTCTCGTGCCGGAGATCGGAATTGAGGAAGGTGCCCCGGATCCACAGCAGATCCTCGCGGGACTGGCGCTCGAGCGGCAGGCCGGGCCGGATGCCGGCATGAACGAAGAGATAGTCGCCTTCGACATGGAGGAGCCGCAGCCCCTCCAGGAAGACGCGGTGCCGGATCGGCAGGGCGCGGGCGAGCTCGGCGCGGAGATGGCCCCATTCATGGGACGGATCGAGCCCGTAGCTCTCGAGCGTCGCTTCGCCGCCGTTATAGTGCCAGTCGGACCCGACCGACGGATCGCAGAGAAAGCGGAGCAGGTAGTCCTCGTGATTGCCGCAGAGGTGAACGACGCGGAAGCCCGGCAAGGGCCGCTCGATCAGATGATCGAGCACGCCGGCCGAATCGGGGCCGCGATCGATGTAGTCGCCGAGATAGACGATGACCCGGTCTTTCGCGCCGCGCGCGGTGGCGTCCGCCAGGATCTTTCGCTCCAGACGCTCGAGCGGCGCAAGGCAGCCGTGGATGTCGCCGATCGCATAGACCGCGCGGCCCTCAGGCACCCGTAGCGACGTCTCCTCGATTGCGTCCATGGACCCAAATCTAAGCCATCCGGCGCGTCCGGGGGATGCCCGACGTGGAAAGGCAGGGCGCGCGCGGGTTTCCTGCCCGGGGACGTCCGGCTCAGCTCGTGCCGGCCTGCTTGCCCCATTCTTCGCGGCCGCCGCGATTATCCATGAAATTGACGAAGGCGGCGACGACGCGGCGGTCGAAGGCGCGGCCGGCATCGGCCTGCACGGCGGCGATCACCGCATCGCTCGACAGCGGCGGGCGATGGGCACGGCGGCTCAGCATGCCGACCACCGCGTTGGCGAGCGCCACGACCCGGGCGCTCGGGAGAATCTGCTCGCCGGCGAGACCTTCCGGCAGGCCCTTGCCGTCCCATTGCGCGAGCGACTGGCGCAGCGTGTCGACCACCGGCCCGTCGAACTCCACATCGGTCAGGAGATCGGCGCTCGCCAGCATGGCGCGTCGTACCTGCCGGCGCTCGTCCTCGCTGAGCGCGCCGGTGCGGGTCAGCAGCTCCTGCTCGATCAGGATCTTGCCGAGATTGAGGAGCTGTCCGGCCGTCTCCGCCGTCAGGATCTCGGTCGGCGTCAGCCCCATCTCCGTCGCGACCTCATGGGCGAGCCGCGCCACCCGGGCCGAATGCTCGGCCGCGAACGGATCGCGCCGGTCGACGATGCCGACCAGCGAACGGACGAGCTGCTGCTCGAGCCGCACCCGGCGTTCGCGCTCGCGGAAGGCGTCGGTCAGATCCTCCTCGACGGCGAGCACCGCGGCGCCCTCGCCCTCGAGCCCGGTCATCGGGATATGCGTCGCCTGGATGATGCGCTCGCCGAGATCGGTCGGGTCGCGCCGGATCTCGCTCGCGCGCTCGTTGCGGGCGAGCGCCTGCTCGGCGAGCGCCAGCACCTGCTTCGCGGCCGCCGGGCCGACGACATTGGCGACCGGCTTCCCCACCACGTCCTCGGATTCGAGACCGACCTTCCTGGCGGCCGTGCGGTTGGCGAAGCGGTAGCGCCCCTCGGCATCGATGATGGCGATCGACGTCGGCTGGTTGTCGGTCACGAGCTGCAGCAGGCGGCGCTGCCCCTCGAGCCGGTCGGCGGTGTGACGCAGCCGTTCCGCCGCATCGGCCGCGCGGCGCGAGCTGCCGTAGAACCAGGTCGCCAGCACCACGATGCCGAAGAGGCCGACCACGAGCAGCAGCATGACCAGCAGGCGCCGGGCGCGCTCGTCGCTCGCCGCCATGGCCTCGTCGCGATCGACCGTATAGACGAGCGTCCAGGGCGCGCCCGCGATCGCCCGCGACGCCGCCAGCACCTCATGGCCCGCATAGTTCGAGGCCTGCGTGAAGCCCGCCTCCTGCCCGAGGGCGGCCGCGGTGTCGAGATCGGGGGTGTCGCGATTGAGCCGCAACCCCAGCGGCGCGGTGCCGTCCGCGAGCGGCGAGAGATACTCGATGACGGCGCCGTTCACCCGCACCAGCAGCACGTCGGCGCTGGCATTGGTCTCGCCCGGCTGGCGCAGCAGGGGATAGAGCTCCTCGGCGACCTGCTTGATGCCGAACACGAAGCCGACCAGCGAGGTCGCGTCGCTGTTGCCCTGCACCGCATAGACCGGCTGGACGAACCCCATGGCGGGCTTCTCCGTCGCGTCCATATAGAGATCGAGAAGCTGCGCGCCGACCGGCTTCAGCGCCGACACGAAGCTCGCGATGCGGCCCTCGATCGGCGGCATCCCCGGCGTTGCCACCAGCACCGCCCCCTTCGGGTCGAGCAGCGCCAGCCCGGCGGTCCGCACGCGCGGAAGATTGGCGCCCACCCCGGACGGGACGGGCACGCCGTAGCCCGACCGATCAGCCGAGACCAGCAGCAGGTTCATGAGATATTGCGCTTCGGCCGGCGGTTCCGGCTCGCCGGTCTCTTCGTCGAGGCCGCCCGGCGTGGCGTTCCCGCTGACGAGCTGCGTCATGTAGATCTGGAGCGCCGGATTGTCGGCGAGCTTCTTGAGGTCGGCGAGCTGCGTCTGCAGCCAGGTCTCGACCGCGGCCTTGCGGCTGTCCGCGACGATGCCCATGCGGACCTGCAGCGAGGTCATGTCGCGCTGCCGCTCCGCATCGACGAAGCGGAGCACGAGGATCACGCCGGCGACGGCGATGCCGACGAGCAGCAGGAACCCCAGTATCGCGCCGAAGCCGGCGCGGCGCCTCTCCTGCGCCGCCTGCTGATCGATATCCCGCACTGACATAGGGTCCCCGCCGTCCGCTGACCACGGCCATTTCTACAATATCCATGCGCGTTTAACCACGTTACGGCGTCAGAAATTAACGCGGCGTTAAGCGCGATTTGGGATCGTCGAGGATGGGTCATGGCGCGAGCCGGACCGATGTTTCCAGCATGGATTCGAGCCGGAGCCTCTCGAACGATGATGATGATCACGCAGTCGCGGCGGTTCGACGCAGTGTTGCGCTGGCGCGACGTGGTCGTGCTGCTGCTCGTCCTGTTCCTCGCCGGCCTGCTGCTCACCGGACGCGCCGACGCGGCGTCGTTCCAGCCCGACGTCTTCGGCAGCAAGACGCTGCATTCCACCAGCCTCAAGATGTTCCCGAAATGGCGCGGCGTGATGGACCGCTTCCGGAAGGAAGAGGGCGCCTGCGACAACTGCAACAGGAAGTCCTGGGAAGCGCTGCGCAACAGCCTGCAGGGCGCCGATCTGGCGACGCAGGTGAAGAAGATCAACAGCGCGATGAACAAGCATCCCTACATCATCGACCCGATCAACTGGAACAAGCCCGACTACTGGGCGACGCCGTTCCAGTTCCTGCGCAAGAACGGCGATTGCGAGGACTACGCGATCTCGAAGTTCATGGCGCTGAAGGCGCTCGGCGTCTCGAGCGACATCATGCGGATCGTCGTGCTTAACGACCTCAATCTCGGCCTCGCCCACGCGATCCTCGTGGTCGACGTCGGCGACACGCCGATGGTGCTCGACAACCAGATCAAGAGCGTCGTGCCGGCCTCCAGCATCCACCATTATCAACCGGTCTATGCGGTGAACGACCGGGGCTGGTGGCTCTTCCGGGCCAGGTCTTAGGAACGCCGCAGCGGAGCCGATGGCCGTGAACGAACGCGCCCAGAGCCGGGATCCCTCCCAGGAACAGCTGCTGCTGGATTACATTCAGCGGCTCGACCGCTATCGCGAGGGGCGGCGGGCGATCCACATGCATCTGTCGCGCCTGCAGCCCCATAACCGGCGCGAGCATCACCTGCGCATCGCCTGCTCCTGCTTCGACATGCTGGCGAAGAAGTTCGATGGCGGGCTGTTCCGCATCGGCAACGACGATCTTGTCTTCGTCGCCAAGGGCGTCGGCGTCGTCGATCTCGAGGCGGTGGTGCAGAAGCTCCGCTATCTCTTCGCGCACGACCCGTTGCTGCAGGCGGGCGGCGACGATCTCAGCGAGTTCTGCTCCTGGTACGCGCTCGAGGAGGATTACGCCGCGCTGAAGCGCGTCGCCGACGGGCTCGAGAGCGAAGCCCGCCTCCACCGCGTGAAATCGGCCGAGCAGGCCCGGCCCGCCAGCGAGCCCATGGATTCGCGCCGCCTCGCCCAGATCGAGCGCGCGATCAACGCCGCCGATCTCGGCTTCCTCATCCGGCGCCAGCCGATCTGCTTCGTGGCGCCCGGGCGGCCGCCCGAGCCGCTGATGCAGGAGATCTACGTCTCGATCGACGAGCTCGCCCGCGCCGTCATGCCGGGCACGGATCTCCGCGGCGACCGCTGGCTCTTCCAGCATCTGACCCGGCTGCTCGACCAGCGTGTGCTGGCGACGCTGATGCATCGCGACGAGCTCGACCCGGCGAGCGGCTTCGCGCTCAATCTCAACGTCTCGACGACGCTGGGACCGATCTTCCAGGATTTCGATCGCGCGGTCGGCGCCACGCGCGCGCGCGCCGCGGTCATCGAGCTCCAGATGATCGACATCTTCGCCGACCCGAGCAGCTTCATGTTCGCGCGCGACTGGCTGAAGGGCCGCGGCTACAAGCTCTGCCTGGACGGGGTGAAGCCGCTTCTGCTGCCGCTGATCGACCGCGACTGGCTCGCCGTCGATCTCATCAAGCTCGACTGGGGTCCGGATCTCGCTGGCGATCTCGACGCGCCGACCGGCGCGCGGCTCAAGACCGCGATCGAATCGATCGGCCGCGACCGCGTCATCATGTGCCACTGCGACACGGCGCAGGCGCAGGCCGTCGGCGAGCAGCTCGGCATCGCCATGTTCCAGGGCCGGTATTTCGATCGGCTCCTGCGCGAGCCGGCACGCCCCGTCGCCCGCCGCGCCTGAGCGCGGCTTCCCCGCTTTCCGCGTTCGGAGGCCGCGGGCCGCGTCAGGCCTTCGGCGCGTATTTCTGCAGGATGCGCTGCAAGGTCCGGCGATGCATGCGCAGGCGGCGCGCCGTCTCGGAGACGTTGCGGTCGCACTGCTCATAGACCCGCTGGATATGTTCCCAGCGTACCCGCTCCGCCGTCATGGGCTGCTCGGGCGGCGGCGGCAGGGTGCCTTCGCGCTGCAGCAGCGCCGCCTCGACCGCATCCGCGTCGGCCGGCTTGGAGAGATAATCGACCGCGCCCGATTTCACCGCGGCGACCGCGGTCGCGATATTGCCGTAGCCGGTCAGCACCACGATGCGCGAATCGGGCCGCGCGCCGCGGATCGCGGTCACCACTTCGAGGCCGCTGCCATCGGTGAGGCGAAGATCCACCACCGCGAAGGCGGGCGGGTTCGCGCGCGCCGCCGCAATGCCGCTCGCCATGTTCTCGGCCTGCGCCACCCGGAAGCCGCGCCGCTCCATCGCCAAAGCGAGACGCTGGCGGAACGGCGCATCGTCATCAACGATCAGGAGATGGCGCTCTCCGGCGATCTCCGGGGGCCGGCTCTCGGTCGGGGTTTCCGCTGCGATGGTCATGGGAATCCTTTTTGCGCAAAAGTTCAGCCGGGCACGGCAAGCGACGCGCGGTCCCACCTTACGGTGACCTCGGCGCCTTCTTCCGGCCGGTTGGCCATGGTCACGACCGCGCCCGAACGCGCCAGCAGGGTCTCGGCGATGAAAATGCCGAGACCCATATGCTCATGCTCGCCGCCGCGGCCGCGATCGCCTCCTGATAGATAGGGTTCCCCGAGCCGCGCGAGAAGGTCCGACGGGAAGCCCGGGCCGTCGTCCGAAATGGTTAACGTGACCGAATCCGCGCTCCAGAGGATCGGGACATGCACCTCGGCGGTCGCGAATTCGATGGCATTCTGCAGCAAAGTGCCGAGTCCGTGCAGGATTTCCGGGCTCCGGCGCACCGGCGGCGCCCCGCCGCCGCCTTCCGCGAGCCGCTCCTCGACGGTGAGCCTGATGCCCGGCCGGGCATGGGCCGCGGCGGCCTCCTGCACGAGGTCGGCGAGCCGCCCGATCTCGAGGAAGGGCCCCCCGCGCACCTCGGGCCGGGCCGCGAGCGCGGCGAGGATGGCGCGGCAGCGGTCGCTCTGGCTCTGCAGGAGGGCCACGTCGGCGGCGAGCGGGCTGCCGGGCGGCAGGTCGCGGGCGAGCTCCTTGGCGACCACGGCGATGGTGCCGAGCGGGCTGCCGAGCTCGTGCGCGGCGGCGGCGGCGAGCGCGCCCAGGGCCGAGACGCGCTGCTCGCGGTCGAGCGCCATCTGGCTCGCCGAGAGCGCATCCGACATGCGCCGCGCCTCTTCCGCGACGCTGAAGACATAGGCCGCGAGAAAGAGGCTCGAGAGGGCGAGCGCCACGCCGAACCCGAGCAGATAGACCGGCGGGACCGCGAAATCCGGCGTCGGCCAGGGCAGCGGCCGGTGCCAGAGCCCGAGCCCGAGCGCCACCAGCACCGCGAGCAGCGAGAGGGTCGCCGTGCTGACGCGCGACAGCACCGTCGCCGCCACGGTGACCGGTGCCAGGATCAGCACCGCGAAGGGATTGGTGAGGCCGCCGGTGAGGAAGAGCAGCGCCGCGAGCTGCAGCAGATCGAAGGCGAGATAGCGCGCGGCGGTGCGGTCGCTGAGCCAGGTCCGCCGCCGCCCGAGCGCGGTCACCCAGAGATTGACCGCCGCCGAGGCGCCGATCACGAGCAGCACCTCGATCAGCGGCAGCGGATAGCCGAGGCCGAACTGCACGAAGAGGACGGCGGCGAGCTGCCCCAGGACCGCCACCCAGCGGATCGTCGCCAGCGTCCGCAACCGCACGCGGCGGCTGGAGCCCGGCGTCGCACCCGTCCAGGCGCGGAGGAAGGAGCGCAGCATGATGCCGGGAGAGAAGCCCAACCGCACCCCGGAGGGCAAGGGCGGTCGCGGCACGAGCCGGACGACGGAAAAGCCGGCGCCGCGGGGACGGGGAAGGCGACCGCCCGGTGTCGAAGATGACGCCATGCGCGGCCCGCAACGGCGCCGCGCGAGCGGCTCCGCTACCGGGCGGCGGGCGGAACGGGCATAGTGGCGCCATCATGCGCGACGTTTCCGAGCCGGCCGTCCATGTCGAAAACCTGAGCAAGCGGTTCGGCAGCGTCATTGCGGTGGACGGGCTCACCTTCTCCGTGCCGCGCGGCGCGGTGGTCGGGCTGCTCGGCGGCAACGGCGCCGGCAAGACCACCAGCATCGCGATGCTGCTGGGCCTCCTTATCCCGTCGGACGGCAGGATCCGCATCCTCGGCGAGGACATGCTGGCGCACCGCTATCGCGTGCTCGAGCGGATGAATTTCTCCTCGCCCTACGTCGCCCTGCCGAAGCGCCTCACCCCGCGCCAGAATCTCGACGTCTATGCGCGGCTCTACGGCGTGCGCGATCCCGTCGCGCGCATCGCGGCGCTGGCGCGGGAGCTCGCGCTCGAGGAGTTCATCGACCGCCATACCGGCAGCCTCTCCGCCGGCCAGACCACCCGCGTGCTGCTCGCGAAATCGCTGCTAAACCGGCCGGAACTGCTGCTGCTCGACGAGCCGACCGCCTCGCTCGATCCGGAAACGGCGGACTGGATCCGCCGCTATCTCGAGGCCTATCGCAAGGAGAGCGGCGCCACCATCCTGCTGGCCTCGCACAACATGGGCGAGGTGGAGCGGCTCTGCAGCGAGGTGCTGATGATGCGCAAGGGCCGCATCGTCGATCGCGGCCGTCCCGACGAGCTGGTGCGCCGCTACGGCCGCACCAACCTGGAAGAGGTCTTCCTCGACATCGCGCGCGCGGGCGCCGCCATCGACAGGACGCCGGCCGGCACGGGCGAAGGCCATCCGGTCGCGGGAGACGGCGCATGAGCCTCGCCGCCTCCGCGCGCCGCATCGGCGCCGTGATGCGCCGGCATATCTACGTGCTGCGCAGCTCCTGGCCGCGGCTCCTCGAGATGGCCTACTGGCCGACCATGCAGATGATCATCTGGGGTTTCGTCAGCCAGTTCTTCTATACCCAGAGCAGCTGGGTCGCGCAGGCCTTCGGCGTGCTGCTCGGCGGCGTGATGCTGTGGGACGTTCTCTTCCGGGGTCAGCTCGGCTTCTCGCTCTCCTTCCTCGAGGAGATGTGGGCGCACAATCTCGCGAACCTCTATGTGAGCCCGCTCAGGCCCTGGGAGCATATCGTCGCGATGATGGCGATGAGCATCCTGCGGACCTTCATCGGCGTGCTGCCGGCGGCGCTGCTCGCGATCCTGCTCTATCGGTTCTCGATCTTCGACCTCGGCCTGCCGCTCCTCGCCTACTACCTCAACCTGATGATGATGGCCTGGGCGGTCGGCATGGTCTCGACGGCGCTGCTGATGCGCTTCGGCCTCGGGGCGGAGAACCTGGTCTGGTTCATCGTCTTCCTGCTGGCCCCGATCAGCGCGATCTACTATCCGGTGACCGTGCTCCCCGGCTGGCTGCAGCAGGTCGCCTGGGCCCTGCCCTCGACCCATGTGTTCGAAGGGATGCGCGAGACGCTCTTCCATGGCCGTTTCGATACCGGCCATTTCTGGAGCGCGGCCGCGCTGAACCTCGTCTATCTGGCGGCGGGGCTCCTCATCTATTTCCTCGCCTTCACCGGCGCGCGCCGGCGCGGCCTGCTCTTCCAGGTGGGGGAGTAGGGAGGCGTCGCCGGCGGGCCGATCGATGCCGAAGCCCTACGGGCTGAAAATCAGCACGATATAGACGAAGAAGATGACGAGATGCACCGCGCCCTCGAGCATGGTCGTGCGCGGGCCGGAAAAAGTGAGCGTGCTCAGCATCAAGGTCACGGCAAGAAGCACTATTTCGGCCGGCTCGAGCCCCAGCACGACCGTCTGGCCGGTGACCAGCCCGATTCCGAGGATGGCCGGAACGGTGAGGCCGATGGTCGAGGCGGAGGCGCCGAGGCAGAGATTGACCGAGCGTTGGAGCTGATTGCCGAGCGCCGCGCGCAGCGCCGCGATCGCCTCGGGGGTGAAGACGATGAGCGCGATCAGCACGCCGCCGAGCGGCGGCGGCGCGCCGAGCACGGCGATGCCGTGATCGATCAACGTCGCGAGCGGCTTCGCCAGGAGGACGATCGGCAGCATGAAGAGCAGGAGAAGGAGCGTGTGGCGCAGGATCGCGCCGGCGGACGGAGCGGGCTCGTGCGGATTCGCTGCAGCGGCCGCCCCGGCCGGGATCGATGCGACCGGGATCGATGCGACCGGGATCGATGCGACCGGGATCGATGCGGTTGGCCGGGGCTCGGCGAAGAAGCCGCGATGCCGGCCGGTCTGGATCGCGAGGAAGATGCCGTAGAGCAGGACGGTGAAGAGCGCGAAGAAGAAGGCTTGCACCGCGGTCAGGCTCCCCGAGGCGCCCGAAACCGTGAAGCCCGGCAGGATGAGCGCGATCACCGAGAGCGGCATGATGATCGCGAGATAGGCGACGGCGCCTTGCAGATTATAGGACTGCTCATGGTGGCGAAGGCCGCCCAGCAGCAAGGACAGCCCCACCACGCCGTTCAGCACGATCATCAGAACCGCGAACATCGTGTCGCGGCCGAGCGCAGGCGCCGCGTTCGCACCGAGCATCACGGCGGCGATCAGCACGACCTCGATGATGACGATCGAGAGCGTGAGGATGATGGTGCCGAGCGGTTCCCCCAGGCGCTCGGCCAGATGGTCCGCCTGCTCCACGACCCGGAAGGCGCACCACATGATGACGGCGAGGAGCCAAAGGAAGAACCCGGCGAACCTGGCCGTGTCGCCGAGATCGGCGAGCCAGCCGCCGCCGAAGATCAGGAACGCGGCGACGGTCCCCCAGCCAACGGCAAGCCGTCCGGCCTGAACGAAAGCGCCGAACGCCGCTTGCCGCGATGTCTTCGCGCTCGCCATGGCGGTTTCCTCCCTGGGCCTGCCGGTTACCCGATCTTGCCCTTGAGCGCGTCCTTGAGGCGTTTTTCCACGCGGGCCGGCACGCTCACCGCCTCCGCGCCGGCGATGCCGGCAAGGCGGTGCACCGCCGCGCGCAACGCATCGAGATCGACCGGCCCGGCGAGCTCGAGCCCGCGGATGCGCCAGCGCTTGCCGTCGAGCTTCGCATCGAGCTGCCCCGCCATGGCGCCGTCGGCGAGGATCGGAAGCGCGAAATAGAACTTCCGATGGCGCTTCGGCGTATAGGCCTCGAACTTGAAATCGACGCCGAAAAGCTCGCTGAAGCGGGCGCGGCTATAGAGCAGATGATCGAGCGGCGGCGCCAGCCGCACCGCAGCGCTGCCGTCCGTGCGACGGCCGGTCCGCGCCCATCCGGCCGCATCCTCCGGCAGATGCCAGTAGAGCGGCGCCTCCGGAAGGTCGGGCACGCGCACCGCCTCGGCGAAGCCCGCCTCGAGCGCGCGGGCGACGGCGGCGCGCCAATGCTTGATGCCGCCGCCGGGCCGCCAGGGCCCGTAATGGTGATGGACGCGCTGGGCGAGCTGCTCGGCGGTGGCGAGCTTCAGCACCGAGAGGGCGGAGAGAATGAGGAACCGCTCGTAATCGACCCGCGCGGGCACCGCATGGCGCGCGAGCTCGGGCGTGCGCCGCTCGGCGAGATCGAAGAGCCGCTGGAAGTTGCGGTCGCGCCCGGCGATCACGAGGCGGCGCTGCGACCAGAGCAGCTCGAGCGCGCGGGTGGTTTCCTTGACCGTATTGAATCCGCCGACCACGCGGCGCGAGGTGAAGGCGCCGGGGCCGGTCGGTCCGTTGGCACGGATATGCGCCTCGACCTCGTCCATCACGCGCCGGATGCGGCGGCCGAGCGGCTTGCGGCGGATCGCCGGATCGGCGATCGCGAGCGACAGGGTCGGCAGCCAGTCGCGCCGCGTGGCGAAGACCGGATAATGCGTCTCGACCAGCGCGCCTTGCCCGTAGAGCAGATCGTAGAAACCCTGCGGCGGCGTCGCGCTGCGCGCGGCCCAGGCGAGCTCCTGGTTGCGCAGACCGGAGACCCGGATCGAATCCATCTGCCACATGCCGAGCGCCACGGCGCGCGCCTCGGCTTCGGCGGCGCTCCAGTAGTCGCCGGCGAGGCCGAGGCGGTCGAGCAGGAAGCGGCGCGCCTCCCCGGCGCTGGCCTCGCGGATCGGCGTTGTGGCGTTCTTCATCGGCGCCTCAGGCGGATTTGCCGCTGACGCCCGCCTCGGCGAAGGTCGCCATGCCGGTATGGCAGGCGACCGCCGCCTTCAGCAGCGGGATGGCGAGGGCCGCCCCCGAGGCCTCGCCGAGCCGCATGTCGAGGTCGAGCAGCGGCCGCTTGCCGAGGGCGGCGAGGAGCTTGCGATGGCCGGGCTCGGCCGAAACATGCGCGACGAGGCAATGATCGAGCGCATGGGAATCGAGCTTGTGCAGCACGGCCGCGGCCGCCGTGCAGGCGAAACCGTCCAGCAGCACCGGCGTGCGCGCCATGCGCGCGGCGATGATCGCGCCGGCGATGGCGGCGAGCTCGCGCCCGCCGAGACAGGCGAGCGCCGTCAGCGGATCGCCCGCGGCGGCATCGCGATGGCGCGCGAGGCCGGCATCGATGGCCGCGATCTTGCGGCCGAGCGCAGGACCCGCAACGCCGGTGCCCGGCCCCGCCCAGCCCCGGCCGTCGCCGCCGAAGAGCATGGCGGCGAGCGCCGCGGCGCTGGTCGTGTTGGCGATGCCCATCTCGCCGAGCCCGATGAGATCGAGCCCGGGTTCGACCGCCATCATGCCGTAGCTCATGGCGATGGCGCAGTCGGCCTCGCTCATCGCGGCGCCCTCGGTGAAATCCGCCGTCGGCTCCTCGAGCGCCATCTCGTAGACGCGGAGCTCCGCGTCGGCGCTGCGGCAGAGCTGATTGACCGCCGCCCCGCCGGAAACGAAATTCGCGACCATCTGCGTCGTGACCTCCGGCGGATAGGCCGAGACGCCCCTCGCCGCGACGCCGTGGTTGCCGGCGAAGACCGCAATGCGCGCGCGGTCGAGCGCCGGCGGATGATGGCCCTGCCAGCTCGCGAGCCAGGCGCCGATCTCCTCGAGCCGGCCGAGCGCGCCCGCGGGTTTGGTGAGCTGCGCCTCGCGCGCGGCCGCGAGCGTCGCCGCCCCGAGATCGGCCGCGGGCCAGGCGGCGAGGATGGCGCGGATTTCGGCGAAGCTCGCAGGCACGCTGGTCGTCATGGAAAAGCTCGCGAACGGTCGCGGAGAGGGCGATGTCCCGCCGTCGCGGCCTTGCGGGCGCGGGGACCGGAACCGGCGGGGAAGGCCGGCTTTGCGGACGGGCGGCAACTGTCCTATAACCGCCGCGGCAAGGCCAGCCTGAAAAGCCCTCGAAGCGTCCCGGCGCATCGAGCCTCCCGGCCCCCCGGCCGGGTTGCCGGAAGGCGACATCGCCGTCGCACCGACCGCCCTCTTCCGAAATCGCATCGCGAGCCCCGACGTGACAGACCTGCCGCCCGATTCCGAGCGTTTCGACCGCAACCAGCCCGGGGCCTGGCTCGCCGACCTGCGCGCGGCCGTCGCTTTCCTGACCCGGATCCCGGTCCGCAACGGCGGCGGCGATCTTGCGCGCGCCACGCGTCTCTTCCCGGTCGTCGGCGCACTCGTGGGCCTCGCAGGCGGCATCGGCTATGCGGTCGCGATCGAGCTCGCGCTGCCGCGGATGCTGGCCGCCACCATCGCGATCGGCATCACCCTGCTGGTCACCGGCGCGCTGCACGAGGACGGGTTCGCCGACAGCGCCGACGGGTTCGGCGGCGGGCGCGACGAAACCTCGCGGCTCGCCCTCATGCGCGACAGCCGCACCGGCGCCTTCGGCGCGCTCGCGCTCGGCTTCTCCCTGCTCGCCCGCGTGACCGCGCTGGCCGCGCTCGGCGCCGGCGCCGGCGTCGCCGCCCTGATCGCGGCCCATGCGCTGGCGCGCGGCGCCCTGCCGGCCGCCATGGCGCGAGGCCGCCTCGCGCGGGAGGACGGGCTTGCCGCCGCCGCCGGGCGCCCGCGCGAGGGCGATGCGCTGATCGCGATCCTGCTGGGCGCGATCGTCGCGTTCTTCGCGCTCGGCTTCGGCGCCGGCCTCGTCGCGATCCTGGCGACGGCCGCGGTGACGATCCTCGCGATGCGGTTCGCCCGCGCGCGCATCGGCGGCTATACCGGCGACGTGCTCGGCATGGTCGAGCAGCTCGCGGAGATCGCCGTGCTCGCCGTCGCCGCCTCGGCGCTGGCATGGTGAGGATCGCGACATGACGGAGGCGCTGGTCACGCGATGGTGGTGGATCCGGCACGCGCCGGTCACCGCCCATGGCGGCCGCATCTACGGCCAGACGGACCTGCCTGCCGATTGCAGCGACGCCGCCTGCTTCGCAGCGCTCGCCCGCCAGCTTCCGCCGGAAGCGGTCTGGGTGACGACCCAGCTCTGTCGCACGCACCAGACCGCCGCCGCGATCCATCGCGCCGCCGGCCGCGAATGCCCGGCCTTCGTCAGCGAGCCGGGGCTCGCCGAGCAGCATTTCGGCGACTGGCAGGGCCTGACCCACGCCGAGCTCGCCGACCGGCGCGACGGTCATTGGCATCGTTTTTGGCTGGCACCGGCCGAGATGGCGCCGCCCGGCGGCGAAAGCTTCGCCGCGGTGGTGGATCGCGTCGGGCTCGCGGTCGAACGGCTGACCCGTGCCCATGCCGGCGCGGACATCGTGGCGGTCGCCCATGGCGGTTCGATCCGCGCCGCGCTCGCCGCCGCGCTCGGCCTCGCGCCGGAACGGGCGCTCGGCTTCGCCATCGACAATTGCTCGCTGACCCGGATCGATCACATCGAGGGCGCCAGCTCGAGCGCGGAGCCGGGCGCTTCGCGGAGCTGGCGCGTGGTGCGGGTCAATCACCACCCGACCGGCAGCTTTGCCGATCTTCCCGGGCCCGTGTCCCCGGTCGTGTCGGTGTCGAGCCGCTGAGCGGGACCGCCCGCGGGTGCGCGCCGGCCGGTTTCCGGGCCCTGCGCCTCGGAATTGCCAAATTCGGCCTGTTCTCTAAGCTCCGCCTTGGACGACTCGGCGGGGGTTTCAAGTCAAACGGACACTGCCTGGAGGGAATTTCATGATACGGCGCAATGCGTTCATCGCGGTGATCGGCTTTCTGCTGCTCGGGCTCGCTTTCGCCCGTCCCGCGATGGCGCTCTCCGACCAGCAGGAAATCATCGACAAGGCGCGGATCACCTTCGACAAGCTGATCCAGAGCCCGGAGTTCGCCGAGCTGCCGAACTATGTGAAGCGGGCGAAGGCCCTCATGATCTTCCCCGAGCTCATCAAGGGCGGCTTCATCATCGGCGGCGAAGGCGGGTCGGGCGTGCTGGTGGTGCGCGACACGAACCAGGGCTGGAGCAATCCCGCCTTCTACACGCTCGCGGCCGGCAGCCTCGGCCTGCAGATCGGCGGCCAGGTCTCCGAGGTGGTGCTCACCATCATGAGCGAAAAGGCGCTCGATGCGGTGATCGACAACCAGATGAAGCTCGGCGGCGAGGTCAGCATGGCGGCGGGGCCGCTCGGCAAGGGGCTCGAGGCCTCGACCACGACCAATCTCGAAGCCGACGTCTACAGCTTCGCGAAGACCGCGGGCCTGTTCGGCGGCGTGTCGCTGGAGGGCGCCGGCATCCTGAAGCGCGACAGCTGGAATGCGAGCTATTACGGCACCGGCGCCACGCCCTATGCGATCGTGATCGAACGACGCTTCAACAACCCGAACGCGCAGCCGCTGCGCGACGCGCTCTCGCCTTATTGACGTCCCGGGGAACAGCGGAGACGCTCTCGTCATGCCAAAAGGCCTTATCGCGCTCGCCGTCGCCATTCTTAGCATCGTGCTCGTGCTTGCCGTCGGCATCTGGGCGTTCCTCAAGTCGCAGGAGCCGCTGGCGAACGGCGGCAACGAGATCGGAAGCCTGCCGACCGGACCCTTCGTCGGCGCGGAAGCCGACGGCGGCTCGCGCGGGACGCTGCTCTGAACCGATGGCGCGCAAGCCCAGACCCTTCTGGAAGACCAAGACCCTCGCCGAGATGAGCCGGCCCGAATGGGAGTCGCTCTGCGACGGCTGCGGACGCTGCTGCACCGTCAAGTTCATCGATGAGGATACGGGCGCGATCGAGTTTACCGATGTCGCCTGCCGCCTGCTCGATGCGAAAACCTGCCGCTGCAGCAACTATGCGAAGCGCAAGACGCTGGTGCCGGACTGCATCAAGCTCAATGCGCGCATGGCCGGCGAGCTCTCCTGGCTGCCGCGAAGCTGCGCCTATCGACTGATCGACGAGGGCAAGGATCTCCGCTGGTGGCATCCGCTGGTCTCGGGCAGCGCCGAAACCGTGCACCAGGCCGGCGTGTCGGTGCGCGGCAAGGTGATCCCGGAAACCGAGGTCGAGGACGCCGAGGAGCGGGTGATCGACTGGATCCGCTGAGGCGCGGCCTTTCCGGTTCCGGCGCGCCGCAACTCAGCTTGCGAAGACGCGGCTCATGTCGCGGAAGGACTTGAATTCGAGCGCGTTGCCGCTCGGATCGAGCAGGAAGAAGGTGCCCTGCTCGCCCACCTCGCCCTTGAAGCGGACATGCGGTTCGATGATGAAGCGGGTGCCGGCGGCGGCGAGCCGGTCGGCGAGCGCCTGCCAGTCGTCCCACGCCAGGATCGCGCCGAAATGGCGCACCGGCACCGCATCGCCATCGACCGCGTTGGTGCGGGCGAGGGCGGTTTCCTCGGGCTTCACATGGGCCGAGATCTGGTGACCGAAGAAATCGAAATCGATCCAGGTCTCGGCGGTGCGCCCGACCCGGCAGCCGAGCAGCGACTCGTAGAAGCCGCGCGTGCTTGCGAGGTCATTGACCGGGAAGGCGAGGTGAAAGGCCGGGATCGCCATGAGCGGAATCCTTGGAAGGAATGCATCAGGCTAGTCCGGAATCGGCCGTCCGCGCCAGCCTCGGGGACGTCGCGGGGGCGAGGACCCGGGACTGGCGCGGGGGCTCGGGGGGCCCGCCCGCGAAATCACCGCAAGCTTCGGATAGCGGACCCCGGCCGGCAGCCTTAGAACGATGCCCGGCCGCCATGATCGAACCAGGAGAGACCCCATGTTTTCGCCCGAGGCGTCGGCGACGGCGATCGCCCCCACCGCCGGACGGAGCCTGCCGCGGCGCCAGCTCGCCGCGGTCCAGCGCGCCTGCCGCTATATCGAGCGGCGCGTCGCGCAGGACCATGCGGAGGCCGAGGCCGGCCCGGTGACCCTTGCCGAGCTTGGCCGCCATTGCGGCATCAGCCCCTGGCACCTGCAGCGCCTCTTCAAGCAGGCGATGGGCGTCACGCCTCGGCAATATGCCGATGCCCACCGGGTCGGCCGGTTCCGCGCCGGGCTGCAGCAGGGCGCCGGCGTTGCGGCCGCCACCTACGATGCCGGCTTCGGCTCGGCGAGCCGGGTCTATGAACGGGCCGCGGCCGAGCTCGGCATGACGCCGGCCAGCTACGCCAAGGGCGGGCGCGACGCCAGGATCGGTTATGGCGTCAGCCACTCGCCGCTCGGGCGGCTCCTGGTCGCCGCCACCGAGCGCGGGGTCTGTTTCGTCTCGATCGGCCGGAAGGACGAGGAGCTGCTGGGGGCGCTGAAGCGCGAGTTCCCGGCGGCCCGGATCCGCCGGGACGAGGCGGCGCTCGAGCCCGCCCTCGAAGCGCTTCTTAACCATCTGGCGGGCCAGCAGCCCCATATCGACCTGCCGCTCGACATCCGGGCGACCGCCTTCCAGCGCCGGGTCTGGGAGGAGCTGCGCCGGATCCCGGTCGGCGCCACCCTCAGCTACGGCGAGATCGCCCGCCGGGTCGGGCGCCCGGGCGGGGCCCAAGCGGTCGGCCAGGCCTGCGCCGCCAACCCCGTCGCGGTGATCGTGCCCTGCCATCGCATCCGCCGGGCCGACGGCGAGATCGGGGGCTATCGATGGGGCCGGCGGGTGAAGGCGGCGCTGCTCGACCGGGAGGCGGACGGGACAACTATCCACAGGAAGTAATTCCTATGCCGGCCGACGCCCCCTTGCCGCGAGGGGGTGCGACCGCTATAGCGCAAGGATGGCTCGCGCGCGCACCCGTTCCCCCTCGACCCGCCGTTCCGGCACCGCCAAGAGGCGGGTGAAGCGGCTCGCGGGCGCCCAGGTCCTGACCCTGGATGCGCGACGTATCCCGCTGATTTACAAGAAAAATAACCAGGCCCATCGGATTATCCTGCGGCTCGATATGAGCGCCGGGAACGTGGTCGTGGTGCTGCCCCGCCGGGCGAGCCGCGAGCAGGGCCGGCATTTCGCGCTCACCAACAAGGCCTGGATCCGCGAGCGCCTCAGCCTGCTCCCCGAAGGCATCCCGTTCGCCCCCGGCAAGCAGCTCCCGTTCCTCGGCCAGCCGCATCGCATCCGGCACCGGCCGAAGGCGCGCGGCGTGGTCTGGTGCGAGGATGGCGAGATTCACGTCGCCGGCCGGCTCGAGCATCTCGCGCGCCGCGTCGAGGACTGGCTGAAGCTCGAGGCGCGGCGCGAGATCTCCGAGCTCGCCCATGACAAGGCGGCGCTCATCGGCAAGAAGGTGCGCCGCGTGCGCATCCGCGATCCGAAGACGCGCTGGGCCTCCTGCGCCGATTCCGGCGAGCTCGCCTTTTCCTGGCGGCTGATGCTGGCGCCGAAGTTCGTGATCGATTACGTCGTGGCGCATGAGGTCGCGCATCTCTGCGAGATGAATCACGGCGCGCGCTTCTGGCGCATCGTGGCCGAGCTCACGCGCGACGTGAAGAAGGCGCGAAACTGGCTCGCGGAGAACGGCCTCGACCTGCATCGCTACGGCCGCGGCGACGGCGAGCCGGCGCTGCGGCCGACCATCGCCTGAGGCGCGCCGGGCAGAGCCCCGGCGAATTTCCTAGAGTCCGGGCCGATCCGCCCGGTTCCGACCGGAACCGGCCCGCGCCTCGCGCCGCAAGACCGCCTGGAAGCGCGGCCCCACGAGAATCCGGTCGTAGCGCGTGCGAATGAACCCTTGCGGCACGAACAGCAGGGCCGCCGCGATGGCGGCGACGACGCCGCGGCGCCAATGCCGGAAATCGGCCTTGCCCGGACAGCAGGCGGAGCGGAGCACGAGCCTCAGCAGGCGCAGACGGCTGTCGCCCGGAAAGCCATGGGTCCTCCGGTCGAGCCGGAAGGAAAGCACGCGCAGCAGCGCATGGTGCAGCGACGGGATCATGCCGACCGCCGCCGAGGGCGCGAGGCCCAGCCGGCGGGCGGCCGTTTCCAGACGCGAGAAAGCGTGCGCGCGATCGCGGAGCAAAGCGAGCTGCGCCGGCCATCGCACCGACGCGCTGCCGCGATGGACCCGGTAACGCGCGAGCGGTTCCGGCGCCACCTGCACCGGACCGGCGAGGGCGCTCAGTACATTCAGGTAAAGATCGGGAGCCTGCCGCCACTCGGCGGCCGGCATCGGCAGGATGCGCGCCAGCACCTCGCGCGCGAACATGTTGCCGCTGGTGGGCACGTGCGGAGCGAGCTCGGGATGGCGATGGATCCTGGCCCGGTCCGCGCCCGGCGCCGCTTCCGGCCGGAGCAGCCGGCCAATCTCGCGGCCGTCCGCATCGATCGTGCGCAAGGGGACGCTGAGGCGAAGCGTGCCGCGCTTCCACGCCGCAAGCGCCGAGGCGACCGCGTGAGGCTCCAGCAGATCGTCGCCGTCGAGGAACCAGAGATACTCGCCCGAGGCGGCGAGGAATCCGCGATTGATCGCATCGGCCTGCCCGCCATTCCCGCCGGCCAGCACCGCGACGCGGGAAGCGTAGCGGGCGAGCACCGCCAAGGTGCCGTCCTCGGAGCCGTCATCCACGACGACGATCTCGATGCGCGGATGGGTCTGGGCGAGCGCGCTCTCGATCGCGGCCGCGACATAGGGCGCGCAGTTGTAGCTGCGGATCACGATGCTGACGAGCGGCGCCGCCGCCGCGCTCGCCGGTGCGACGAGCGGCATGGCGCGCATCATCGCGTTCGGCGTCATCGGGCGTTCGCCGGATGGCGCTGCCGCTGCGCGCCTCGAGCATCGCGGACCGCCGTCACGAACTCGGTGAGGGGCGGCGCGTCGAAGACCGCGTCCCGAAGCCCCAGCGCCGCGCAGATGGTGGGCGCCACGGCCATGACCGGCACCGGCTCCTGCTGCCGATCCGGCCGGAGCCCGGGCGCGCCGGCAATCAACATCCCCTCCGCGCGATGATCGCCCACGCGACGGCCGCGAAACCGGCCGCGCAGCTCGCCGCACCAGGGCGCCGCAAGGCCGGTGAATTCTCGCGACTGGTTCCACAGCAGCACGAGATCCGGCAGGTCGTCGCTGCGACCGCCCGAGAATGCCTTGTGGCGATCGACGACGTCCGCGAAGGCGGGTTCGCCCGTATCCGCGTTGCGGAGCGCGAGCAGCCGGGCGCGGAGAAACTCGCGGGCGGCTTCCGCCTCGTCGGCCGGGATGAGGCCCCGCGGCTCGCGCCCGACGAGATTGAGCCTGACGCCGGCGGCATTGTCGTTGGTCGCCACCTGGAACCAGCGGCGGCCCGCGCGGTCGCGCGCCAGCGCCCGCTGCGCGAGGGCGAGGATCGCGGGGTCGAGGCGATGCCGCAGACCCCGCGGCAAGGGCGCGCGGAGCCGATAGAGCGCGGCCGCCGCCCCGCGCCAGAAGCCCGGACGGTCGGTATCGAGATCAAGCCGCCGCAAGGCGCGATCCAGCAGATGGGTCGCGTCGAAATGATCGCCCATGCCATGGCTCGCAAGGACGAGCACCGGCACCGAGACGCCGACCCTCGCGACGATCCGGGCGATGGCCGCATCGATGGCCTGGCAAAGCTGCAGATAGGGGTTGGCCGCAGGATCGTCGCCCGTGCCTGCCGCTTCGGCGGCATGATGCGCGCGCCAGAGATGATGGCCGCCGCAATGGGTTTCGCTGAAGGCGAAGAAGGCGAGATCGAACGGTCCCTTGCCGAGGAGATGCAAGGCGAGCTCGGTGCGCCGCCTGACGCGCTCGCAGAGCGCCGCCGTCAGCCTCTCGCGCCGGGGCGAGCGGTCGTCGAACGAATCGCAGGAGCCGACCGGGTCACAGCCGCCGACGTCCCGTATTTCCTCGGCGAGCGCCTTCGGCACCGTGGCGAGCGGACCCTCCGCATCATGGCAGCCCCAGTCGCGCACCAGGAGGCTGCCGGCGCCGGCCGAAACCGGCATCTTCGGCAGATCGAACAGCAGGGCGCGAAGACCGGCTTCCGGAAACCGGAGCCAGAAGGGGTCGGCGCCGAGCATCGCCGGATCGAACCGCCGCTCGCGATAGCTGCCCGCGACGAGCTGCAGGTTGTTGTAGCGTCCATGGGTGCCCGCCGAGCGGCCGGTGAAGAGCGACGGCCAGACGCTGCCGGTATAGAGCCCCGGCTCGAGCGCGATCGGCCGGACGATCCCGCCCTCCATGAGGGCGGCCAGGGCCGGCAGCTTTCCCGTCGCCGTCCAGCGGCGCAGCAGCGATGGCTCCGCCGCATCCAGCCCGATGACGAGGAGCCTGCAGGCGCTCACCGGCGGCGCCGGGAGCGCGGAAAGGTCCGGCGCGTGGGGCGAAGCGTTCAAGCTTTCGATCGCAGCGGCATGTCCGGCACCCACATATAGCCGTCCGGATCGATGAGATAGGCTTCGCGCAACCCGTGCGGCTTGTCGGCAGGCGGCGCGAACACCTCATAGCCGAGCGTCCGCGCCCGCGCCGTCGCCGCATCCGGGTCGCAATGATGCAGTCGGAGCTCGATGCCGACCCCGCGCAGCGCGCCGTCGCCGGTGAGCGCGAGCAGCGGATGATCGCCATAGGTGTGGTCGGCGTGGATCATCCATTCGGCCGGCGCATCGCCCGCAGGCCCGTCGAAGCGGACCACGGCAAAATCCGGGTCGCCATAGACCAGCCGCGCGCCCAGCACCTCGGTCTGGAACCGGAGGGCACGCGGCACGTCCTTCACCAGAAGATTGACGGAAAGGCCCTTGAGGCTCTTGCCGTAGGCCTCCGCGCTCATGAACGGCGCCTGGCCTTCCGGCCGATGCTTTGCCATGCCGCGTTTTCCCCCGCCCTGCCCGGCGCGTGCCATCGCGTCCCGGCGACCCCGGCGCCGATCATGGCAGGCGATCTGGAATTTGCCAATCGAAGCGCCGGGGTCCTATAAGTCGGGATCCGCGCGGGGCCGCCCCCTGCCCGCCCCAGTTCCGAGCCCGCATCGATGCCCCGCCCCGACGGAATTCTCGTCACCGCGCTGCTCACCATGATGGCGGCGCTGGGGGCGATCTCGACCGATCTCTATCTGCCGTCCCTTCCGGGGCTCGCGCGCGCCTTCGATGCCGACGTGGCGGAGGTGCAGCTCACCTTGAGCGTGTTCCTCGCGGGCCTCGCCGTGGCGCAGCTCGCCCACGGCCCGCTCTCCGACCGGTTCGGCCGCCGCCCGGTGCTGATCGCCGGTCTCGCCGTCTATGCGTTGGCCAGCGTCGCCTGCATGCTGGCGCCGACCATCGAGTTCCTGATCGCCGCGCGCTTCCTGCAGGCGCTCGGCGCCTGCGCGGGCCAGGTGCTGTCGCGCGCCGTCGTGCGCGACGTGCATGGCCGCGCCGGTTCGGCCCGCATCCTCTCCTATCTCAGCGCGTCGCTCGCCATCGCGCCCCTGCTCGGCCCCATCCTCGGCGGCTATTTCGAGGTCTGGTTCGGCTGGCGCGCCAATTTCGCGGTGCTGGTGGCCTACGGCCTCCTGACGCTCGCGGGCATCGCCTGCCTGCTGCCCGAAACCAACCGTGATCCCGATCCCTATGCCATCGCGCCGCTGCGGATGGCCCGGACCTATGCGCAGCTCCTCCGCGACCGGCGCTATGTCGGCTATGCGTTCTCCGCCACCTTCGCCTATAGCGGCATTTTCTGCTTCATCTCCGGCTCGAGCTTCATCCTGGTCGACATGCTCGGGCTTTCCCCCGATGTCTATGGCTACTGCTTTGCGGCCATCGTGGTTGGCTACATCGTCGGGGCCGTGCTGGCCGGCAAGTTCGCCAACCGCATCGAGACGCGGCGGCTGATCGCGATCGGCGGCGCGATATCGCTCCTCGGCGGGCTTCTCCTGCTCGGCCTCGCCCTCGCGGGCTTCGCCGACGTGTTTTCGATCGTGCTGCCGACGGCGATCTACATGGTCGGCACCGGCATGGTGATGCCGAATTCGCTCGCCGGCGCGATCGGCCCCTATCCCCGCGCGGCGGGGGCGGCGGCGGCGCTCGCCGGCTTCTCGCAGATGACGATCGCCGCCCTGATCGGCGCCGGCATCGGCCATGCCGCCGACGGAACCCAGATGCCGATGGTGATCGCGCTCGCCGCCGTGTCGATCGCCGGTCCCGCCGCCTTCTGGCTGCTGGTCCGGCCCTGGCAGCCGGAGCCCGCTATTTCCGCTGGCTAGGCTGGCCGAAGATCGATTCGATGAGATCGCCGAGCGGATCGGCGGAGGCCTGGGCGGCTTCCGGTTGCTCGCCCGTTTCGGCCGGCGCGGCGCCGAGCGGCGCCTCGAGCGGCAGGGCGGCGATGGCCGGTTCCGATCCCCCGCCCGGCCAGGGCAGCGGCTGGGCCGGCTGGCCCTCAAGCGCGGCCGTCATGAAATCGTGCCAGATCCGGGCAGGCAGTCCGCCGCCCACCACCTTGTCCATCGGCCGGTTGTCGTCGTTCCCGACCCAGACGCCGGTCACCAGTTCCGCGCTGTAGCCGACGAACCAGGCGTCGCGATAATCCTGGGCCGTGCCTGTCTTGCCGCCGGCCGGGCGGTCGATACGGGCGGCCTTGCCGGTGCCCCAGTCGATGGTGGCCGCCATCGCATCCTGCATGGCGACGACGGAAGCCGGCCGGAGCAGCCGCGTGAGGCCGGAGCCTTCGCGCGCATAGAGCAGGTTTCCGTCCCGGTCGCGCACATCGAGGATCGCGTAAGGCAGCACCCCGACGCCGCGATTGGCGAGCACGGCATAGGCGCCGGTGAGCTCGAGCAGGTTCACCTCGCTCGTGCCGAGCGCGATGCTGGGCGTCGCCATCAGGTTGCTGACGATGCCGAGCCGGCGCGCGGTATCGACCACCCGCTGCACCCCGACCGCCTGGGTCAACTGCGCGGCGACGCTGTTGAGGGAGCGCGCGAAGGCTTCGCGCAGCGTCACCTCGCCGAAATATTTCCCGTCGTAGTTCTTCGGCTGCCAGTTGCCGATCGAGATCGGTCCGTCGAACATGCGGCTGTCGATCCGGTAGCCGGCTTCGAAGGCGGCGAGATAGACGAAGGGCTTGAAGGCCGAGCCCGGCTGGCGCTGCGCCTGGGTCGCGCGGTTGAACTGCGACGTCCGATAGGAGCGTCCGCCGACCATCGCCTGCACCGCGCCCTCCGGCGTCATGGCGAGGAGTGCCGCCTCGCCCGCATGCTCGGCCGGGCCGTCCTTCGCCATGAGCCCGGCGAGCTTGTCCTCGGCCAGACGCTCGATCCGCGGATCGAGCGTCGTGGTGACCACCAGGTCGCGGTCGCTGAAGCCGACATAGCCGGGAAGCTGATCCAGCACCCAGTCCGCGAAATATTGACCGATGGGTCCGCGGGTCGCGGGGCTGCCTTGCGTGAAGCCCTCGATGACCGCGGCTTCGGCCTCCGCCTTGGTGATGAAGTCCGCATCGACCATGTTCTCGAGCACGAGGCGGGCGCGGGAATCGGCGAGGTTCCGGTCGTTGAGCGGGTTGTAGCGCGAGGGCGCCTTCAGGAGGCCGGCGAGAAGGGCGGCTTCGAACCGGTTGACCTCGGCCGCGGGCTTGCCGAAATAGCGGCGCGCCGCGGCGTCCACGCCATAGGTGCCGGCGCCGAAATAGACGCGGTTGAGGTAGAGCGTGAGAATCTCGTCTTTGGTGAAACGCCGCTCGAGCCAGAGGGCAAGCAGAAATTCCTGGCCTTTCCGGCGCAGCGTGCGGGCGGGCGTGAGGAAGACGTTCTTGGCGAGCTGCTGGGTGATGCTGCTGCCGCCCTGCACCCAGTCCCAGGCCCGGATGTTGACATAGAGCGCGCGCAGCAGCCCGAGCGGATCGAAGCCCGGATGGCGATAGAAGCGGCGATCCTCCGTCGCGAGCACCGCCTGCGGCAGGTAGCCCGGCAGTTCGGCGAGCGTCACCGGCTCGGCATAGAGATCGCCATAGGCGGCGATCAGCGACCCGTCGGCCGCGAGCAGCGTCACGCTCGGGCGGCGCTCGACCTGGTCGAGCCGCGACACGTCCGGCAGGTCATAGGCGAGCCAGCCGACGAAGCAGAGCCCGAGGAAAAGCGTCCAGACGGTCGCGACCGTGCCCCATTTGAGGCTCGTCAGGATCCGCCGCCGGCGCGTGTCGCCCGGCCGCCGGCGTTTCCCGCCGCTCTCTTTCGCCTTCCGTGCCATACGCAATAACTAGTGGTTTCGCCGAGCCGAGGCCATAGGAATGGCGGTGGCGCCGGGCCCCGAGTTGCCACCGAAAAGCCGACCGGGCATGATCCGCGCCCGGCGAAAACCCGATCTTCCGGCGTCGATCCCATGCAGCGCGGCGGCCTGACGATTCGCGAGACGACACCCGCCGACGCCGAGGCGGTGTCGGCGCTCTGCGCGGCGCTCGCCGTCTATGAAGGCGGCCCGACGCCGAACTTTCCGCCCGACCGGTTTCGCACGGAGGGGTTCGGCGCCAATCCCGCCTTCGGCGGCTTCATCGCCGAGCGGGACGGCCTGCCGGTTGGCTATGCCTTGCATCATCCCGATTACGATACCGACCGGATGGAACGGTCGGTGTTCCTAGCCGACCTTTATGTCGAAAAGGCGGCGCGTGGCCTCGGTCTCGGGCGGGATTTGATGGCGGCGGTGGCGCGCGCCGGCAGCCGGTACGGCGCACGGATGATGTTCTGGGGCGTGCTTCCCCGGAACGCGCCGGGCCGCGCCTTCTACAAGGCGGTCGGCGGCATCGAGCATCCCGAGACGCTCTGGTGCGGCCCCGATGCGAAGGGCTTCGCGGCCCTCGCCGCCACGCCGGCACCCGACGCCGTGCGGTTCGATCGCGCGACCCTCGCCGATGCGCCGGCGCTCGCCCGCCTCATGGAGGCGCTGCAGCGCGACCAGGCGCGGGAGCCTCACCCGGAAACACTCCTGCGTCTCCGACGCGACGGCTTCGGCGATCCCGCCTTCTTCACGGCGATGCTGGCGCGGCTCGGAAGCAAGGCCGATCCGGTGGCCTATGCGCTGCACTGGCCCACCTACGACACGGAGGACGGGCAGCGCGGCATCCTGCTTTCCGACATCTATGTGGCGCCGGAAGCGCGCGGCCGCGGTATCGCGACCGCGCTGCTCGGCACCCTCGCGAGGGAGATCGACGCCGCCGGCGGTGGTTTCATCGGCTGGCCCGTCTTCGTCGATAACGACGCGGCGCGACGCTACTACCGCCGCTTTGCGGTGGAAGACCCGGACACGCTCTACTGCACCCTCGAGGGCGAGGCCTTCGGGCGATTGCTCGCCGCGGCGTCATGACCGGCCTTCGCATCCGACCGGCGACACCGGCCGACGCAGGCACCGTCGCGCGCTTCAGCCGGGCGCTCATGGCGAACGACGAGGACGGCGAGCCCATCCTCTTCGGCGCCGCCCATTTCATCAGCAACGGCTTCGGACCCTATCGCGCCTTCGACACGCTGATCGCCGAGAGGAACGGGCAGCCGGTCGGCCACGCCCTTTATCACCCGGAATACAACACCGACCTGATGCAGCGGAGCCTCCGCCT
>CADEFF010000001.1:21844-138256 GCA_902826565.1 uncultured Rhodospirillaceae bacterium | reverse complement strand
CTGGGCCACGCGCTGTTCTGGCCCGCCTACGACATCGGCCATGCGATGCGGGGCAGCTTCCTCTCCGATCTCTATGTCGCGCCGCGCGGCCGGCGCCGCGGGGTCGGGCTCGGGCTCATGGGTGCCGTCGCGCGCCGCACCCGCGACCAGCAAGGCCACTACATCCTGTGGGAGATCCTCGAGAGCAATACGGCCGCCATCGCGTTCTATGCGCGCTTTGCCAGGGAGAGTCGCGGCGGCATGCCCTGTTTCGCGGCCGGCGAGGATTTCCGGACGCTGCAGAGCTGGGCGCCGGCGGTCGAGGCCGATGCCGGTCGATAGGCTCGCACCCGTCCGGGCGGCCTTCGCGCAAGGCCGCTTCGCCGCAGCGGTCACGGCTTGCGACGCGGCGCTCCGCACCGAGCCGGCGAATCTCGATCTGCTCCATATCAAGGGACTTGCCCTGTTCCGCCTCGGCCGCCGCGCCGAGGCGGGCGCGACGCTGGAGCAGGCGGCGCGCCTCGCGCCCAACGATCCGGCGATCGCCGGAAATTTCGGCCGCGTCCTCGCCGCCGACGGCCGCTTCGCCGAGGCGGCGACGCAGTTCCGCCGCGCGCTCGCCCGGGCGCCGCGCTCGGTCGCGGACCGCGAGGATCTCGGCACCGCCCTCTGCTGCCTCGAACGTTACGAGGAGGGCGCCGCCGAATATGAGGCCGCGCTCGCGCTCGATCCCGCACGCAGCGCGACCCTGCTGAAGCTGGCAAGGGCCCGGCTGCAGCAGGGGCATTTCGAGACGGCCCTCGACCTCGCCGCGCGCGCGGAGCGCGCCGATGCGCGGCTGGCACCCCGTGCCGCCGGCCTCCGCGGCTATGCCGCGCTCCGCCTCGGCCGCCATGAGGAGGCGGCGGCCGAATATAGCCGCGCGCTTGCCGGCGGCGAGACCGGCAGCGAGCTCAGGCTCGGCCGCGGCCGCGCGCGACGGCGGCTCGGCGACCGCGCGGGCGCAACGGAGGATTTCGCAGCCGCCGCCGCCGATCCGGCGGGCGCCTACGATGCCGCGCTCGAGCAGGCCGCCATGGCGGACGGCGCCGGCGACGAGGCGTCGGCGCAGCGGGAGATCCGGCGGGCGCTCGGCCTGCGGCCGGGCGGCATCCGCGCGCGCTGGATCGAGGCGATGATGTTTCCGACGCTCTGGCGCTCGGAGGAAGAGATCGCGACGGCGCGCGATGCCTGGAACCGCAAGCTCGCAGCGATCGAGGCGGATCTGAGACTCGACAGCCGCGAGGCCGTGCTCGAGGCGGCGCTCGCGGTCCAGTCGGCCACGAATTTCCGCCTGCATTACCAGGGCGCGGACGACCGGCCGGAGCAGGAGCGCTACGGGCGCATCCTTGCCCGCATCGCGGCGGCCCGCTACCCCGAACATGCCGAGCCCCGGCGGCGGGCCCGGGGCCGCCGGCCGCGCGTCGGTTTCCTCTCCGCCCATCTCCGGCAGCATTCGATCTGGAAGACGCATGGCGCCTGGATCGCTGACAGCCGGGGCGATTTCGCGAAGCATGTCTATTATGCCGGCCATCGGATGGATGCCGGCTTCACCGACGCGCTCGCCGCCAGGGCGGACCGCTTCGTCCCGTCCAACAGCGTCGAAAGGCTCATTGCCGAGATCGCGGCGGACGCGCTCGATCTCCTGATCTATCTCGACCACGGCATGTCGATCGAGCTGCAGCTCGCCGCGGCACTTCCGCTGGCGCCGATCCAGGCGAACGGGCTCGGCCATCCGGTGACCTCGGGGCTGCCCGCCATGACCCATGCGCTCTCGAGCGCGCTGATGGAGCCCGCCGACGGCGAGCGGTTCTACAGCGAGCGGCTGGTGCGGCTCGCCGGCACCGCTTCCTGCTATGACGGCGCGCGGCTCGCCGGGCTGATCGCCGCGGCACCCGCGCCCGCGCGCAGCGGCGACCGCATCCGCTATCTCTGCGCCCAGAACCTCATCAAATATCTGCCGCGGCACGACCGCGTCTTCGCCGAGATCGCGGCCGAGCTTCCCGCGGCCGAGTTCCATTTCCTCGGCCGCGACGCGCGGGAGATCGCCGCTTTTCGTACCCGGCTGGCGGAAGCCTTCGGCAGGAAGGGCCTGGAAACCGAGCGTCTCTGCGTGTTTCACGGGCCGCTCCTGCCGCCCGACTACATCGCCCTCAACCGGGCCTGCGACATCTTCCTCGATGCGATCCTGTGGTCCGGCAACAACACGACGCATGAGGCCGTCGCGGCGGGGTTGCCGGTTCTCACTTTGCCCGGGCCGCAGATGCGCGGTCGCCACAGCCTCGCCGTGCTGACGCAGATGGGCATGAGCGAGACGATCGCGCGAGACGTCGAGGACTACATCGCGATGGCGGTCCGCGCCGGCCGCGATGCGGAATGGCGTCGGCATCTCGCAGCCGAAACCGAGCGGCGACGGGCAAGGCTCTTCGACGACCCGGCACCGATCCGCGACCTGGAGCGCTTCATCGAAAGCGCGCTCGAAGCGGCGGAAGGGCGATAGCCGTTCGCAATACACTCGCGACGACGGGCCGCAGCCGGTGCCCGCCGGGCATCAGGATCGACCCGGCCGCGCGCGTAGCACGGCGCCGCCGGCGTCACACGTCGAGATTGGCGACGGCGAGCGCGTTTTCCTGGATGAACTCGCGGCGCGGCTCGACGAGGTCGCCCATCAGGGTCGAGAAGACTTCCTCGGCCTCGTCCACATGGCTCACCCGGACCTGCAGCATGGTACGACTGTTCGGATCGAGCGTCGTGTCGCGGAGCTGGTCGGGATTCATCTCGCCGAGGCCCTTGTAGCGCTGCACCGCGACGCCGCGGCGCCCGACCTCCATGATCGCCTCGACGAGGCCGATCGGCCCGGCGATCTGGCTGTCCTTGTCCTTGGCGACGAAGCGCGCCGGCCGGCTGAAGCTCTGCTGCAATTCGGCCGCCATGGCGTCGAGCCGATGCGCGTCGGCCGAGCGGATCAGCGGCCCGTCCACCACATAGCGCTCGGTGACGCCGCGGAGCCGCCGCGAGAAGGAGAGCCCGCCATCGGGCTCGGCGACACCCTTCCAGCCGCGCTCGGAGACGGGCGAGAGCCCGTCGAGCCGGTGCGCGATATGCTCGGCCGCCTGGGCGGCGAGGGCCTGGTCGGGGATGAGCTGCGGGTTGAGGGCGCCGGCGATCGCCGTCTGCTCCACCACCGCGGCGCTGTTCACCTTGCGGATCAGCGGCTGCATCAGGCCGCGGGCGAGGCTCGCCCGCTCCACCAGCCGCTTCAGGTCGTCGCGCGCGAGCTGGGTGCGGTCGGCGAGCGTCAGCACCGCGCCTTCGATGCCGTTATCGACGAGATAGCTCTCGAGCTCGCGGTCGTCCTTGAGATAGCGCTCGGAATTGCCGCGCTTCGCCCGATAGAGCGGCGGCTGGGCGATGTAGAGATAGCCCTTGTCGATGAGCTGCGGCATCTGCCGGTAGAAGAAGGTCAGCAGCAGCGTCCGGATGTGGGAACCGTCCACGTCCGCGTCCGTCATGATGATGATCTTGTGGTAGCGCGCCTTGGCGATATCGAACTCCTCATGGCCGATGCCGGTGCCGAGCGCGGCGATGAGGGTGCCGATTTCGGCCGAGCTCAGCATCTTGTCGAAGCGCGCGCGCTCGACATTGAGGATCTTGCCGCGCAAGGGAAGGATCGCCTGGAAGCGCCGGTCGCGGCCCTGCTTGGCGGAGCCGCCGGCGCTGTCGCCCTCGACGATGAAGAGCTCCGCCTTGGAAGCATCGCGCTCCTGGCAGTCGGCGAGCTTGCCCGGGAGCGAGGCCATGTCGAGCACGCCCTTGCGGCGGGTGAGCTCGCGCGCCTTGCGGGCGGCCTCGCGGGCGGCGGCCGCTTCCACGACCTTGGCGACGATCCGCCGCGCCTCGGCCGGGTGCTCCTCGAACCACTGGTTCAGCTTCTCGTTGACGATGCTCTCGACCACCGGCCGGACCTCGGAGGACACCAGCTTGTCCTTGGTCTGCGAGGAGAATTTGGGGTCCGGCACCTTGACCGAGAGCACGCAAGTGAGCCCCTCGCGCGCATCCTCGCCGGTCAGCGCCACCTTCTCCTTCTTCGCGATGCCGCTGTCGGTCGCGTATTGGTTGATCTGCCGCGTGAGCGCGCCGCGGAAGCCCGCGAGATGCGTGCCGCCGTCGCGCTGCGGGATGTTGTTGGTGAAGCAGAGCATCGTCTCGTGATAGCTGTCGGTCCATTCGAGCGCGAGCTCGACGGTGATGCCTTCGCGCTCGCCGATCGCGACGACGGCCGGCTGATGCAGCGCGTTCTTGTTGCGGTCGAGATAGCGCACGAAGGCCTCGATTCCGCCCTCGTAATAGAGCTCGACCGATTTCGGCTCGACGCCGCGCGCATCCTTCAGGTGCAGCCGCACGCCCGAATTGAGGAAGGCGAGCTCGCGCAGGCGATGCTCCAGCGTCGCATAGTCGAACTCGGTCTTGGTGAAGGTTCCGGTCGAGGGCAGGAAGCGGATCTCGGTGCCGCGCTTGCCCTTGGCGTCGCCCACCACGGCGAGCGGCGCCTCCGGCTCGCCATGCCGGAAGCGCATGGCGTGCTCCTTGTCGTCGCGCCAGATGCGGAGGTCGAGGATCTCGGAAAGCGCGTTCACGACCGACACGCCGACGCCGTGGAGCCCGCCCGAGACCTTGTAGGAATTCTGGTCGAACTTCCCGCCGGCATGGAGCTGGGTCATGATGACCTCGGCTGCCGACACCCCCTCCTCCTTGTGGATATCGACCGGAATGCCGCGGCCGTTGTCGTTCACCGTCACCGAGCCGTCGCCGTTGAGCGTGACCTCGATGCGGTCGCAATAGCCGGCGAGCGATTCGTCGATGGCGTTGTCCACCACCTCGTAGACCATGTGATGAAGGCCCGAGCCGTCGTCGGTATCGCCGATATACATGCCCGGACGCTTGCGGACCGCGTCGAGGCCTTTCAGCACCTTGATCGAATCCGCGCCGTAATCGGCGCCGTTGTCGCGCGCCGGGATGTCGTTGTCTGCCGTCATGAGCGGGGTCCTTTCGGCCCTGCCTCTGGCGAGGCGGGTCGGTTCCTCAATGCGGCGGGCGGAGGGTTGCGAGCCGTCCGTCCTCGACCGCGAAAAACTGCGCCTGGTCGCCGAGCCCGGCGAAAAGCCCGGCGTCGGTGCCGGTGAGCCAGGCCTGCGCGCGGAGCGCGCGAAGCTCGGCATAGAGGGCGTGGCGCCGGCCCTCGTCGAGATGGGCCGCCACCTCGTCCAGCAGCAGGATCGGCACGGTGCCGCGCTCGGCCCCGAGCGCGCGGGCGAAGGCGAGCAGGATCGCGATCAGCAGCGATTTCTGCTCGCCGGTCGAGCAGTCGCGCGCCGGACGGCCGCGCTCGAGATGACGGACCGCGAGGTCGCTGCGATGCGGCCCCTGGCGGGCGCCGCCGGTCTCCGCATCGAGCCGTCGCGAGGCCGCGAAGGCGGCGCGCAATTCCTCCTCGGCCTCGAGCGCCGGCATGGCGCCGAGCGAGGCTTCGAGCGCGCCCTCGAGCCCGAGCCCGGCGGCGGGAAAGGGCCCGAAGCCGCCGGCGGCGGCCGCTTCCAGCCGGCGCAGCAGGTCGCGCCGCGCCGCGGCGATCGCGACGCCGAGCGCCGCGAGCTGTTCCTCGAGCCCGTCGAGCCAGACCGTCGTGCCCGGCGCGGCGAAAGAGCCCTGCAACAGCCGCGCCCGCTCGCGCAGCGCATGGTCATAGGCGTTGAGCCGGCCGGCATGATCGGGGTCGAAGCCGTAGACCATGCGATCGAGGAAGCGCCGCCGTTCCGAGGCGCCGTCCTGGAAGATGCGGTCCATCTGCGGCGTGAGCCAGACGAGCGCCATATGGGCCGCGAGCGCCGATTGCCCGCGCTGGAACTGGCCGTCGATCTTGACGAGCCGGCGCTCGGCCTCGGCCTCGCCGTCGCGTCCGGTGCCGATCTCGACGCGCCCCGCGGACCCGCCCGCGACGCGGGCCGCCACCGCCCAGGGGCCGGCCGGCGGGACCGCCTCGGGTCCGACCGGGCGACGCTCGACTTCCAGCAGCCGCGCGCGGCGCAGGCCGCGGCCCGGCGCCAGGAAGGAGATCGCCTCCAGCAGGTTGGTCTTGCCGGCGCCGTTCGGGCCGGTCAGCACCACGGGCCGCGCGTCGATCTCGATCGCGGCCTCGCGATAGGAGCGGAACTCGCGAAGCGAGAGCCGTTCCAGCGCAAGCGCCGGTACCGGCCTTGCGTCCTGCGGCGCGAGGCTCCCGGGATCGAAGGCGCTGGCGAACGTCACCGGCCGACCTAGACCCGCATCGGCATCAGCACATAGAGCGCATTGCCGTTGGCCGGATCGCGCAGCAGCGTGGGCGAGGCGGCGTCGGCGAGCGCGATCTCGGCATTGTCGCCGCCGATCTGCTGCACGATGTCGAGGAGGTAGCGGGAGTTGAAGCCGATATCGATCGCCTGGCCGTCGTAATCGACCTCCAGCTCCTCGGTCGCCGTGCCGTTCTCCGGGCTCGAGGCGGTGAGGGTCAGGTGGCCGGGCTTGAGGGCGAGCTTTACCGCGCGGCTCTTCTCGCTCGAGATGGTCGCGACCAGATCGACCGCGGTCATGAAGCTCTTGCGGTCGACCTTCAGCATCTTGTCGTTGCCGGTCGGGATCACCCGCTGATAGTCCGGGAAGGTGCCGTCGATCAGCTTCGAGGTCATCAGCACGTTGGCGAAGGCGAAGCTGATGCGGGTGTCGGAGAGCGACACCTCGATCGCGCCGTCCACCTCCTCGATCAGCTTGCGAAGCTCGGCGACCGCCTTGCGCGGCACGATGATGCCGGGCATCTCGGCCGCGCCCTGCGGCAGGCCGAGCTCGACCCGCGCGAGGCGGTGCCCGTCGGTCGCGACGGCGCGGAGCGTCTTCTTCCGGTCGGCCGTATGGGCATGGAGATAGATGCCGTTCAGGTAGTAGCGCGTCTCCTCGGTCGAGATGGCGAACCGGGTGCTGTCGATCAGCTCCCGCATGTCTGCGGCGGCGATCTGGAAGCGGTGCGGCAGGTCGCCGACGCTGGCCGAGGGAAAATCCTCGCGCGGCAGCGTCGCGAGCGAGAAGCGGGCCCGGCCCGCCTTCAGCCCGAGCTGGCCCGCATCGGCCGCGCCATCGAACTCGACCTGCGCCCCTTCCGGCAGCTTGCGCACGATGTCGTAGAGCGTGTGGGCGGGAACGGTGGTGGCGCCGGATTTGCCGATCGCGGCTTCCGCGCGCTCGACGATGGTGAGGTCCATGTCGGTCGCGGTCATGCTCAAGCCGCCCTTGTCGCCCTCGATCAGGATGTTCGAGAGGATCGGGATGGTGTTGCGCCGTTCGACGACGCTCTGCACATGGGCGAGAGACCGGAGGAGGGCGCCGCGTTCGATGGTGAGTTTCATGGCCTGGCCGAATGACGAGTGGGAACCGCGAACTGCCGTTGGAACCTGCCCGTGGCCGCCCGGAGCGGTCGGCCGAGAGGGCGTTTGGACCCCGCAAGGAAGGGGTTTTCCCGATCCCGGCGGATCGGCCGGAGGACGGTCTGCGAGTGTAGCGTTAACGTGTTGGAAAGTTAAGCGATTCGGCAGGCCAGGCGGCGTCGCCGGCGGGGCGGAAAACGGCCGAAAACCGCGCCCGGACCGGGGCTCCGGGGAAGGGGTCCCGACGGGGCGTCCGGGAGGACGCCCGGCGCCTCAGGCCTCGAGCATCCGGCGCAGCAGGTCGACGTCTTCCGAGAAGCTCGCGTCGGTTGCGCGAAGCTCCTCGACCTTGCGCACCGCGTGCATGACCGTGGTGTGGTCGCGGCCGCCGAACTTGCGGCCGATCTCGGGCAGGGAGCGCGAGGTGAGCTGCTTCGCCAGATACATCGCGACCTGGCGCGGACGCGCCACCGCGCGGGCGCGGCGCGCCGACTGCATCTCGGCGATCTTGATGTTGAAATGCTCGGCGACCTTGCGCTGGATCTCCTCGATCGTCACGCGGCGATCGTTCGCGCGCAGGAGATCGTGCAGCACCTCGGAGGTCGTCTCGAGCGTGATCGGCCGGCCGACGAGCGTCGCATGGGCGACGATGCGGTTGAGGGCCCCTTCGAGCTCGCGCACGTTCGACAGGATCTTGTGGGCGAGGAACTCGAGCACCTTGGTCGGGATGTCGGCGCCGAGCTGCTCCGCCTTCGCCTGCAGGATGCCGAGCCGCAGCTCGTAGGTGGTCGGGTGGATGTCAGCCACCAGGCCCCAGCCGAGCCGGGAGCGCATCCGCTCCTCCAGCCCCTCGAGGTCGGAGGGCGACTTGTCGGCCGAGATCACCACCTGGCGGTTCTGGTCCACCAGCGCATTGAAGGTATGGAAGAACTCCTCCTGGGTCGAATCCTTGCCGCTGATGAACTGCACGTCGTCGATCATCAGCAGGTCGACCGAGCGGAACTGCTCCTTGAAGGCCATGGTGTTCTTGTGCCGGAGCGCCCGGATGAACTGGTACATGAACTTCTCGGCGGAGAGGTAGATCACCCGCTTCTCGGGCTGCGCCTTCTTGATGCCCCAGGCGATCGCATGCATGAGATGCGTCTTGCCGAGACCGACGCCGCCATAGAGGAAGAGCGGGTTGAAGGGCACCGACTTCGCCTCGGCGACGCGGCGCGCCGCCGCATAGGCGAGCTCGTTGGACTTGCCCACCACGAAGTTCTCGAAGGTGAAACGCGGATCGAGCGAGGCGCCGATGTCGATCGCGGCCGAGGGCGGCGGCAGAACCGCCGCGGTCTCCTCGGCGGGCACGCCCGCGACGAGACGGACCGCCGGCACCTCGCCATCGCGCTGGCTCGGCGCGCGGGCGCTGTCGACCGCGATCTCGAGCGCGCGAAGCTCGGGCATCTCGCTCTCCCACAGATGCCGCAGCCGGTCGGCATAATGCTGCATCACCCAGTCCCGGATGAACCGGGTCGGCACCACGATCCTGAGCTCGCCGTCGGCGCAGCCGATCAGGGTCAAGGGCTTGAGCCAGCTCCGGAAAGCCTGTTCGCCGAACTCGGCGCGGAGCCGACCCCGAACCCGGGCCCATTTGGCGTTCAACTGGCTGTCCTGGCCGATCTGGCGCATGGCTTCCGAGACCCCGCCCTTCAGTCCTGCAGCCAGGGCAGTCCGGCGGCTTTCCAGCCCGCCGCGCGACCCCGGTGGCGGGCGCCGTCGAGCGTCCCCTCGAAGCCGTCGGAAACGTTGTAGCAGCGCTGATATCCCGCCTCGGTGGCGGCGATCGCGGCCGCGCGAGACCGGGCGCCGCTGCGGCACAGGAAATAGACCGGGGCCGACTTGTCGGGGACGGCGCGTTCGAGCTCGGCGATGAAGTTCGGATTGACCTGCATCGTCGGGTAGTCCTGCCAGGGCAGCAGGATCACCTTCTTGCGGACCGGCGCCAGATCCGGCACGCCGACGAAAGCCCATTCTGGACGCGTCCGCACATCGACGAGCTGTGCGCCGGACTCTCGATCGAGATCGGCCCACGCATCCGACGGCGCGACATCACCGGCGTAACTCACCACGTCGTAATGTCCTTCCCCACTCACGCCCGACTTACGGGCACCCGACTTCAGGTCGCGTGTGACATCGCCGATGAAAACGATGTCCGGTTCTTGATCTCGGGATCGTTCCGGATCATCGCCCCCTTCGTTTGCGCCGTCGGCGCCGCGATGACTCGACTGTCGGATGTTTGTGAGTGCGGTTAGCCCCGGAGAACGCCCACACCGTCTGATCCGACTTAGCCTCCCCGTCGACCACCTCGGGCGGACTCTACTCACGGCCTATCAGCGGTGCAATACATCCGATGGCGCATCCCGCAAATAATTCTCTTGCATTGATGCCTTCGAGGAAACGGCGAGAAACATGCATCGCTCGCCTCACAACGGAAGGGCTTCGATGCGCCGCGAACGCTACATCTAGATTCGCACGACATTGGCGCGGTGCGATGTCGCGCTGCATTCCCGGCTCGCGCGAAGAGGAAGGGCGAGCGCGTTGATACGGCTCCCGATCGCGGGCGACGTCCCCGCGGCCGATCGACGCGAGCGATGCCGTGCGCCATGCGCCGGACGCAATCTTTCCCGACATGGGGGAGCGCGCCGACGGATCGTCACCGCGACCGAGGATGCCTCGACCGAGAACGCCGCGACGGAGGATGTCGCGACGAGACCATGCCGCGAGGGGAAGCTGCGCCGCCGGAATGCGTACGCGCGCCGACCGGCGCGAGCGCGCCCGTGCCGCGAACGAAAGACGTCGCCGGAATTTCTAGAGAGACTTGATGCGCGTATTGAGACGCGACAGCTTCCGCGCCGCCGCGTTGCGATGGATCACGCGCGCGCGCACGCCGCGATGGATCTCCGGCTGCGCGAGCTTCAGCGCGTTCTGCGCCGCCGTCTTGTCGCCGCTCGAGATCGCCGCCTCGACCTGCTTGATGAAGGTCCGCACGCGGCTGGTGCGCGCGCGATTGACGACCGTCCGGCGCTTGGTCTGGCGGATGCGCTCTTTGGCGGACTTGTGGTGGGCCATGGAAAGCTCTCGTTTCGGGCTGGGGCGGCGGAAGCCGCGGGTTATAGACCTGCCCGCCAAGCCGCGTCAAGCGGCCAGAGGGCTTTGGATTTCAACGGTTTCTGAAGGCCGGCTGGCGCTTCTCGACGAAGGCCGCCATGCCCTCCTTCTGGTCCTCGGTCGCGAAGCTCGCATGGAAGAGCCGGCGCTCGAAATGGATGCCCTCCGCGAGGGTCGTTTCATAGGCGGTATTGACCGCCTCCTTGACCATCATGGCGATCGGGATCGACATCCCGGCGATCCGGTCGGCGAGCTTCATCGCCTCGTCCATCAGGGCGTCGGTCGGCACCACGCGGCTGACCAGGCCCGAGCGCTCCGCCTCGGCGGCGTCCATCATGCGCCCGCTGAGGCACATCTCCATCGCCTTCGCCTTGCCGACGAGGCGGGTGAGACGCTGGGTCCCGCCGGCGCCGGGGATCACCCCGAGGGTGATCTCCGGCTGGCCGAATTTCGCGTTCTCGGCGGCGAGGATGATGTCGCACATCATGGCCATCTCGCAACCGCCGCCGAGGGCGTAGCCCGCCACGGCGGCGATCACCGGCTTGCGGCAGCGCGCCACCCGCTCCCAGCCCCTGGTGATGAAGTCCTCCGTATAGGCGCCGATGAAGGTCCGGTCCTTCATCTCCTTGATGTCGGCGCCGGCGGCGAAGGCCTTGTCCGATCCGGTGATGACGATCGCGCCCACATGCGCATCGGCCTCGAGGTCGTCGAGGGCGGCGCCGAGCTCGGCGACCAGCGCGTCGCAGAGCGCGTTCAGCGCCTTCGGGCGGTTCAGCGTGACGACGCCGACGCGGCCCTTCGTCTCGACGATGATGTTCTGATAGGCCATGGCGATGTCCTTGATCTGGAAGCCCGGCGTCGTCGCCGGCGAGGTTGGGGATGCCGGCCGGCCCCGCGAAGGCGGCCGGCGAGGCGTTCGGTCACTCCGGCGCCAGGCTGAAGCGCACGGTGAGCGGGTTGTCGCCCTTCACGAACTCGATGGAAAGCCGTTCCCCCTCGCGCTTGAAGCCGCGCGGCGAGGCCTGCTCCCAGCCGAGCTGCGGCAGGGTTTCGGCATAGAAGTCCAGCACCTGCTGCTGGGCGAGATCGCCGGTCGCATAGGCCTCGACGATCCGGCCGGTGGCGCTGTCGAAGGCGAAGCCGGAGCCGGTCAGCTCGTTCAGGCCCGGCATCAGCGGCAGATCCTCGAGCCCGGCCACGAAGCGCGGGCTCGCCGCTTCGCCCGTCTCGCTCTGGGCCGCCGCGCCGTTAACACCGGTGAACGGCGTCGCCGGCAGGAGGAGCGCCCCAAGAAGAACCAGCGCGGCAAGGCTGTTGCGGTGCGGCATGGCGGCGTATCTAACTCAGCGCTGCCGGCGCGCACAATAGAAAGTCGAGCGGCCGGACTGCACCAGCCGGCGGATGCCCCCGGTGGCGGCGATGGCGCAATCGCAGCCGGGGCAAGGGTGGCCCTCCTTGTCATAGACCGCCCAGCGATGCTGGAAATAGCCGAGCTCCCCGTTGGTCTGGACATAGTCCCGGAGCGAGGAGCCGCCGGCCGCGATGGCCGCCTCCAGCACCCGCTTGATGGCGGCGGCGAGCCGGACCGCCCGCTCCCCCTGCACCGTGCGGGCGAGCCGGCGCGGCGAGAGGCCGGCCCAGAAGAGCGCCTCGGCGACATAGATATTGCCGAGCCCGGCGACCACGCGCTGATCGAGGAGCGCGGCCTTGATCGGCGTCGCCTTGCCCTTGAGGGCGGCGGCGAGCCGGGGGCCGTCGAAGGCCGGATCGAGCGGCTCCGGACCGAGCCCGGCCAGGAGCCGGTGCCGGCCAAGCTTCGCTCCCGCCACCAGATCCATCATCCCGAAGCGCCGCGCATCGTTGAACTTCACATACCAGCCGTCGTCGGTATGGAGGACGATATGGTCGTGCGGCAGGAGGGTCGGCTCGCCCTCGCCCACCAGCATCGACCCGCTCATGCCGAGATGGCAGAGCAGCACCTCGCGCCCGTCCAGATGCATCAGGATATATTTCGCACGGCGTTCTATGCGCTCGATGCGGCGGCCGGCGAGGCGCGCCGCGAAGCGCCGCGGCAAGGGCCAGCGCAGGTCCGCCCGGCGCTGCTCGACGCGAACGAGACGGCGCTTCTCGAGCCGCATCGCGAGGCCGCGACAGACCGTTTCGACTTCGGGAAGCTCGGGCATGGGGCGCATTCTAGGCGGAAGGAGACGAACGCCCTAGACTGAAGTCTGCAAAGTCTGTCGCAGGCGACTAGAGAGTCCGAGAGATGGCCAAGGCCATTTTCACCGCCAAGATCAATAGCGAATACGATGACTTGCCGGAGGTTCGCTATCACTTTCCCAGAACATACTTGAACCAGGTTCGGGCGGCGGTAGGCGATTCTATCATCTACTACGAACCTCGCAGAAACGGCGGACGACAGGCCTATTTCGCTTTCGCCCAGGTAGGTGGGATCGAAGAGGATCGGAGACATCCGGATCATTTCTACGCCCAGGTTTCCAACTATCTGGAGTTTCCCGATCCGGTGCCCTTCCGGGAGGCGGGCCACTACTATGAAAGCTCCCTGCTAGCAGACGAAAATCGTACCAATCTGGGCGCATTCCAACGCGCCGTCCGCCTCATCCCCGACGCCGAATTCGAACTGATTCTGCGACGGGGCGATCTCTTTTCCGAGGATGTCATCGGCTTGCCGGGCGCCACAGGCGGCGGGCTTCGGGAACCGCTGGAACCGTTCCGGCGTCCGATCGTCCAAAGCCTCGTATCGCGCCCCGTTCGCGACCGGGCATTTACCAAGGTCATTCGCGGCGCCTACGCTGACCGCTGTGCCCTTACCGGTCTCAAGATCATCAATGGCGGTGGACGGGCCGAGATCGATGCCGCGCATATCCGGCCGGTAAGCGACGGGCACAATGGCCCCGATTCGGTCAGAAACGGCCTTGCCTTGTCGAAGACCGCTCACTGGATGTTCGATCGTGGCTTAGTATCGATCGCCGACGATTTCTCCATCCTCTTGGCTGCAAAGCTGCTGCCTCCTGAAGCTGTCCGGTTGCTGAATCCCGATCGCAGGGCGATCGTGCCCGTGAATCTGGCGCAACAGCCCCATCCGGGCTATCTCGGCTACCATCGAACGCATATTTTCAAGGGATGACGGTCAGGACGACCGGGCACCGAACTCGAGGTTAAAGTGATCGACCAGCCCGACAGCCGCGACGCGCCCGCCGCCGATTCCGCCTGGTTCGGCGACCGCGCGGTGCCGCCCGAGGCGAAGCAGGGGCTGGTGCGCGGTGTGTTCGACAATGTCGCGCGGCGCTACGACCTGATGAACGACCTGATGTCGGCGGGGGTGCATCGGCTCTGGAAACGCAGCTTCGTCGAGCAGCTCCGGCCGCGGCCCGGCGAACGTTTCGTCGATGTGGCGGGCGGCACGGGCGACATCGCCTTCCGCATCCTGGAACGGATCGGCGCCGGCGACCGGGCCGGCGGCGTGATCGTCTGCGATCTCACCCCGGCGATGCTGGCGGTCGGCCGCGACCGGGCGATCGACCGCGGACTGCTCGACGCCATCGACTGGGTCGCGGGCGATGCCGAGCGTCTCCCGCTCGCCGACATGTGCATGGACGGCTACACGATCGCCTTCGGGCTCCGCAACGTGACCCGGATCGACCGGGCGCTCGGCGAGGCGCGTCGCGTGCTGAAGCCAGGCGGCCGCTTCTTCTGCCTCGAATTCAGCCGCGTCGCCCTGCCGCTGCTCGACCGCGCCTACGCCGCCTATTCCGACGCCGTGCTGCCGGCGCTCGGGCGGGTGGTGGCGGGCGACGAGGCCTCCTATCGCTATCTCGTCGAAAGCATCCGGCGCTTCCCGGCGCAGGATCTGCTGCTCGCCCGCATCGAGGCGGCGGGCTTCCGCCTCGCGCGCTATCGCAACCTTTCCGGCGGCATCGCGGCGATCCACTCCGCCTGGCGGATCTGACCGGCCGCCCATGCTGCGCCCGCTTCGCAACATCCTGCGGCTCCTCGTCATCGCCCGCGTGCTCGCGCGCCACGGCGCCCTGCAGGCGCTCGACGACGCCCTCGCGCGGGAGGGCGCCAGCTCCGCCTTCCTCCAGGTCGTGCGGTTCCTCTTCGGGCGCGGCGGCGGCAGCCGCCGGCCGGGGGAGCGGCTTGCCGATGCGCTGGGCGAGCTGGGGCCCGCCTTCATCAAGCTCGGCCAGATGCTGTCGACCCGCACCGACCTGCTGGGCGAGCAGGTGGCGGCCGACCTCTCGCTGCTGCAGGACCGCCTGCCGCCCTTTCCGGCCGCCGCCGCGCGGGCGACGGTCGAGGCCGAGCTGGGGCAGCCGGTCGACAGCCTGTTCCAGAGCTTCGAGGAGCAGCCGGTCTCGGCCGCCTCGATCGCGCAGGTGCATTTCGCGCTGCTGCCGGCGGACGCCGCCTTCCCGATCCGGCAGGTCGCGGTGAAGATCCTGCGTCCCGGCATCGAGCAGGCCTTCCAGCGCGATCTCGATCTCCTGTTCTGGCTCGCCGGCATCGTCGAACGCACCCAGCCCCGGCTGCGGCGGTTTCGCCCGCTCGCGGTCATCCGGGAGTTCGCGCGGTCGGTGGCGCTCGAGATGGATTTGCGCCTCGAGGCTGCCGCCGCGGTCGAGCTCGCCGGCAATTTTGCCGAGGATCCGACCTATCGCGTGCCGGCGATCGACTGGGAGCGGACCGCGAAGCGGGTGCTGACGCAGGAGCGCATCGCCGGCATCCGCATGGACGATCGCGCGGCGTTGCTCGCGGCCGGGCACGACATCCCGGACATCCTCGCCAAGGCCGCCGCGATCTTCTTCAACCAGTTGTTCCGCGACGGTTTCTTCCATGGCGATCAGCATCCCGGAAACATGCTGGTCGACGCGGAGGGGCGGATCGGCGCCGTCGATTTCGGCATCATGGGACGGCTCGACCGCCAGACGCGCTATTACCTCGCGGACATGCTGCTGGGACTGCTGGAGCGCGACTACCGGCGGCTCGCCGACCTGCATTTCGCGGCCGGCTTCGTGCCCGACGATCAGTCCCATGCGGAGTTTGCGCAAGCGCTCCGGGCCATCGGCGAGCCCGTCTTCGGCCGGCCGCTCGCCGATATCTCCTTCGCGCGGATGCTGGGCCAGCTTTTCCAGATCGCGACGCGGTTCGACATGCAGGTGCAACCGCAATTGCTGCTGCTGCAGAAGAACATGATGATGGCCGAGGGGGTGAGCCGCCGGCTCGACCCGACGCTCAATATCTGGACGCTCGCGCAGCCGCTGATCGAACGGTGGATGCGCGACAATCGCGGTCCCGAGGCGCGCGTGGCCGACGCGCTCGAATCCGCGTTCGAGACGGCGACGCGGCTGCCGCGCGTCCTGCGCCTGCTCGAACGGCGCCTCGAGACGGAGGACGAACGCCAGCGCACGGAGGAAACCCGCTTGCGCATCGCCGATCGCCCGCTCGGCTGGTGGCTGGCCGGCTTGCTGCTCCTGCTGCTGCTGATCCATCTGCTCTAGGCATGGGCACCCTGCGAAACAGGCGGGGCGATGCGACCGTTTTCCGCCACCGTTCCCGATGGGCGGCCATTGAAAAACCAGTAACTTTATCAATATCTTGAATGGAGTTTATTGCAGTTTCAGGGTGGCCGGCGTAGGCTAATAGCGGTGCCGGACCGTGAAATCCCCGTCGGGAGGCAGAATGCTGGTCGGCAAACGAATTCTCCTCGTCATCGCGGGCGGCATCGCGGCCTATAAGAGCCTCGATCTGATCCGACGCCTGCGCGAGCGCGGCGCTTCGGTGCGCGCGATCCTGACACGGGGCGGCGCAGAGTTCGTGACGCCGCTCTCGGTAGCCGCGCTCTCCGAAGAGAAGGTCTATACGGATCTCTTCTCGCTCGACGACGAAAGCGAGATGGGGCATATCCGCCTCTCGCGCGAAGCCGATCTCCTGCTCGTCGCGCCCGCCACCGCGGACATTCTGGCCAAGATGGCGGCCGGGATCGCCGACGACCTCGCCACGACCGCGCTGCTCGCCACCAACAAGCCGGTGATGGCGGCGCCGACCATGAATGTCGAGATGTGGAACCACAAGGCGACGCAGGAGAATGTCGCGACGCTGCGGGCGCGCGGCATCGTCACCGTCGGCCCCGGCAGCGGCGATCTCGCCTGCGGCGAGGTCGGCTCCGGCCGCATGGCCGAGCCCCTCGAGATCATCGCGCAGATCGAGCATTTCTTCGGCACCGCGGCGCCGCTTTCCGGCCGGCGCGCGCTCGTCACCAGCGGGCCGACCCACGAACCGATCGACCCGGTGCGCTTCATCGGCAACCGTTCCTCCGGCCGCCAGGGCCATGCCATCGCGGCGGCGCTCGCGCGCCGCGGCGCCGCGACCCTGCTCGTCTCCGGCCCGACCGCCGAGCGCGATCCCGCGGGGGTGACGGTGACGCGGGTGGAGACGGCGCGCGACATGCTGGAGGCCTGCCGGGCCGCGCTTCCGGTCGATGTCGCGGTCTGCGCGGCGGCGGTCGCCGACTGGCGCCCCGCGGAGGCCGCCGGCAGCAAGCTCAAGAAAGCGAGGGGAAAGCCGCCCTCGCTCAGCCTGGTCGAGAATCCCGATATTCTCGCTTCGCTCGCTGCACGCGGGAACGGCCGGCCCCGCCTCGTGATCGGCTTCGCCGCCGAAACCGAGAAGGTGGCCGAGAACGCCAAGGCGAAGCGCGCCAGAAAGGGCTGCGACTGGATGCTCGCGAACGACGTCTCGACCGGCACCGACACCTTCGGCGGCGACAGCAACACCATCGAGTTCGTGACCGAGACGGGCAGCGAGGGCTGGCCGCGCATGACGAAGCAGGAAGTGGCCGAACGCCTCGCCGATCGCATCGCCGCGAATCTCCGGGCGGGAGCCGCGGAATGACCCGCACCCCCGTCACGGTCGGGCTCCGACGCCTGCCCCACGGGGCCGACCTACCCTTGCCCGCCTATGCGACGGCGGGCAGCGCCGGCATGGATCTGATGGCGGCCATCGGGGCGCCGGAAACGCTGCCGCCGGGCGCCCGCGCTCTGGTTCCGACGGGCATCGCGATCGCCTTGCCCGCGGGCTACGAGGCGCAGGTACGGCCGCGCTCCGGCCTCGCCCTCAAGCACGGCATCACCGTGCTCAACAGCCCGGGCACGATCGATTCCGACTATCGCGGCGAGATCAAGGTGATCCTCGTCAATCTCGGCGCGGAGAGCGTCGTCATCGAGCGCGGGACCCGCATCGCGCAGCTCGTGCTGGCGCCGGTCGCGCTTGCGGAATGGGCCGTCCGCGCCTCGCTCGAAGCGACCGAGCGGGAGGCCGGCGGCTTCGGCTCGACCGGCCTCGTGGCCGCGGGCTGAGGAAAGGAGGCCGCCTTGCTTCGCCTTTCCAAGCGTCTGCTGTTCGCCATCGAAGCGGTGGTCGACATCGCCTATCACGGCGCGAGCCGGCCCGTGCAGAGCGGCGAGATTTCCGAGCGTCAGGGCATCCCGCGCCGCTATCTCGAGCAGGTGCTGCAGCACCTCGTGAAGCGCGGCGTGCTGACCGGCCAGCGCGGCCCGCGCGGCGGCTATCGCCTCGCGCGCGAGCGCCGGCGCATCACGCTCGGCGAGATCGTCCGGGTCATGCGGCAGATCGACGTGGTGCCGGATCCGCTCGGCGATGTCGGCGGCTCGCCGCTCGGCCTCAAGGTGATCCGGCCGTTCTGGCGCGACATCCAGGACCGCATGCTGCGCGAGATGGACGCCATCACCGTCGAGGATCTTTGCCTGCGCGCCCACGAAGCCGGCGTCCCGACCGAGGTGGCGCAGCGCCTCGATTTCTCCATCTGACCGACCGTCTCCCGAGTCATTGCAGAGTTCACCCCCTATGAATCGCATCAAGCCCCCCCATGAGGCCTCCGCCGCTGCGCAGGAATTCCGCGGCCGCATCTATGACAGCATCGTCGAGACCATCGGCGCGACGCCGCTGGTCCGGCTTTCCGCCTTCGCGCGCGACGCCGGCGTCGATGCCGAAATCCTCGGCAAATGCGAGTTCTTCAATCCGCTTTCCTCGGTCAAGGATCGCATCGGCGTCGCCATGATCGAGGCGCTGGAGCGCAGCGGAAAGATCGGGCCCGACACGGTGCTGGTCGAGCCGACCAGCGGCAATACCGGCATCGCGCTCGCCTTCGCGGCCGCGGCCAAGGGTTACCGCCTGATCCTGACCATGCCGGAGAGCATGTCGATCGAACGGCGCAAGATGCTGAAGCTGCTGGGCGCCGAGCTGGTGCTGACGCCGGCCTCGCAGGGCATGGGCGGCTCGATCCGTCGCGCCGAGGAGCTGGTGGCGGAAATCGGCAATGCGGTGATCCCGCAGCAATTCAAGAACCTCGCCAATCCCGAGGTGCATCGCCGCACCACCGCCGAGGAGATCTGGCGCGATACCGGTGGCGCGCTGGACGCGGTGGTGAGCGGCATCGGCACGGGCGGCACGCTCACCGGCGTTGGCGAGGTGCTGAAGCCGCGCCTGCCGGCGCTCAGGATGATCGCGGTCGAGCCGGAGGACAGCCCGGTGCTTTCCGGCGGCACGCCGGGTCCGCACAAGATCCAGGGCATCGGCGCCGGCTTCATTCCGCCGATCCTCAACCGCGCGCTCATCGACGAGGTGATCCGGATCGGCAACGAGACCTCGATGCAGACCGCGCGCAAGGTGGCAAAGCTCGAAGGGATGCCGGTCGGCATCTCCTCGGGCGCGGCGCTCGCGGCCGCCGTCGAGCTCGGCGGCCGGCCGGCGATGAAGGGCAAGCGCATCGTGGTGATCCTGCCCTCTTTCGCCGAGCGCTATCTGTCGACCGCGCTCTTCGACGGGCTCGAATAGAGGCGCAGGGTGCTGCGCCCGCGCCGGGAGGCCGGATGGAACTGACGGACCAGCAGGTCGAGCGCTATGCCCGCCACCTGATTCTCGACGAGGTGGGCGAGGAAGGGCAGGCGAAGCTCCTGGAAAGCAAGGTGCTGGTGCTGGGCGCGGGCGGGCTCGGCTCGCCGCTGCTGCTCTATCTGGCCGCGGCGGGCGTCGGCCGGCTCGGGGTGGTCGATGACGACCGCGTCGATCTCTCGAACCTGCAGCGCCAGGTGCTGCATGGCACGGCGGATGTCGGCCGCCTCAAGACCGAGAGCGCGGCCGCGGCGCTCGCCCGCATCAATCCCGAGATCAGGATCGACCGCATCGACCGCCGGCTCGATCCCGCCAATGTCGATGCGCTGATCGCGCCCTACGACCTCGTCGCCGACGGCAGCGACAATTTCGGCACCCGTTTCGCGCTCGCCGATGCCTGCTATCGCGCCGGCAAGACGCTCGTCTACGCCGCGATCCTGCGCTTCGACGGGCAGCTCACCACCTTCAAGCCCTATCTCGGGCCGCCGCATCCCTGCCTGCGCTGCCTCCATCCGGAGCCGCCCGACGACGACGCCATCCCGCGCTGCGAGCAGGCCGGCATCCTCGGAGCGCTCGCCGGCACGCTCGGCGCGATGCAGGGGGTCGAGGTGCTGAAGGAGTTGCTCGGAATCGGCGAGAGCCTCTCCGGCTCGCTCCTGCTCTATGACGCGCTGGGGGCGAGTTTCGGCCGCATCCGCTTCCGGCGCTCGGAGGCCTGCCCGCTTTGCAGCCGGTGGCGACCGCAATCCGGCAAGGCCGCCTGAGCCGAGCCCGCAGAACCGTCCGTTCAGAACATCGTTTCGAGCACGCGGTCCGGCGGCTTGTGGCCGTCGGCGAAGGTCTTGATGTTGATGATGACCTTCTCGCCCATGTCGATGCGGCCCTCGATGGTGGCCGATCCCATATGCGGCAGCAGCACGACGTTGTCGAGCTTGAGCAGCTTCGGATTGACCGCGGGCTCGTGCTCGAACACGTCGAGCCCGGCGCCGGCGATCTCGCCGCGCCCGAGCATCCGGGTGAGCGCGCTTTCGTCCACCACTTCGCCGCGCGAGGTGTTGACGATATAGGCGTGCTTCTGCAGCAGCGCGAGGCGGCGCGCCGAAAGCAGGTGGTAGGTCGCGGGCGTGTGCGGGCAGTTGATCGAGATGATGTCCATCCGCGCCAGCATCTGGTCGAGGCTTTCCCAGTAGGTCGCCTCGAGCTCGGCCTCGAGCTCGGCATGGACGCGCCGCCGGTTGTGGTAGTGGACCGCGACGCCGAAGCCGCGGGCGCGCCGCGCGACGGCCGTTCCGATGCGGCCCATGCCGATGATGCCGAGCCGCTTGCCCCAGATGCGGTGGCCGAGCATGGTGGTCGGCCCCCAGCCCTTCCAGGCGCCGGCGCGCACCAGCCGCTCGCCCTCCGCGAGGCGCCGCGGCACGGCGAGGATCAGCGCCATGGTCATGTCGGCGGTATCCTCGGTCAGCACGCCCGGCGTGTTGGTGACGGTGATGGCGCGCTGGCGCGCAGTCGCGAGATCGATATGGTCGACGCCGGTGCCGAAAGAGGCGATCAGCTTCAGCTTCGGCCCCGCCTGGCTCAGCACGGCGGCGTCGATGCGGTCGGTCACCGTCGGCACCAGCACGTCGGCGGTCTTCACCGCCTCGACCAGCTCGGCCTGGCCCAGCGGATGGTCGTCGTGATTGAGGCGGCAGGAGAACAGCTCCATCATCCGCGTCTCGATCGGATCGGGCAGCTTGCGCGTGACGACGACGATCGGTTTTATGGGCATCGAAACCGTCCCGGACCCGCGGCGTGAAGCCGGTTTTTTTTGGCAAGCCGGCGGCCAGACAGGACGCCGGGTGTCTCCCAGTTCTTGGTCCTGCCATAGCAAGAAGCACCGCGGCTTGTCCAGCGAGGCCGCTCCCGCCGGCGCTTTCGACGCGGCCGCCGCGCGGCCATGCCGCAGGACGGGACGGTCCCGATCGGGGCGGCAGGCGTCGCGCGGCTTGACCGGGCGGCGCATCGGCAGGAAGCTTTCGGGCGCGATTCGGCCCGCAAGTCGCGACGGCCCGCGGGCGCAAGACAATGATCACCAGGGGAAACAGTGTGGGAACCAAAAGGCTGCGTATCGCCATGGCGGCCTTCATGGCCGGCTTCCTTCTCTTCGGCGTCGGTTACGTGGAGGCGGAGACAAGCGCCGCCAATCCCTCGGGCCTGCCCATTCCGCGCTTCGTCTCGCTCCGCTCGAACGAGGTCAATCTGCGCACCGGGCCGGGCCTCACCTATCCGATCGAATGGATCTACAAGCGCAAGGCGATGCCGGTCGAGGTGGTCGAGGAATTCGACACCTGGCGCAAGATCCGCGACTGGGAAGGCAGCGAGGGCTGGGTGCATCAGAGCATGCTCGACGGCAAGCGCAGCTTCCTCGTGACCTCGCCCGAGGTCTACGAGATGCGCCTCGCGCCGGACCATGGCGCGCATCCCGCGGCGCGGCTCTCGCCCGGGGTGATCGGCGATCTCCTGGAATGCGGACCGGCCTGGTGCCGGGCCGACGTGCAGGGCTATCGCGGCTGGGTTGAGCGCAGCAGGATCTTCGGCGTGCTGCCGGAAGAAACCTTCTGAGCGGCGCGGAGCCCTCGCCAGGAAGCGGAACGATCCCGCATCCCGCCGCGCGGCGCATCGCCCTGATCGGCAATATCGCCGGCGGCAAGTCGCGCCTCGCCCGCGTCATGGCCGCGGCGCGGAAGCTGCCCTATCGCGAGCTCGACCGCTTCCAGTTCTCCAAGGAGTGGGGCATCGCCAAGCGCGCGGACCTCAAGGCGTTCCATGCGGGGCTCGTGGCGGAGCCCGCCTGGGTGATCGACGGCATCGGCGTCTGGGGCACGATCCGGGACCGGCTCGCCGCCGCCGACCTCATCGTGCATATCGATCCGCCGGTCTGGCTCAATTTCCTCTGGGCGGCGAAGCGCGGCGACGGCAGCGCCGAGCGCGGCGACGGCGTGACCCTGCCGGCGCTCGAGACGATCTATCCCTTCATCTGGGAGTATCACCGCCAGATCCGGCCGCGGCTCCTGCGCGCGCTCGACGCCCTCGAAGGCGGCAAGGCGATCGAGACGCTGCGCGATCCGGAGGCGCTCGACGCGTTTGCCGCGCGCGAAGCGCGAGGTGCCATCACCGTTTAGGCCGGCAATCGGGTTTCAGTCGAAATCCTCGGCGAGCGCCTGGCGGACGCTCTCCGGCATCGCGCTCAGATGGCCGTAGTTCGGATGGTCGAAGCCGACCGCGATCCTGGCCTCCGGCCGGCGGAAGGCCGCGACCTGCGCCTCGGTGAAGGGGAAATGGACGAACTGCACGGAGGACGCCTTGCCCTCGGCCGTGCTGCGCTCCTGGTCCTCTTCCGCCACGCCGCGGATGCGCTCGCCGCCGATCTCGATGAAGGCGTTGTTCTCGATGCCGCCGAGCTTCGCCAGCATCCGCTTGCGGCGATCCGGATCCTCGATCTCGAAGAGGATGGTCGCCACCAGCTCGCGCCCCTGGGGAATGAGCGGATTATAGGCCGCGAGCTCGCCCGCGATCTGCGCCTCGCCGCCGCGCTCGATATAGAGCATCTCCTGCACCTGGAACCACATGCTGTCGTAGTTCTCGAAATGGATGCTGGCGACCGGGCCGACCTCGAGCCGGCGCTGGCGCTTGCGCGCGACCAGCGCCGCGCGGTGCTCCTTGCGGATCCGGGTATAGGCCTCGAGGCTGATGAGATCGTCCGGCGTGATCTCGCGCTTGCTTGCGGTCATGCGATCTCCTTCCGGATGGGTCAGAGCCCGTAGGCGCGGGCCATGAGCTCGATCGGATGGGCGGGCGTGCCGAAATCCGGCGTCTCCGCGCCGAGCCGCTCGACGCCCTGCAGGATATGGACCGCGGCGAGCGGGCATTCCGAGGCGAGGCTCCGCTTGCCGCTGTTGGCGGCGCTCCGCGCCACCGGCTTGCCGACCTTCAGCGCCGTCTCGAAATTCCCCTTCATCACGCCCCAGGACCCGCCATGGCCCGAGCAGCGCTCGATCACGGCGAGATCGGCCTCCGGGATGAGCTTCAGCATCTCGGTCGCCTTCTGGCCCATGTTCTGGGCGCGGGCATGGCAGGCGATATGAAGCGCGACGCCGCCTTCGAGCGGCTTCAGCCCCGGCGCCAGCCCCTCGCGTTTGGCGATGTCGACGACATATTCGCTCGCGTCGAAGGTCGCGTTGGCGAGCCGCTTCACCGTCGCGTCCTCGGGCAGGATCAGCGGCCATTCGAATTTCAGCATCAGGGCGCAGGAGGGCACGAGCGCGATCACGTCATAGCCCTTCTCGATCCAGGGCAGCAGCGCCCGGGATACGGTCTCGGCCCGCTTCGCCACGGTCGCGATATCGCCCTGCTCCATCTGCGGCATGCCGCAGCAGGCGGGATAGAGCACCTCGGTCTCGACGCCGTTCTTCGCCAGCACCGCGCGCGTCGCCTGGCCGATCGCGGGGTTGTGGTAGTTCACGAAGCAGGTCGCATAGAGCACGGCCTTGCGGCCGAAGGCCGGCGCCGCGCGGTCGACCGCCGGCGCCTCGCTTTTCGCGCGGGCGACGAAGGTCTTGCCGTGGAACTTGGGCAGGGCCGCGTTGCGGTCGATGCCCGCGACCTTCTCCAGGATCGGGCGGGTGAGGTGGTTGCCGGTATCGCTCGCCCAGTTGGCGAGCGGCGCCACCGGCCGCGCGAGCGCGGCGTTGCGATCGGTCTTGCCGAGCTCGTCGCGGATCCTCTCGACCTTCCCCTGCGCACGCTCCGCCATGCGGGCGCGCAGCATCAGGTGCGGGAAATCGAGGTTGAACTCGTGCGGCGGCACATAGGGACATTTCGTCATGAAGCAGAGGTCGCAGAGAGTGCAGGCATCGACCACCTGCTTGAAGTCCTCGCGCTTCACGCCGTCGAGCTCGCCGGTCGGCGAATTGTCGACGAGATCGAAGAGCCGGGGGAAACTGTCGCAGAGATTGAAGCAGCGGCGGCAGCCGTGACAGATGTCGAACACCCGATGCAGCTCCCGGTCGAGCTTCTCGGGATCGACGAAGTCCGGATTGCGCCAATCGATCGGGTGGCGCGTCGGCGCTTCGAGACTGCCTTCTCTCATGCCGCAAATCCTCGGGAGCCGATGCCGGGAAGGCGTCGGCGTCTTGGGGAGGGCGTCGGGAACCGGACGGCGGACCCCGGCGGCAGAGGCCGCCGGGGCGGGAGCCGTCTGGCGGGCGAGCCTCAGCTCAGCGTGTCGAGCGCCTTCTGGAAGCGGCCGGCATGCGACTTCTCGGCCTTGGCGAGCGTCTCGAACCAGTCGGCGATCTCGTCGAAGCCTTCGTCGCGCGCGGCGCGCGCCATGCCCGGATACATGTCGGTGTATTCGTGCGTCTCGCCGGCGATCGCCGCCTTCAGATTCTGCGAGGTCGAACCGATCGGGAGGCCGGTCGCCGGATCGCCGACCGATTCCAGATATTCGAGATGGCCGTGCGCGTGGCCGGTCTCGCCTTCCGCGGTCGAGCGGAACACCGCCGACACGTCGTTGTAGCCTTCGACGTCGGCCTTTTGCGCGAAATAGAGATAGCGACGGTTCGCCTGGCTCTCACCGGCAAAGGCGGCTTTCAGATTGCCTTCCGTCTTCGATCCTTTGAGTTTCGACATGGGGGCTGCTCCTCCTGCTAGCGGGAACGCATCGGCGGATGCGGCGATCGGCCTGCCGCATCGGGTCGGCCGATAGGCTTATCTAACAACGCCATTACAGGGTTGTCTAGAGCGATTCTAATGTTGCGAAGGGTTCGCGACTGGCGCGTCAGCGACGCGGGGCGAGACGGATCACCACATCGACGCGCGCGAGGCGCTGACCGTCCGGCGGCGCAGGCAGACGCGTGACCTCGACGTCGCTGCCGCAGACATCCTGCAGCTCGCCGGTCTCCTGGAAATAGAAGTGATGATGATCGCCGGTGTTGGTGTCGAAGTAGCTGCGCCCGGCCTCGACCACCACTTCGCGCAGCAGGCCCTGCGCGGTGAACTGATGGAGCGTGTTGTAGATCGTGGCGAGCGAGACGCGGACATTGGCGCCTTGCGCCTCGACATGGAGCTGCTCGGCCGTCACATGGCGATGGCCCGGATCGAAGAGCAGCTTCGCCAGCGCCAGGCGCTGGCGGGTGGGGCGCAAGCCTGCCTGCTTCAACCGATCGACCAGCGGCGCAAAGGGGCGCGTTCCCGTCATGGGTCCTGCGTTTTCCCGGTTCAGCCTGTAGCGGATATCTGGGAGCGCATTTTGGAATTGCTATAAAAAAGAGTCAAGCGGACCCGGAATCCGGCCCTAATCGCCGGTTTCCAGCCGCCCCACCAGCTCCCGCACCGTCGGGATATAGCCGTTGGCGTAGAAGGGATCGTCTTTGAAGCGGAAGGCGTTGTGGCCGGCAAACATCAGATTGTGCTCCGTATCCTCGGAGTGGCTGATGGTCTGCAGCGTCTTCTGGATGCAGTAGGAGCGCGGATCCGCCTTCTTGCCGGTGCTGCCTTCCTCGGTCTCCGCCCAGTTCGAGAAGCGACAGGCGGAAAGGCAGCCCATGCAGTTGATCTGATCCTCGCGGATCTCGTTCGCCTTGTCCTGGGTGACGAAGATCAGCGTCGAGTCCGGCGTGCGCAGCGCCTCGGTGAAGCCATGCTCGACCCATTCGACCGCATTGAGCTTGTCCGCCGCGGTCAGATAGACGAGCCGGCGGCGCGCGCCTACGGGGAAGGGCCAGACATGCTCGCCGACCGGCGCCGTCGAATAGGCGACCTGGCGGTCCGAGCGCTCCTTGAGCTCGTCGAGGAAGGGATTGCTCACCGCCGAGGAATAGAAGCCGGTCGGGCTGAAGCGGTTGAGGAAGACATCGCCCTCCTTCAGCGCCAGCAGCCGGCGCTTCCACGCGTCCGAGATCGGGCTCTCCTGCGTGAGCAGCGGCCGCGTGCCGAACTGGAACGCGATCGGCCCGACCTCCGGATTGTCGAGCCAGTCCTCCCATTCCCGGAGGCACCAGACGCCGCCCGCCATGAAGATCGGCGTCTCGCCGAGGCCGAACTCCTTCATCGCCGCGCGCAGCTCGACGACACGCGGCATGGGCGCGCCGGGCTTCAGCGGATCCTCGCTGTTGGAAAGGCCGTTATGGCCGCCGGCGAGCCACGGATCCTCGTAGACCACGCCGCCGAGCAGGTTGGGGAAGCGGTGATAGGCGCGCTTCCAGAGCGCGCGGAAGGCGCGGCCCGAGGAGACGATCGGATAGTAATGCACGCCATAGGAGGCGCAGATCTCGGCGATCTTGTAAGGCATGCCGGCGCCGCAGGTGACGCCGTGGATGAGGCCGCGCGCGCCCTCGAGCACGCCATGCAGCACGCGCTGCGACGCGCCCATCTCCCAGAGCACGTTCATATGGATGCGGCCGAGGCCGTTCGAGCTTTCATGCGCGATGCGCGCCTGCTGGATGCCGCCCTGGATCGCGAAGGCGACCAGCTCCTCATGGCGCTCGCGCCGCGTCCGCCCGCGATAGACCTGCGGGACGAGCTTGCCGTCGGCGTCGTAGGAATCGGCGTTGACGCCGGAGAAGGTGCCGACGCCGCCGGCCGCCGCCCAGGCGCCGGAGCTTTCGCCGTTCGATATCGAGATGCCCTTCCCGCCTTCGACCAGCGGCAGGACCTCGCGGCCCGAGACGAGGATGGGTCGCAATGGTTTCAAGCCTGGAGTCTCCCGTTCGGCGATCGACTCATGCCGCCAGCACCGTATCGGGCCGGTCGGTGATGATGCTATCCGCGCCGGCCCTTAGCAACCGGCTCGCCTCGGCGCGGCTGTTGACCGTGTAGATCGCGAGGCCGAGCCCGGCCGCGCGAACCGCCCGCAGGTCCGAAGGTAGGTATTGGCGGGCGCAATGCAATGTCCGGAGGCCGAGCCGCCCGGCTTCCCGTCGCCAGGCCTCGGGATCGTTCCAGACGAGGAGCCCGCGCGGCAGCTCGGGCGCCAGATCGCGCGCCGCCTCGAGGCTCGCCACGGAAAAGCTGCTGAGGAGCGGGAGCGGCCGGCCCGCCGGCCAGTGCTTGTGCAGGAGCGCCACGATGGCGGCCGCCGTCTCGCGGTCGCGCCCCGGGCATGGCTTGATCTCGATATTGAGGAAAAGGCCGAGCCGCAGGGCCTCGTCGAGCGCCGCCCGCAAGGTCGGCACGCGGGCGCCGGCCCAGCGCGCGCCGAACCATCGCCCGGCATCGAGCGCGGCGATGGTGCGGTAGGAAGCGTCCCTGACCGGACCCTTGCCGCTGGTGGTGCGGTCGAGGCGGTCGTCATGCATTACGATGACGGTGCCGTCCGCCGCGAGCTTCGCATCGAGCTCGATGCCGCCGGCGCCCAGCAGCGCCGCCCGCCGGAAGGATTCGAGCGTGTTCTCGGGCGCCGAAGCCGCCGCGCCGCGATGACCGATGACCTTGGGAAGCTGCATGGAATCCCTTGCCGAACGGCGGCCGGCCCGAACGACGCGCGGCCGCCGGCCGGGGCGCAGCCGCCGGAAGAAGCGGCCGGGGGCCCGCCGATTGACGCGGCGAGACCCCGCCCTTCGATCACCCGCGGCCTAGCTCGCCGCTTCCGCGCGATCGGCCTTCTGCGAGAGGTCCTCGCCGGTCTGCTGATCGACCGCCTTCATGCTGAGCTTGACCTTGCCGCGATCGTCCATGCCGATGCACTTCACCTTCACGACGTCGCCGACCGAGACCACGTCGCCGACCTGCTTCACGCGCTGCGGCGCCAGCTCGCTGATATGGACGAGGCCGTCGCGCGTCCCCAGGAAGTTCACGAAGGCGCCGAATTCCATGATCTTCACGACCTTGCCGGTGTAGATCGTGCCGATCTCCGGCTCCGCGACGATGCCGCGGATCCAGTCGATCGCGGCCTGCGAGGCGGACGCATCCACCGCCGCGACCTTGATCGTGCCGTCGTCCTCGATGTCGATCTTGGCGCCGGTCACTTCGCAGATTTCGCGGATCACCTTGCCGCCGGAGCCGATCACTTCGCGGATCTTGTCCTTCGGGATGTTGATGACCGTGATGCGCGGCGCGTTCTTATTGACATCGTCGCGCGAATGATCGAGCGCGCGGCTCATCTCGCCGAGGATGTGCAACCGCCCTTCCCGCGCCTGGTCGAGCGCGATCTTCATGATCTCGGGCGTGATCGAGGTGATCTTCAGATCCATCTGCAGCGAGGTGACGCCGTCGGTCGTGCCGGCCACCTTGAAGTCCATGTCGCCGAGATGATCCTCGTCGCCGAGGATGTCGGAGAGCACGGCGAAGCCGTCATCCTCCTTGATGAGGCCCATGGCGATGCCGGCCACCGGGCGCTTCAGCGGCACGCCCGCATCCATGAGGGCGAGCGAGGAACCGCAGACCGTGGCCATCGAGGAGGAACCGTTCGATTCGGTGATCTCCGAGACGATGCGGATCGTGTAGGGGAAGTCTTCCTTGGCGGGCAGCAGCGGCCGGAGCGCGCGCCAGGCGAGCTTGCCGTGGCCGATCTCGCGGCGGCCGGGCGAGCCCATGCGCTTGGTCTCGCCGGTCGCGTAGGGCGGGAAGTTGTAATGCAGCATGAAGGCTTCGCGGAACTCGCCTTCGAGCGCGTCGATGATCTGCTCGTCCTCGCCGGTGCCGAGCGTGGCGACCACGAGGGCCTGCGTCTCGCCACGGGTGAACAGGGCCGAGCCGTGAGCGCGCGGCAGCACGCTCACCTGGCAGTCGATCGGGCGCACCGTCTTGGTGTCGCGGCCGTCGATGCGCGTGCCGGTCTTCAGGATCGCACCGCGGACGATATCGCTCTCGAGCGCCTTGTAGAGCTTGCCGAGCAGCTCCGGGTCGGTGCCTTCGGCCACCAGGGCCTCGGTCGCCTCCTTGCGGACCTGGTCGATCTTCTCGACGCGGGCCTGCTTGCCGGTCTCGCGATAGGCGGCGCGCATGCGCTCGGCCGCGAGCTCGGCGAGGCGGCTTGCGACGCGCTCGACGTCCGGATTCTTTTCCGGCAGCGGCCAGGGCTCCTTCGCGCATTGCTCGGCGAGATCGATGATCGCGCGGATCACCGGCTGGAACTGCTCCGCGCCGAAGGTGACGGCGCCGAGCATCACCTGCTCGGAAAGCTCCTTCGCCTCGGATTCCACCATCAGCACGCCTTCGCCCGTGCCGGCCACCACGAGGTCGAGCGCCGAGTTCGGCAGATCCTCGAGCCGCGGGTTCAGCACATACTGGCCGTCGGCATAGCCGACGCGCGCGGCGGCGATCGGCCCGAGGAAGGGGATGCCGGAGATGGTGAGCGCGGCCGACGCGCCGACCATCGCGACGATGTCCGGATCGTTCTCCAGATCGTGGCTCAAGGTGGTGCAGACGACCTGCGTCTCGTTGCGGTAGCCCGACGCGAAGAGCGGGCGGATCGGGCGATCGATGAGGCGCGAGGTCAGCACCTCCTTCTCGGTCGGCCGGCCTTCGCGCTTGAAGAAGCCGCCGGGGATCTTGCCGGCCGCGAAGGTCTTTTCCTGGTAGTTGACCGTGAGCGGGAAGAAGTCGACGCCCGGCTTTACCTGTCTTTGTCCGACCGCGGTGCAGAGCACCACGGTGTCGCCGTAGGTCGCCAGAACGGCCCCGTCCGCCTGACGGGCGATGCGGCCCGTCTCGAGAACGAGCTTGCGGCCGCCCCAGTCGATTTCCTTGCGATAGATCTTGAACATTCCATTTTTTCCTTGGTTCCGGCCGGTTCAGATGGCAGCCGGACCCGCGCAAGGAGCGGCGGCATCGCCCGCTCCTTACGTCGGCCCGGCAGTATGCGCGCGCGGCGCCGGCCGCTGCCGCGCGCGTCCCAGTCGAAGGCGAGAGATGCGCCGCTCGATATCGAGGTGCAGCGCCGCCCCATGTCTAGCGGCGCAGGCCCAGACGCTGGACGACGTCCTGATAGCGCTGTTCGTTCTTGCGCTTCAGATAGTCGAGCAGGCGGCGGCGATGACCGACCATGACGAGCAGGCCGCGCCGCGAGTGATAGTCCTTTTCGTGCGACTGCAGATGCTCGGTCAGGTTCTTGATGCGCTCGCTCAAGACCGCGATCTGCACTTCCGGCGAGCCTGTGTCGCCGCTCTTCTGCGCATATTCCGTGATGAGCGCCTGTTTGCGCTCCGCCGTAATCGACATCGGTCCTTCCTTTCGCTAAATGTGCAAGACCCGCACGGGGCGCAAATCGCCGGCATCCCATCGAGCGAGCGCCACCGGCTTGCCACCGGACATGGCGCAAACCAGATCGCCGCTCTTGATAAGGCCGAGCCGTTCGCGGTCGCTGAGCTTCAGCAACCCGACGGATTGGCCGGAACGCAGACGAAGCGCCTCGGCGTCGGTCAAGGCCAGGGCCGGGATGTCGTCCAGCACGGTCTCGACCGGTAAGAGCTGCCCTGAGGCGGCCGCACTATGCCCCAGGGATTTCAGCGATTCCAGCGAAATCGCCCGGGATTCGCCGAGGCGGCCGACCGCGGTCCGTCGCAATGCCGCGATATGTCCCACGGTCCCGAGGGCGAGGGCTAAGTCCCTGGCAAGACTACGCATATAGGTGCCCTTGCCGCAGACGACGGCGAACCGGGCATGGTCCGGGTCGGGCTCGTCGAGCAGGCGGAAGTCATGGATCGTGACGGTCCGCGCGGCGAGTGCCACCGCTTCGCCGGCGCGGGCCAGATCGTAGGCCCGCTCGCCGTCGATGCGGATCGCCGAAAAGGCGGGCGGCACCTGCTCGATCTCGCCGACGAAGCGCGGCAGCGCCGCCTCGATCTCGGCGCGGCTTGGGCGCCGGTCGCTCGTCGCCGTCACCTTGCCTTCGGCGTCGTCGGTCGAGCGCGCCTCGCCCCAGCGGAGCGTGAAGCGGTAGCTCTTCTCGCCCGACGTCACGAACGCGACGGTCTTGGTCGCCTCGCCGAGCGCGATCGGCAGCAGGCCGGTCGCGAGCGGATCGAGCGTGCCGCCATGGCCCGCTTTGTTGGCGTCGAAGATCCGGCGCACCGCGGCGACCGCCGCGGTCGAGGTCATGCCATAGGGCTTGTCCAGCAGGACCCAGCCATGCACCGGCTGGCCGCGCCGCTTACGCGCCATTCTCGCCTTCCCCGTCGGCGGCCCCGTCGGCGGCGAGATCGCGCGCCACCTGCGGATCGCGCAGCAGCCGGTCGATGCGCTCCGCCTGGTCGAAGGAGCGATCCGGCTCGAAGCGGAGCTGGGGGACGAACTGGAGCCGCATCTGGTCGGCGAGCTGCCGGCGCAGGAAGGGCGCCGCGTGGCCGAGCGCCTTGGCGAGCGCCGCCGCGTCGCCGCCGGCGAAGGGCACGACGAAGGCGGTCGCGTTCTTGAGGTCGGGGCTGATCCTGACCTCGGTCACGGTGATCTGCGCACCCGCCAGCACCGGATCGCGCAGCTCGCCGCGCGCCAGGATCTCCATCAGCACATGGCGCAGCTCCTCGCCGATGCGGAGCTGACGCTGGCTCGGTCCCTGGCCGCGCCGGGCCGGTTTTCGCCTCGGCATGGATCGTCCTACTCCGCGCGCGCCGGGCGCCCGCCGGCTCAGGCGAGCGTGCGCGTCACCTGCTCGATGTCGAAGCACTCGATGACGTCGCCGGCCGCGATGTTGTCGTAATTCTCGAAGGCCATGCCGCACTCGAAGCCTTCCTTCACCTCGCGGACCTCGTCCTTGAAGCGCTTCAGGGTCTTCAGGCTGCCCTCGTGGATCACCACGTTGTCGCGCAGCAGGCGCACCTTGGCGCCGCGGCGCACCACGCCTTCCGTCACCATGCAGCCGGCGACCTTGCCGACCTTGGTGATGTTGAACACCTCGCGGATCTGCGCATTGCCGAGGAAGTTCTCGCGGAGCGTCGGCGAGAGCAGGCCGGTGAGCGCCGCTTTGATGTCGTCCACGACGTTGTAGATGATCGAGTAGTAGCGGATCTCGATCTTGTCGCGCCGCGCCATGTCGCGCGCCTGCGGATTGGCGCGCACGTTGAAGCCGATGATGATCGCGTTGGAGGCGCGGGCGAGCGTGATGTCCGATTCGTTGATGCCGCCGACGGCGGTATGGAGGACGCGCACCGCGACCTCCTCGGTCGAGAGGTTCTGCAGGCTCGCCACGATCGCCTCGACCGAGCCCTGCACGTCGCCCTTGATGATGACCGGCAGTTCCTTGACCTCGCCCGCCGAGATCTTCGAGAACATCTGCTCGAGCGTGCCGCGGGCGCTCGCCGCGACCTCCTTCTCGCGCTGGAGGCTGGTGCGGAACTCGCTGACCTGCCGCGCCTTGGCCTCGTTCTCCACCACCGCGAAGGTGTCGCCCGCGAGCGGTGCCGACTGCAGACCCAGCACCTCGACCGGGGTCGAAGGGCCCGCTTCCTCGATCGGCTCGCCGCGGTCGTTGAGCAGCGCGCGGACGCGGCCCCATTCGCGGCCGGCCACCAGGATCTCGCCGACGCGGAGCGTGCCGCGCTGCACCAGCAGGGTCGCGACCACGCCGCGGCCGCGTTCGAGCCGCGCCTCGACGACGGCGCCCGTCGCCACGCGGTCGGGATTGGCGCGAAGCTCGAGGATTTCCGACTGCAGGAGGATCGCCTCCTCGAGCCGCTCCAGCCCCTGCTTCGTCTTCGCCGAAACCTCGACCGCGAGCACGTCGCCGCCGAGCTCCTCGGTGACGAGCTCGTGCTGCAGCAGCTCCTGGCGCACGCGCTGCGGATTGGCGTCCGGCTTGTCGACCTTGTTGATGGCGACGATGATCGGCGCCTGCGCCGCCTTGGCGTGGTGAATCGCCTCGACGGTCTGCGCCATGATCCCGTCGTCGGCGGCGACCACCAGCACGACGATGTCGGTCACGTTGGCGCCCCGCGCGCGCATCTCGGTGAAGGCGGCGTGGCCCGGCGTGTCGATGAAGGTGATCTTCTGCCCGGTCGGGCGGGTCACCTGGTAGGCGCCGATATGCTGCGTGATGCCGCCCGCCTCGTGCGCCGCCACGTCGGTCTGGCGCAGCGCGTCCAGCAGCGACGTCTTGCCGTGATCGACATGGCCCATGACCGTGACGACCGGCCAGCGCGGCTGCATATGCTCGCCCTCGTCGCCCGCGCCGTCGAGGCCGATCTCGACGTCGGCGGCGGAGACGCGGCGGATACGGTGACCGAACTCGGCAGCGATGAGCTCCGCCGTGTCCTGATCGATCGGCTGGTTGATCGTCGCCATGATGCCCATCTTCATGAGCGATTTAATGACGTCGGCGCCGCGCTCGGCCATGCGGTTGGCGAGCTCCTGCACCGTGATCGTCTCGGGGATGACGACGTCGCGAATCACTTTGAGTTGTTCTCCGGCCAGCGCTTTCTGGCGTTGTTTTTCCTTCTCCCGCGCACGCTTGACCGAGGCGAGGCTGCGCATGCGCTCGGCCCCTTCCTGATCGAGCGCCTGCGAGATGGTGATCTTGCCGGTACGCCGCCGCGGCTCGTCGCGGCGCGGCGCGACGGCGGGCTTGGCCGGCGCGTGGCGCACATGACGGCGGGCGCGCTCCTTCGAATCCTCTTCCTCCTCGGCCGCGGCGGGCGCTTTGGCGACCAGCCGCGGGGTGCGGGCGGCCTCCGCCTCGCCGGGCTTCGCCGCCGGTTTCGCCTCGGCCTCGGCGGGCGCCGCCTCGGCCCGGGCGGGCGTCTCCGTCTGCGGGCGGGCGAGCGCTTCGGCCTCGGCGATCGCCTCCTCCTCCGCGCGGCGCACGGCGGCATCGGCCTCGGCGCTGCGCCGGATCTCGTCGTCGCGCCGCGCCTCCTCGAGCGCCTTCAGGCGTGCGGCGCGCTCGCCTTCGGTCAGGTGATGCAGGCCGCCCTGGTCGAACAGCGCCTGCGCCTCGGCTTCCGCCGCGGCGGCCGCGTCGGAATCGGCGGTGACCTCGGTCATCTTGTCGCCGACGCCCCGGGCATAGGTGCGCTTCTTCTTGACCTCGACCGCGACCGTCTTCGAGCGGCCGTGCGGGAAGCTCTGCCGCACCTGCCCGGCATCCACCGTCTTCTTCAGCTCGAGTTTCCCCGGCCGATTGAGCTTAAGCGGCTTCTTGGCGGTTTCGGTTTCGTTGCTGCTCGTCATTGCCGGTCCGATCCATCTGACTGGGTAGCGGCGGCGAAGCCGGCCGCACGACCGGCCTCCGCCAGGAATTGCTCCGCGAGCGGCCCCGCGGCGATCGCGGCATGAACGACGCGGTCGCGCCCGAAGGCGGCCGCGAGCTCGTCCGCGCCGAAGAGCGCGACGATCGGCCGGTCGCCGGCGAGATCGGCGAGCTTGCGCCGGCCGTCGGCCGCGCCGTCGGCGGCCGCGAGCAGCACACCCGCCTTGCCGGCGCGCAGCCACTGCTCGACCTTGTCATGGCCGGAGACCGCCATGCCCGCGCGACGCGCGAGACCGATGGCATCGAGCGCCCGGAGGCGCGCGAGCCGCGCCACCCGCTCCACCAAGTCGGGCGGCACCGTCACGGCGCGGCCCGCGGCCTTGGCAAAGAGCTGGCGCTTCAACGCGGCCTCGAGCGGCGCGCGCCCGGCGCCGATCCAGAAACCCCGCCCCGGCAGCTTGCCCGCGAGATCGGGCGTGAGCTCGCCTTCGCGCGAGAGCACGAAGCGGACGAGTTCCGCCTTCGGGCGCACGGTGCGCGTCGCGATGCAGCGGCGGAGCGGACCGCGCTCGCGATCCGCCGCCTCGGACAGGGCGTCGCCCGGCACGACGGACGCAGCCCGATCGGCAGCGTCGGGCATCTCCTCCCTCGCTGTCATCGCCGGATCCGTCGCCTCGAGTTCCACCGTCATCCGCACCTGCTCTTGCCCGTTCCTGTCGATTTCGTCTCAGCCCTTCGCGTCGTCGGCGAACCAGTGGGCGCGCGCCGCCATGATCATCGCCTCGGCTTCCGCCCGGCCCAGCTCGTGGGCCTTCAGGACGCCGTCCTTCTTGTCGATCAGCTCGTCGGTCGCGAGATCGGCGAGATCGTCCAGCGTCTTGACGCCGGCCTCGCCGAGCGTGACCAGCATGGCCGGGCTCAGACCCTCGACCGCGGCGAGCTCGTCGCTGACGCCGAGCTCGCGCCGGCGCTCGGTCAGCTTCTCGTTCTGCTGCTCGAGATAGGCCTGGGCCCGCTGCCGGAGCTCGTCGGCCACTTCCTCGTCGAAGCCCTCGATGCCCGAGAGGTCCTCGATCGGGATGAAGGCGACGTCCTCGATCGAGGTGAAGCCTTCGGTCACCAATAGATGGGCGATAACGTCGTCCACGTCGAGGGCGTCGATGAACATTTGCGAACGGACGCGGAACTCCTCGGAGCGGCGCTCGGATTCCTCGGCCTCGGTCAGGATGTCGATGTCCCAGCCGGTGAGCTGCGAGGCGAGCCGGACGTTCTGCCCGCGCCGGCCGATGGCGAGCGAAAGCTGGTCGTCGGGCACCACCACCTCGATACGGTGGGTTTCCTCGTCGAGCACGACCTTGGCCACCTCGGCCGGGGCCAGCGCGTTCACCACGAAGGTCGCCGGATCGGGCGACCAGGGGATGATGTCGATCTTCTCGCCCTGCAGCTCGCCGACCACCGCCTGGACGCGGCTGCCGCGCATGCCGACGCAGGCGCCGACCGGATCGATCGAGCTGTCGTTCGAGATGACGGCGATCTTGGCACGGCTGCCCGGATCGCGGGCGACCGACTTCACCTCGATGATGCCGTCATAGATCTCGGGCACTTCCTGCGCGAAGAGCTTGCGCATGAAGTCCGGATGGGTGCGCGACAGGAAGATCTGCGGGCCGCGCGGCTCCTCGCGCACGTCCATCACGAGGGCGCGCACGCGGTCGCCGACGCGGAAGCTCTCGCGCGGCAGCAGCTCGTCGCGGCGCAGCAGCGCCTCGGCGCGCGCCAGGTCGACGGTGACGTTGCCGAACTCGACCCGCTTGACGAGGCCGTTGACGATCTCGCCCTTGCGGCCCTTGAACTCCTCGAACTGCCGCTTGCGCTCGGCCTCGCGCACCTTCTGCACGATGACCTGCTTCGCGGTTTGGGCGGCGATGCGGCCGAAATCGATCGGCGGCAGCTCCTCGATGAAGAAATCGCCGAGCTTCTTGGAGGGATCGAGCGTCTTCGCGTCGGCCACCGTGATCTGCGTGGTCTCGTTCACCACCGGATCCGCCACCTCGCGATAGCGCATCAGCCGGATCTCGCCGCTCTTGCGGTCGATCAGCGCGCGGATGTCGTGCTCGTGGCCGTATTTCGAGCGCCCGGCCTTCTGGATGGCCTGCTCCATCGCTTCGAGCACCTCGTCGCGCTCGATGCCCTTTTCGCGGGCCACCGCGTCGGCCACCTGGAGAAGCTCTAGCCGCGGGACGGCAATCTGGGTGTCCATGAGTACCTCGAATCTATCGGTTCTGGCTGGCGGCGGCCGCGGCGATCAGCTCGTCGGTCAGCACCAGCTTGGCTTTGAGAATGTCATGCACGGGGAGGGCGGCCTCGCCCGCCTCGGTCGCAATCAGCACGCGTTCGTTCTCGAGACCGATCAGCCGGCCCTGGAACTTGCGCCGGCCGTCGATCGGAAGCTTGAGCTCGACCTTTGCCACATGGCCGGCGAAACGGGCGAAATCCTGGGGCCGGGTCAGCGGGCGGTCGATCCCGGGCGAGCTCACCTCAAGCCGGTAGGCGCTCTGGATCGGATCCTCGACGTCGAGAATGGCGGAAACCGCGCGGCTCGCCGCCTCGCAATCCTCCACCGCCACCGCCTGACGGTCGGCCCGCTCCAGCATGATCTGCAACGTCGGGCGATGCTGCCCGCCGGTCAGCATCACCCGGACGAGTTCATAGCCCATGGCCTGGAGGGCCGGTTCGATGATGCGTTCGATGTCGGCGCTTCCTACCATGGAACGGCGCCATGCCTCCGGTCTGACGTCATTCGGATCTTCGAGCCCCGAATCGGCCAACAAAAAAGGCGGGCTGTTGGCCCACCGTTTTTTCTTGGTCCTTCACATCGAGGACTATGAATTGGCTGGGAATATAGTGGTTCCGCCCCGCCGCGCAAGGAGAATCTGGGCGGCCTCAAACCCGCCGGAAGCGCAGGAAACTGCCCGCCCGCCCCTCGGCCAGCGCCTTTTCCTCATAGCGGGTGGCCGGCCAGTCCGCCGGCCGTTCCCGCCAGTCGCGCGGGCCTTCGGCGAGCCAGACGAACGCCGGGTGACGGGATGTCTGCTCCAGCATCCAGCGCACCTGCCCCGGATCGTCGCTCGCCATGCGCAGCTCGGATCCCGGCCGCAGCAGCAGGGCGAGGCGATCGAGATTGGCGCCGGACACGAAACGCCGCGCCGCATGGCGGGCCTTCGGCCAGGGATCGGGGAAGAGGAGGAACACCCGGTCGAGCGAGGCGGGGGCGAGCGCGTCCAGCAGCAGCCGCGCATCGTCCGGAAAGACGCGGATATTGGCGAGGCCTTGCGCGGCGACATGGCCCAGGAGCCGCGCCACGCCGTTCTCGAAAACCTCGGAACCGAGGAATCCCACCGCCGGATTCCGCTCCGCCTGCCAGGCGAGATGCTCGCCCGAGCCGAAGCCGATCTCGAGCCAGATCGGCGCGTCCTTCGGCAAAGCGGCGGCCTCGGCGAACAAGGCCCGGGGATCGAGGCCGCCCGCCGCCGGCAGCGCGATCGCGAGCTGCGGCAGCAGATCCGCCATCAGGCGCCGGCGGCCGCTGCGGAGACGACGGCCCTTGCGCCGCCCGTGAAAATGCAGCGTCTCGCCCGCGGCACCCGACCTCGCCCGGCGGGACACTAGGCCGCCCGCGCGCTCAGTTGAGGGCGCCGCGCAGGCTCTCCACGAGATCGAGGCGCTCCCAGGAGAAGCCGCCATCCGGCTCCGCCGGCCGGCCGAAATGCCCGTAGGCCGCAGTGCGCGCATAGATCGGCCGGTTGAGGCCGAGATGGGTGCGGATGGCGCGCGGCCGGAGATCGACCAGCTCCTGCAGCAGCGTCGCCAGCCGCTCCTCGTCCACGCGGCCGGTGCCGTGGGTATCGACATAGAAGCTGAGCGGCTTCGCAACGCCGATCGCGTAGGAAAGCTGGATGGTGCAGCGCTCGGCGAGCCCCGCCGCCACGACGTTCTTCGCCAGATAGCGCGCCGCATAGGCGGCCGACCGGTCGACCTTGGTCGGGTCCTTGCCGGAGAACGCCCCGCCGCCATGCGGCGACGCGCCGCCATAGGTGTCGACGATGATCTTGCGGCCGGTGAGGCCGGCATCGCCGTCGGGACCGCCGATCACGAAGCGACCGGTCGGATTCACGTAGAACTCCTCCTCCGGGCACATCCAGCCTTTCGGCAGCACGTTGACGACGTGCGGCCGCACGATCTCGCGCACCTGATCCTGGCTCAGCGTCTCGCCATGCTGCGTCGAAACCACGATCGACGTCGCCTTCATCGGCCGGCCGTTCTCGTAAAGCAGCGTCACCTGGCTCTTCGCGTCGGGCCCGAGGCCGGGCTCGGCGCCGGAATGGCGCGCCTCGGCGAGCGACTTCAGGATGTTGTGCGCGTAGTAGATCGGGGCCGGCATCAACTGCTCGGTCTCGTTGCAGGCGAAGCCGAACATGATGCCCTGGTCGCCCGCGCCCTCGTCCTTGTTGCCGGCCGCATCCACGCCCTGCGCGATGTCGGAGGACTGCGCATGGAGATGCACCTCGACCTCGACCTTCTCCCAGTGAAAGCCGTCCTGCCGATAGCCGATTTCCTTGATGCAGGAGCGCGCGATCTCGGCGATGCGCGCCTTGTCGATCTGTCCCTGGCCGTCGACCAGCGGCTGCGGGCCGCGCACCTCGCCGGCGATCACCACGCGGTTCGTGGTGCAGAGCGTCTCGCAGGCGACGCGCGCCTGCGGATCGAGCGTCAGAAAGGCGTCGAGCACCGCGTCGGAGATGCGGTCGCAGACCTTGTCGGGATGGCCTTCGGATACCGACTCGCTGGTGAACAGATAGGTTCCCTTGCGCAAGATCTTTCCCTTCAACGGAGGCTGGCGAATGTCGCCGGGCGGCGGCGGACGCGGCCGGGCCGCGCGAGGTCGCGTCCGCGCCTCGAGGCCGGCCTTGCCCGCCGGAAAGCGCCGGATGATGTTGCAACCGGCGCGCGCCGGTCAAGCCCTATCGGCAGGCGGCGGCGGCGCGAAAAGCCGGCGGAAAATCAGCTCGAAGCGCGCCGCTTGCGGACCGTACGGCCGAGCGCCTTGGTGAGCTCGAAGAGACGCTTCCGCGCCTGCGGATCGGGGATGCGGTAATAGGCGCGCACCAGCTCGAGGGTTTCGCGCTTCGCGAGCGGATCCGGCTCGAAGGGTTCCGGCTTCGGCTCGGCGAGGCCGCGCAGCCGCGACGGCGATTTCGACGCCGTGCTGGTCGACATCTCGTCGAAGAAGTAGGTGACGGGCACGTCGAGCACGCGCGCCAAATCGAACAGTCGCGAGGAGCCGACGCGATTGGCGCCGCGCTCGTACTTCTGCACCTGCTGGAAGGTGAGCCCTATGGCTTCGCCGAGCTTCTCCTGGCTCATGCCGAGCAACGTGCGGCGCTGGCGAATGCGCTGGCCGACATGAACGTCGATCGGATTCGGAAATCCGAGACTCGCCATACGCCCGGACGATTTCCGGCCTCGCGGCATAGGGGCTCCTTTCAACTATTGGCCGACACTTCGACGGCGCGGACGGCGTCTTCGCTGCGTCCGACAAATCGAACAGTTAGACCCGCCCCTCGCCGCAGTCAACGCGAACTCTCGTTTTATTGTCCTAGTGCAGACCCTGACCGACCGCTCCAGTTTCGCGGATCAAGAGCGAGAGCGATCCCGAGGATCAACAATCCCAGCGCGAGGCAGTTCCATCCGCCGAATCGCGCAAAGAGCGTTTGCGGGATCGGCAAAGGCAACTTTGCGTCGAGGGCGCCGCGTTCGCCGAGCGCAAGGCTCGCGATCACGCGCCCATAGGGATCGATCACGCCGGAGATTCCCGAATTCGCAGCGCGAACGAGCGGCAATCCTTCCTCGACCGCGCGCATGCGGGCGCTCGCGAAATGCTGGTAGGGACCGGTGCTCGCGCCGAACCATCCGTCGTTCGTCAAATTGACCAGCCAGTCAGGACGATCCGCCTCGTCGACGATCGCATGCGGGAAGATCACCTCGTAGCAGATGAGCGGTCCGAAGGGCGGCAGCCCGGAGACCCGCAAGGTGCGCGGGCCGGGACCGGCGGAGAAATCTATGGCCCCCGGCGTCACCTTGGAGAGAAACGGAAAGACCTCGCGCAGCGGCACATACTCGCCGAGCGGCACCAGATGGAACTTGTCGAAGGTCGCGAGGATGGCGCCGCTGCCGTCGAGCGCGGAGAGACTGTTCCAGATCCGCGCGAGATCGCCCTCCGCCGGCTCGGCGCGCGGCGCGCCGGTGATGAGATGGCCGCCCGGCGGCAGCAACGCGCCGAGGCTCCGGCGCAACGGCGGATCGCGCTCGATCAGGAACGGCACCGCCGCCTCCGGCCAGATCACGAGCGGCGGCGGCGCGCCGTCGCCGCGCCGGCGCGTGAGGTCTGCGAGGAGCTCGAGATTGCGGACCCGCGCGGTCGGATCGTTCTTGAGGGTCTGCTCGATGGCCGGCTGCACGATGCGAAGCCGGAGCTCCGACGTCGCGTCGCTCGCCTCGGCGAGCCGCGCAAGCCCGCCGAGCCAGGCCAGCCCCGGCAGCAGGAGCGCCGCGATCGTGACGATCCATCCCCGGCGCGCCGGGCCGGGCAGTCCCAGGATCGCCGGCATGGCGAGCGCGACGACGCTGAGCAGGCTGAGGCCCCAGACGCCGACATAGGCGGCCGGCTGGATCAGCGCGTCGGAGAACATCCAGACATAGCCGAGCAGGTTCCAGGGAAACCCGGTGAGGAACCAGCCGCGCACCCATTCGCAAAGCACCCAGGCGAGCGCCAGGATGAGCACGCGCGCGGGCCCGCGCATCGGCACCGCATGGGTAAGCAGCGCGGCAAGGCCGATGAAGAGCGCCATGCCCGCGGCGAGCCCGCCCACCACCGGCGGGATCATCCAGCCGAAGCGCAGCGGATCCACCAGCAGCGCGTTCGCGATCCAGTAGAAGCCGGCGGAGAAATGGCCGAAGCCGATCCACCAGCCGACGGCGAAGGCGCTGCGGCGGCGCGGCGCCGCGTCGATCCACCACACCAGCGCCGCCAGCATCGGGATCAGCAGCGGCACGAGATAAAAAGGCGGCAGGGCGAGCGCGCCCGCCGCGCCCAGCAGAAAGGCGGCGAGCCAGCGCCGCCAGCCCGCGAGCTTCTGCAGGGATCCGGCAAGACGGCCGAGGCGCGGCCAAGGGGTCGTTGCGGACGCGTCCGCCGGCCTAGGCGGCATCGCGGGGAGGCGGGATGTTGTGGATCTTGAGCCGCTTGATGCGGCGCGGATCGGCGTCGAGCACCTCGAAGGCGATGCCGGAGGGGTGCGCGATGAGCTCGCCGCGCGCCGGCACGCGGCCGGCGATCGCGAAGACGAGGCCGGCGAGCGTATCGACGTCCTCCTTGCGCTCGGCATCGGTCAGGACCGGGCCGATCTTCTCCTCGAACTCCTCGATGGTCGCGCGGGCATCCGCGACGAGCGTACCGTCCGGCCGCTCGACCAGCCGCGGCCCTTCGGTCTCGTCATGTTCGTCGTCGATCTCGCCGACGATCTCCTCCACCACGTCCTCGATGGTGACGAGGCCGTCGATGCCGCCGAACTCGTCCACCACGAGCGCCATATGCACGCGTTTCAGCCGCATCTCGAGCAAGAGATCGAGCACCGGCATGGAGGGCGCGATGAAAAGAACCTCGCGGCGGATCTGCATCAAATCGAAGGGCCGCTCGCCGGCGAGGCAGGCGAGCGCGTCCTTCACATGGACCATGCCCACCACGTCGTCCAGCGTCTCGCGGTAGATCGGCATGCGCGAATGGCCTTCGGTGACCATGGTCTTCACGAGCTCGTCGAGCGTGACGTCGAGCGAGATCGCAAGCACGTCGGCGCGGGGCACCTTGATGTCCTCGGCCGTGAGGTCGCGCAGCTTGAGGATGTTGAGCAGCAAGCTGCCCTCGTCGCTCCGCGCGGGCTCCGCCTCGGTGTCGTTCTCCGTCTCCTCGATCAGCTCCTCGATCGCGTCGCGGAGCGCGGTTTCCGGCTTGCGGTGCCGGCGGCGCCAGCGCAGCCAGTTGCGGATGACCGCAAAGCCGGAGGATTCGTCGTCTGGACCGTCGGCCGGCCCGGGTCTGGGTACGGTCTCGCTCATCTTCGGCGGGTCATGCGGCGGCGCGGCGGCGCGGCATAGGGATCGGCGATGCCGAGCCGCGCCAGGATCGCGGTCTCGAGCCGCTCCATGCGTTCCGCCTCGGCGTCGGTTTCGTGGTCATATCCCAAGAGATGCAGCACGCCATGCACGACGAGATGGGTCAGGTGATCGGCGACCGGCTTGCGCTGGGCGCGGGCCTCGCCGACGAGCGTCTGACGGGCGAGGATCACCTCGCCGAGGCTGCCTGCCTCTCCCGAGGGCGTCCGCGGCTCGCCCGCGAAGGATAGCACATTCGTCGGCTTGTCGATTCCCCGGTATGTCCGGTTCAACCGGCGCAGCAGAGCATCGTCGCCGAACACCAGCCCGATCTCGCCTTTTCCTGAGGTGCGGCCGGCGCCCTTCAGCGCCGAACGCGCCGCGCGGCGCGCGAGGCGCCCGGCCTCGGGCAGGCGCTGCGTCCAGATCCGATCGAGCACGCTTACCGTCAGGTTTATGCCGTTCGCCGCGCGAGGCCCGCCGGCGGGGCATTTTTTCGCGGGACGCTTTTTCGCAGGAAGCGGGCGGCGTTTCGCGGACGAGCCGGCGGCGGCAGGGCCGGCCCGCGATCGATCGCGGGCGTTCACCGCCCGGATTTCGGCGCCGCGGGCGCCCCCTTCGCCGGCTGCGCGTCCCCCCTTGCCTGCTGCGCATCATAGGCGCGCACGATGCGGCTCACCAGCGGGTGGCGCACCACATCGGCGTCGGTGAAGCGCACGAATTCGATGCCCTCGACCTTCGCGAGCGTATCCACGGCATCCTGCAGCCCCGAGCGCTGGCCCGGCGGCAGATCGATCTGCGAGAGGTCGCCGGTGACCGCCATGCGCGAGCCGTCGCCGAGGCGGGTCAGGAACATCTTCATCTGCACCGGCGTCGTGTTCTGCGCCTCGTCGAGGATCACGAAGCTGTTGGCAAGCGTGCGGCCGCGCATGAAGGCGAGCGGCGCGATCTCGATCTCCCCGTTCGAGAGCCGCTTCACCACCTGGTCCGCCGGCATCATGTCGTAGAGCGCGTCGTAGAGCGGCCGGAGATAGGGATCGACCTTCTCGCGCAGGTCGCCCGGCAGGAAGCCGAGCCGCTCGCCCGCCTCCACCGCGGGGCGGGACAGCACGATCCGGTCGACGCTGCCCTTGGTCAGCATGGCGACGGCGACGGCGACGGCGAGATAGGTCTTGCCGGTGCCGGCGGGCCCGAGCCCGAAGACGAGATCCTGCTCGCGCAGGGCCTTGAGGTAGGTCGCCTGCATCGGCGTGCGCGGCGTGATGTGGCGACGCTGGGTGCGGACCGCGCTGCCGTCCGAGCCGAGCCGGCCGAAAAGGTTCATCTCGCTGCCGCCATCCTCGACCCGCGCGAGCCGCACCGAGGCGTCGACCTCCGCCATGTCGACGGGAAGCCCGCGCTTCAGCCGCTGATAGAGCGCGAGGAGGGCGGTGCGGGCGAGCGCCACGGCCTCGTTGGGGCCGGAGATCGCGAGCCGGTTGCCGCGCGACACCAGCGACACCCCGGTCGCCTGCTCGATCCGCGCGAGATGCTGGTCATGCTCGCCGAACAGCATCGGCAGCAGGCGGTTGTCGTCGAATTCGAGCTGAACGGGCGGATTGACGCTGGCGACGGGTGTCGAGGTCACGCGCTGAGCCGCTCCTGTTGCGAGGCCGTCGCGGCGGCGCCGGCCACCAGCGCGCCGCCGAGGGAATTGGTCTTGAGGTCGCGGATCTCGACCATCGCCACCTGGCCGATCAGCGCGTCGGGCGCCGCGACATGCACCGGCTGGAGATAGGGGCTGCGGCCGACGAGCTGCCCCTCGTAGCGGCCCGGCCGGTCGAACAGCACCGGCAGACGCCGGCCGAGCATCGCCGCGTTGAAGCCCTGCTGCTGCTCGCGCAGCAGCGCCTGCAGCCGCGCGAGCCGCGCATCCTTCGCCGCCTCCGGCACCTGGCGCTCGAGGAGCGCCGCCGGCGTGCCGGGACGCGGGCTGTATTTGAAGCTGAAGGCGCTGGCGAAGCCGACCTCGGCGACGAGTGCCAGCGTCGCCTCGAAATCCGCGTCGGTTTCGCCGGGGAAGCCGACGATGAAATCGGAGGAGAGGGCGAGATCGGACCGCGCCGCCCGGAGACGATCGACGAGGCGGCGGTAATCCGCCGCGCCGTGGCGCCGGTTCATCGCCTCCAGCATGCGATCGCTGCCCGACTGCACCGGCAGATGCAGGAAGGGCATCAGCTTCGGTTCGTCGCGATGGGCGGCGATGAGCGCCTCGTCCATGTCGCGCGGATGGGAGGTCATGTAGCGGAGGCGCGAGAGGCCTTCGATCTCGGCGAGCGCGCGGACCAGCCGGCCGAGGCCCCATTCCGCCGGGCCGCCGCCGACGCGATGCGGCGCGGCGCCATGATAGGCGTTGACGTTCTGCCCGAGCAGCGTGATCTCGCGCACGCCCTGCCCGACCAGCCGGCGCGCCTCGGCGATCACGTCGGCCGCCGGGCGCGACGCTTCGGCCCCCCGCGTATAGGGCACCACGCAGAAGGTGCAGAATCTGTCGCAGCCTTCCTGCACGGTCAGGAAAGCGCCGATGCCAGACGCGTTCGCCGCCGGCAGGTGATCGAACTTCGATTCGACCGGAAAATCCGTATCGACGAGGCCGCGCCGATCGGGATCCGCCGCCCGCGTCGCGCGCGCCACCATCTCCGGCAGACGGTGATAGGTCTGCGGCCCGAGCACGATATCGACGAAGGGCGCGCGGCGGAGAATCTCGGCGCCCTCGGCCTGCGCCACGCAGCCGGCGACCGCGATCACCATGCCCTCGCCCGCCGCCTCGCGACGGCGCTTCTCGGCGCGCAGGCGGCCGAGCTCGGAGAACACCTTCTCCGCCGCCTTCTCGCGGATATGGCAGGTGTTGAGGATCACCATGTCGGCACCTTCCGGCGTCTCCGCCGGCGCATAGCCGAGCGGCGCCAGCGCATCCGCCATGCGGGCGGAGTCGTACTCGTTCATCTGGCAGCCATAGGTCTTGATGAAGAGTCGCTTCACGGATGTCTGTCGCCGGAAATGCGCACGCGCAAAGCGGCCGCGAGGCTGGAGACGGTTGAAATCATTGGCTTCGTCGCGCAAATGCCCATCGGCGTCATTCTATCATGCCGGGGTCGCCTGCGGTATCGGCTTGACCCCACGCGCCGGCGCCGCGGGCATGGTCTGCGGCCGGCCGGCGATCGCCGCCGCCACGCCCGCCGCCACGTCGCGGAAGCAATGGTCGGTGAGCGCCTTGCGCGAGCCGAAGGCCTCTATCGTGACCGGCGGATGAAAGATCACCTTCACCTCGATGCGCCCGAGCCCCAGGAGCTGCCAGAGATGGGAGGCCAGATCCATGTCGCCGTACCAGGCGACGAGCGGCCGGAGGCCGTAGCCGAGCGGCACGCCATTGAGGCCGGTATAGGCGATCGAGATCGGCTGCAGCTTGAGCGGCCTTTGCTCGGGGCCGATCTTCCGCTCCGCGACGCTGAGCAGCGCGCTCCGGAACGGCAGCACCGCGTTGCCGTCGTTGCTGGTGCCCTCCGGAAACAGAATCAGGTTGTCGCCGGCTTCCAGCCGCTCGGCAATCTCGTCGCGCTGGCGCTGCGTCGATTGCATCCGGCGATCCACGAAGACCGAGCGCTGCAGCTTGGCGAGCGTTCCGAAGAGCGGCCAGCCGGCGATCTCCGCCTTGGCGACGAAGGAGGCCGGCAGCAGCGAGCCGAACACCGTGATGTCGAGATAGGAGCTGTGATTGCCGATGAAGAGCATCGGCCGATCCGGCGCGCGCTCGCCGGCGACCTTGACCCGGAGCCCCAGCATGCGACAGCAGCCGCGGTGATAGAGCATGGGGATCCGCTCGGCCGCCCGCATCCGGAACAACAGCGCGATCGCCTGCAGCGGGATCAGCGCGAAGGTCCAGAGCAGGTAGGGAATGGTCCGCAGAACGGCGCGGTAGGTCGAGCCGACCGGCAGCTCCGCCGGCGGGTCCTCGGGCGGCAGCACCTTGATGCGGGGCGGGCGCGGAAGGACCATTACTCGCCCGTCGCGCCGCGCGCCTGCGCATCCTCGCGCCTATAATGACGCATGTATTTGCCGGTGACCCAGTCGGTCTTGACCATGATGCAGACATCGACCGTGTGGAATTGCGGGTCGACGACCGCGCCGTCGCCGACGAACCCGCCGAGCCGCAGATAGCCCTTGATCAGCGGCGGCAACTGGGCGAGCGCCGCCCGCTTGTCGATCGCCTGCTTGTCCAGCACCCGCATCTCGACATAGCGCTCGGGCCGGGCGCGCGGCCGGAGCCCGTCCGGCGCCATGTGGAAATGGCCGAGATAGCTGAGCGGCAGCGCGTGGGCCGCCGGATCGGTGCCCGGCAGGCTCGCGCAGCCGAACATCAGCGTGATGTCGTAATGCCGCACATAATCGGCGATGCCCCGCCACATGAGCTGCATGGCGGCGCGCGAGCGATAGGCCGATCCGATGCAGGAGCGGCCGAGCTCGAGGATCTCGCCCGGATGCTCGGTGATCGGGCCGATGTCGTATTCGTCCGCCGAATAGAATCGCTTGCCGCGCGCGGCGGCCTCGGACCGCCGGAACAGGCGATAGGTGCCCACCACACCGGCGGCGCCGCTGTCCAGCCGGCGGTCGATCACCAGCAGATGGTCGCAATAGGGATCGAAGGAATCGAAGTCCCGCCGCGCGGCCGCCATCTCCGGCGTCGGCTCGGCGGCCATCTCCTCGTAGAAGATCCGGTAGCGCAGCGCCTGCGCGGCCTCGACCTCCTCGTCGCTCTCGGCCAACCGCAGCTCGAGGTCGCCGACGCGGATCGAGACGGGCCTGTCGCTGCGCGCCGTCATCGCGGCTGCTCGCATCGATGCCAGGCGACGGCCCACGGATGATCGTCCATCTATTCGGCCGGGTCGGGCTTCGCGGACTTCAGGGGCACGCCGTAGAGTTCCAGGCGGTGATCCACCAGCCGGAAACCGAGCTTCTCCGCCACGGCGCGCTGCAGCTTCTCGATATCCTCGTTGCGAAACTCGATGACGCGGCCGGACTGCACGTCGATGAGGTGATCGTGATGGGCCTCCGGCTGCTCCTCGTAGCGCGCGCGCCCGTCCCGGAAATCGTGCCGTTCGAGGATGTTCGCCTCCTCGAAGAGCTTGACGGTCCGATAGACGGTCGAGATCGAGATCCGCGGATCGATGGCGGTGGCGCGGCGGAACAGCGACTCGACGTCCGGATGGTCGGTCGCGTCGGAGAGCACGCGCGCGATAATCCGGCGCTGCTCCGTCATTTTCAGGCCGCGTTCCATGCACTGGCGCTCGATCCGTGAGGTCATGGCTCCTCTTCCATCGACGGCCCCCGGCTGCGGCGACCGCGTTAAGTATAATGGAACGGATGGAACGGCCGAAAGCGTCATGGACGCCCGGCCGCCCTTGGAATCCGGCGTTTTATGTTGCGACCGATTAGCGCTTGCGGCGCGAACGCGTGCCGAGACCGATCTGCTTCGCGAGCTTGCTGCGCTGGCGCGCATAGTTCGGCGCGACCATCGGATAGTCCGCCGGCAGGCCCCAGCGGTCGCGATACTCCGCCGGCGTCATGTTGTAGGCGGTCCGCAGATGGCGCTTCAGCATCTTCAGCTTCTTGCCGTCCTCGAGACAGACGATGTAGTCCGGGAAGATCGACTTCTTGACCGGGACGGCGGGTTCCGGACGCTCGCCCTCGCCTTCCGCCCCGCCCACCGTCGCCAACGCCCGATAGACCTCGCGGATGAGGTTGGGCAGGTCCGCCACCGGAACCGTGTTGTTCGAGAGATGGGCGGCGACGATGTCGGTCACGAGCGGCAGAAGCTCGGTGGGCTTGTTCTGATCGGTCATTAAAGAAGCATCCGGGGAAAATTGGAAAACGACGGGCAGCATAGCCGGGGACGGGGGCGGGTCAAGCATAATCGCCATGGAATAATTCATTGCTAAATGCGCAGTGTTATATTCAGGCAAGTCTTTCGGACGAGCCGGCATCGGCCGCGCCGGAGCCGGAAAGCGCGCGTTCCAGCACCTGGGCGGATACCGGCCCGCCGGCCCGGCGGTAATAGCCGACGCGCCGCCCCACGCGCCGGAACCCGGCTGTGTCATAAAGGGCGCGCGCGGCCAAATTGTCGTCCGCCACCTCGAGGAAGAGCCGCGTCGCCCCCGCCCGCGTCGCATGATCGATCGCGGCGGCCACGAGCGCACGGCCGGCGCCCCGGCGCCGCTCTTCCGGGAGGATGCCGAGCGAGAGGATCTCCGCCTCCCCGGCCACGGCACGCCCCAGCAGGAACCCGATCGGCGCGGCGCCGCGGCCGGCCAGCAGCCCGAAGCTGCCGGGGCTCGCAAGCAGGCTCGCGATCTCGCCCGGCCCCCAGGCGGGATCGAAGCTCCGCGCATGGAGCTCGGCGAGCAGCGCCACGTCGAAGGGCGAAACCGGCCGTAAGGATGGCGAAGCGGTGCCGTCGTCCTGCGTCATGGCGGCGGCGCGGGCAGCTTCGCGTCGGGCGCCCGCAGATAGATCGGCCGTGCCGGTTCCATATGCCCCTGGCGAAGCGCCGCTTCGGCCCGCCGCGCGAGGATCTCGGGCCGCAGGGCTGCCGCGAGGATGCGGACATCGCCGCGCCCCGCGAGCGCCCGTTCCATGAGCCGGGCGCCGTCGCCCGTGACGAGCAGCGCGCCCGCCGGCAGCGTCGCCGCGATCGCATCCGGCGTCGCGACGAGCGGTGCGCCCACGGCCTCGCCGGCCCGGTCGAAGAGCTGCACGAAGAGCTCCTCGCGACGGCTGTCGATCGCGACGAGGATCGCCGATCGCGCCGGCCCTTCCGCCAGCGCCGCCGCCGCGGCCGCCTCGAAGCTGCCGATGCCGATCGCCGGCTTGCCGGTCGCGAGCGCGAGACCGCGCGCCGCGGCCACCCCGATGCGAAGCCCGGTGAAGCGGCCGGGCCCCACGGCGACGGCGATCGCGTCGAGCGCGTCGAAGCCCGTCGCCGCCTCCGCCATCACCGCCTTCAGCAAGGGCAGCAGCCGCTCGCCATGGCCGCGCTCCATCGGTTCGCTCCGCGCGGCGAGCGCGACGCCGCCGCGGCAGAGCGCGGCCGAGACGGCGGCGCCGGCGCTGTCGAAGGCGAGAATCGTCGCGCTCATCGCGTCGCCGCCGGGAGGGAGATTCCGCCGCGCGCGGCGCGCCGTGGCGCCGACTCGGGGGCCCGCGGTAGCGTCGGCACCTGCGAAGCAACAGCGCGGAGCCGCGAGCCGCCATGGATCTGATCGAGATCGCCCCGCCCGACTACGACATCGAGCTGGCGCTCGCCTATGCGACCCCCGACAACGTGACCGGCGCGCCGATCTACGGCCATGCGCGCGCCTATCTCCAGCGCGACGCGGCGGCGGCCCTCGAGCGCGCCATCGCGCTCGCACGACCGCTCGGCGTCCGCTTCCGCGTGTTCGATGCGTTCCGGCCGAGCGAGGCGCAGTGGGTGCTGTGGAACAAGTTTCCCGATCCCGAGTTCGTCGCCGATCCGCGGCGCGGATCGCCCCATTCGCGCGGCGTCGCCATCGATCTCACGCTGCTCGACGCCGCGAGCGGCGAGGCGCTCGAGATGGGCACGGGGTTCGACGAGTTCCGGCCGATCGCGCATCACGGGCGCCTCGATGTCTCCGCCGCGGCGCAGCGCAACCGCGCGCTGCTGCTCGGCATCATGACGGCGGCCGGCTGGGACTTCTATCGAAACGAATGGTGGCACTATCAGCTCTTCAATGCGCGGCGCTATCCGCTCTATAGCGATTCCGCGCTGCCGGCGGGCATGGAGATCATGGCGCGCCCGGCCAATGGCGCGGCGCCGCTGATCGGCGGCCTCACAGCACCCGGCAGGCCTCGGCAAATTCCAGCCGCGGGGTCCGCGGGCTGATCTTCGCCGGATCGCCATAACCGAGATTGCAGAGGAAGTTGGAGCGCCAGCGCCCGTCGGGAAAGAACTCCGCGTCGAGCCTGGCGTTGTCGAAGCCGGACATCGGGCCGCAATCGAGCCCGACCGCGCGCGCCGCGACGATGAAATAGGCCCCCTGCAGCGAGCCGTTGCGGAAGGCGGTGACGCGGATCGCCTCGTCATTGCCGACGAACCAGCTCCGCGCATCGGCCGGCGGGTAGAGCTTCGGCAACAGGTCGTAGAACTGCATGTCGTGGGCGATGATTGCGGTGGCCGGCGCCGCCATCGTCTGTCGCACATTGCCCTGGCTCAGCGCCGGCTTGAGCCGCGCCTTCGCCGCCGCCGACTTCACGAAGACGATCCGCATCGGCGAGCAGTTGGCCGAGGTCGGCGCCATGCGCGCCAAGGCATAGGCCGCCTCCAGCGTCGCATCCTCGACGGGCCGGTCGAGCCAGTAGCGATGGGTATGGGCCTCGAGGAAGATCTGGTTCAGCGCGGACGCGGCGATCCGTTCGGCCATGATTATCGAGCTCTCCGGCGACCAGGCTGCGCGGCAGGGCCGGACCGCCGCCGTCGCCGCTGCGAAGAGGTCCCCCTGGGAAGCGAAAGGCCGGCGGCAACCTCTGCGCTGCGCCGGCCCTGCCGCTCGATCGTCGATGCCGTGCCGCCGAGGATCAGGCGACGGCCTCGACCGCCACCACTTCCGGCACGTAATGCTTCAGCATGTTCTCGATGCCCATCTTGAGCGTCGCGGTCGAGCTCGGGCATCCGGCGCAGGAGCCCTGCATGTGGAGATAGACGACGCCGTCCTCGAAGGAGCGGAAGATGATGTCGCCGCCGTCCTGCGCCACGGCCGGGCGGACGCGCGTATCGATCAGCTCCTTGATCTGGGTGACGAGCTCGTCTTCCTCGCCGGCCGCGGCGGGCGCCGCGGCGGCGCCCGGGGCTTCGGCCAGGATCACCGGCTTGTTGGCGACGAAATGCTCCATGATGATGCCGAGCACGGCAGGCTTCATGAGCTGCCATTCCCGGTCCGCGGCTTTCGTCACGGTGACGAAGTCGCTGCCGAGGAACACGCCCTCCACGCCCTCGAGGGCGAAGAGGCGTTCCGCGAGCGGCGAGCGCGCCGCCTGATCGGCCGCCGTGAAATTCGCCGTGCCGGTTCCCATCACATCGCGGCCGGGAAGGAACTTCAGCGTGGCGGGGTTGGGGGTCTGCTCGGTCTGGATGAACATGGGTGCGCTCGCGCCTTTCTCCGAGGATTCCGCTCGGGTATGCCCGATAGATGGGCGATCCCGGAAACCGGTTCAACCACAATCTCATCATGGCCTTCCGACGGGCGTCCGATGCGCCCCGCCCGTGCCTTGACCCGGCACGGGCGGGAGCGTTAATGCGGAAGCCATGCCCGACGGACAGGACGCCGAGCGCCCGCGCCAGGAGCTGGATCCGGTCGCGAACTGGCTGCTGAAGGAGGCGCGTCCGATCCAGGACAGCGCCACCCTGATCGGCGGCTTCGCCAATCGGCTGCTCGCGACCGGCTTTCCGCTGAAGCGCGTCTTCGTCTCCATGCGCACCCTGCATCCCCAGGTGCTGGCCCTGAGCCATTACTGGGAAGCGGGCGAATCGATCGCGCGGGTGACGCCGCGCGCCTATGACGCGCTCGAGTCGGACCTCTATCTCCTGAGCCCGATACGCGTGATTCATGAAGGCCGCGCGCCGGAGATCCGGCGCAACCTCGCCGAGGCGACGGCGCCCTACGAGTTTCCGATCTTCGCCGAGCTGAAGGCGGAAGGCATCACCGACTATTTCATGGTGCCGATGCCCTTCTCCGACAGCTCGATCAACATCGCCACCATTGCGACCGGCCGCGCGGGCGGCTTCAGCGAGAGCGAGATCGCGCGCTTCCGCATGCTCATCCCGCTTCTCGCCGTTACCCTCGAGATCCGCGAGGACAAGCGCATCGCGCGGACGCTGCTCACGACCTATCTCGGGCGCGATGCCGGGCGGCGCGTGCTGGCGGGCCAGGTGCGGCGCGGCGATGCGACGAGCATCGCGGCCGCGCTCTTCTTCTGCGACCTGCGCGGCTTCACCCAGATGAGCGAGGCGCTGCCGCGCGAAGCGCTCATCCAGATGCTGAACGACTATTTCACCGCCATGGCGGAGCCGGTCGAGGCGCGGGGCGGCGAGGTGCTGAAATTCATCGGCGACGGAATGCTCGCGATCTTCCCGATCGCCGACGATCTCGATCGCGACCGCGCCTGCCTGACGGCGCTCGGCGCGGCGAGGGACGCGATCCGGGGGATGGACGCGCTCAACGGCGCGCGTCGCGCCGCCGGCGAGATCGAGCTGCGCGCCGGCATCGCGCTCCATACCGGCACGGTCATGTACGGCAATATCGGGGCGCCCGAGCGGCTCGACTTCACCGTGATCGGCCCCGCGGTCAATCTGACGACGCGGCTCGAGCGGCTCTGCCGCACGCTCGACCGGCGCCTCGTCGCCTCCGACCGTTTCGCCTCGCCCTGCGGCTTCGCCATGATCTCGCTCGGCAAGCATCAGCTTCCGGGCGTGAGCCGCGCCGTCGAGGTGTTCGGGCTGCCCGAGGAAGGCAAGCTCGCGTGAGCGCGGCCGACTGGCTCCTCGCCGAGGGACGGCTGCTCGGCAGCCTCGGCGCCCTGATCGAGGGGCTCGGCGGGCAGCTTCGCGCCCGGGATCTGCCGGTGGTCCGTCTCGGGCTTCATATGCGCGCCCTCCATCCGCAGGTGGGCGGGCAGCGCGTGCTGTGGAACGCCGGCGAGCCGGTCGCCGAGACGGTCTACGGCCATGAGGTCGCCGCCAGCGACGTCTTCGCGCGGAGCGCCCTCGCCGCAGCCTATGCGACCGGCGAGCCGGTGCGCCGCAGGCTCGAAGGGCCGCTGGAGGAGTTCGATTTCCCGATCCTGCACGATCTCAAGGCGGAGGGGCTGACCGACTATCTCGTCATGCCCATCCGCTTCGCGACCGGCGAGACCCACGCGGCAAGCTGGGCGAGCCGCAGGCCCGGCGGCTTCACCGACGCCCATCTCGCGATCATCAAGGCGACGATGCCGGCGCTCTCGGCCGTGGTCGAGACGCACTATGTCCGCCGCACCATGGCGACCCTGCTCGACACCTATCTCGGGCGCGAGGCGGGGCGGCGCGTGCTCAACGGTTCGATCCGCCGGGGCGACGGCGAGACCATCGCGGCCGCGCTCTTCTATTGCGACCTGCGCGGCTTCACCGAGCTCAGCAACCGGCTCGAACGCGACCAGCTCCTCGATCTGCTCGACGATTTCTTCGGCTGCATGGCGGGTGCCGTCGACCATGGCGGCGGCGAGGTGCTGAAATTCATCGGCGACGCCATGCTCGCGATCTTCCCGATGCGGGACGACCTCGACCGCGACCGCGCCTGCCTTGCCGCGCTGGGGGCGGCCGAGCGGGCGCTGGGCGACATCGACCGCATCAACCGCGAACGGCAGATCGCCGGCAAGCCCGGCATCACCGCCGGGATCGGGCTCCATGCGGGCGCCGTGCTCTACGGCAATATCGGCGCGCCGGCGCGGCTCGACTTCACCGTCACGGGCCCGGCGGTGAACGTCGTGACGCGCATCGAATCGCTCTGCCCGGTGCTGGGCCGGCCGGTGCTGGCCTCCGCGCGCTTCGCCTCGCCCTGCGGCTCGCGCCTCGTCTCGCTCGGCCGCCATCCGCTGAAGGGCATCGAGGCGGCGCAGGAGATCTTCGGCCTGCCTTGACCGGCCCCGCCCCGGCGCGCCCGTGTCAGGCGATACTTTCGATCCGGTGCATCGCTTCAGGCGATGCTTTCGATCTCGTCGATAGTGAGGTTGCCGGGCACGATGGTGAGCGGCACGCGCAGCTTGCCGACGAACTTGCCCGTGAGCGCCGCGACCAGCGGGCCCGGGCCCTTGGCGCCCGGGTTCGCGCCCAGCACCAGGATCGAGATGGTCGGCTCCTCGGCGATGAGCTTGATGAGCTCGTCGCGCCGGTCGCCCTCGCGCAGATAGAGCACCGGCATGGCGCCGGAGAGCCGATAGACCTCGGCGGCGATCTTCTGCATCAGCGTCTCGGCGGCCTGGCGCGCCTCCTGCTCCATCAGCTTGCCGACGCCGAGGATCTGCTGCTGGAAGGCGCCGGTCTCCGCGACATGCAGGAGCGCCACGCGCCCACCCGACTTCTGCGCGCGCCGGCAGGCATAGAGCAGCGCCACCTTGAGCTCGGGCGTCTCGTCCACCACCACGAGGAACACCCGGCCGGCCCCTTTGGGCGCGCCTTCCTCGGCGGCAGCGGTTTCGTTCGCATCGGACATGGCGCGCCTCCTAGAGCCGCCGGAAGACGAGGTACCCGACCCATCCGAGCAGCAGCGCGCCGAACACGGCGCCGGCGCCGTAGCCGAGGCTCTGGGTATGGGCGAACCGGAAGATCTCCGCACCGATGCCGATCTTGCTGATCACCAGCGGCGTGGTCTGGGCGCTGACCACCGCGCCGTCGCGGAAGAGCAGCACCTCCACCAGGTAGCTCCCGACCGGCACGTTGGACGGGAAATGCAGTTCGGTCCGGAAAAGCTGGTTGCCGAGGAAGCTTACCTTCCCGACCTTGGTGGCGAACAGCCCCTGGTTCTGCTTGATGCGGATGAGGGCGCGCTGGAAGAGCCCGGTTTCCGCGGGCGATGCCTGGGGCAGCGTCATCGCCAGGTGCTGCAGCCCGATGCGCTGGCGCGCCTGCATCGCCGGATCGAGGAACTCCTCCAGCGGACGGTTGCTGGCGATGCCGTAGAAGGCGGGCACCGAGCCGAACTCGAGCGCCTCGCGGTTGACCCAGACGCCGAAGACGCGCTCCTTGCGCCGCACGGCGATGTCGGTCGAGGGGCCCCGCACCGTGACCAGGATGTCGCCGGGGCCGTCGGTCGCGCCAAACATCAGCACGTCGGTGCCGCTGAAGCCGGTGGTGATCGCGATCAGATGGTTCGAGAGATCGGCGATCAGCGGCTCGGCCGCGCCGTCGCGCGCCGGTCCCGCCAGCAGCATGAGCAGCGCCACGAGCGGCGCCGCAGCGGCGGCCGGGCGGGACAACCTCACGGCAAGGTCTCCGCGACGGCGATCGAGAACAGCTCCTTCGGCGGGGCCGTGAGCTGATAGGCGAGGCCGATGCCGACGCCGATCACGAGAAGCGCGAGGAGCACGCGGATCTGCTCGGCCGGCAGCTTCGTCGTGGCGCGACTGCCGAGCTGCGCTCCGATCACGCCGCCGACGGTCAGCACCAGCGCCAGCACCACGTCGACCGTCTGGTTCTGCACCGATTGCAGCAGGGTCACGTTGGCGGCGACGAAAATCACCTGGAAGAGCGAGGTGCCGATGACGATCGCGGTCGGCATGCCCAGCAGATAGATCATCGCCGGCACCAGGATGAAGGCGCCGCCCACGCCCATGATCGCCGACATGATGCCGACGAAGAGCCCGACCGAGATCGGCAGGAGCGCGCTGATATAGAGGCGCGACTTGCGGAAGCGCATCTTGAGCGGCAGTCCATGCAGCCAGAAATGCTGATGCAGCTTGCGCACATTCCCGGCCGGCCGGCGGCGGCGGACGAGGCTGCGCAGGCTCTCCGCCAGCATCAGCACGCCGATCAGCGAGAGCAGCAGCACGTAGGAAAGGCTGATGACGAGGTCGATCTGGCCGATCTGCCGCAGCAGGCCGAACAGGAACACGCCCGCGGTCGAGCCGGCGAAGCCGCCGATCAGCAGCATGAACCCCATCTTGAAATCGACGTTGTCGCGCTGCCAGTGACCGAGCACGCCGGAGACCGACGAGGCGACAACCTGGTTCGCCTGCGTCGCGACCGCGACCGCGGGCGGCACGCCGATGAAGATCAGAAGCGGCGTCAGGAGGAACCCGCCGCCGACGCCGAACATGCCGGAAAGGAATCCGATCCCCGTGCCGAGGCCCAACAACAGGAAGATGTTGAGCGACATCTCGGCGATCGGCAGGTAGATCTGCATAATCGGCGACCAGGAGCGGCGACGGGGTGGTTTCGCACCGAATCGACGACCGGCACCGGCGCCCGGAAACGCCGGATTCGAGCCGCGAATCTCGTGCTTTCGACCTTACACGGCCCTTTCCGGCGACGGAAGGCCGGACGCCGCGGAACGCCTATTTGAGGAGGATGTTGCTGACTTCGCGAAGCTGGGTTCGGGCGCGCAGCAGAAAGAAGCCCTGCGCCGCGAGATGGCTCGGCACGAACTGCCCGTCGGGCGCGCCGTTCGTCACCACCCAGGGCTCGAGCGCGGCCGCCTGGCGGAAGCTGTCCAGCATTTGCTCCCAGACTGGCACCAGGTCGCGCTCCCGGATCACCTGCTCGAAGTCGCGGCCGATCTCGCGCAGCAGGAGGCCGTAGGCATAGAGCCGCCCCTTGTTCGAATAGAAGACATCGTCGGCGCGGAAATCGATGAGATCGCCCGAATGGTCCTCGATCCGGCGGTCGGTGAGGGCGGAGGCCGAGCCGAGGTCGGCGGCGATGCGGTCGAGCGTGCCGAGCAGATTGTCGGCGCGGCGCTCGAACACCGCCTGGCCGGCGGAAAGCCGCCGATTGAAGCTGTCGAGCGCGCGGGCCGCCGAGAGATATTGCTGCTCCGAGGAGGCGGTCGGCGCCCAGGAGGTCGAGAAATCGAAGATCCAGACCGTGCCCGAATAGCGCAGCAGGCCGGTCGCCTTGTCGAGATCGGGGTCCGCCTGGCTGGTGCCGCGGGTGCGGCCGATCTGGTCCGTCATCTCGAGCGCGAAGCGGCTCAGGGCGGCGATGATGCCCATCTGGTAGTTCGGCATGTTGTCGAGCGCCCAGCCCGGCATGAAGAACGGATCGTTGGCGGGCCAGCCATGGCCGGCGACCTCGCGATCCACCAGCGCCGCGGCGAGCGCCACCGCGTAGCTGCCGCCCTCGGGCGGCGCCGGCGCCTGGAAGTCCGGGTCGTCGTCGATCTTGTGGATCAGCAGCATGCCGACCGGGTAGTAGAGCAGCAGGCCGAGCACGAGCAGCAGGCCGATGACGGCGAGGGTGCGGCCGGCGATCCGGAAGGACAGGAACCGGCGCCACCGGCTCCGCGGCTTCTCGTCCAGCAGGAAATCGTCGCTCATGCTCCCCCTCGCTCCGCGCCGGCGGCCGGCGCGACGTTCCCATAAATGAGGGCGGGCCGCCGGGGACGCAAGGCGCGGGCGCTTTCCTAGACGCGGAGGAAGCCGACCGCTTCCTCGACCTCGGCCAGGATCGGGGCGGATTTGGCGCGGGCCCGCTCCGCCCCGTCCTTCAGGATCGCGTCGATCTCCGCCGGGTCGGCCATCAGCCGCTTCATCTCGCCGCCGATCTTGCCGAGCGTCGCCACGGCGAGGTCGGTCAGCACCTGCTTGAAGACGGAGAACTCCTTGCCGGCGAACTCGCCGATCACGGTGTTCAGGTCCTTGTCCGCGAGCGCCGCATAGATGCCGAGGAGGTTGAAGGCCTCGGGCCGCGCCGCCATCGCCTCCGGCGCGACCTTGCCGTCGGGGCCGAGGCATTCGGGCCCCGGCAGCGGCTGCGGATCGGTCTTGGCCTTGCGGATCTTGAGCGCGACCGCGTCCGCATCGTCGGTCATGTTGATGCGCGAATAGTCGGAAGCGTCGGACTTGCTCATCTTCTTCGTGCCGTCGCGGAGCGACATGACGCGCGTCGCCGGCCCGAAGATCAGTGGCTCGGGCAGCGGGAAGAGCTCCACCCCGAAATCCGCGTTGAACTTCTGCGCGATGTCGCGGGCGAGCTCCAGATGCTGCTTCTGGTCCTCGCCGACCGGCACGTGGGTCGCCTTGTAGAGCAGAATGTCGGCCGCCATCAGGTTCGGATAGGCATAGAGGCCGACGGACGCGTTCTCGCGGTCCTTCCCCGCCTTCTCCTTGAACTGGGTCATCCGGTTCAGCCAGCCGAGCCGCGCCACGCAGTTGCAAATCCAGGCGAGCTGCGCATGGCCCGGCACGCGGCTCTGGTTGAAGATGATGTGCTTGCGGCCGTCGATGCCGGCGGCGAGGAAGGCGGCGGCGACCTCCCGCGTCTGCGCCCGGAGCTCGGCCGGGTTCTGCCAGACCGTGATGGCGTGGAGATCGACGATGCAATAGATGCAGTCGTACTCCGCCTGCAGCCCGACCCAGTTGCGGATCGCGCCCAGATAATTGCCGAGATGCAGGTTGCCGGTCGGCTGGACGCCGGAGAAAATTCGGTTCATGACCTTGATCTGCTTGGGTTTCCCTGGGAGCGGGCGGCCGCCCGCGCTGTTATGGCGAGAAGCCCGGAATGGGTCAAGCGAGCCGCGTGTGCGCTGCAGCAAGGCCGGCGGCTAGGGGATTGATTTTTATTGAAAGCGGGGGGCTGACCCCCAATATTGGTCTTGAGTTTGGCCCCATCCGAGGAGGGACGTTCCCGCTATGGCTACCGGACCCAACCAACGCTACATGACGCGCACCGATACGGCCGCCGCCGGCATCGATGCCGGACTCCGGCAGTACATGCTGCGGGTCTACAACTACATGACCGGCGGTTTGGCCCTGACCGGCGTCGTCGCCTACATCGTCAGCAATAACGAAGCGATGATGCAGGCGATCTACGGCACGCCGCTCGCCTGGGTCGTGATGCTGGCCCCGGTCGGCATCGCCATGCTGTTCGGCTTCGGCATCAACCGGATGTCGGCCGGCACCGCGCAGATCGTGTTCTGGATCTTCGCCGCGCTGATGGGCCTCTCGCTCAGCTACATCTTCGTGGCCTATACCGGCGCGTCGATCGCCCGGGTGTTCTTCATCACCGCCGGCACCTTCGCCGCGATGAGCCTCTACGGCTATACGACCAGCCGCGATCTGACCGGCTTCGGCTCCTTCCTGATCATGGGGCTGATCGGCATCATCATCGCCATGGTGGTGAACATCTTCCTGGCGAGCGCGGCGCTCGACTTCGCGATCTCGGTCATCGGCGTGCTGATCTTCACCGGTCTCACCGCCTATGACACGCAGCGCATCAAGTCGAGCTACAGCGAGGCCGACGATCACCAGATCGGGACGAAGAAGGCCGTGATGGGCGCGCTCAGCCTCTATCTCGACTTCATCAACCTCTTCCTGATGCTGCTGCGCCTGTTCGGCAACCGCAACTAGCCGACGGCGACAGCCTCGAGAACCGACGCCCGGGAGCCCCGCTCCCGGGCGTTTTCTTTGGTCCGGAGGCCTCAGCCCCGCCCCGGTATGGCCGAGAGGAAGAGCGAGAAGAGGGCCGCCTGGCTCGCGATACCGAGCTTCGCGTAGAGGTTCTTGCGGTGGATCTTGACGGTGCCGGCCGCGATCCGGAGCTGTCGCGCGATCGCCTCGGAGGAATGGCCGCGCAGCACCAGCGCCGCCACCTCGCATTCCCGGCGCGTGAGGCGCCGATCCCCCACCCCGTCGAAGAGCGCCGCGAGATCCATGCCCGAGGGCAGCGCCGGCGCAGGCTCCGCCGGGCGCGGCTCCTGCGCGAGGCCTTGCCAGTGGCGCGCGCCGGCCGCCAGCACCACCGGGGCCACCGCCTGCAGCCGGCGGATCTCGGCGGCGGCGAAGGCGCTGCGATGCCCGTCCCGCATCAGCGAGATCACGATCGAGAACGGGGCGCCTGGCCAGAGGAAGAAGCCGATCTCCTCCGCAAGCCCGGTCTGCCGGTAGTAGGAGCGGTAGTACTCGCTCTGATAGAAGCGATCCGGGGCGAGCGAACGCATGCGGTGCAGGCCTGGCGCCACCCCGCCGCGGCTCGCATGATAGAAGGGATCGAGCAGATAGGGCCCGGCCTGATAGAGGCCGACGAAGATGTCGCGGCGCGCCGGCCCGAAATTCTCGAAGAGGCAGAGCGGCCGCGCCTCGCCGCGATAGGCGAAGGCGACGCAGAAATCGAAGACCGCGACACGGTCGAGCGCGCGCACCAGCGTCGGCGCGAAGCGCGGCGTCTCGAGCGCCGCGAGCGCCTCGGCGAAAGCCGCATGCCAGCCACCGTCCATGCCGATTTCCCGCCGGATTTCGCCGGAAGGGGCAACCGCCGCCTATCCCTCCAACCCCGGGAATTTGGCGCGGCTACCCCTTTGGAGGTATATACAGGGCCGGTCGGATCACGCAACCTGACGGAAAAACAAGGGGATAGGCTTCGACATCGCCGATCCGTCGGGGCCGATCCATCGGGGAGAGCGCTCTTTGGCCGCTGCCATGACGCAACAGGCACCGGAACCGCGCGCCGAGGCTGCGGGCATCGACGTACGCTTTCGCGGCGTCTCGAAGCGCTTCGGTGCGGTCGCCGCCGTCGATGACGTCTCCTTCGAGATCCCCCGCGGCTCCTTCCACTCCTTCCTCGGCCCTTCCGGCTGCGGCAAGACGACCTCGCTTCGCCTGATCGCCGGCTTCGAGCAGCCGAGCGAAGGCGAGGTGGAGATCGCGGGCGTGCCCATGGTGGGGGTGCCGGCCTATCGCCGGCCCGTCAACATGGTGTTCCAGCATTATGCCCTCTTCCCGCATCTCGACGTCTTCGCGAACATCGCCTTCGGGCTGAAACAGCTCCGGCCGCGGCCGAGCGCCGCCGAGATCGGCAGGCGCGTGGGCGAGGCGCTCGAGCTCGTGCGGCTTCCCGGCATGGGCAGCCGCCGCGCCTGGGAGCTTTCCGGCGGGCAGCAGCAGCGCGTGGCGCTCGCGCGCGCCCTCATCAACCGGCCGACCGTGCTGCTCCTCGACGAGCCGCTCGCCGCGCTCGACCGCAAGCTCCGGCGCGACATGCAGATGGAGCTGCAGAACCTGCAGCGCGAGGTCGGCATCACCTTCGTCCTGGTCACGCACGACCAGGAGGAGGCGCTCTCGATGAGCGACACCATCGGCATCATGCGCGACGGGCGCATCGAGCAGTTCGGCAGCCCGAGCGAGCTCTATGACGCGCCGGTCAACCGCTATGTCGCCGATTTCGTCGGCGAGTCCAACTTCTTCGCGGGCGCGGTCGCGGCCGCCGACGCCGACGGCGCCACGATCCGCACGGCGCAGGGGCTCGAGATCGCCGCCCCCTATTCGCCGCGCGGCCGGAAGCTCGCCGTCGGCAGCGCCGGCGTGATCGCCGTGCGGCCGGAGATCGTGGCGCTCTGGGATCCGGCGGAGTCCGGCCAGGCCCTCGCCGACTACCGGTTCCGCGGCCGGGTCAGGAATCGCATCTATCTCGGCGACCAGACCGAGTTCTCGGTGGCCGTGCCGGAGCTGGGCGAGATCCTGGTCCGCGCGCCGAAAGGATCGGCTGCGGGCGCCGCCGGCTTCGCGGCGGGCACCGAGATCGCGCTCGGCTGGCGCCGCGAGCGCGCGCTGGCCCTCGCGGACGGCTAGCAGGAGAATGGAACCAGGCCTGCCGGCCGACGACGCACCGGCAGGAAATGAACCAACCCGTCGAAGGATTTGCGCATAAGCATCAGGGAGGACGTCCGATGGACCGCAAGCAATTCATTCAGCAACTGAGGCGTTATCAGAAGGGCTCGATCTCGCGCCGGCATTTCCTCGGCGTGACCGGCCTCGGCACCGCGACCGCCGTGCTCGCGAGCGCCATGCCGGAGCTGGTATGGCCGCGCGCGGCCTCTGCCGCCGAGATCGGCGACCGCGTGTCGCTCACCACCTGGCCGAACTATCACGACCCGGCCAATTTCGAGGCCTTCACGGCGAAGACCGGTGCTGCGGTCGAGGTCGCGGTATTCGGCTCGAACGAGGAGATGCTGGCGAAGCTGCAGGCCGGCGGCACCGGCTGGGACGTGTTCGTGCCGACCAACTACACGATCTCGACCTACAAGGACCTCGACCTCATCCAGCCGCTCGACCTTTCGAAGCTGCCGAACTACGACGCGGCGGCCTACGAGACGCGCTTCGTCGAGGCGGGCTCGATCGACGGTGTGACCTATGCCGTGTCCAAGGACTGGGGCACCACCGGCTACGCCGTGAACACGGCCAAGGTGACGGAGCCCATGACGAGCTGGAAGCAGTTCTGGGACCTGTCGATGGACAAATATACCGGCCGCACGATGGTGCATGACTATCAGCTCACCACCATCGGCAATGCGCTCAAATATTACGGCTATTCCTTCAACTCGATCGACACCGCGGAGCTGGCCGAGGCGGAGAAGCTGCTGCTCGCGGCGAAGCCGCACCTCTTCGCCATCAACTCCGACTACCAGCCCTCGATGCGGAGCGGCGACGCCTGGATGACGGTCTGCTGGACCGGCGACGCGAAGCAGATGCATCGCGACCTGCCCGAGATCGTCTATGTGGTGGCGAAGGAAGGCGGCGAGATCTGGTCCGACTTCTACGCCATCCCGAAGGAGGCGCCGCATCTCGAGGCCGCCTATGCGCTGATCGACTTCCTGCTCGATCCCGCGGTCAACGCCAAGGAGGTGCTGGCGCACGGCTATCCGACGGCGGACAGCCGCACCACGGCGCTCCTGCCGAAGGAGCTGGCCGAGGATCCGATCATGTATCCGGCGGCGGAGCTTCTGGCCCCGCTCGAATTCGGTGCGGCGGCGACGCTGACCGATCCGAACCGCGCCGAGATCATGGCGCGGTTCAAGTCGGCCTGATCGGCGCCAGACCCCAACCGGCATGTATCGGCGCCCCTCGCCCGCTCGCTGACGCTCGCCTCCCTCTCCCTGCTCGCGGGGAGAGGGTCGGGGTGAGGGGCGTCGCCTTTTCCGTTCCGAACTCATGGCCAAAGCTGCGACGAGCGACGATTCCGCCAAGCGCCGGCGGCGGTGGACCGCCCTGCTGCTGGCACCGGCCGGCCTCTGGTTCCTGGCCTTGCTGGTGATGCCGCTCGCCGTGGTGGTGGTGTTCAGCCTCGGCGAGCGCGCGCCGGCAGGCGGCTATGCGCCGGCCCTGAGCCTCGCCAACTATCTGAACCTGCCGGCGCGCTGGACCGCCTTCCGCAACACCCTCGTCCTCGCGCCGATCGGCACCCTGGTCTGCCTGCTCGCCGCCTATCCGCTCGCCTATTTCCTCGCGGTCAGGACGAGCCCGCGCTACCGGCTGCTGCTGCTGATCCTCGTCATCGTGCCGTTCTGGACGAGCTTCCTCATCCGCACCTATGCCTGGATGTTCATTCTCGGCGGGCGGGGCCTGCCGGCGCTCTTCGAATGGATCGGCTTCGGCGAGATCCGTCTCATCAACACGCCGCTCTCCGTGCTGATCGGCATCGTCTACGGCTATCTGCCGCTGATGGTGTTCCCGATCTTCGTGAGCCTGGAGCGGCTCGACAAGCGGCTGCTCGAGGCGGCCGCCGACCTCGGCTCGACCCCCTGGCGCAGCTTCCGCCAGGTGACCCTGCCGCTCTCCGCGCCCGGCGTCATCACCGGCTGCATGCTCGTCTTCATCCTGCTGATGGGCGAATATCTGATCCCGCAGCTTCTCGGCGGCGGCAAGGTGTTCTTCATCGGCAACGCGCTGGTCGATCTCTTCCTGCAGTCGCGCAACTGGCCCTATGGCTCCGCCGTCGCGATGAGCCTCGTCATCCTGATGCTGGCGACCGTCACCCTCTATCTGCGCCTCACCCGCCGCTATGGCGGGCGCGACGTGTCGCTGCTCTAGGGGCCGCGGGGAATGCGCGCCTACGCGATCGCCATCTATCTCTTCCTCTACGCGCCGATCGCGCTGATCGTGCTGTTCAGCTTCAACAGCGGGCTCAGCGCCAGCGATTTCCGCGGCTTCTCGATCGCCTGGTACGGCAAGGTGGCCGGCAACCGCTTCGTGCTGGAGGCGGTCACCCACAGCCTCATCGTCGCCGCCGCCTCGGCGACCCTCGCCACCCTCTTCGGCACCATGGCGGCGCTGGCCTTGCAGCGGGTGACGGGCTGGCTCCGTGCGGTCTTCGACGGCCTCACCTATGTGGCGATCATGGTGCCGGGCATCGTCATCGGCATCGCGACCCTCATCGCCCTGGTGACCGCCTTCGACATCGTGAACGACCTGCTCCTCGCGATCTGGCCGGCGGACGACCCCGGAGCCGTGCCGCAGCTCGCCCTCGGCTACGGCTCGATCATCGCCGCCCATACCCTCTTCTCGCTCGCCCTCGTCATCGTGCTGGTGCGGGCGCGCATCGCCGGCATGGACCGCAGCCTGGTCGAGGCCGCGACCGACCTCTACGCGACGCCCTGGGGCACCTTCCGCCAGGTGACCCTGCCGCTCATCCTGCCGGCGGTGGTCGCAGGGTTCCTCCTCAGCTTCACCTTCAGCTTCGACGATTTCGTCATCGCCTTCTTCGTCGCCGGCTCCAAGACCACGCTGCCGATCTATGTCTTCGCCTCGATCCGCCGCGGCGTCACGCCCGAGATCAACGCGATCGGCACGGTGGTGCTGCTGGTCTCGCTCCTCCTGCTGTTCAGCGCGCAGATCCTGCTGCGCCGCGGCGCGAAGCCGACGAGGGCGACATAGACGACGCGGCACAGGACGGCAGGTGCGAGGACCGGGATTTGCGCCGAAACCGGCTTGTCGAACGGACCGCGGAAGGAGCACCCTTCGGCCGGACCGCGACCGGGATGGCGAAGGCTGCGGGCGAGCAGGAAACAGGCGACGGGACGGGCGGACGCCACATCCCGCACGAGGGGAGGAAATCCGGAATGTATACGCTCTATTGGAGCGCCGGCAGCGCGTCGGTCGCGCCGCATCTGGTGCTGGCGGAGATCGGCGGCAAGGCCGCCTTCAAGCGCATCGACATGGCGAAGAACGAGCACAAGAGCGCGAAATATCTGAAGATCAATCCGCATGGCCGCCTGCCCGCGCTGGCCGACGGCCGCAAGATCCTCCTCGAATCGGCCGGCATCTGCATGTATCTCGCCGATCGCCATCCCAAGGCGAAGCTCGCCCCGAAGCCGAACGATCCGGCGCGCGGCGCCTTCAACCAGTGGATGCTCTATCTGAGCAACACGCTGCAGCCGGCCTATCTGCGCTACTACTATCCCGACCGCATCACCGGCGAGGCGACCGGCACCGCCGGCGTGCAGGCGAAGGCGAAGGAAGAGCTCGACGCGATCTACCGCCATATCGACAGGCATCTGGCGAAACGCGGCCCTTTCCTCCTCGGCGGGCAGCCGAGCGCCGCCGACTATTACCTCCTGATGCTCTCCTGCTGGCAGGATCCCGTGCCCGAGCTCTATAAGCGCTTCCCCAAGGTGAAGCGCCTCGCCGACGCGCTCCGCAAGCGCCCGGCCGTGCGGAAAGTCCTGGCCGAGAACGGGCTGGCGTAAGGCGCATGACAAGCGACGCGGCGGGGCCGGAAGAAGTACTGCCGCCTTTTCCTCGAACCAGCCTTCAGCCCGACCCATGAGCCAGACGGACCACGCGGAGATCGTCATCATCGGCGGCGGGGTGATCGGCTGCGCCATCGCCTATCACCTGACGCGCATGGGGAAGACGGATGTGGTGCTCGTCGAGAAAAGCGGTCTTACCCACGGCGCGACCTGGCATGCGGCGGGGCTGGTCGGGCAGCTCCGCTCCTCGCGCAATCTCACCCGCATGCTGCAGCGGAGCGTCGCGCTCTATGACCGGCTCGAGGCGGAGACCGGCCAGGCGACCGACTGGAAGAAGGTGGGGAGCCTGCGGCTCGCTTCCTCGAAGGAGCGGGTCTTCGAGCTGAAGCGCGCCGCGACCATGGCCAAGAGCTTCGGCCTCGAGATGCAGCTCGTCTCGGCGAGGGAGGCGCGCGCGCTCTGCCCGATCCTCGAGGTGGGCGACGTCGAGCTCGCGGCCTATCTGCCGTCGGACGGCTATGTCGATCCGGCGAGCCTGACCCAGGCGCTCGCCAGAGGCGCCCGGATGAAGGGCGCGCGCATCCGTCAGGGCGTCACCGTCACCGGCTTCGAGCGCGACGGCCGCCGCCTCCGGCGCATCCTGACCGACCAGGGCCCGATCGACTGCGAGACGGCGGTGCTGGCGGCGGGCATGTGGAGCCGCGAGCTCGGCCTTGCGCTCGGCCTGCGGGTGCCGGCGATCGCGGTCGAGCATCAATATCTCGTCACCGACCCGATTCCCGACCTGCCCCGGAACATGCCGACCTTCCGCGATCCGGATCTGCGCATCTACTACAAGCCCGAGATGCGCGGCATCGTCATCGGCGGCTGGGAGGAAGGCACGCCGGCCTTCGGCGAGGACGGCATCCCGCGCGATTTTGGCCAGCAGCTCCTCGAAAGCAATTTCGACCGTTTCCAGGGGCTGGCGGAGGCCGCCTTCAAGCGCACGCCCATCGTCGAGAAGGTAGGGGTGAGGCAGCTCGTGAACGGCCCGATCCCGCATTCGGCCGACGGCGAATATGTGATGGGGAAGGCCCCGGAACTCGACAATGTCTTCGTCGCGGCGGGCTTCACCTACGGCATCGCGGGCGGCGGCGGTGCCGGCGAGATGATGGCGGAATGGATCACCGAGGGGAAGCCGAGCCTCGATATCTGGCCGCTCGACATCCGGCGTTTCGGCTATCACCACGCCGCGAAGGCCTTCCTCTATCCGCGCGCGATCGAGCTCTACGGCAAATATTACGGCATGGGCTGGCCGAAGCAGGAGCATCATGCCGCGCGCGGCATCCGCCGCAGCCCCTTCCACCCGATCCTCATTGCCAGGCGCGCCGTGATGGGCTCGCGCGGCGGCTGGGAGCGGCCGAACTGGTTCGCCCCCGCCGGTACCGAGCCGGTGGATCGTCCCTCCTTCCGCCGCCCCAACTGGTTCGCGGCGGTGGGCGAGGAGCATCGCGCGGTTCGCGAGCGGGTGGCGCTCATCGACCAGACCTCCTTCAGCAAGGCCGAGATCGCGGGGCCGGGCACGCAGGCCGCGCTGCAGCGCCTCGCCGCGGCCGAGATGGCAAAGCCGGTCGGCAGCGTGATCTACACCCAGATGTGCAACGAGGCCGGCGGCATCGAGACCGACCTCACCATCACGCGGATCGCCGAGGATCGCTTCTATGTGGTCACCGGCAGCGCCTTCGCGACGCATGATTTCCACTGGATCGAGGCGCATCTGCCGCGCGACGGCTCGGTCGTCTTCACCGACATGACCTCGGCCCGCGCCGTGCTCAATCTCTGCGGCCCGCGCGCGCGCGAGGTGCTGCAGCGGGTCGCGGAGGAGAACGTGTCGAACGCCGCCTTCCCCTTCGCCACGGCCCGGCGCATCACCATCGGCGCGGCGCCGGTGCTGGCGATCCGCATCGGCTATGTCGGCGAGCTCGGCTGGGAGCTCCATATCCCGACCGACTATGCGGCGCATGTCTACGAGACGCTCGCGGCCGCCGGCGCGCCCTTCGGCATCGCCGATGTCGGCTATCGCGCGATCGACACGCTCCGCATGGAGAAGGGCTATCTCTACTGGAGCGCCGACATCACGCCCGACTACAACCCCTACGAGGCGGGCCTCGGATTCCGGGTCGCCTTGCAGAAGCCGGATTTCATCGGCCGCGCGGCGCTGCTCCGGGCCAAGACCGAGGGGGTGAAGCGACGGCTATGCAGCTTCACCATCGAGGTGCCGCCGGCGCTCGATCTCGCCGTGGTGGGCGGCGAATGTATCCTCAAGGACGGGCGGCCCGTCGCCGTCGCGACCAGCGCCAATTTCGGCCATACGGTCGGCAAGTCGATCCTCTATGGCTATCTCGCAAACGAGGACATCGCCGAGGACGGCTACAGCGTCGAGGCCTATGGCGAGCGCTATCCCGCGCGCCGCCATGCGGCACCGCTCTATGACCCGAAGAACGAGCGGCTGAAGGGCTGATCCCATGCAGGAAGTCTTCGACTATCTGCCCCGCGTGCCGGCGCTCGCCCGCTACCGCCCGGAGGAGATCGCCGTCGAGCGGCTCGCCGGCCTGACCAACCGGAACTACAAGCTGAGCCTGCCGGAAGGCGGCGCCGTCGTGCTGCGCATCCCGGGCGAAGGCACCGCCGCCTATATCGACCGCAAGGCCGAGGCGCAGAACGCGAAGATCGCCGCGGAGGCGGGGGTGAGCGCGCCGCTTGTCTATTTCGACGCGGAGAGCGGGCTGCAGGTGACGCGGTTCATCGAGGGCGCCGTCACCATGAATGGCGAGCGCTTCCGCGACCTCGGCTCCGTCGCCCGCGCGGCGCGCGCCTTCCGGCAAATGCATGAATGCGGGCGCAGCTTCGCTACGCGCTTCGAGCTCTTCCAGATGATCGACAGCTATCTCGGGCTGCTGAACGGCAGGGGCGCCCGCATCCCCGATGGCTACGCCGCGGTCCAGCGCGAGGCGGAGGCGGCGCGCGAAGCGCTCGGGCGGCGCGAGCTGCCGCTGGCGCCCTGCCACTGCGACCCGCTCTGCGAGAACTTTCTCGATACCGGTACGCGCATGTGGATTCTCGACTGGGAATATGCCGGCAACAACGATCCCATGTGGGATCTGGGCGATCTCTCGGTCGAAGCCGGCTACGGCCCCGAGCAGGATGCGGCGCAGATGGAGGCTTATTTCGAAGGCAGGGCGCCGGCCTTCGAAACGGGACGCATGGTCATGTACAAGGCGCTCTGCGATCTGCTCTGGACGCTCTGGGGCTGCATCCAGGTGATGAACGAGAATCCGGTCGACGATTTCTGGGCCTATGCGATCAACCGCTTCGAGCGCTGCCAGCGCCTGATGGGGGCCACCGATTTCGGCCGGCATCTCGACGCCGTGCGCCGGGGCGGCTGAGGCGGCGATGCACCCTTCGGCAATCCTCGATTTCTGGCTGTCCGAGCGGGTGCGCCCGCACTGGTTCGAGCGCAGCGACCCGGTCGATCGCGAGATCGCCGAGCGCTTCGCCGGCTGGCTCGAGCCGGCGAAGGAAGGCGCGCTCGCCGGCTGGGAAGCCGAGCCGCGACCGGCGCTCGCCCTCGTGCTGCTGCTGGATCAGTTCCCGCGCCACATCTTCCGGGGCAAGCCCCGCGCCTTCGCCTATGACGCGACGGCCCGGGCGGTCGCGGGCCGCGCGATCGCCCGCGGCTTCCCCGACCGCATCCCGCTCGATCACCGCTATTTCTTCTATCTGCCGTACGAGCATAGCGAGAGCCCGGCCGACCAGGAGCGCTCGCTCCGCCTGTTCCGCGACTGGGTCGAGGCGCATGAGGGCGAGGCGCGGGCCCGCGTCGAGGAGCATTTCCGCTATTGCCTGCGACATGCGGAGATCGTCCGGCGCTTCGGCCGGTTCCCGCATCGCAACGCCATCCTCGGTCGCGAATCGACCCCGGCCGAGGTGGAATTCCTGAAGGAGCCCATGTCCTCCTTCTAAGGGTCCTCCTTGGAGGAGTCCCGCCCGTCCGGGCCGCATTGCGCCGCGTCCCGACGCCCGGCGCTTGCGATTTCCGCAGCAATTGACTATCTCCTTCCCGGGTTCCGGGCCCGTTCCCCTTACCCCGTGAAGGATCGGGCCGCTTTCCGACAAGTTCCGAGGACCGTTCCCATGCGCAAGACCGTGGTGATCGGCGCTGTGCTGATCGTCGCTGCGGCCCTGGCCGGCGGCTACTGGTGGTATCAGAAGCAGGCGCCCGGCGGCGAGGCGGCGGCCCCCGAAGGCATGCCGGCCGGCGGCTTCGCTACGCCGGTCGAGGCCGTCCAGGTCGAAATCAACCGCGTCGAGCTCAAGGTGCCGGCGATCGGCAGCCTGCTCTCCTACGAATCCGTGATCCTCTCGCCCGAGATCGCAGGCCGGCTCGACGCGTTCCTGGTCGAGGAAGGCAAGCCGGTCACCAAGGGCACCCCGATCGCGCGGCTCGACCAGAGCGTCTATCGCGCCGAGCTCGCGAGGGCGACCGCGAGCCTCGAGCTCAGCAAGGCCAATGTGGAGCGCTTCCAGCAGATGCAGCAGCGCGACGTCGCCTCGGTGCAGGCGGTGCAGCAGGCGGAAGCGGCACTCAAGGCCAACGTCGCCGAGATCGCGCTCGCCCAGGCGCAGCTCGCCAAGACGGAGATCGCCGCACCCTTCGACGGCATCCTCGGCCTCAGGCAGGTCAGCGTCGGCGATTATCTCGATGCCGGCGCGCCGATCATCAATCTGGAGCAGGTGCATCCGCTCAAGGTCGATTTCCGGATTCCGGAAACCTATTTCTCGATCGCCAAGGTCGGCCAGACGCTCGCCATCAACGTCGATGCGCTTCCCGGCGAGACGTTCGAGGGCAAGATCTACGCGATCGACCCGCTGATCGACCGCGAAGGCCGCAGCATCCTCCTGCGCGCGACGATCCCGAACGTCGACGACCGGCTCCGCCCCGGCCTCTTCGTCAGCATCGAGCTCATCTATGACGCGCGCGAGCAGGCGATCCTGGTGCCGGAGCAGGCGATCGTGCCGATCGGCACCGGCAAGTTCGTGTTCAAGGTGGTGGACGGCAAGGCGGTGCAGACGCCGGTCGAGCTCGGCATCCGCGACGCCGGCCGCGTCGAGGTGACCAAGGGCCTCGCCGCCGGCGACACGGTCGTGACGGCAGGCCAGCTCAAGCTGATGGATGGCGCGGCGGTGGCGCCGCAGCCGCCGGCCGGAACCTGAAGCCGTAGAGGCCGGGCGCCATGAAGATTTCCGAGATCTGCATCCAGCGGCCGGTCTTCGCGACGGTGCTCTCGGTCGTGGTCGTGCTGATCGGCCTGGTTTCCTGGCAGCGCCTCACGATCCGCGAATATCCGAACATCGACGAGCCGGTGGTGACGGTCGCCACGACCTATCGCGGCGCCTCGGCCGAGATCGTCGAGAGCCAGGTCACCAAGATCATCGAGAACTCGCTCGCCGGCATCGAGGGCGTCGAATACACCACCTCGATCAGCCGGTCCGAGGAAAGCCAGATCACGGTCAGGTTCCGCATCGACCGCGACGTCGATGCCGCGGCCAACGACGTGCGCGACCGCGTGGCGCGCGTGCGCGGCAACCTGCCGGACGACATCGACGAGCCGGTGGTCTCCAAGGTCGAGGCCGACGCCGAGCCGATCCTTTATCTCGCCTTCTCCTCCGACCGCCATTCCGACCTCGAGATCACCGATTTCGCCGACCGGGTGGTGCAGGACCGGCTGCAGACGCTCCCCGGCGTCGCCGACGTGCCGATCTATGGCGAGCGGCGCTATTCGATGCGGATCTGGCTCAATGGCGACAAGCTCGCCGCCTATCGCCTGACCACCCAGGACGTGGAGGCCGCGCTCGTCGCGCAGAACGCCGAGATCCCCGCGGGCCGCATCGAGAGCGACCGGCGCGAATTCACCGTCGTCTCGCAGACCGACCTGCGCACGCCCGAGGAGTTCGGCGCCATCGTGCTCAAGGAGGCGAGCGGCTATCTGGTCCGGCTCGCCGATGTGGCGCGGATCGAGGTGGCGGCGGCGGACGACCGCGTCATCGCCCGCTACAACGGCAAGAGCGCCGTGGCGCTCGGCGTGGTGAAGCAATCGGTCGCGAACCCCCTCGCGGTGTCCGAGGCCGTGCGCGACGCGATCCCCGAGATCGAGGAGCAGCTTCCGCCCGGCATGAGCCTGTCGATCGCCTATGATTCGGCGATCTTCATCGATCGCTCGATCGAGGCGGTCTATCACACCATCGGCGAGGCGGTGCTGCTCGTCATGGCGGTGATCTTCTTCTTCCTGCGGTCCTTCCGCGCGACCGCCGTGCCGGTCGTGACCATCCCGGTCTCGCTCATCGGCGCCTTCGCGCTGATGCTGCTGTTCGGCTTCTCCATCAACACGCTGACGCTGCTCGCCTTCGTGCTGGCGATCGGGCTCGTGGTGGACGACGCGATCGTGGTGCTGGAGAACATCTATCGCCATATCGAGAACGGCATGAAGCCGATCCAGGCGGCCTTCCTCGGCATGCGGGAGATCGGCTTCGCGGTGGTGGCCATGACCATCACGCTCGCCGCCGTCTTCGCGCCGCTCGCCTTCTCGACCGGCCGCACCGGCCGGCTTTTCACCGAGTTCGCCCTTACCCTCGCCGGCGCGGTGCTGATCTCGGGCTTCGTCGCCCTCACCCTGTCGCCGATGATGTGCTCGCGGCTGCTGAAGCACAGCGAGCGCCATGGCCGCGTCTACCGGATGATCGAGAACGGCCTCGTCTGGACCAACGACGGGTACCGGCGCCTGCTCGGCCGCGTGCTCCGGCTCCGCGTGCTGATGATCGCGATCTTCCTGGTGGTCGCCGGCGTCGGCATCTTCGTGTTCCGCCTGCTGCCGTCCGAGCTCGCGCCCTACGAGGATCGCGGCTCCATCCTCGCCATCATGATCGGGCCCGAGGGTGCCACCGCCAAGGACACCGACAGCTACGTCCGGATGATCGAGCAGCAATGGGAGCAGGTGCCGGAGAAGGAGAGCTACTTCACCGTGACCGGCTTCCCGGTGGTGAACCAGGGCATCGCCTTCATGAGCTTCCACGACTGGTCGGAACGCGAGCGTTCGGCCTTCGAGATCGTGCAGGAGCTGGGCGGCCAGATGTTCGCCAATCCGGGGCTGCTCGCCTTCCCGCTGATGTTCCCGCCGCTCGGCCAGGAGTTCAACCAGACCGCGGTCCAGTTCGTCATCCAGACCACCGGCACCTACGAGGATCTGCAGGTGCTGGTGAACCGCATCCTCGCGGAGACCGCGAAGAACCCGGGGCTGATCAATATCGACACCGACCTCAAGCTCAACAAGCCCGAGATCCGCGTCGACGTGAACCGCGACAAGGCGGCCGATCTCGGCATCCCGGTCGACGTGATCGGCCGCACGCTCGAAACCTTCCTCGGCAGCCGGCAGGTGACGCGCTTCAAGCTCGAGGGCGAGGAATACGACGTCATCCTGCGCATGGAGCCCTCGACGCGGAGCAACCCGTCCGACATCGTCTCGATCTTCGTGCGCGGCGATTCGGGCGAGATGGTCGAGCTCGCCAACCTGGTCACGGTGCGGGAGACGGTCGCGCCGCGCGAGCTCAACCACTTCAACAAGCTGCGCGCCGTCACCATCAGCGCCAGCATCGCGCCCGGCTACAGCCTCGGCGAGGCGCTGGGCTTCCTGCGCGACACCGTGCGCCAGGTGGCGACCGACCCGGTGCAGATCGACTATGCCGGCCAGTCCCGCGAGTTCAACGAATCCTCGGCCAGCCTCTATGTCGTGTTCCTGCTGGCGCTGGTCTTCATCTATCTCGTGCTGGCGGCGCAGTTCGAGAGCTTCGTCGATCCCTTCATCATCATGCTGACGGTGCCGACCGCCATGACCGGCGCGCTGATCGCGCTCCATTTCACCGGCGGCACGATGAACATCTACAGCCAGATCGGCATGGTGACGCTGGTCGGGCTCATCACCAAGCACGGCATCCTGATCGTGGAGTTCGCGAACCAGCTCCGCGAGCAGGGCCGGGAGAAGGCGGCCGCGGTGATCGAATCCGCGACGCTCCGCCTCCGGCCGATCCTGATGACGACGGGCGCCATGGTGCTGGGCGCGGTGCCGCTGGCGCTGGCGACGGGCGCGGGCGCCGAGAGCCGGCAGCAGATCGGCTGGGTCATCGTCGGCGGCATGAGCTTCGGCACGCTGCTGACGCTCTTCGTCGTGCCGGTCGCCTACATGCTGCTGGCGCCGCGCGCAGCGCCGGTCATCGTGCAGGACGAGACGGCGGGCCATGCGGCGGCGGCGCAGCATCCGGCCGAGTAGCGGCGCGCCGGACGGCTACTCGCCGCAGACCTTGGGCGCCTGGACGAGACCCCAGCCGAATTCCGGATCGCGGCCGGGCGCGCCGAGGTCGCGGCTATGGGCGGCGAGCGCCTCGTCGAGCGCTTCCGGGTCGGCCGGCAGGTTCGCCGCCAGCGCCGCCGCCACCGCCGTCACGAAGGGCGCCGCGAAGGAGGTTCCGGTCGCATAGCCGTCGGGCGCGCCGCCCGCCGGAATGCGCACGCCGGGCGCCGCGAGATCGATGTAGTCGCCGAGATTGGCCTCGGGATAGCGCCGCGCGTCCGCATCGACCGCGGTGACGGCGATGACCGCGTCGAGGGCCGCCGGGTAGGCCGGGGCCGCCTCGCGCCCGCCATTGCCGGCCGAGGCGACGAGCGCCACGCCCTTCGCCGCCGCTTTCTCCACGGCAAGCGCCACGAGATCGTTGTCGTCGCCGGCGAGGCTGATATTGACGGCGCTCACGCCCTCGCCCACCAGCCAGTCGAGCGCGCCGACGAAGCTCACCGCCGTCGCCTGCGGCTCTCCCTTCGCATCGGTCGAGAAGACGTCGGCCGCGAAGAGCGCCGCGGCGGGCATCAGGCCGCCGCCTTCCGCCGCGGGGGCGCCCACGAGGATACCGGCGATCGTGGTGCCGTGCGCGGGCGGGGCGGGTTTTTCGTCGGGGCCCACGAAGCTGCGCCGCTCGATCTCGGCATGCGCCAGGGCCGGGCTCGCCGCATCGACCGGCGTGTCGATCATGCCGATGCGGAGACCGGCGCCGCAATTGTCCGGGCGGTCCGGCCAGCCGATCATGCGCCGCGCATAGTCCGGACCCGGCAGGCTGAGGCTCGCCATGGGCGCATAGAGCGCGTTCACATCGAGCTCGATTCCCGGCACCCGCGCCTCCAGAAGCGCACGACCCCGCGCCAGCGACATTCCCGCCGGCAGACGCAGCCGGGCGACCGAGAGCTCGAGCGATGCGAAGGGCTCGATGGAAACCACGCTGATGCCGAGCGGGGCGACCGCGGCGACGAGATCGCGATCCGGCCCGATCGCGACCAACTCGTTGGCGACGGCACGGCGCGATCCGGCATCGCGGTCGGCATCATCGCTATTGTCATCGTCGTCGCTGTTGTCGGCGCCATCCTCGCCGCCTTCGCCGCTCTCACCGCCTTCCCCGCTCTCGCCGCTATCATCGCCGCCCTCACCGCCATCGTCGCCGCCGTCGCTCCCCTCGCCGCCTTCGCCGCTGCCACTGTCACCCCCTTCGCCACCGCCACCGCCACCATCCCCGCCGCCATCGCCCCCGCCGCCTTCGCCGCCGCCCTCGCCATCGGCGAGCGCGCTTCCCTGGAAATCACGGCCGTCGATCGGGAGCCGCACCGGCAGGGCGCCGACCGCGACCGCGAGGAGCAGCGTCCCGGCGAGGCGATATCGCAGGGCCGCGCGACGTCCGATCGGAGGGCGTTCCCGGTTCATCGTCTCAGCCGCGGGCGGCCTCGAGCGTGATGATCTCCCAGCCGCCGTCGCCGCGGCGGCAGGCGATCCCATCCTCGACCGAGGCCGTGCCCATGCGCGCGCGCTCATGGCGGAACTCGCGGCAGCTCGCGCCGAAGCCGGCGGTGAAGGATCCGGTGAGGGTGATGCTGCCGGCAGCATCGTTCGCCTCGTCGCGATAATCGAGACGCGCCCCGATCCGGTCGGCGGCCAGGGCGTCGCGCAGCGCCTGCTCGAAAGCGGGATTGCCGGGCGTCGGGCCCGAGGCCGTCCGGAACGGCCCGCCATTCTCGCCGCGTTCCGTCACCAGCCCGCCGGCGAAGCCGAGCGTCACCAGCAGCAGACCCGCCGCCAGCGGTAGAAGACGCCGTGCCAGGCCCGGACGACGGGGCGGCGATACCGCATGGCCGCCGCCCGTCCGCGAAGGCGCCGTCTTCGGGTCCGGGAAACGGTGGGCCGATGCGCCGCCGCGAAGACGATCGACCAGCGCCGCCGGCACCGGCGTTTCGAGGATCTCGACGAAGGCGCCGCGCGCCGCCGAGGCGCTCTCGCGCAGCAGGCGGATCGAGGCCTGCGCCGCCGCATCCTCGGCGATCGCGTTCTCCAGCCGGCGGGCGGTCGCGGCATCGAGCTCGCCATCGACATAGGCCACCAGCATCGCATCGTCCCAGAACTTCGCGACATTGCTCATCGCCGGCTTTCCTCCCTGCGGCCGGCATTGGCCGGCCCGCCCTCGATCGCCCGTGCCAGGGCCAGCCGCGCGCGGGCGAGCCGGCTCATCACCGTGCCGATCGGAATCTCCAGGATCTCCGACGCCTCCTTGTAGGAGACGCCCTCGACCGTGACCAGCATCAGCACCGCGCGCTGGTCTTCCGGCAGCTTCGCGATCTCGCGCCGCACCGCCGCCATGGCGAGCCGCGCTTCCTGCTCGCGCACCGCGTCGCCGACCGACCGCTCGGCGAGCGCCTCGGCGGGCAGCAGGATCTCCCGCCCGCGCGACTGCCGGATCCGGTCGATCCAGAGATTCTGCGCGATCCGGAACATCCAGCTATCGAGCCGGGTGCCGGGCTGCCATTGCCCGATGCGCGACAGCGCGCGCTCGCAGGCGCTCTGCACCAGGTCGTCGGCATCGGCGAGCGACCCGGTCAGGCCGCAGGCGAAGCGCCGGAGCCGGGGGAGAAGCGCCACCATCTCTCTGCGAATGGCGTCTTCCACGCGCGCGCCCTCACCCTTTGCCTCATCGCCACAACGGCGCGCGCAGGCGGCTTATTCCCCATGCCCCGCGCATTTTATCCCTGCGTCCGCGCATTTTATCATGGGCGGCGATTGCGCGAGCCTCCCGGTGCTGCTGGCCGCGGCGCCGCCGCCTGCGATAGACTGCGCCTCGGCCGCCGCGGGGATGCGCCGGAATGTTCAGACTCCTCATAGCCTTGGCGATAGCCCTGGCGCTCACGGGCGGCGCCCGCGCCGACTACATGTCGGCGCTCCAGGCGCTGCAGGCCGGCGACTACGACGCCGCCGTCGCGGCCTTCCGGCCGCTGGCCGAGGCCGGAAACCCGGCCGCGCAGTTCAATCTCGGCCGGATGTACGAACGCGGCGACGGCGTCGCTCGCGATGCCGGTGCGGCGCGCGGCTGGTACGAGAAGGCGGCCGCGCAGGATCTCGTCGAGGCGCAGATGGCACTCGGCGACCTCCTTGGCCGCGGGGAGGGGCTGCCCCGGGACCCGGTCATGGCGGCGAGCTGGTATCGCCGCGCGGCCGCCAAGGGCAATGCCGTCGCCATGAACCATCTCGGCATCATGGCGAGCCGCGGCGACGGCCGGCCGAAGAGCGAGGCGGAGGCGTTGATGTGGTTCATCGCCGCCGCCGGGCGGGGCCTCGCGGAGGCGCAGTTCAATCTCGGTGTCGCCTATGCCCGCGCCGAGGGGGCGCCGGGCGATCTCGTCAAGGCCTATGGCTGGTTCCGCCTCGCGGCCGACCGGGGCGACGAGGATGCGTTGCAGGCCATCCAGGCGATCGCGCCGGCCATGCAGCCGGAGGAGATCGACGCCGCCGAAGCCTTCGCCCGGGACTGGGTCGCCGCGCCGTGAGGCGCCGGCCGGTCCGGCGCCGCGATTTCCTGGCCGGGCTCGGGGCCGGGCTCGGGGCCGGGCTCGCTTTTCCGAAGCTCGCCCTCGGCACCACGCGGACCCCCGATGTCGTCATCGTCGGGGCCGGTGCGGCCGGTATCTTCGCGGCGCGGGCGCTTGCGCGGCGCGGCATCGGCTTCGTGCTGCTCGAAGCGAAGAGCCGCATCGGCGGGCGCGCCTTCACCGAAAGCGAGAGCTTCGGCACGCCGTTCGACCATGGCTGCTCCTTCCTGCATCAGGCGGACCGCAACCCGTGGCGGCCGCTGGCCGTCGAGGCGGGCTACAGCCTGCTGCGCCATGGCGCGGGCGAGACCGTCTTCGTGGGCGATCGCCGCGCGACCGATGCCGAGCTCGAGGGCTATGGCGCGGCCTGGCAGCGGACGAACCAGGCGCTTCGCCGCGCCGGCGCCGCCCGCCTCGACATCCCCGCGGCCGAGGCGATCGAGACCCGCACGGGCTGGAGCCAGGTCTGCGAGAACTGGATCGGCCCGATGAGCTTCGCCGCCGATTTCGAGGATTTCTCGACCGCCGACTGGTGGGCCGGCGAGGCGACCGAGCCGAACGACATGATCGCGGAAGGCTTCGGCGCGCTCGTCGCCGAGGTCGGCGCCTCCCTGCCGGTCGATCTCGAGACGCCGGTCAGCGCCATCGACTGGAGCGGCCCGGGGGTCAAGGTCGGGACGCCGCGCGGCATCCTCGAGGCGAGGGCCGCCATCGTCACCGTCTCGACCGGCGTGCTGCAGGCGGACGCCATCCGCTTCGCCCCGTCCCTGCCGCCGGCGACACGGGACGCCATCGGCCACCTCCCGATGGGGCTGCTCGGCAAGATCGCGCTCGGCTTCGCGCCCGGCACGCGGTTCGACATCCCGGCGAACGACTGGGTCACCTATCTCACCCGGAGCCGCGAGGCCGTCTTCTTCCTCGCCTGGCCGTTCGAGGCGGATGTGATGGTCGGATTCTGCGGCGGGCGCTTCGGCTGGGACCTGACCCGGGCGGGAGAGGCGGCGGCGGTCGATTTCGGCCTCGGCGAGCTCACGAAGCTCATCGGCGCCGACGCGCGCAAGCGCTTCGTCCGGGGCCGCTTCACGCAATGGGGCAGGGATCCGCATATGCGCGGCGCCTATGCCCATGAGGCGCCCGGCCATCACGGCGCCCGGACGGCGCTCATGACGCCGGTCGGCGACCGCATCTGGTTCGCGGGCGAAGCCGTCGCCGGCGGCTACGCCATGACCTGCGGCGGCGCTGCGATGAGCGGTCGCACCGTGGCGGACCGCGTGGCGGCAACGCTCGGGCTCTGAAGCCGCAGGGTCTTCGCCCCGGGCCACGGGCGCGACGAATGGCCGCAAACCGGGAAATGCGCCCGGCCAGCAAGGGCTTGCGCGGCAACCCTCGCCGGTTTCCGCCAGGAAACGGTAATCCCTCGGTCCTGCAACGGCCGTGTCGAGCGCCTATCTTTGTCGCATCGGATCTCGCGCCGGCGACCTTGCGGCCGCCGTCGCCTCGTTCTTCGTCCCGCCTCGTCCATCGCAAGGAGACTCCCATGCGTCTCGACGGCAAGGTCGCGCTGATCACCGGCGCGGCAAGCGGCATCGGCAAGGCCATGGCGGAGCGCTTCGCAGAAGCGGGCGCCGCCATCGCGATCGCGGACCTCAATATCGCGGGCGCCGAGGCGACGGCCGCCGAGCTCACGGCGAAGGGCGGCCGCGCGATCGGCGTCGCGATGGACGTGACGAACGAGGCTGAGGTCGAGGCCGGCATCGACAAGGCGGCGAAGACGCTCGGCGGGCTCGATATCCTGGTGTCGAACGCCGGCATCCAGATCGTGAAGCCGCTGCACGAGTTCCCCTTTGCCGACTGGAAGAAGCTGGTGTCGATCCATCTCGACGGCGCCTTCCTCACGACGCGCGCCGCCTTGCAGCGCATGTACAAATCCGGCAAGGGCGGCACGATCCTCTATATGGGCTCGGTCCATTCCAAGGAGGCCTCGAAGCTGAAGGCGCCCTATGTGGCGGCGAAGCATGCGCTGCTCGGGCTGGCGAAGACCGTCGCCAAGGAAGGCGCGGAGCATGGGGTGCGGGCGAACGTGATCTGCCCCGGCTTCGTGCGCACGCCGCTCGTCGAGAAGCAGATCCCCGAGCAGGCGAAGACCCTCGGCATCAGCGAGGAGGATGTGGTGAAGAAGGTCATGCTGGCCGAGACGGTCGACGGCATCTTCACCACCGTCGAGGATGTGGCGACCACGGCGCTCTTCCTCGCCACCTTCCCGACCGCCGCCCTCACCGGGCAATCGATCGTCGTCAGCCACGGCTGGCATATGGAGTGACCGGCCGGCAAGCGGCGGCCGGCGCCGCGGACCGGCGCGCAACCTTGGCCAGGGAGGATCCCCGCATGACCGGACGATCGAAGGCGAGGCGCAAGACGCCGATGCAGGCGGCGCCGAAGCGCGCCATGGCGCTCGAGGCGCCCGCGCGTCGGGTTGCACGCGCGACGCGGAACGGGGCCGACCGCAACGCCGAAACCCGCCGCAGCCCGGCCGAGCTCGCGCGCGATTACGAGACCGTGGCCCTCGCGCTTCAGGGCGGCGGCGCGCTCGGCGCCTATCAGGCGGGAGTCTATGAAGGGCTGGCGGAGGCCGGCATCGAGCCCGACACTCTCTCGGGCATCTCGATCGGCGCGATCAACCTCGCCCTCATCGCCGGCAATGCGCCGAAGGACCGGGTCGCGAAGCTGCGCGGCTTCTGGGAATGGATCTCGGAGCCGGCGCTGCTGCCGCGGCTCGTCGACTGGCAGTGGCTGGCGGAATTCGTGCCGGTCGAGCTGCAGGCGCGGCGCTTCGCCAATGTCGCGGCCGCCATGCGCGCCTCCTTCGAGGGGCAGCGCGGCTTCTTCGAGCCGCGGCCGCTCTCGGCCTGGGTCGACCTCCTCAATGACGGCCGCCGGCCGACCGGCTATTACGACACGCGGCCGCTCGCGGCGACGCTCGAGCGCTTCGTCGATTTCGACCGGCTGAACGACGGGGCGCTACGGCTCAGCGTGGGCGCGGTCAATGTGCGGAGCGGCAATTTCGTTTTCTTCGAAAATCGCCAGCGACGGCTCGGGCCCGAGCACATCATGGCCTCGGGGGCGCTGCCGCCCGGGTTTCCGCCGGTCGAGATCGAGGGCGAGTTCTACTGGGACGGCGGCATCGTCTCCAACACGCCGCTCGGCCAGCTTCTCTGCGCCGAGCCGCGCCGAGACACGCTCGCGATCCAGGTCGATCTCTGGAGCGCGCGCGGCGAGATGCCGACCAACCTGCTCGACGTGCTGGAGCGGCAGAAGGAGATCCTCTATTCGAGCCGCACCCGCGCCGTGACCACGCGCGTCGTCGAGGAGCAGAAGCTGCGCCGCTCCATCGCCGAGCTCCTCGCCCTGCTGCCGAAATCGAGGCAGGCGGGCGCCGCCGTCGAGCGCGCGCGGCGACAAGCGACGCGGAAGGTCGTCAACGTCCTCCATCTCATCTATCAGGGCAAGCATCACGAGATCGAATCGAAGGACTACGCCTTCGGCCCGACCTCGGTGCGCGAGCATTGGGCGGCCGGCCTCGCCGACATGCGCCGCACCCTCGCCGACCCCCGCCGCCTCATGAAGCCCGCGACCGAGGCCGGCATCGTGACGCACGACATCCATCGCGATGCGGCGGAAAGGGGATAGGGGGGCAACGCTCGCCGGGAATCTTTTCGTGGAACCCAGGGCTGGTGCCGCAGGAGGGAATTGAACCCCCGACCCGCGCATTACGAATGCGCTGCTCTACCCCTGAGCTACTGCGGCGACCTTGGGCGATCGGCGAAGGCGGCGGGACCGTAATCGAGCCCGCCCCTCGGCGTCAACCCGCCAGGAACCGGCCGCTCCGGCCGGCCCGCCGGGGCTGAAGCACCCCGGAGACTATGCCGCCGAGATGCGAATAGCCGGTTAAGCGGCCAGCCCCGCCGAACCGCCCGGCCGCGGAAACGTCACGCGACCCTGCCGCCTCCGCGATTGACGGCGGCGCCGGCTTCGCGCCAGATGGCGGCAGCGGCGCCGCGGACGCCCGCCGATTCTCTTGCGAATCGGCGTCGCGACGGGAAGGCGGCGTCATCCGCTTCATGAGGGGAAACACATGGGCATTCTTAGCTGGATCATCCTGGGGCTGATCGCGGGCGCGATCGCCAAGCTCGTCATGCCGGGCAAGGACCCGGGCGGCATCATCGTGACGATCCTGATCGGCATCGTCGGCGCCGTGATCGGCGGCTTCATCGGCAACCAGATGGGCTTCGGCGGGGTCGGCGGGATCGATATCCGCAGCATCCTGATCGCGACGGCGGGCGCGATCATCCTGCTCCTGATCTATCGCCTGGTGCGCAAGCGCGCCTGAGCGCGACGCCTCGGGTTCGCATCCCTGAACGGGCGGTCCGGCGACGGGCCGCCCGTTTCGTTTCCGGGCGGACATCTTCGGGCGTTGCGCACGCGGCTTCCGCAGCTCCGCTGTCGTGCCCGAGATATCCGGGTTGTCATGCCCGCGAAGGCGGGCATCCATGGGCGACCGAAACCGGGACGGCGCCAGCGATGGATTCCCGCCTTCGCGGGAATGACGACCGAGAGTGAAGCGACATCGGCGCCATTTCTGCAAGAACGGGAGGGGGAGCGATATCGGCGCCATTCCTGCAAGGAACGGGCGTGCAGCGCCTCAGCCGATCGCGCCCCGTATCCTGGTTGTCATGCCCGCGAAGGCGGGCATCCATGGGCGACCGAAACCGGGACCGCGCCAGCGATGGATTCCCGCCTTCGCGGGAATGAAAACCGAGGGGGAGCAACACCGATGCCATTTCTGCAACGAACGGGAGTGCGGCGTCGATCGGCGACGATCGCTCCGGACCTCAGGTGATGAGCCGCGCCGCGTCGACCGAGGGGGCGACCGGCGGCGGGGTGCCCGCGGGCGCGGCCGGCGCGGTTTCCGGCGCGCCGGTCGGCGCCGCCGGGAGCGCGCGCGGCGGCTCGGACGAGGCCAGCGCCGGGGCGGCGGTGCGCGCGGTCTCGCGCCAGCTCTGCGTATCGAAGGCGCCGCAGGCCGGGCAGCGCGCGCTCCATTCCGCCTGGCCCGAATTGCAGCGCGCGCAGATCCAGGCGGGATCGCCCGGCGCCTCGGTCGCCTGCAGGAGCCAGCGCCGCGCGGCGGCGAGATCGTTGCGCTCGCCCTCCTCGAGCCGCGCCATCAGCCGATAGAGCCGCGCCGAGCCGGGCGTGCCGCCGGCGAGCAGCGCATCGAGCTCGTGGCGCGCCTGGCCCCAAAGCCCGGCGGCAAGCGCCGTCTCGGCGAGGGCGAGCCGGCTCTCCGCCGCCTCCGGCCGGGTCGCGGCGAGCTTCTCGAAGCGGCGCGCGCGATCGACCGGCGCCTCGTCCGGCTTGAGGCCCGCATAGATCGCGGCGAGGTTCGGATGGGCGAGCCCGCGCGCCCAGGCCTTCTCGACGAGCTTCTCCGCATCGCGCAGGCGGCCGCCGCGGAACGCGGCCTTCGCCTCGATCGCGACCGCCGGCACGAAATCCGGCAGCAGCTTCGCCGCCTCCTTCGCGAGGCCGAAGGCGCGCACGGCCTCGCGCTCGGCCTCGGCCTCGGCGAGCAGCGTCACCGCCTCGATGCGGCGCGCCGATTCCGGCGTGATCGCCTTCAGCTTCGCCGCGGCGCGGGCGGTCTTGCGGGCCGGCGCCCAGCGGCCTTCCTCGAGCTCGAGATCGAGCAGCGCCTTCGCGGCCCAGCCCGCCTCCGGCCGATCCGCATGGGCCTCGCCCGCGAGCCGCAGCGCCTCGGTGCGGTCGCCGCGCGCCAGCGCCTGGTTGAGGAGGCCGCGCATGCCGAGAAAGGCGGTTTCCGGGTTCTTCAGCATGGCCGTGAAGTAGCGCGCGGCCGCCGTCTCGTCGCCGCTGAGCTGGGCCGCCTGGGCCGCCAGCAGCAGGGTCAGCGGCGGCGCCGAGAGCATGCCGTGCGCGATGCGGGCCTGGCGCTTCGCCTCCTCCGCATCGCCGGCCGCGACCGCGACCATGCCCTGCGTCAGGGCGCGATAGCCCTTGAGGCGCCGCTTCTCCTCGCGCGCACGCGCCATGGCGCGGGGGCCGCGCGCGATGAAGCCCCAGAAGCGGTAGATCAGCGCCGCCAGCACCATCAGGATCAGCACGGCCGCAAGCAGCACGCCGAGCTTGGTCTCGACATGCCAGCCCTGCCAGTCGAACACGACCGTGCCGGGGTTGTTCGCGATCCACACCGCCGCGGCGACGAGGATCGCGAGCTTCACGAAGAAGAAGATGGTGCGGGCCATGCGTGCCGGCGCCCGTCCTATCCGCCGGAGGCGCCGTCGGGCGCGTTCGTGCCGGGCGTCGCCTGGCCGAGCCGCGCGACCGCGAGCGCCTCGAGCGCGTCGAGCGCAGGCGCGACCGCGGCGCGGGCGCGGGCCGAGGCGACCCAGCCGGCCGCCGTCGGCAGCCCGTCCAGCTCCGTCGCCGCCGTCTCGAGATCGCCGGCCTTCACCGCGGCCTCGGCGCGGGCGACACGGGCGCCCACCGTGTCGCCTTCGACGTCGGCGCCGGTCGGCCGCACCGTGACGAGGTCGGCGAGCGAGGCCATCAGCCGGCGGAACCAGCCTTCGGGTTCGGCGCCGGCCGCATCGGCGACCGCGTCGCCGGTATCGCTCCGCGCGAGCGCATCGGCGAGGTCGGGGAAGGAATCGCGCAGATCGCCGACGGTCGCGATGCCGTTCTCGGCATGGGGCGCGATCGGCGCCGCCGCCTGCTTCACCGCCCCGGCGAGGACCGGGTCCTTGGCGGCGAGCTCGTTCAGGGTGGTGAGCTCGGGGAGGAACGGCCGCGGCCCGTTGAGCGCCGAGGACAGCCGCGCGACCGCGAGCAGCAGCGCGACATTGCCGCTCTCGGCGGCATTCTTCGCAGCGCTCGCCTCCAGCGCCTCGACCCGCTGGGCGAGCGGCCGGAGTTCGGCGATCTCGTTCCGCGCCTCGTCGAGGGCGGCGGTCAGCGCGCTGTTCTGGTCGCGCAGCGCCTCGACCGCATAGCCGAGCTCGGGCGAGGGTGCCGGCGCGGAAGCTCCGTCCGCCGTTCCCGCGCCAGGCGCCGGGCGCTGCTCGAGCGCCTCGATGCGGGCGGTCTGCTGCTCGACGAGCTTGCGCAGCTCGTCGATGGCGGATTCGCGATCGGCGCTGCCGAGCGCGGTCACGTCCTGTTCGAGCTGGCCGAGCTTCTCGTGATGCTCGGCGACGAGCGTGCCGAGCTCCGCCACGGCCTTCTGCCAGTCCTGCGAGGCCGCCTCGCCGGTGCGCGTTTCGAGATCGGCGAGGGCGGCCTTCATCGCACCGAGATCGGATTCGAGCTCGCCGATGCGTTGCGCGAGCCCTTCCGCGGCGGCGGCCGTGGCGCCGGCCGCGGGCGCGGTCACCGTCTCGCCCGGGGCGATATCGGCGCTCGTGCCGTCGGCGGTATCGACCGAGATCCCGCGATCCAGCATCGCCATCAGGGGCGGCTGCCAGCTCGCGCGGGTGAAATAGGCGACCGCGCCGAGCGCGAGAAGCACGAGCAACGCCACCACGAATCCGCCGGAGCGCCGCTTCGGCGTCATGCGTTTCAGCGCCGCCTCGATCTCGGCCGGGTTCGGCACCGTCTCGGGCTCGAGATCGAGGATCGGGCCCGGCCCGTTGCCCTGCGGCCTGAGCTCCGCCGCCGCGACATCGACCAGCGCCAGCATGGCCGGCAGCTCGGGCCGCTCGGCGGTCTTCACGCCGCGCCAGCTCAGGGGTTCTATGGCGCGCGCGACCGCCGGGCTGAGGCAGAGGGCGATCGCCTTCCCGACGCCGGCCGTGACCTCGGGCCCGGCGTCGCGGACGAGACGGAGGAAGGTCTCGGCGGTGCGCGGCGAGAACAGCAGCACCAGCCCGATTTCGCCCGCCGCGAGCTTTTCCCGGGTCTCCGCCGAGAGCGCATGGGCGGTCTCGGCCTCGTAGAGCACGACGCGGCGCAGCTCGAACCCGTCCTTGCCGAGCAGCCCGGCGAGATCGCCGGCAACCGCCGAACCCGCGGCATGGAAGAGCGGGCCGCCGTGCGGATCGAGCTTGCGCGTCGCCAGCGCCGCCAGATCCTCGACCGCGCCGCCGGCGCTCTCCACCTTCAGGAATCCCGCATCCTTCAGCGTCTTCGCCGTGGCGTCGCCGACCGCAAGGGCCGGCAGATCGCGCCGCGAGGACAGGCTCGCGAAGGCGCGCACGCCGTTGGCGCTGGTGAAGAGCAGCGCCTGGACGCCGGCGAGATCGAGATGGGCGTTCGCCACCGGCCGGATCGTCAGCAGCGGCTCGCGCAGCACCTCGATGCCGCGCGCGATCAGCGCGGCCGCGAGCGGTTCGGCGTCCTCGTCGGGTCGGGTGATGAGTGCGATCGGCGCCATGGCCCTATCCTAATGCTTCATCGCGTCGAAGAAAGCCGGCTCCGCTTTGCCCCTGAGCGCTTCGCCGGCCGCACGGCCGAGAGCCGCCGAATCCCTGGCGTCGCCGGTCCTGTCGTCGCGATGGACCTTGCTGCCGTCGGGCAAGGCGAGGAGCGAGCGGAGCCGGAGCCGGCCCGATTCGACCGGTTCGGCGAAGACCGCGATCGGGGTGCGGCAGGAGCCGTCGAGAGCGGCGAGGCAGGCGCGCTCGGCCGCGACCGCGATCCGCGTCGGCGCATGATCGATCGTGGCGAGCCAGTCGCGGCATCGCGGATCGTCGGCGCGGATCTCGACGCCGATGGCGCCCTGCCCGGCCGCCGGCAGCATTTCCTCCGGCGCGAGGATCGCCGTCGCGCGATCGGCCATGCCGAGCCGCTTCAGGCCGGCGATGGCGAGGATCGTCGCATCGACGGCGCCGGAAGCGAGCTTTTCGAGCCGGGTGCCGACATTGCCGCGGAGCATCACCACCGAGAGATCGGGTCGCGCGGCCAGGAGCTGCGCGCGGCGGCGGAGCGAGGCGCTGCCCACCACGGCGCCCTGCGGGAGCGTCGCGACGCTGCGGCCCTCGCGCGCGAGGAGGGCGTCGCGCGGATCCTCGCGCTCCAGCATCGCCGCGATGGCGAGACCGGGCCGCAGGACGGTCTCCATGTCCTTCATGGAATGGACGGCAAGATCGATGCGGCCCTCGAGCAGCGCCTCCTCGATCTCCTTGGAGAAGAGTCCCTTGCCGCCGATCTCGGCGAGCGGGCGATCCTGCACCTTGTCGCCGGTGGTGCGGATCGTCTCGATGCGGATCGCGTCCGGCGCGGCAAGGGCGGGATGCGCGGCGACGAGACGCTCGCGCACCAGCGCCGCCTGCTTCAGGGCAAGCGGGCTGCCGCGGGTGCCGATCCGGAGCGGAAGCGCGCCTGCGTTCATGGGCGAAGCTTTAGGCGGTCGCCGCCGGGCTGGCAAGGCGGCGGGTCGACGCCACAGTTTCCGCTCGGCCGCCGTTTCGGCCCCGCCGCAGTTTCCGCCCCGTCACAATTCCCGCTCGGAATCTCATGCGCGGGCTCGACGGATCCGAAACCCGAGAGGACGCTCATGTTGCCAGAGGGCGAACCCGAAACTGGCGAAGCCCGCGGCCCGGCCCTAGAGTGCCGGCACCATGCGGGTCCTCGGCCTCGAAACCAGTTGCGACGAGACGGCGGCGGCCATCGTCGACGGCGAACGTCGCATCATTGTCGATCTCGTGCTGTCGCAGCTCGACGAGCATCGGCCCTATGGCGGGGTGGTGCCGGAGATCGCGGCGCGCAGCCATCTCGATCATCTCGACCGGCTGACCGCGGCGGCGCTGCGTCAGGGCGGCATGACGCTGGGCGAGGTCGATGCCATCGCCGCCACGGCGGGCCCCGGCCTGATCGGCGGGCTCCTCGTCGGCGTCACCTTCGGCAAGGCGCTGGCGCTCGCGAGCGGCAAGCGCTTCCTCGCCATCAATCACCTCGAAGGCCATGCGCTGAGCCCGCGCCTTTCCGACGGGATCGCGTTCCCCTATCTGCTGCTGCTGGTCTCGGGCGGCCATTGCCAGACGCTGCTGGTCGCCGGCATCGGCCGCTATCGCCGGCTCGGCACCACGGTCGACGATGCGGCGGGCGAGGCCTTCGACAAGGGCGCGAAGCTGCTGGGCCTCGGCTATCCGGGCGGGCCGGCGATCGAGGCGGCGGCGGCCCGCGCCGAGGCGGCCGGGGCCGATCCGACGCAATTCGCCCTGCCGCGGCCGATGCTCGGCCGGCCGGGCTGCGATTTCTCCTTCTCCGGCCTCAAGACCGCGCTTCGCGAGCGGGTGATCGCCCTGGGCGGCATCGGCAGGCTTGGCGAGGCGGATCGCGACGCGCTCGCGCTCGCGCTGCAGGAGGCGATCGCGGCATCGCTCGCCGATCGCACCGCGCGCGCCCTCGCCCGGGCGCAAGGCGAAGGCGCCGCCCCGACCGCGCTGGTGGTGGCGGGCGGGGTCGCCGCCAATCGGCGCATCCGCGCAAGCCTCGCCGAGGTCGCGCGGTCGGCCGGATTGCCCATGGTGGCGCCGCCGGCCTCGCTCTGCACCGACAATGCCGCGATGATCGCCTGGGCCGGCATCGAGCGGCTTCGGGCGGGCGCCGGGGACGAGAGCTTGGTCGCGGCGCGGCCGCGCTGGCCGCTCGATCCGGACGCCCCCAAGGCGGTCGGCGCCGGGGTGAAGGCATGAGCGGCTTCCGCCGCTGGGGCATCGTCGGCGCGGGCGCCTGGGGCACGGCGCTCGCGACCGCCGCGGCGCGGGCCGGCGGCGAGGCGCTGCTCTGGGCGCACCGGCAGGAGACGGCGAGCCGCATCAACGAAACCCGGCATAATCCCGACTATCTTCCCGATATCCAGCTTCCGGACGCGGTGATCGCCACGGCGCGGCTTACCGATCTCGCCGGCCGCGATGCGCTGTTGCTGGCGGTGCCGGCGCAGACCCTGCGCGAGGTCGCGCAGCAGATGGCCTCCTACCTGCCGCGCGAGACGCCCCTCGTCGTCTGCTGCAAGGGGATCGAGCAGCAGACCGCGAAGCCGATGAGCCTCGTGCTCGCCGAGACGCTGCCGGACCGGCCGATCGCGGTGCTGAGCGGTCCCACCTTCGCGGCCGAGGTGGCGGCCGGCCTGCCGAGCGCGGCCACGGTCGGCGCCGCCGATGCCGGGCTCGGCAAATCGCTCGCCGCCTCGCTCGGCTCCTCCCATTTCCGGCTCTATTGGACCGACGATCTCACCGGCGTCGAGCTCGGCGGCGCGGTGAAGAACGTGCTCGCCATCCCCTGCGGCATCGCGATCGGCCGCAAGCTCGGCGACAATGCGCGCGCGGCGCTGGTCGCGCGCGGGCTCGCGGAGATGATGCGCTTCGGCGCCGCCACCGGCGCGCGAGCCGAGACGCTGATGGGGCTTTCCGGCCTCGGCGATCTCGTCCTCACCTGCACGAGCCGGCAATCGCGCAACCTCTCGCTCGGGATCGCGCTCGGCGAAGGCCGGACGCTCGCGGATTATCTCGCCGGCCGGCGCACCGTGGCCGAGGGGCTCTACAGCGCCGCCGCCGTCTGTCGCATGGCGGCGGCGGCCGGGATCGAGATGCCGATCGCGACCGCGGTCGATGCCATCCTCAATCGCGGCGCCGCGATCGAGACCGCGCTGGAAGCGCTGCTGCAGCGGCCGCCGCGCAGCGAGCCGGACGCCGCGGCGCCATCGACTCGCTAGAGGGGCCCGACTAGGATCGCCCGCTGACGCCGGACGCGCCGGCAGGGAAGCGAAGGGAACCGCCATCATGCATTTCGTGCTGCATTGCCTCGACAAGCCGGGCGCGGCCGCGCTCCGCGCCGCCAACCGGCCCGCGCATCTGGACTATCTGAAGGCCCATGACGCGAAGATCCAGATGGCGGGACCGATCCTGAGCGACGATGGCGGGGCGATGGTGGGGAGCCTGCTGATCCTGAATGTGCCCGCCAAGGCCGATGCCGAAGCCTTCGTCGCGGGCGATCCCTATACCAAGGCCGGCCTCTTCGCCTCCGTCGCCATCGCGCCCTGGAAGCAGGTCGTCTGGAAGGGCTGAGGAGGGAGAAGGCCATGGCCTACTGGCTCGTCAAATCCGAACCCGCCTCCTATTCCTGGGAGAAGCTGGTCCAGGAGAAGCGGACGCACTGGAACGGCGTGCGCAACCATCAGGCCGCGGCCAATCTCAAGGGCATGAAAATCGGCGACCGGGTGTTCTTCTATCATTCGGTCGAGGGGCTCGCGATCGTCGGCATCGCCGAGGTCGCGAAGACCTACTACCCCGACCCCTCCGACAAGACCGGCCGCTTCGGCATGGTCGATCTGAAGGCGGTCGAGCCGCTGAAGCGGCCGGTGACGCTGGCCGAGATCAAGGCCGAGCCGAGGCTCGCCGGGCTCGGCCTGGTGCGCCAGTCGCGGCTCTCGGTCATGCCGGTGGATGCCGCCGCCTGGAAGCTGCTCAACAAGATGGGCGGCATGAAGGCGTGAACGATCCCGCACCGACCGGCCGATCGCCTGTCGGGGGGCCGCCGATCCGGCTCTGCCGGCTGGAGGCGCTGCCGGAGGGTACCGCGCGCGGCTTCGTGATCGGCGAGGGTGGCGCCCGCCGCGAGGTCTTCCTGCATCGCGACGCCGATCGGGTCCGCGGCTGGCGCAATGCCTGCCCGCATGTCGGCACGCCGCTCGACATCGCGCCCGACCGCTTCCTCACCGAAGACGGCGCCTATTTCCTCTGCCAGAGTCACGGCGCGCTCTTCCGCCTCGCCGACGGGTTCTGCATCGCCGGCCCCTGCCAGGGCAAAAGCCTCACGCCCGAAGCGATCCGCCTCGAGGCAGGCTGGGTTCTGCTCACGGGCTGAACTGCCGCTCAAACGCCCCGAAAATGCCGCGCGGCCGGGCCGCTTCCGCCATGCGGCGCGGCTATCCCGAGCGTTGCCGGAAGCGCCGGACGGCCTCGGCCGATCCCTCGCGCGGGCAGAAGAGGGGAACGGATGATCGGCGCATTGCTCAAGGGCGACCCCCAGGCGCAGGCGGGATTCGCGGTCACCAAGCGCATCCTGATGCTCGGGCTGCTGACGCTGATATTGATGGCGCCGCTGGAGACGATCCGCGGGCTGCTCTGGGAACGCCAGAGCCGCGGCTACGACGTCGAGAACGAGATCGCGGCGCAATGGGGCAGGGCGCAGCGGATCGCCGGTCCCTATCTCGCGCTGCCCTATCAGGTCCGCATCCCGCAGCCAAACGCGAACCCGCGCATCGAGAAGCGCTTTCTCTACATCCTGCCGGAGACGCTGGTCATCGACGGCCGGCTCGCGACCGAACGCCGCCATCGCTCGGTCTATGAGGTGCTGGTCTATGACGCGATGCTGACCCTGACCGGGACGCTGCCGGCGCCCGACCCCGCCGCCGCGGCGATCGATCCGGCCGACATCCTCTGGTCCGAGGCGAGCCTCGGCCTCGGCATCGCCGACATGGGCGGGGTGCGCGACCTCGCCATCACGCTCGACGGCAAGTCCCTCGCGCCGGTGCCGGGGCTGCCGCAGGGCCGCCTCTTCGAAAGCGGAGCCCATGCAAAGCTTCCCGGCCTCGCGCCCGGCCGCGGCCCCGGCGCCTTCACCATCACGCTCGCGATCAACGGCACCCGGGCGATCGACATCCTGCCGATGGGGCGCACGACGGCGCTGAAGCTCGCCGGCGACTGGCCGCATCCGAACTTCATCGGCAGCTTCCTGCCCGAGGCGCGCACCATCACCGACCAAGGCTTCGACGGGCTCTGGCGCGTCTCCGCGCTGGCGCGGAACTATCCGCAGGCCTGGCGCAGCGACGATCTCGATTTTCCGGCCGTCGAGCAGGACGCCTTCGGCGTGGCGCTCGTCGAGCCGGGCGACGTCTATCAGCAGACGGACCGCATCGGCAAATACGGCATCCTCGTCATCGCCCTCAGCTTCGCCACGATCTTCGTGTTCGGCGTGGTGCGCGGGACCCGCACCCATTTCGTGCAATATCTGATGGTCGGCGCCGCGATCGCGGTCTTCTATCTGCTGCTGCTGGCGCTGGCCGAGCAGATGGGCTTCGGCCTCGCCTATCTCCTCGCTTCCATCGCGGTGATCGGGCTCAACGGCCTCTATATCGGCAGCACGGTCGGCAGGGCCGCGGGCGGCGCGATCGCGGCGCTCCTCGCCCTGCTGCACGGCTTTCTCTATGTGCTGCTGCAGGCCGAGACCTACAGCCTGCTGATGGGCGCCGTCGGGCTCTTCGTCACCCTCGCGATCGCCATGTATTTGACGCGGAAGGTGGATTGGTATGCGCTCGGCGCGAAGCCCGTGCCGCCGCCGGCCGAGAGCCGGGCGATCGCGTAAGGCGGGGCTAACGGGGCCGACGCGGGGAGGCGGCTCTTCAGGCCGCCTTCACTTCCTCGAGGAAGCGGCCGATCACGCCGCCGAGGCCGGTCGAGCGTTCGGCGAGCGCCTGGATCGATCCCAGCATCTGCTGCGCCGCGCGTCCCGTCTCGTCGGCCGCGGCATCGACGGTCGCGATATTCCCCGAGACGGCGGCGGTGCCGCCCGAGGCCTGCTGCACGTTGCGCGCGATCTCGCGCGTCGCCGCCGACTGTTCCTCGACTGCGCTCGCGATCTCGGTCGCGATCTCGGCGAGCTGGCCGATGGTGCGGCCGATGCCGTCGATCGCCGCCACGGCGCGGGCGCTGACGGACTGCACGTCGGCGATCTGCGCCGCGATTTCCTGCGTCGCCTTGCCGGTCTGGGTCGCGAGCGACTTGACCTCGGCCGCGACCACCGCGAAGCCGCGCCCGGCCTCGCCGGCGCGGGCCGCCTCGATGGTCGCGTTGAGGGCGAGCAGGTTGGTCTGGCTCGCGATCTCGCCGATGAGGCCGACGATCTTGCCGATCCGCTCGGCGGCGGTGGCGAGGCCCTGCATGGTTTCGTTGGTGCGGCCGACCTCGGCCACGGCCTGGCCGGCGATCTCGGTCGAGCGCTGCACGCGCTGGCCGATCTCGGTGACGGAGCTGGCGAGCTCCTCGGTCGCGGCGGCGACCGTGCCGACATTGGCGGAGGCGCCGGCCGCGGCGGCGGCGACGGTGCGCGAGCGGGCGCCGGTATCGAGCGCCGTCGCGGCCATCGCCTCGGCCATGGTTTCCATCTCGCCCGTCGCCTGCAGCACCTCCTGCAGCAGGCCGCTCACCCGCTCGTCGAAATTCCGGCTCAACCGGTCGATCCGGCGGGCATGCTCGTCGCGCGCCTGCTGCTCGCGGGTCTGCGCGACGGCGAAGGCGTCGGCGACGGCGGCGTTCTCCTTGAAGACCTGAAGCGCCGCCGCCATGCGGCCGATCTCGTCGGTGCGGTCCTGTTCCGGAATGACGGTGCCGCGGTCGCCCGCGGCGAGCGCGCCCATGGCCCGCGTGAGGCGATCGAGCGGATGGACGATCTGACGGCCGAGGCGCGTCGCGAGCAGGGCCAGCAGGAGGAAGGCGGCGAGCGCGGTCAGGATGATGCCTGCGGTCGCGACCGACGCTTTCTCATTCGCCGCTTCGCGCGCGGCCGCGGCGGAGGCGGCGAGGCGCTCGGTCACCGACGCCATCGCCTGGGCGAGCGCGGCAAAGCGTTCCATGACGGGCACGAGCCTCGATTCGGCGGTCGCCGGATTCTGGCCCGCGAGCGAGACGAGCGAGGCGACGGCGGCGATATGGGCGGCGAGCTGCGGCATGAGCTGCGCTTCGGCGGCCTTGATTCCGGGGTCGAAGGGAAGGGCGGCATTGGCGTCGAAGCGTGCGCGAAGCGTTGCGGCATGGGCGGCGAGCTCGGCCTCGATCCGGGCGAGCCCGGCGCGGTCGCCCGCTTTCGCGCTCTGCAGCGCGGCCAGCAGGTCGCCGCGCAGCGCGTTCTGCATCATGCCGGCTTCGAGGTGATTGCGGAGCGCCGCCGTCGCCACCAGCACATTGTCGAGCGCGGCGGATTGCCGCGCCGCGATCCAGTAGCCGGTCGCCCCCATCGCGACCAGGAAAAGCCCGGCGATGGCGGCAAAGCGACGGAAGGTCGCCTTGATCGACGCATGGCGGGAGAAGGTCAAGGACGCAGGCTCCGCTGCCGAAGGGGGTATCCTCCCGCTTATGCCCGGAACTGGTTAAGCTTCCCTTGAGCGGCCCAAGGCGGCTCGCTTGTTCCGCCCGGATTTCTGTCGATAATCGAGAGGTCGCGGCCGCGCATCCCGGGCTTCCGGATCACGCCCGCCCGTCGGAACGCCGACATTTCTTGTGAGGCATGGTCTTGGGAGGCATGGCATCGATGAGCAGCGCAACTCTTTTCCCGGTACCGGCGGCCCTGGCCAAATCGGCATGGATCGACGAGGCGGGCTATTCCCGCCTCTACCAGCAATCGCTCGCCGATCCCGAGGGGTTCTGGGGCGAGCAGGGCAAGCGCATCGACTGGATCAAGCCCTACAGCAAGGTGAAGGACACCGACTTCACCGGCGATATCCGCATCCGCTGGTACTATGACGGCACGCTCAACGCCTCGGCCAACTGCATCGACCGCCATCTCGCGAAGCGCGCCGACCAGACGGCGATCATCTGGGAGGGCGACGATCCGAAGGACAGCCGCCGCATCACCTATGCCGAGCTGCACGAGAACGTTTGCCGGCTCGCCAACGCGCTGAAGAAGCACGGCATCAAGAAGGGCGACCGCGTCACCATCTACCTGCCGATGATCCCGGAGGCCGCCTACGCCATGCTGGCCTGCGCGCGGATCGGCGCCGTCCATTCGGTGGTGTTCGGCGGCTTCTCGCCGGAAAGCCTGGTGGGTCGCATCCAGGACTGCGATTCGAACTGCGTCATCACCGCCGACGAGGGCCTGCGCGGCGGCCGCAAGGTGCCGCTCAAGGCGAACACGGATGCGGCGCTGGCGCGCTGCCCCTCCGTCAAGACCTGCATCGTGGTGCGCCGCACCGGCGGCGAGATCGGCTGGGTCGAGGGGCGCGACCGCTGGTATCACGAGGAGTGCGCGGCCGTGTCGCGCGATTGCCCGCCGGTCGAGATGGGGGCCGAGGATCCGCTCTTCATCCTCTACACCTCGGGCTCGACCGGAAAGCCGAAGGGCGTGCTCCACACGACCGGCGGCTACATGGTCTATGTGTCGCTCACGCACCAGTATGTGTTCGACTATCACGAGGGCGATGTCTATTGGTGCACGGCCGATGTCGGCTGGGTGACGGGCCACAGCTACATCGTCTATGGGCCGCTCGCGAACGGCGCGATCAGCCTGATGTTCGAGGGCGTGCCGAACTACCCGGACGCCTCGCGCTTCTGGCAGGTCTGCGACAAGCACAAGGTCAACATCTTCTATACCGCGCCGACCGCGATCCGCGCGCTCATGCGCGAGGGCGACGCGCCGGTGAAGAAGGCCGGCCGCAAGTCGCTCCGCATCCTCGGCAGCGTCGGCGAGCCGATCAATCCGGAAGCCTGGCTCTGGTACTACAACGTGGTGGGCGACGCGCGCTGTCCCGTCGTCGATACCTGGTGGCAGACCGAGAACGGCGGCATCCTCATCTCGCCCTTGCCCGGCGCCACGCCGCTGAAGCCGGGCTCGGCGACGCGGCCGCTGTTCGGCATCCGGCCCGAGATCGTCGACGGCGACGGCAAGGTCGTGAAGGGCGAAGGCCAGGGCAATCTCTGCATCGCCGATTCCTGGCCGGGGCAGATGCGAACGGTCTATGGCGACCACAAGCGCTTCGCCGAGACCTATTTCTCCGCCTACAAGGGCATGTATTTCACCGGCGACGGCTGCCGGCGCGACGCCGACGGCTATTACTGGATCACCGGCCGGGTGGACGACGTGCTCAATGTCGCCGGCCACCGGATGGGCACGGCCGAAATCGAGAGCGCGCTCGTCGCGCACAAAAAGGTCGCCGAAGCCGCCGTCGTCGGCTATCCGCACGACATCAAGCACACGGGCATCTACGCCTATGTCACGCTGAAGCGCGACGAGCCGCCGAGCGAGGCGCTGCGCAAGGAGCTGATCGCCTGGGTCCGCAAGGAGATCGGCCCGATCGCGCAGCCCGACTTCATCCAGTGGGCGCCGGGCCTGCCGAAGACGCGCTCGGGCAAGATCATGCGCCGCATCCTGCGCAAGATCGCGGAGAACGACCCCAGCAATCTCGGCGACATCTCGACCCTCGCCGATCCCGCCGTGGTGCAGGACCTGGTCGACAACCGGATGAACCGCTAGGGAGCGGTCGGCGCGCGCCTACTGCAGCGCGCGGTAGCAGCGGAGCAGCTCGGCGATCGCGTCCTTGGTGCCGTGCAGCGTGTAGCTGCGGTCGATCTCCGGCAAATAGAGCTCCTTGCCGCCGCGGAAGGCGCTGATCGCCGCCTCGTCCTTGCCGAAGGTGATGGCGATGGTGTCCGCCGCGATCGCATAGCCTTCGGCCTCCGCGCGCCAGCGATCGTCGATCTGCAAGGTCGCGCCATAGACATGGTCGGGCTTGAGGCCGAGCCGCGGATCGACCACGTCGATATAGAAGCCGGTCTCGTCCCAGCCGAGCCAGAGCCCGACGCCTTCCGCATATTGATCCCAGACCGCGCAGAGCACGCGCCCGTCGTCGCGGCGATAGGCGCCGCCTTCCCAGCCCGCGACGGAGAGCGGCTGGATCAGCTCCTGCGCCGTCGCCGCCGAGGCACCGAGAAGAAGAACGGCGGCGGCCGCAAGGAGCGAAAGGCGAGGCGGCTGGATCATGGACACCGTCGGGAGAATGGCGGGCGGGACCGGCTCAGAAATCGCTGCAGCGGCCGTTCACTTCCCAGTCGCCGTAGCGGGTCGGCTCCGGGCCCTTGGGGCCGCCGATCTCCGCCACCGGCTTGCCCGCCGGTTTCCCCGGGGTTTCGAGGGGGTTCGGCCGGGGCGCCGTCGCCGCCGGTGGCGTTGCCCCGGGCTCGGGCGCGCTGGCGGGTTTTGCGGCGGAAGCGCGATCGGTGCTGCTCATGACCGAAAGCTAGAAGCCCGGGGCGGTCGCCGCAAGGCCGGGCGAACCGGGACCGCGATCGCGCCCGAACCTTGATCCGGCATGGTTCCGGCTTATCTCTTGGAGCGGACGGAACGGGCCCGGGCGACGGGTTTTGGACACGAGGCTCTCCCGGCCGGTTCTCCGTCCGCGAAAGGCAGAACCGAACGATGTCCTATCTCCGCACCGCGCTGCTGCTGGCCGCCATGACCGGCCTCTTCCTCGCCGTCGGCTGGCTGGTCGGCGGCGAGACCGGCATGGTGATCGCGTTCCTGCTGGCGGCGGGCATGAACCTCTTCGCCTACTGGAACAGCGACAAGATGGTGCTGCGGCTCTACAAGGCGCGGCCGGTCGATGCGGCGGGCGCGCCCGAGCTCCATGCGATCATGCACGAGCTTGCCGGGCGCGCCGGCCTGCCGATGCCGAAGCTCTATGTCCTCGACAATCCGCAGCCGAACGCCTTCGCCACCGGCCGCAATCCCGAGAACGCGGCGATCGCGGTGACGACCGGGCTGATGCAGCTCCTCGACCGCGAGGAGGTGACGGGGGTGCTCGCGCACGAGCTCGCCCATGTGCAGCATCGCGACACCCTCACCATGACGATTACGGCGACGCTCGCCGGCGCCATCGGCATGCTGACCAATTTCCTGTTCTTCTTCGGCGGCAATGATCGCAACAATCCGCTGGGGCTCGTCGGCACGCTCGCCATGATGATCCTGGCGCCGCTCGCCGCCATGCTGGTGCAGCTCGCGATCAGCCGGGGCCGCGAATACGAGGCCGACCGGCAGGGTGCCGCGATCGCCGGCAACCCGCTGGGGCTCGCCAATGCGCTCCGCGCGCTCGGCAGCGTGCAGGGTCGGGTGATCAACCGGCAGGCGGAAGCCAACCCCGCGACCGCGCATCTCTTCATCGTCAATCCGTTGAGCGGCCGCGGCGCGGACAGCCTCTTCGCGACCCATCCGAGCCTCGAGAACCGCATCCGGCGGCTCGAGGAAATGGCGGCGGGACGCGGCACGGCCGGGGCGCGCGGGCCCTGGGGCGCGCGGCAGGCGCGCGCAGGCAATCCTCCCCGCGGGCCGTGGGGCTGAGCCGCGGCCGAAACACGGCCGCAGGGCCGCTCAGCTATTGTGGCGCCGGTAGCAGGCCTCGAGCTCGGGGATCGCCTTGCCGAGCCCGTAAAGCGTATACCAGGTGCCCCATTGCTCCAGCGTGAGCTTCACCCCCTTGCGGAAGGCCTCGACCGCTTCGGGATCGTCGCCGAAGGTCAGATCGAGCAACGCGACATCGAGCGCGAAGGCCTCGATGGTGCGGCGGTAGAAATCGTCGATGGTGATCTCGGTATCGAACTCGCTGAACTCCTCGAGCTGGAGGTTCTGCGGATCCTCGATCAGCACGTAGAAGCCGAGATCGTCCCACCCCACATAGAGCACGGTGCCCTCGCCGTAATCGTCGGAGACTTCGCAATAGACCTCGTCCTCCATGCCGCGATAGGCGCCGCCGATCCAGCCCTCGATGTCGAGCGGTTCGACGAGGTCGTCGGTGCTGCTATCGTCCGATGTGCCCGAGCTGTCCGGCGAGCCGGAACCGCTCGAGGGCATGCCGCCGCGCGCGCCCTTCTCGCTCTCGGCGAAGGCCGGACCCGACGCCAGCAATCCCGCGCTCGCAATGCCCGCCAGCGCGACGAATGCCACTCTTCGAACGAACCCCCGCATGACTTTCCCCCCGCGCGTTGCCCCGCCGCGCCGCGCCGCCCCACCGCGCCACGCCGGATGAAATCTCACGGCATCGGGACCCTGCTTGTCCAGACCCCTGCAAAAGCCGCCGGCCGCTGCGGCTTTCCGGCCGGTCCGCCGCCCGCACGGCCATGAACGGCCGCGCCCGTCCGGCGAGCGCCCGCGCCATCGCCCAGGAGCTCCTGGCGGCCGTGCTGCGGCGGCACCGGCCGCTCGACGAGGTGATCGCCGGCCATGCGGGCATGGCGCGGCTCGAGCCGCGCGACCGCGCCTTCGCGCGCAAGCTCGTGGGCACGACGCTGCGCCGGCTCGGCCAGATCGACCGGCTGATTTCGGATTGCCTCGAGCGGCCCTTGCCCGGCCGCGGCGCGCCGGCGATGGATGCGCTCCGGCTCGGCGCGACGCAGCTCCTCTTCCTGGGCACTCCGCCCCATGCCGCGGTCGATGGCAGCGTGCAGCTCCTCACCGCCGGCGTCGCCGGCTATCGCGGGCTCGTCAATGCCGTGCTGCGCCGGATCGGGCGCGAGGGTGCGGAGCGTCTCGCGGCCCTGCCGCCCGTGCCGATCAACAGCCCCGGCTGGCTCTATCGGCGCTGGGTCGCGACCTACGGGGCGGAAACCGCCGCCGCGATCGCGACCGCCCATCTCGAGGAAGCGCCGCTCGATCTCAGCGTCAAATCCGATCCGGCCGGCTGGGCCGAACGGCTCGGCGCGACGGTGCTGCCGACCGGGAGCCTCCGGCTCGCGGTCGACGGGATGGTCGAGGCGCTGCCCGGTTTCGCCGAGGGCGGCTGGTGGGTGCAGGACACCGCCGCCGCGCTGCCGGTGCGGCTCCTGGGCGATGTGGCCGGGAAGACGGTGATCGATCTTTGCGCCGCACCGGGCGGCAAGACCGCGGGGCTCGCCGCGGCCGGGGCCAGGGCGATCGCCGTCGATCGATCGCCGACGCGGCTGCGCCGGCTGACCGAGAATCTGGCGCGGCTCCATCTCGAGGCCGAGATCCACGAGGCGGATGCCGCCGTCTGGCAGCCTGCGGCGCCCGCCGATGCGCTGCTGCTGGACGCGCCCTGCTCCGCCACCGGCACGATCCGGCGCCACCCCGACCTGCCCTGGATCAAGCGGCAGCGCGATATCGATACGCTCGTCCGGCTGCAGGACCGCCTGCTCGCCAACGCCACGGCCATGGTGAAGCCGGGCGGGATCCTCCTCTATTGCACCTGCTCGCTCGAGCCCGAGGAAGGCGAGCGTCGCATCGACGCCTTTCTCGAGGGCGGCGCGCCCTTCGACCGGGTGCCGGTCGAGGCCGCGGAGATCGGCGGGCTCGCCGAGACCCTCACGCCGCAGGGCGAGTTGCGGACCCTGCCGAGCCATATGGCACAGGCGGGCGGCATGGACGGGTTCTACGCGGTGCGGCTGCGCCGGCGCTGAGGCGCCGCTTCCCCCGAGTCGTACAACCCCCGAGCGCCGCGACAATCCGCGCTTTCGCCCGCCGCCGGCTTCTCAAATCGCGGCGCAACTGTTACCAAGGGGCCGATGCGCCAGCCGGTCCGAATCGCGCCCTCGATCCTTTCCGCCGATTTCGCGCGGCTGGGCGAGGAAGTGCGCGCGATCGACGCGGCCGGCGCGGACTATATCCATGTCGATGTGATGGACGGGCATTTCGTGCCGAACATCACGATCGGCCCCTCGGTGGTGAAGGCGCTTCGCCCGCACAGCAAGCGGCCGTTCGACGTGCATCTGATGATCTCGCCGGTCGATCCCTACGTGCCGGAGTTCGCGGCCGCCGGTGCCGACATCATCACCGTGCATCCGGAGGCGGGGCCGCATCTCCATCGCACCGTGCAGCTCATCAAGTCGCTCGGCAGGAAGGCCGGCGTCTCGCTCAATCCCGCCACTTCGGTCTCGACGATCGAGCCGGTGCTGGAGGAAATCGATCTCGTGCTGGTGATGTCGGTCAATCCGGGGTTCGGCGGCCAGCAGTTCATCCGCAGCCAGCTCGAGAAGATCGCGACGCTCCGCCACATGATCGACGCCGTCACCGACGGCAGGCCCGGCCACAAGATCGATCTCGAGGTGGATGGCGGCATCAACGAGCTGACGGCGGGCGACGCGATCCGCGCCGGCGCGGACGTGCTCGTCGCCGGCACGGCGAGCTTCACCGGCGGTCCGGGCGCCTACGCCGACAATATCCGCCGCCTGCGCCAGGCCGGCGCCTGACGCGGGGACCCGCCGCCATGGCCGCCCGGACTCCGAATCCGCTGAAGTCGCTGAGACAGGGCCTCGATCGCATGGCGCGCCTGGGCGCCTTGCCGGAGGGGATGCTGCGCGACCGGATCGAGGGCCGGTTCCGCCGCCATCTCGCCGACGGCGCGGCGACGCTGCCGATCCTGTCGCGCGGCCGGCGGATGAGCGGCGCGATCCTCGCGATCGGCCCCGGGCTCCGCACCGGCCGCCCCGAAGCCGGCGAGGCGATCCTCGCCGAAGGCATCGCGCTCGGCGGGCGTCACCTGATGCTGAACGACGCGCTCTGGCGCGACGCCTATCTGCCGGCGCCGACGCGGATCGCGCTCGAAGGATTCGTCTGGCTTGCCGATCTGACGGCGGTCGGCGAAGCGGGCGCGCTCCGCGCCCGCGCGCTCATCGCCGGCTGGCTCGATCGGGGACGCCGCGACGCGGCACTGCCGAACCCGACCGCGGTCCGGGCCGAACGGTTGCAGAACTGGCTGCTCCAGGCGGAACGCTTCCTGCCGGGCGCCGATCCGACCTTCCGCACGCGCTTCCTCGGCGCGCTCCTCGACGATGCGGCCTGGCTCGCCCGCGCGCTCCCGGCGGAGCTTTCCGGCAGCGCCCTCATCGGCGCGGCCAAGGCGCTGTCGCTCGCGGGGCTGGCGCTCCCCGGCGGCGAGCCCTGGCTCGCGCGCGGCTACGGGCTCCTCGAGCGCGAGCTCGGACGGCAGATCCTCTCGGACGGTGGCCATGTCGAACGCTGCCCCTCGCGCCAGCTCGCCCTCATCGCCGATCTCTGCGATCTCCGTTACGCCTATCAGCGGCGCGGCCTGCCGATCCCGGGGCCGGTCGAGGTCGCGATCGCGGCGCTCGCGCCGGTGACGCGCCTCCTGCAGCATGGCGATGGCGGGCTCGCCCTCTTCAATGGCGGCAACGAGGAGCGCGCGGGCTATATCGAGCGGGTGCTCGCCGCGGCGGGCGATCCGCTGGTGCCGCTGGGCCAGGCGCCGCAATCGGGATTTCAGCGCCTCGTCGCCGGCAAGCTCGTCGCCATCGTCGATAGCGGCCGCCCGCCGGCGCCGGGGCTCGACGCCATCGCCCATGCCGGCACCTTCGGCCTCGAGGTCAGTATCGGCCGCGACCGGCTGATCGTAAATGGCGGCAGCCATCCGGACGAGCCTGCCTGGCAGGACGCGATGCGCGCGACCGCGGCCCATTCGACGCTGGTGCTGGCCGACACCAATTCGAGCGGTCTTCTTGCCGGCGGCATCGGCCATCGGCCCGCCATGATCTGCTGCAAGCGCGAGGAACGGGACGGCAGCGTCTGGCTCGACATGCTGCATGACGGCTATCGCCGGGGTTTCGGCATCCGGCACCGGCGGCGGCTCTATCTCGCGGCGAATGGCGAGGATCTGCGCGGCGAGGATGCGCTCGACGGGCCGGGCGAGCCGGTGTTCCATCTCCGCTTCCATCTCCATCCGGCGGTGAAGGTGTCGCTGGCGCAGAGCGGCCAGGCGGCCATCCTGCGCACGCCCGCCGGCAGCGGCTGGCGGCTGCGCGTCGAGGGCGGGACGATGAGCCTCGCCGACAGCGTCTATCTCGGCGAGCGCGGCCGCATCCGGCGGACCCAGCAGGTGGTGGTCGAGGCGCGTCACGGCGGCGGCGAATCGCGGCTGCGCTGGGCGCTCGCGCGCGACGTGAAGCGGCGGGAAAGGCCGGCGCGGGCAGCAGCGGAAGAGCTGCCGGCAGAACCGGATCAGGTTCTGGACGAACCCGCCGTCACGCCCGGCGAATAACGCCGCTCAAAGCTGCCAGCGGCCGAGCCCTTCGGGCAGGTCGGCGTCGCGCCACATGCCCTTGATGTCGGCGACGAGGCCGCCCGGCCGCACGAGGCGCGCGAAATCCTCGGTGGTGAAGTTGCGATAGGCGTCGTGCGCGACCGCGCCGATCAGGCAGTCATACTCGCCCTCGCCCGGCTTCGCCTTCGGCAGCTCGGGCATGAGCTCGATGCCGTAATGGTCGCGCGCGGCATCGGCATCGGCGCGCGCGTCATGCACATCGACGCGGTGGCCGCGCTTCTTCAGCCGCTGCACCACATCGACGACGCGCGTGTTGCGGAGATCCGGCAGGTTCTCCTTGAAGGTCAGGCCGAGCATCAGGGTGCGCGGCTGGCGCGGCTCGCCATAGCGCTGCAGCGCGTCGGCGACGCGGTCGGCGATATGGGCGCCCATCTGGTCGTTGATCCGGCGGCCGGCGAGGATCACCTCGGCATGGTGCCCGACCGCCTCCGCGCAATGGGCGAGATAGAAGGGATCGACGCCGATGCAGTGGCCGCCGACGAGTCCCGGGCGGAAATCGAGGAAGTTCCATTTCGTGCCGGCCGCGTCGAGCACGTCATGCACCGAAAGGCCGAGCCGGCCGAAGATCATCGCGACTTCGTTCACGAAGGCGATATTGATGTCGCGCTGCGCGTTCTCGATCACCTTCGCCGCCTCGGCGGTGCGGATGTCGCGCGCGAGATGGATGCTGCCGCTGGTAACGCGGCCATAAAGCTCGGCGAGCTTCTGCGTCGCCTCGGGCGTCTGGCCGGCAACGATCTTGGCGATGCGATCGACCGTGTGATTGCGGTCGCCGGGATTGATGCGTTCCGGCGAATAGCCGAGCAGGAACCCTTCGCCGGATTTGCGTCCGGAAACCTGCTCAATGATCGGGCCGCAGATGTCTTCGGTGACGCCGGGATAGACCGTGCTTTCCAGCACCACGATCGGCGCGCCGTCGATGCCGTTCGAGGCGGCGAGCGCGGTGCCGATGGTGCGGCAGGCGCTCTCGACCGGCGCGAGATCGGGCAGGTTGGCCGCATCCACCGGCGTCGGCACGGTCACGATATAGACATCCTGCCCGACGAGCCGCGACGGATCGTCCGTATAGTCGATCTTCGCCGCGGCGAGCCGTGCGGGCTCGATCTCCTCGGTGCGGTCGTGGCCGCGCTGCAGCTCGGCGATCCGGGTCCGGTCGATGTCGTAGCCGAGCACCGGCCCGCGATTGCCCTGGCCGCGCGCGAGGGCGACCGCAAGCGGCAGCCCGACATAGCCGAGGCCGATGACGGCGACGCGCTCGCCCGTGGAGGGCCGGCCGTTTGCCATGGGGAAAGATCCTCACCAGAGAAGGCGCCCTGTTTCCCATGCCCCGGAAACCCAAGTCAACCGAGGCCCCGCCGCCTCCACAGCTATCGCACACCGGGCCGCCCGGCTATAAAACGAGGCCATGACCGCGGCCGGTTACGCGATTTTCTTCTTTGTCCTTCTGGGGTTGAGCGCGATCGGCTGCGGGCTCGCCCGCGCGGCGCTGCGCCGCTTCGCAGTGCTGGACCAGCCGAACGAGCGCAGCAACCACGGGGTGCCCGTGCCGCGCGGCGCCGGGCTCGTGCTGGTGCCGCTGCTGCTGGCGGGCTTCGCCCTCGCCCCGCTGATCGATCCCGCCGCCATGGGCCTCCCGGGGGCCATCCTGATCGGCGCGATCCTGCTCGCCGCCGTCTCCTGGTGGGACGATCTGCGGGGCCTGGGCGCGCTGCCGCGGCTTGCCGTCCAGGCCGCCGCCGTGCTGCTCGGCCTCGCCACGCTGCTGCACCGGCCGCCGGTCTTCCAGGGACTGCTGCCGCAACCGCTCGATCTCGCGCTCGCCGGCCTCGCCTGGGTCTGGTTCGTCAATCTCTTCAATTTCATGGACGGCAGCGACGCCATGGCCGGCACCGAGACGACGATGATCGGCCTCGGCCTCGCCCTTGTCGCCTTCGAGCTCGGCGGGAGCGGCCTCTCCCCGCTGCACGGGCTGGCGCTTGCCGCGGTGGCGCTCGGGTTTCTCGTCTGGAACCGTCCGCCGGCGACTCTCTTTCTCGGCGATGTGGGCAGCGTGCCGCTCGGCTATCTCGTCGGCTGGCTCCTGCTCGTCGCGGCGAGCGAGGGCGCCTGGGCCGCGGCGCTGATCCTGCCGGCCTATTATCTCGCCGACAGCGGCGTCACGCTCGCGCGCCGCTGCTGGCGCCGCGCGCCGATCCTCGAGGCCCATAGCGAGCATTTCTATCAGCAGGCGATCCGCCACGGCCGCAGCCACGGCAAGGTCGCGCTTGCCGTGCTGATCGCCGATCTCGCGCTCGTCGGGCTCGCCCTCGGCGCGGTGCGCGAGGAGCCCCTCGTCGCGCTCGGCGGTGCCGCCCTCGTCTGCTGGCTGCTGATTCGCGTGCTGGCCCGGCCGCCCGGCTCGGTCAAGCCGCGTTTCGGCGACTGACCGCCGCGCCGCCGCGCAAATCCGCCGCTTGCGCCCGCCGCGCCGGGCCGAGGCTGGCGCAAGCCCGCCCGGCGCGCTAAGTAGGTCGCCTTTCCGACCACGGAAGGGTCGATGGCTACCCGTTCACCGTTCGCCGGCCGCGCCGGCATCACGCTGCTGCATGACGTGGCGATGGCGGCGATCTCCTTCCCGCTCTCGCTCTATCTCCGGCTCGGCGAGAATTTCTGGCTGCTCGCCGAGCGCTTCTTCTGGCTCGGCTTCACGCTCTTCACCGGCCTCGCCGCGGTCGTCTTCGCGCTTGTCGGGCCCTACCGCAATGTCTGGCGCTACGCCTCGATGATGGATCTGACGGCGATCCTGCGCGCCGTCAGCCTCACCATCCTGCTCTTCCTGCCGCTCCTCTTCCTGGCGACGCGGCTCTACGGCTTTCCGCGCTCGGCGCTCGTCATCAACTGGTTCGTGCTGCTGTTCCTGCTGGGGGCGCCGCGCTTCGCCTACCGGCTCCTCAAGGACCGCAGCCTCGCCAATCTCTTCGAGCGCGAGCGGGCGGGGCTCAGCAGCGTGCTCCTCGTCGGCGCTGGCGACGCGGCCGAGCTCTTCGTCCGCGAGATGCGCCGCGATCCGGCCTCGGCCTATCGCATCGTCGGCATCCTCGACGAGAATGGCGGCCGGATCGGGCGGCGCATCCAGGGCATCGAGGTCGTCGGCGGCCTCGCCGACGCGGAAACCGCGATCGAGCGGCTGCGACGAGGCGAACTCGCCCCGCAGCGGCTGATCCTGACCGAGGACCTCTCCCGCGAGCGGATCGAGGCGCTGCTCGCGATCGCCGAGGCGAACGGCCTCAGCCTCGCACGGCTGCCCCGCCTCACCGATTTCCACGGCGGCGACGCGGCCGCGCGGCTCGCCTTGCGGCCGATCGCGATCGAGGACCTGCTCGGCCGGCCGCAGCGCGTGCTGAACCGCGCGCCCGTCGAGCGGCTGGTGGCGGGCCGGCGCGTGCTGGTGACCGGCGCCGGCGGCTCCATCGGGAGCGAGCTCTGCCGGCAGATCGCCGGCCTCGAGCCGGCGCTGCTCGTGCTGCTCGACCATTCCGAATCGCTGCTCTATGCGATCCATGCGGAGCTCGCCGCGGCCCATCCCGGCCTCGCCATCGAGCCGCAGCTCTGCGATCTCCGCGACCGGCCGGCGCTCGACCGCGCGGTCGAGGCCTCGAAGCCCGGGCTCGTGTTCCATGCGGCGGCGCTGAAGCATGTACCGCTCTGCGAGGCCCATCCCGACGAGGCGGTGCGCACCAACATTCTCGGCACCCGCAACCTGGCGGCGATCTGCCGCGCGCGCGGGGTCGAGGCGATGGTGCTGATCTCGACCGACAAGGCGGTCGAGCCCGCGAGCATGCTGGGCGCGACCAAGCGCCTCGCCGAGCGCTACTGCCAGGCGCTCGATGCGAGCGTCGCCGAGGGCACGCGCTTCGCCATCGTGCGGTTCGGCAATGTGCTCGGCTCCTCCGGCTCGGTGGTGCCGCTCTTCCAGGCGCAGCTCGCGCGCGGCGGGCCGCTGACCGTGACGGACGCCGCGGTCGAACGCTTCTTCATGACCGTCGCGGAAGCGGTCGAGCTGGTGCTGCAGGCCTCCGCCTTCGCCGTGGGCGGCGGCCGGCGGGGCGCGATCCTGGTGCTGGAGATGGGGCAGGCGGTCAGGATCGTCGACCTCGCACGCCAGATGATCCGGCTTGCCGGCAAGACGCCCGGCCGCGACGTCGAGATCCGCTTCACCGGCCTCCGGCCCGGCGAGAAGCTGACCGAACGGCTGTTCGGCGCGGCCGAGCGGCCCGAGCCCACGGGCCTGCCGGACATCCTGCAGACGGCAGCCGCCCCCGCCGACCTCGGCGCGCTCGAGCGCGAGCTGGATGCGCTCGACGCGCTCGCCCGGGCCGGCGACGGGGACGCGATCCGGCAGGCGCTCCGCCGGCTGCTTCCCGGCTATGCGACCTCCGGCGCGGCGCCCGGCGCCATTTCCCCTTCGGCAGCAGCAAGGTTCCCGGCATGAGCGACGCGCGAAAGATCGAGCGAGCGCTACTCTCCGTTTCCGACAAGAGCGGACTCCTCGAGTTCGGCCGGTTCCTGGCGGCGCAGGGCGTCGCGATCCTCTCCACCGGCGGCACCGCGAAGGCGCTCCTCGAGGCCGGCATCGCCGTCACCGAGGTCGCGGCCCATACCGGCTTTCCGGAAGTGATGGACGGGCGCGTCAAGACGCTTCATCCGAAGATCCATGGCGGCATCCTCGCGCGGCGCGACCTGCCCGCCCATCGCCAGGCGATGGAGGAGCATGGCATCGAGCCGATCGATCTCGTCGTCATCAACCTCTATCCCTTCGAGGCGACGGTCGCGAAGGGCGCCGGGCGCGAGGCCTGCGTCGAGAACATCGATATCGGCGGGCCGGCCCTCATCCGCGCCGCGGCGAAGAACCACGATTACGTCACCGTCGTCACCGACCCGGTCGATTACGATCAGGTGATGGAGGCGATGACCGAGGCGCGTGGCGCCACGCCGCTCGCGCTGCGGCGGCGGCTCGCCGCGCTCGCCTTCGCCCGCACCGCCGCCTACGACGCCGCGATCGCGCGCTGGATGCAGGAGGCGGAGCAGGACCGTTTTCCGCGCCGCTATGTCATCGGCGGCGATCGCCGGCAGCGCCTGCGCTATGGCGAGAACCCGCATCAGGAAGCTGCCTTCTATGCGACGGCCGACCGGCGACCCGGCATCGCGACGGCGCGCCAGCTCCAGGGCAAGGAGCTCAGCTACAACAACCTCAACGACACCGACGCCGCCTACGAGCTGGTGGCGGAGTTCGCCGAGCCGGCCGTCGCCATCGTCAAGCACGCCAATCCCTGCGGCGTGGCGGTGGGGACGAGCCTCGCCGAGGCCTGGCGCCGCGCGCTCGCCTGCGATCCGGTCAGCGCCTTCGGCGGCATCGTCGCGGTGAACCGGCCGCTCGACGCCGCGCTTGCCGAGCTTCTGAGCAAGCTCTTCCTCGAGGTGGTGATCGCGCCCGCGGTCGAGGACAAGGCGCAGCTCCTGCTCGCCGCCAAGGGCAATCTCCGGCTGCTCGATGCGGGCGCGCTGCCCGATCCGGCGCAGCCGGGACCGGCCCTGAAGCTGCTCTCCGGCGGGTTCCTGCTGCAGGACCGCGACCATGGCCGGATCGCGCCCGGCGACCTTGAGCTCGTCACGAAGCGCCGGCCGAGCGAGCGCGAGCTCGCCGATCTCCTCTTCGCCTTCCGGGTGGCGAAGCATGTGAAATCGAACGCGATCGTCTATGCGAAGGCGGGTGCGACGGTCGGCATCGGCGCCGGGCAGATGAGCCGCGTGGATTCGAGCCGGATCGCGGCCTGGAAGGCGCGCGAGGCGGCGGAGGCCGCCGGCGAGACGGCATCCCGCGCGAAAGGCTCGGTCGTCGCCTCCGACGCCTTCTTCCCCTTCGCCGACGGGCTCCTCGCCGCCGCGGAGGCCGGCGCCACCGCCGTCATCCAGCCCGGCGGCTCGATGCGCGACGCCGAGGTGATCGCGGCCGCCGACGAGGCCGGCCTCGCCATGGTCTTCACCGGCCTGCGGCATTTCCGGCATTAAGCCACCGCCGACGACCACCTCCTCCCTCGACAGGCTCAGGATGCGGAGGTTTGTTTTCCGAGGATCAGGCTCCGCCTGCGTCGGCCGTTCCTGCTCCCTCGTCATGCTCGGGCTCGACCCGAGCATCCATGCTTCGGCGCGACTCGAGAGCCACCGACCCGTTACCTCGCGTCGGCAGGATGGACCTTCGGGTCAAGCCCGAAGGTGACGGTCGCTGTGCCCTGCCGCCGTCGCATCATCCCCCGAACAATGTCCTCATGCTGAGCCCGTCGAAGCATGAGGCTGTCGAGAACGCAGACCGCGCCGCCGATCGCCGGATTCGCGCTTCAGCGCCGGATCACGCGCCGGCTTTCTTCCGTGCGCGCCTGCCAGCCGGCGCGCTCCAGCTCCGGGTCGAGATGCTCCTCGGCTGGCCAGCCGAGGCAGAGATAGGCGATGAAGCGCCAGTCCTGCGGCACCTCGAGCAATTCGTTCATCGCGTCGGGATGCAGGATCGAGACCCAGCCCATGCCGAGCCCCTCGGCGCGCGCGGCGAGCCACAGGGTCTGGATCGCGCCGACCACCGAATAGCTCAAGGTCTCCGGCATGGTCTGCCGGCCGAGGCCGGCGCCCTGTCCCGTCGCCTCGTCCGAGAAAACGGCAAGCTGCACCGGCGCCAGCTTCAGCCCCTCGAGCTTGAGCTGCCGGTAGAGATCGGCCTGTGCATCCGCATAGCGCGCCGCGGCATCGCGGTTGGCGGCCTCGAAATCGGCCACGATGCGCGCGCGGCGCTCCGCGCTCTCGACCGCGACGAAGCGCCAGGGCTGGGCATTGCCGACCGAGGGCGACAGCGCCGCGATATCGAGCAGCCGGTCGATGAGCGCGGCCGGCACGGGATCGGGGCGAAAGCGGCGCACATCGCGCCGCCAGCGCACCAGGTCGCGGAAGCGCGCGATGAAATCCGCCCCGAAGACGGGCGGCGTTTCGGCGGCGTCCTTGCGATCGGCCATGAGCGAGCCTCGCTTCTTTCGCCGCTTCATGCTTTGGCGGGAGCGACCTGCCCTGCCGAGGCGGCGACGGAATCTAGTCGTCTGCCTTGGGCACCACGTCGGCGATTATGTCTGCGACGGGAATGCCCAGATTTCTTTTACCGAACCAAGTTAGCCGCCCTTCTCGGTGCTCTGTCGAGCTGTACAGGCGGGCACCGATATTGTGCAAGGCGTGGATAAGGGCCTGAACACCATCAATCCCGGCGCCATAACGAACGCGGTTCCCGGCCAGCCCAATTATCTGGTACGGGCAGTAGTAGTCGGCCCCTCCCTCGAACGGTTCCGGCTTTCCAATCTCTACAATGATCTTTCCGGCCGAGCCGGAGAGTTCGAACTCCCTTGTCGCTATTTTCTCTCCGATGCTGTCAATCTTCATTTCCGATGCTCCTCGTAGGTCGGCGACAACGGCACGACTCGTGAAACATTGCTGAGGCTATGGTCGCGCCGTTTTCGGTTCCTTGACCGCCAGCAGCAGGAGGAAGCCGATCACGAAGAAGGGCGGGATGGTCGCCATGCCGGCGCGCTGGCTGTCGAACAGCGTCGTCGCGAAGGCGAGGATCGCCGGCCCCATGAAGGCGGTCGCCTTGCCGGCGAGCGCATAGAGCCCGAAGAACTCGGTCGCGAGATGCGGCGGGGCGAGCCGCGCCATCATGGAGCGGCTCGCGGCCTGGGTCGGCCCGAGGAAGATCCCGATGGCGAGCGCGAGGCCATAGAACCAGTCGCGGTCGGTGACCGGCAGGATGGCGAGCGCGAGAAGGGTGAGCGCGCCGAGCGAGAAGAGGATGGTGGGCTTCGCGCCGAGCCAGTCGTCGAGCCAGGCGAAGCCGGCGGCGCCGGCGCCCGCCGCGACATTGAGCAGGATGCCGAACAGCAGCATCTCCTCGAGCCCGAAGCCGAACACGCCCGCGGCATAGATGCCGCCGAAGGCGAACAGCGTGTTGAGCCCGTCGATATAGATCATCTTGGCGAGGAGGAAGCGCGCCACGTTCCGGTGCCGCGGCAGCGCCTTCAGGGTTTCGTAGAGCGTGCGGCAGCCTTGCGCGATGGCCCGGCGCGAGCCGACGCCGGTCGCGGGCCGATCCGGCACGAAGAGGAAGAGCGGCAGCGCGAAGAGCAGCATCCAGCCGGCGCAGAGCAGCGCCACGACGCGCACCGGCTCCGCCGTCGCCGGATCGAGCCCGAAGGGCGGCGTGGCCGGCTGGATGAAGAGGAAGAGCGCCACCGCCATGCAGGCAAGCCCGCCCATATAGCCGAGCCCCCAGGCCCAGCCGGAGATGCGGCCCAGCATGGAGCGCGGCGCGATCGCCGGCAGCAGCGCGTTGTAGAAGACCGTGCCGAGCTCGAAGCCGAAGGTGCCGATGCCCATGGCGATGAGCGCCAGCAGGGCGAAGGACGGATCCGGCTCGACGTACCAGAGCGCGGCGGTCGCGAGCGCCGTCAGGAGCGTGAGCGCGCCGAGCCAGGGCTTGAGCCGGCCGCCCTGGTCGGCGATCGCGCCGAGGACCGGGCTCGCGATGGCGATGGCGATGGCGGCGAGGCTGGTGGCGTTGCCCCAGAGCGCCGCGCCGCTGCGCTCGTCCGTCGCGACCGCGGTCGCGAAATAGGCGCTGAAGAGAAAGGTCTGGATGACGGTCGGAAAGGCCGAGTTCGCCCAGTCGTAGAAGGCCCAGGCCGCGAGCGCCCCCTTGCGGGGCGGCGAGAGCGGCGCGGCGGGCGGCAGGATGGCCGGCGGCGCCGCGCTCATGGCTGGAAACGTCGCTTCCCGCCCGCCGGGCAATGAGGCAGCGAGGAAATCGTCACTCAGTCGCCGACCAGGCTGCGCAGCTCGCGGTTGGCGACGGCGAGCTTCGCGAGGTCGAGGCCGCCGAGCTGCCGGAGGTCGGCGAACAGCATCTCGACCCGCTGCACGGACGGACCGCGCTCCCCGACCCAATGCTCGATGGTCTCCTGCTCCGAGGCGCCGTCGAGCGAGCCGTTCAGCATCTTCAGCGTGAGGTCGCGCTGGTGGCTGTAGAGATCGTCGACCATGGCGGCCACGGCGAGCCGGTCCCAATGGGTGTCGAGATTGATGCCGCCGGTGGCGCCGCGCAGCCAGTTGAGGTGGAAACGCACGCCCACCGCATAGTAGGTGCGCGCCACCTTGGCGATCGGCGCGCCGGAATTCTCCGCGATGCGGACGATGTCGAGCCCCGGCGCCAGCACCTCCAGCACCGAGACGCGCTTGGCGAGCGCCTCGGGCACGCCCTGCTCCGAGAAGGATTGCGCGCGCTTCGCCAGCACCTGGCGGTCGCCTTCCGACAGCATTCCGTCGAGCGCGCCGATCAGCTCCTCGATGCCGCGCTCGTAAGAGGCGATGTTGGCGGCGATGTCGAGCGGCAGCTTGCGGTTCCGCAGGAACCAGACCGTGCCGGATTCGGCGAGGCGCAGCGTGGCGTCCGTCATCACCGCCTGGACCTTCGCCGGCACCCTGGTGTCGAGCGCCTCGATCTGGCCCCAGATGTCGCGGAGCTTGAAGACGCCGCGCGTCACCGCATAGGCGCGCGCGATGTCGGAGGAAGGCAGGCCGGTCCGCTCCTTCATCACATGGACAAAGGTGACGCCGACGCGGTTGACGAGGCTGTTCGTCACCACCGTCGCGATGATCTCGCGTCGGAGGCGGTGCTCGGCGATCTGCTCGGCGAAGCGCTCGCGAAGCACCGTCGGGAAATAGCGCTTGAGGTCGTCGAGGAGCTGCGGATCGTCCGGCAGGTCGGAGGGCAGCAGCTCCTCGTAGAGCGACATCTTCGAATAGGCGAGCATGATGGCGAGCTCGGGCCGCGTCAGGCCCTGATGCTGGGCGAGCCGGTTCGCCATGGTCTCGTCGTCCGGCAGGAACTCGAGCGCCCGGTCGAGCTTCCCGGCGCGCTCCAGCGCCCGGATCATGCGCCCCTGCTGGTCGAGCCGATGCCAGCCCTGGTTTTCGGCGATCGAGAGCGCCTGGGTCTGCAGATAGTTGTCGCGCAGCACCAGCGTGCCGACCTCGTCGGTCATGTCGGCCAGCAGCTTGTCGCGCTGCTTCAGGGTGAGGTCGCCGGCCTGCAGCACGCCGTTCAGCAGAATCTTGATGTTGACCTCGTGGTCGGAACAATCGACGCCGGCCGAATTGTCGACTGCGTCGGTGTTGTTCTTGCCGCCCTTCAGCGCGTAGGCGATGCGGCCGCGCTGGGTGAAGCCGAGATTGGCGCCCTCGCCCACCACCTTGCAGCGGAGCGTCTCGCCGTCGACGCGGAGCGCGTCGTTGGCGCGGTCGCCGACGTCGACATGACTTTCCGACGCCGCCTTCACGTAAGTGCCGATGCCGCCGAGCCAGAGCAGATCCACCGGCGCCTGCAATATCGCCTGGATGAGCTCGATCGGCGTCACCGAATCGGCGGCGATGGCGAAGGCCTTCTTGATCTCGGGCGTGAGCGGGATGCGCTTGGCCTTGCGGTCGAAGACGCCGCCGCCCCGCGAGATCAGCGCCGCGTCGTAATCGGTCCAGGCCGAGCGCGGCAGGTCGAAGAGCCGCTGGCGCTCGGCGAAGCTCTTCGCCGGATCGGGGTCGGGATCGACGAAGATATGGAGATGGTTGAAGGCGCCGAGCAGCTTGATGTGCGGCGATTGCAGCATGCCGTTGCCGAACACGTCGCCCGACATGTCGCCCACGCCGGTCACGGTGAACGCCCCGGCCTGGGTGTCGTGGCCGATCTCGCGGAAATGGCGCTTCACCGATTCCCACGCGCCGCGGGCGGTGATGCCCATCTTCTTGTGGTCGTAGCCGGCCGAGCCGCCCGAGGCGAAGGCGTCGCCGAGCCAGAATCCGTACTCGGCCGAGACGCCGTTCGCAATGTCGGAGAAGGTGGCCGTGCCCTTGTCGGCGGCGACCACGAGATAGGGGTCGTCGCCGTCGCGCCGGACGACCGATTTCGGCGGCACGACCTGCGCGCCCACGCGGTTGTCGGTGATGTCGAGCAGGCCGCGCATCAGGGTCTTGTAGCACTCGATCACTTCGGCCTGCATCGCCTCGCGCCCGCCCGTCGTCGGCGGGCGCTTCACCACGAAGCCGCCCTTGGAGCCGACCGGCACGATGACGGCGTTCTTCACCATCTGCGCCTTCATCAGCCCCAGCACCTCGGTCCGGAAATCCTCGCGCCGGTCCGACCAGCGGATGCCGCCGCGCGCGACGCGGCCACCGCGGAGATGCACCGCCTCGGCATGCGGCGAATAGACCCAGATCTCGACCAGCGGGCGCGGCAGCGGCAGCTCGTCGATCGCCTGGCAGTCGAACTTGAAGGAGAGATAGGTCTTGATTCGCCCGTTCGCGTCGCGCTGGAAGAAGTTGGTGCGGAGCGTCGCCTGGATCAGGTTGAGGAAGCGCCGAAGGATGCGATCCTCGTCCAGGTTCGAGACATGGTCGAGCGCGCGCTCGATCTCGGTCTTGATCGAGGCGACGCGCGGTTCGGCATTCGCCTGCTTCTCCGGATTGAACATCGCGCGGAAGAGCCGCACCAGCAGCACCGCGATGCTGCCGTTGCGCGCGAGCGTCTCCTCCATATAGGCCTGGCTGAAGGCAACCTGCGCCTGGCGCAGATATTTGCAGTAGGCGCGCAGCATGGTGACTTCGCGCCAGTTGAGCCCGGCCAGCAGCACGAGGCGATTGAAGCCGTCGTCTTCCATGTCGCGGGCGCGGATGCGCCCGTAGGCCTCGTGGAACTGCTCCTTCACCCGCCCGATATCGACCTCGCTGCCGTCGGCGGTGATCATGCCGAAATCATGCATCCAGACCGGCCGGTCGAAGCCGGTCGGGGTCACCTGGTAGGGCATCTCGCTGATGACCTTGAGCCCCATATGCTCGAGGGTCGGCAGCATGTCGGAGAGCGGGACCTGCTGGCCGGCATTGTAGGTCTTGAAGCGGAGCTCGGTCGGCCCCGCCTCCACCGGCCGGTAGAGGTTCATGGCGATCCGGCCGGTCGCGATCGCCTCTTCGATACGGTCGATGTCGAATACCGCGGCGCCGGCGTTGAAGCGCTCGCGATAGCTGACCGGGAAGGCGTTCTCGTAGCGGCGCAGGATCGCATAGCCGCGCTCCTCGCCATGCGCCTCGACGAAGGATTGCTGCAGCCGGTCGGCCCAGGAGCGGCCCGCCTCCGAGAGCTTCGCCTCGAGCTGGTTGGTATCGACCTCCGGAATCTGGCCCGGCGTGGTGGTGACGATGAGATGGAGCCGGCTGAGCGCCGCATCGGTCATCTGCACATAGAAGGCGGAAATCCTGCCGTTGAAGGCGCGCGCCACGATGTCCTGCATGCGCAGCCTGAGCTCGGTCGAGAAGCGGTCGCGCGGCACGTAGATCAGGCAGGAGACGAAGCGTTCGTAGCGGTCGCGCCGCACGAAGAGCGCGATGCGCTGGCGCTCCTGCAAATGCAGGATGCCGAGCGAGATGTCGAAAAGATCGTCGTCCGAGATCTGGAAGAGCTCGTCGCGCGGATAGCCCTCGAGGATATGCAGCAGCGCCTTGCCGTCATGGCTGTTCGGATCGAAGCCGGCGCGCCGCAGCACGCGCTCGACCTTGCGGCGGAGGAGCGGGATCTCGCTGGGGTTCCGGCTGTAGGCGACCGAGGTGAAGAGCCCGACGAAGAGCTGCTCGCCGATGACGCGGCCGTTCTCGTCCACTCGGGCGACGCCGATCGTGTCCATGTAGGACGGGCGATGCACGGTCGCCCGGCTGTTCGACTTCATCACCAGCACGACGCGCGGCTGGCGCATGTCGAGCCGCACGTCGGCGGGGAGGCGGTCGTTGTTGCGGAGCCCGTCGAAGACCGAGACGGAATCGTCGCTCAGGATGCCGAGGCCGCTGCCGGCCGTGACGGCGAGGTTCGCGTTCTCGCCGTCGTCCGCGAACTGATATTCGCGATAGCCGAGGAAGGTGAAATGATCGTCGGCGAGCCAGGCGAGGAAATCCCGCGCCTCGGCCGCCTCTTCCGCCGGCACCGGGAAGGTCGCCGTCCTCAGCGTCTCGATGAGCTGCCTCATCTTGCCGCGCATCGCCGGCCAGTCGCGCACCGAACTGCGCACGTCCGCCAGCACCTTCTCGACGCCCTGCCGGATGTCCTCGAGCACGGCGGGCGCCGTCTGCTCGGTGAAATGGATCTGCATGTAGGATTCGTTCGGCGCGGACGAATCGTCCGTGCCGGCGAGGCGTCCCGATGCATCGCGCGTGACATGCAGGATCGGATGGATCACGAGATGGACCGTGAGATCCCGCCGGTTGAGCTCGGCCGAGACCGAATCCACGAGGAACGGCAT
>CADEFF010000001.1:18096-21744 GCA_902826565.1 uncultured Rhodospirillaceae bacterium | reverse complement strand
CTTTCGTCGCCATAACGCTTCCTTTGCAGCCGCTTAGGCTCGCGATCGGATCGGACCCGGACGGGTCGAGGGGAGCGCGGCCATAGCCTAGCCGAGCTTTTGGTTAACACAAATTGGCCATGGGCTTGGTAAAGTCGATTTTAACGCCGCGCCGATTACGGTCCGGCGACTGGCCGCGGCCGCAACGGCGCGGCGCCGATAGCCGGGTCTGCGCGGCCCGGTGGAGGGGTGGCCCATGATGCGCGAAGTCCGCGCCGAACTCGCCTTGCGCCGTTTGCCACCGGAAATCCGTGCGAGCCTCACCCCGGCGCAGGAAGCGGCGCTGCGGAGCGCCATCGGAAGCACGCTGCAGGAACGGGTCCATACGGTCGATCTGCGCTTCAGCCTCCCCTGGTCGGGCGGCGGCGCCTATGTGGTCGTGCTGGCGGGCAGCGAGAATCGCGGCCCGGCGCGTCGCAAGCAGGACCGCAAGACGCGGCCGCTCGGCACGATCGGCAATGTGATCTTCCTCGGCTCGCTCGCGATGCTTCTCGCGCTGCTGATCGGCGGCGCCCTCAGCCTCGGCTGACCCGGTTGCGCCCGTCCGCGGCGCCGCTTCGCACCCTCCCTGTCGTTCCCGAAGAGCCGGCCCGAAGAACCGGCCCGAAGAACTGGCGTCGTTGCCCGAAGAATCGGCGTCCGTCACGGCGGCGCGCATGGACCTGGCGCCCGCACCGGAATTCTTAACGAAAGGTTAAATTCATCATGCGAGTCCGGGGATTGTTCCGGCTATCTCTCATCATGGTTGAAAGTTATAGTTACGAAATCCTTTCCTCCGATCGGCCCAATCGGGGAAAACGAGACAGAGGGGGACACCGGAAATGCCGAATGCCGCCACTTATCTCGAAGCGACGGCGCAGCGTTCGCCGGACACGACGGCCGTCATCTTCCGCGACCGGCATTTCACCTATCGGCAGATCGACGGCTGGGCCAGCCAGATCGCCCACGGGCTCACGGCCGAGGGCTTCGGCCCCGGCAGCAAGATCGCGCTCTGCTGCAGCAACCGGCCGGGCTTCCTCGCCGCCTATTTCGGGATCCTGAAGATCGGCGGCACGGTGGTGAACCTGCTCTGGTCGCTGAAGGCCCGGGATTTCACCGATCTCCTCCTCGATTCCGGGGCCGAGGCGATCTTCGGCTTCGATGCCTATGGCGACACCGAGGTGGCGTCCGAGATTCTCGAAGGCATGAAGGGCGCGCCGGGCTGCCGCAAGCTGTGGCTCATTCCGGCGGATCCGGAAGGCCCCTCGCCGGTACGCGGCCATCCCGCGATCGGCGATCTCATGCGCGGCCGCGCGACGCGGTTCGAATCGCGCCCCATACCGCCCGAGGACACGATGCTGGTGGTCTATACCTCCGGCTCGACCGGCCGGCAGAAGGGCATCGAGATCAGCGCGCGGGCGATCGGCGAGATCCTGCTGCTCACCGTGCCGCTCTTCGAAGCCGAGCATTGCAGGGTGCGGCTCGCCATGTTCACCCTCGAATGCATGATGGCGCAGCTCTTCCTGCTGCTGCAGCCGGTGTTCCTCGGTCATGCGACGGTGCTGCTCGAATGCGAGGGCGCCGACACCATGTTCGACGAGCAGGATCCGCAGCAGATCTGGCGCTCGATCCTCGATCACGGGGTGACCTTCGTCATCGCCATGCCGGCAGTCTATCGCTGGCTGCTCGACAATTCCGGCAATCTCGCGAAGCAGCATGTGCCGCTGAAGCTCTGCATCACCGGCGGCGCGCCGATCTCCGACGGCTGGGTCGAGGAGTTCAAGGAACGGCTCGGCGTGCAGCTCCATCCGGGCTACGGCGCCAGCGAGACCTGCGCCGCGCTCGCCTGGACCTGGCCGCATGAGGGCTATCGCGCGGGCTCGGTCGGCCGGCCGATCCCCGGCATCGAGATGCAGATCGTCGACGGCAATCTCCGGCCCCTGCCGGCCGGCGAGAAGGGCCACCTCGTCCTGCGCACGCCGGCGCTGATGACGGGCTATCTCAACATGCCGGAGCTCACCGCGCAGACGATCCAGGACGGCTGGTACCACACCCGCGACCTCGCGAGCTTCGATGCGGACGGCTATCTGCGGATCTACGGCCGCATGGACAGCCGCATCACCCGCGGCGTCGAGCATATCGAGCCGGCGCTGGTGGAGAGCCTGCTGCTCACCCATCCGGCGGTCGCCCAGGCGGTCGTGGTGCCGGTGCCGCACGAGAAGCTCGGCCATGAGGCCAAGACCTTCGTGACGGTGCGGGACGACGTCGACATCACCGAGACGGAGCTGCTGGACTGGCTCAATCGCGAGCTGCCGCTCGGGCAATGCCCGGGCCTGCTCGAGATCCGCGACAGCCTGCCGATGACCAACATGGGCAAGGTCGCGCGCCACATGCTGGTTTGACGCGAGACGGTTTTCCCCGCGATCCGGATCCGCCTGCGATGGACGCGCCGTCGCCTGTCGACAGAGCGGCGCCCGTCGAGACGATGGCGCCCGCCGCGGGCGCCCTGCCCCGGCTGAGCGACACCGAGCGGCGCCTCAGCCTCGTCGGCGTTCTCGCCACCGCCTTCGTCTCGACCCTCACCTTCGCCATGTCGACCCCGCTGCTCGCCCTCAATCTCGAGGCGGCGGGAATCGGCGCCTTCTGGATCGGCGTCAACACGGCGACCGAATCCGCGGCGATCCTCCTCTTCACCCTCGTCACCCCGGCGCTCGCCCGGCGGTTCGGCACGACCGGCGCGCTCTATATCGGCATCGGCGTCATGGCGGTCGGGACGGGGCTGCTGCCGGTCTTCCGCAGCATCGAGGCCTGGTTCCTGCTGCGCATCCTGATGGGCGCCGGCGTCGCGGTGCTGTGGGTCGTCGGCGAGACCTGGATGAATGCCGTCGCCGAGGAATCGAAGCGCGGCCGCACGAGCGGCGCCTATGTGGCGGTGATGTCGGCCGCCTATTGCCTCGGCTTTCCGCTGCTCATCGTCACCGGCACGGACGGCATCCTGCCCTTCGTCGTCATCACCGTCGCCGTCACCGCCACCTACATTCCGGTGTTCCTCGCGCGGCGCTTCATCCCGGACCTGACGGGCGGGGAAAGCGGCGGCTATGCGAGCCTCGCCAGGCGCCAACCGGTCGTGGTCGGGGCCGCCGTCGCGAACGGCATGATCATCGGCATCGTGCTCGCCTTCTTCGTGATTTTCGTCGGCCGGCTCGGCATGAGCGAGGAGACGGGCCTGCTCATGCTCTTCGTGCTCGCCGCGGGGAACGTCGTGCTGCAAATCCCGATCGGCATGCTCGCCGACCGCTTCCGGGGCGAGCCGCTGCTCGGCGCCGTCGCGCTGGCGAGCGTGGCGGGCTTCGCGCTGCTGCCCGCGATTCTCGGGCTCGCGCTCTTTTCCTGGCCGGTGCTCTTCCTCTGGGGCGGCACGATCGGCGCCGCCTACACCATCGCGCTCGCCATGGTCGGGCGGCGCTACCGTCCGGGCGAGCTCGCCGCCGCCAACGCGCTCTTCGCCTTCGCCTATGAAGGCGGCACGCTGCTCGGGCCGATCGGCAGCGGCCTCGCACTCGACCTCTGGGATGCGAACGGCTTCCTCGTCGGCGGCATCGGCGCCAACCTCATCATGCTGCTGCTGCT
>CADEFF010000001.1:0-17996 GCA_902826565.1 uncultured Rhodospirillaceae bacterium | reverse complement strand
CGAACGGCTTCCTCGTCGGCGGCATCGGCGCCAACCTCATCATGCTGCTGCTGCTCGCGCTGTTCTGGCGCCGGCCGACGGCGCTGCCGGATCAGGCGCGACCCGGGGAGGCGCGACCCGGGGAGGCGGCGGTCCCGAAATAGCGCTTCGGCGTGGCGCCGAGCGCGCGACGGAACATGGCGATGAAGGCGCTCGGGCTGTCATAGCCGAGATCGAGGGCGACGCCCGTCACCGGCCGGCCCGCCGCGAGACGCTCCAGCGCCGCCAGCAATCGCGCCTGCCGCCGGTAGAGCCTGAAGCCGAGGCCGGTTTCCTTCAGGAAGGCGCGCGCGAGATTGCGCGGGCTCATGCCGGCCTCGCGCGCCCATTGCCCGAGCGTGCGGCGGTCGGCGGGATCGGCGGCGAGCGCCGTCGTCACCTTCTGCAGCCTTACGCTCCGCGCCGTCGGCAGATAGAGCGGCATCGCCGGAATCTGCCGCAGCTCGTCGAGGATGAGCGCCCGGATGCGGCGCGCGCGAGACCCGCTTTCGCGGGCGCCGAGCGCGGTCGCCGCCAGCACCAGCTCGCGGAGCAGCGGCGTCACCTGCAGCACCCGGCATTGCCGCGGCAGCCCGGCGGCCGCGCCGGGCGCCACATAGAGGGTGCGCATGGCGAGCTTCGCGCCGACCCGGATCGCATGGCCGACGCCGGGCGGGATCCACAGGGCGCGATCCGCCGGAATGACCCAGCTGCCGCTTTCCGCCGTCACCGTCATGGTGCCCGCCGCCGCATAGAGGAGCTGCGCCCGGGCGTGGCGGTGGGACGGGATGCAGGCACCGGCCGGATAATCCTGCGCATGGCTCGTCATGAGGGCGGCGCGCCGTCGCGGCCGTCCGGCGGCGCGGGGCGGCGGCGCGATCCGGCGCGACCGCCCTGGCCGTTTCGCGATGTTTTTTGGCGACATATCGCGAGATTGTAGCGACAGCCCCGGCTATGCTCCATCCCGGATTTCCCCTGCCCATAGAGTTCGTGCCCATGCGTCAGCGCCGGTTGGAGTTCGGGTTCCTCTGCATCGGCCATACGGCCGATCATCTCGCCATGCTGATCTTCCCGACCGCCGTGCTCGCCCTCGCGCCGGTCTGGCAGCGCGGCTATGACGAGCTCATCGCGCTCGGCACGGTCGGCTTCGCGACCTTCGCCCTCGGCACCTATCCGGCCGGCTGGCTCGCCGACCGCTGGAGCCGGACCGGCATGATGAAGCTCTATTTCCTCGGGCTCGGCGCCGCGCTCGTCGCGACCGGCTTCGCGCGCGACCCGCTCGAGCTCGCCATCGGGCTCGGCGCCATCGGGCTGTTCGCCGCGATCTATCATCCGGTCGGGATCGCCCATCTGGTCGAGATCACCGACCGCAGCGGCCGTGCGCTCGGGATCAACGGCGTGTTCGGCAATATGGGCATCGCCGGCGCCGCGATCACCGCGGGCGGGCTCGCCTCCGCCTTCGGCTGGCAGGCGGCCTTCATCGGCCCCGGCCTCGTCGTGCTGCTGGTCGGCGGCGCCTACCTCTTCCTCGCGGGCGGCGAGGTGCGCGGCGCGGTCGTCGCGGAGGAGGCCGCCGACACGGCCGTCGCGCCCGGCACGCAGCGGCGCGTCTTCGTCTTCCTCGTGCTCTCGGCGCTCTTCAGCGGCGTGGTGTTCCACGGCATCACGGTGGTGATGCCGGCGCTCTTCGCCGAACGGCTCTCGCTCGAGGATCCGAAGGCGGTCGGCGCCATCGTCTCCGGCATCACCGCCGTCGCCGCCTTCATCCAGATCGTGACCGGCGGGCTGATGGACGATCGCCGGGTGAAGCCGCTCCTCATCTGCCTCACCGCGGGCCAGGTCGTCTTCTTCATCCTGATCGCCGGCGCCAGCGGCGTGCTCGCTGCGGCGCTCACTCTGCCGTTGCTCTTCCTCGTCTTCGGCGAGATTCCGGCCGGCGACTGGCTGGTGGCGCGCTACACGACGCGCGCCGCGCGGGCGCGCGTCTATGCGGTGATGTATGTGCTCTCGCTCGGCGTCAGCATCGCCGCCGTGCCGCTCATCGCCTGGTTCCACGGCACCGCGATGGGCTTCGCCGGGCTGCTGCTGCTGTTCGCGGGCCTGGTCGGGGTGGTGATGGCCGCGGCCTTCCTGCTGCCGGGCTCGGCCTTCGGACGGCGCAGCCCCGCCCCGGCGCCCGCGGCCGCGGAGTAGTGCTGCGCCGGGCCGTAGCGCGCGCGCCGCGCGGCGTTCAGTTCGCGCGGTTCTTCCGCATACGGTAGCGCCCGTCGGCGATGCCCTCGAACAGCTCCTTCACCATCGGATGGCGCACCGGGCCGCGCTCGGCATCGGCCAGCAGGTTCTGCTCCGAGACATAGGCGATGTAGGTCGTCTCGGCGTTCTCGGCGAGCAGATGATAATAGGGCTGGTCCTTCCGGGGCCGGACTTCGGCCGGGATGGATTTGTACCATTCCTCGGTATTGTTGAATTCCGGATCGACGTCGAACACCACCCCGCGGAACGGATAGTGGCGGTGACGGACGATCTCGCCGATCGCGAATTTCGAAACCTTGTCGGTGTCGGGCAAGGGGCCAGCACCCCGTCTCGTGACGAGTTGATGTCGCGTCCGGGACCGTCAGGCGACGCTCGAAGCCATCTTATAATCCAGCGGAGGGCGGCTGCGAAAGACCCCGGCAGAGCCCGAAATCGCAGACCCCGGCGCGGCGATTCCGGCTTGCCGGGCTTTCGGCGCCGCGGCGACACTCGGGCGTTGGCGGGCGAAAAGGCGAAATCGCCATCAACTTTTCGGGCGGGGTCCGCCGAAGCGGCGATTTGCCGGGAGGGCGGCCGGGTTTCCGCGCGCTCAGCGCGCCCTGTCCGCGCAGACTTCGACCGTCGCCGCGGGCGGGATCGTTTCGACGGGCTTCTGCCGGCGGCGCGTATTCACCAGGAGCACGCCGCCGAGGATGAGCGCGCCGCCGAAGATCGTGGCGGCCATCGGCGTCTCGCCGGCGAGGATCCAGGCGACCAGCACCGTGATCGGCGCCACGAGATAGAGAAAATTGCCGGCGCGCGCGACGCCGAAATGATTGAGCGAATAGGTCCAGCAGATCTGCCCGACCGTGGTCGGGAAGATGCCGAGAAAGGCGACCCAGCCGAGCGACGAGAGCGAGGCCCCTTCCGCCTCGCCGATCGCCTGCGGCAGCCAGGGCGCGAGGGCGAGCGCGGCGGCGATGAAGACGATCGCCGCCACATGCGGCGGGCCATAGCGCGCGAGCAGCTTCCGCTGCAGCACGAAGCCGCTCGCCGAGCAGAAGGCGGCCGCGAGCACGAAGACCGCGCCGCCGCCGAAGCTGAGCTCGCCATGCTGGCTCGCGCCGATGATGCCCACACCGGCGAAGGCGAGGAGGCTGCCGCCCCAGGCCCGCGCGCCGAACCGTTCGCCGAGGAAGATCATGGCGAGCGCCGCCATCCAGAGCGATTCGGTCTTCACGAGGAAGCCGGTCGCGCCGGCGGAGACGGTCTGCTGGCCGATATTGACGAAGACGCTGTAGCCGACCGCGCCCAGCACGCCGCAGCCGAGGCAGAGCGCGAAATCCGCGGCCGCCATGCGCGCCGGCCGCCGCCAGAGGAGCCAGAGCAGGGCGAAGACGGCCGCGATCGAATAGCGGAGCGAGGCGAGCGGGATCGGCGAAATGTCTCGGAGCGCGAGCGCGATCGCCGGAAAGGCCGTGGCCCAGACCAGGACGGTTGTGGTGATCGCGAGCGCCGCCAGCAGCGGAGAGTGTTTTCCCATGCGCCTTACTTAGCCCGGCGCCCAAAAATGACATAGCCCGTCCTCGACCGATCCCGGGCCTGGGGCCGCCGGCCTGCGAACGCCGGAGGAGACGAGGTCCGGCGTTGACTCGAAAGGGAATTCTTCCTGTCGCGCCTGCGAACCGGGCGGAGGGACAGGTTTCGGCACGACCCGGGGCAAGACCGAGGCCGTCGACCCCTTAATCCAATCTTTACCGCCGGGCTTCGCCTAATGGCGCAGGCCGTGGAAGGCGCGGTGCCGATGCTTCAGGCGGGGCACTCCGGCTTCCACGGCACCAGCGAGGAGCAGGCGCAGCGCGATCGGGCCGAGTGCGTATCCCGCGGCCGGCGCCTGGATAACGGACGCAGATGGACCGTCAGGATCGGCGAGCGCGGCATCGTTTTCCGCTCCATGTCGTCGCGGCGCTGGCGGTGTTCGTGCTGCTGGCGGTCGCGGTCGCCACGCTGAGCGTCCAGACCTATCGCGGGACGCAGGACATTCTCAAGGAAGATGTCGCCACCTTCTCGCGGCTCATCCAGAGCGAGCTCACCGTCAAGATCCGCAACATTCTGGATCCGGCGCAGGCCGAACTCGAGCTTCTGGTCCATAGCGACCTGCCGCAGGCGACCGACCTGTCGCAGCGCCTTGCGGAGGTGCCGCTCGTCCTGGCCACGCTCGGCACGGGGGTGATCGATGCCGCCTATTTCGGCTATTCGGACGGCAGCTTCATCCTGTTCCGGCCGCTGGGCGCGGCGGCGCGGCGGGAGCACTTCGCGGCGCCGGCCGGCGCCGTTCTGCTGGTACAGTCGATCGGGCCGGACGAGACCGGCACGTTCGTCGGGGAGTATCGCTATTTCGACGCGAAGGCGCGGCTGCTCCGCACCGACCCGGCGCCGAATTACGTCTTCGATCCCCGGCGGCGTCCCTGGTACCTGGCCGCGGCGCGCACGGAGAGCGCGATCGTCACCGAGCCCTATATCTTCTTCACCAGCCGGGCCGCCGGGACCACCATCGCGCGACGCGCGGCCGGCGGCGTCGCCGGCGTGGACGTGACCCTGGCCTCCCTTGCGGCCGCGCTCGCCGAGCTGCGCATCACGCCTTCGACCGAGCTCGCGATCGTCGCCCCCGATGGCCGCGTGATCGGCTATCGCGATCCGGCACGGATGCTGGCGCCCGCGCCCAATGGCGGCTCCCGGCTGCCGAAGATCGGCGCCATCGGCGTTCCGCCGCTGGCCCACGCGGCGGCGACGCTGGATCGGTCCGGCGCGATCATGCCGGCCGAGATCGGCGGACGGGGATGGCAGCTCATCCGCTCGGACATCCCGCTGGAGGGGCAAACCTATCGCCTGCTGCTGGCGGTTCCGAACGACGAGCTTTTCGCGGACGCCCGCGGGATCGTGCTCCGCCAGTGGCTGGCGGCGGCGCTGATCCTGGCGGTGGCGGCCACGGCGGGCTGGTATGTCGCCCGCCGCCTCGCAAGGCCCATCCGGCAACTGGCACTCGAAACCGACGCCATCGGCGCCTTCGACTTCAGCCGCGACATAAAGGTGCCGTCGATTCTCTCGGAGGTAGACAGCCTTTCGCGCGCGCTCGGCACCATGAAGGCGACCATCCGCAAGTTCGTCAGGGTCGGCACGGCCATGTCGGCGGAGCGGCATCTGCCGGCCCTGCTGAATCGCGTTCTGGTCGAGGCGCTCGACATCGCGAACGGGAAGGGGGGCGTCATCTACCTTCTCGATTCCGAGGGCCGCCAGTTGAACCCGCAGGCCGTCCGCCGGGGCGACGGCGAGCCGGCCGACCTGCCGGAGCGAATGTCCCCGCTGTCCCTGGGCAATCCCCGGCTGCCGATCGAGATGCTCGAGCTGCTGAAGGATCCCGGCTCGGGCCTGCGCGCATGGAAACTGGAAGCATCGGCGCTCGCCCTGTTCGGCTGCCCCGCATCCGACGCAGACGGTCCCGGCGCGGCAAGACCGGTCTTCGCCATGCCGCTGCTGAATCGCAGCCGGGCGGCGATCGGCGTGCTGCTCATCGTCGATCCGGGCCGCGGCGGCGCCGTCACCGCGCATCTGGAGGAGCTGCTCCTCGCGATCGGCGGCGGCGCCGGAATCGCAATCGAGAACCAGCAGCTTCTGCAGGCGCAGAAGGACCTGATGAACGCGCTCATCAAGCTCATCGCCGGCGCGATCGACGCGAAATCGCCCTATACGGGCGGCCATTGCCAGCGTGTGCCGGCCCTCACCCACATGCTGGCCGCGGCGGCATGCGCCGAAACCGAAGGGCCGTTCGCCGACTTCCAGCTCTCGGAGGAGGAATGGGAGGCGGTCGACATCGCCGCCTGGCTGCATGACTGCGGCAAGGTCACCACGCCGGAATTTGTCGTGGATAAGGCCACCAAGCTGGAAGGCATCCACGACCGGCTGCACGAAATACGCATGCGGTTCGAGGTGCTGAAGCGGGATGCCGAGATCGCCTACTGGCAGGGCCGGGCGCTCGGCGGCAGCGAGGACAGGCTCCGCGCCGAACGGGACGCCGCCCGGCGCATCCTGGACGAGGAATTCGCCTTCGTCGCCGCCTGCAACGAGGGCGGCGAGTTCATGGACCCGGAGCGGATCGAACGGCTGAAGAAGATCGGCGCGCGGCGCTGGCGCCGCACGCTCGACGACCGGATCGGCCTCTCCTACGAGGAGCGCGCGCGCAAGTCCCGGACCCCGCCGCAACCCCTGCCGGTCGAGGAACCCCTGCTGGCGGACCGGGAAGACCACCTCACCTATCGCAAGCCGGAGGAGGCGATCGGCGCCGGCAATCCCTGGGGCATCCGCGTCGAGGCGCCGCGCTACCGGTTCAACCGCGGCGAGATCTACAACCTCTCGATCGGCCGCGGCACGCTGACGGCGGAGGAGCGGCACATCATCAACGATCACATGACGCAGACCATCATGATGCTGCAAAGCCTGCCCCTCCCGCAGCACCTGCGCAACGTACCCGAGATCGCCGGCGGGCATCACGAGAAGATGGACGGCACGGGCTATCCGAAGCGGCTGACGCGCGGCGAGATGTCGCCGGCCGCGCGCATGATGGCGATCGCCGATGTGTTCGAGGCGCTGACGGCGGGGGACCGGCCCTACAAGAAGGCCAAGACGCTCAGCGAAGCCATCAGGATCATGGCCTTCATGAAGCGCGACAATCACCTCGATCCGGATCTGCTCGATCTCTTCATCCGCGCCAATGTCTGGAAGGATTACGCCGATCGGTTCCTCGCCGCGGAGCAGATCGACACGCCGGATGTCGAGTTCGTTCTCGCCATGCGCCCGGTCGCGCCGCCGGACAGGTCCACCCCCGCCCCGGTCGCCCGCAGGGCGCGGTCCGCGAAGACGGCTTGACGCCCGGCAAGCCCGGGGTCTGACATGGCTCATGGCCGGTCATGATCGGTGCCGTCGCCATTCCGGAACGCCCGGCCGTCCGGTTCGGTCGGCGCCGCGTTCGGGGCCGGCGGCTCTTCGTCAAGCGCGAGGTTCAATTCCCTTCGAATGGACGGCCGGGGACCATTCTTCTCGATGCGATCGAAACCCTCACCAGGGAGCATTCATCGATGTCCATGCAAACCCCGACTTCGACCCTGACGCCAGGTCTGCTCCTCGCCGGTCTTTCCGGAAACTGGTGGCTGATCCTGATCCGCGGGATCGCCGCCCTCGTGTTCGGCCTGCTTGCCTTGTTCTGGCCCGGCATCACGCTGGTCACGCTGGTGCTGCTCTATGGCGCCTTCGCCCTGGTCGACGGCGTCTTCGCGCTGGGGGCGGCCATCGTCGGGAGGGTTTCCGCGACGCCGCGCTGGTGGCTCGCCATCGTCGGCCTGCTCGGCATCGCCGCGGGGGCGCTGACCTTCGCCTGGCCCGGCATCACGGCGCTCGTTCTGCTGTTCTTCATCGCCGGCTGGTCGATCGCGATCGGCGCGTTCCAGATCATCGGCGCGATTCAGCTACGCAAGGAGATCGACAACGAGTGGCTGCTGATCCTGAGCGGTGCGCTTTCCGTCCTGTTCGGGCTCGCGCTGTTCTTTTGGCCCGGCGCGGGAGCGATGGCCCTGATCTGGCTCATCGCCCTCTACGCGATCGTCTTCGGCATTCTCATCATCGCCTTCGCGTTCCGGCTGCGAAGGCAAAAGGCCCGGACGACGGCTTGATCTTTTCGGCAGAAACTGGAGCGGGCGAAGGGATTCGAACCCTCGACCCCAACCTTGGCAAGGTTGTGCTCTACCCCTGAGCTACGCCCGCATCCATGGATCGACGGCGTCCGCCGTCGAGAGGCGGCCAGATCATAGCCATCGAGCTTCGCATTGCAAGGCTGGAGCATGGCTTGCACCGCCCTTCCGGTCCGTTAAGACGGGCATGGGAGTCCGGCCCTTTTTCGGGCTGCCGCCGGGGTTGAGCGCGGCCGGCCCTGCCGCTAAGACTTGCGGCCTCCGCTCCCGGAGGCCGTTTTCCGGAGACCGCTCATGGCCGACCCCGCGACCGACCGCGACGCCGATCCCGCGTCCGCACCGCTGCCGACCAGCCCCGACGCGCTCCTGGCGCAGCTCGAGGCGCTCGGCATCGCGGCGGCGGTGCATCGTCATCCGCCGGTCTTCACCGTCGAGGAATCGAAGGCGCTGCGCGGCTCGCTCCCCGGCGGCCATATCAAGAACCTCTTCCTCCGCAACAAGAAGGGCGACCGCATGTGGCTGGTCGTGCTGGAGGAGAACGCGAAGGTCGATCTGAAGGCGCTGGCGCCCCGGATCGACGGCGACAAGCTTTCCTTCGGCAGCCCGGACCGGCTCATGACCCATCTCGGCGTCAGGCCGGGTTCGGTGACCCCGCTCGCCCTCGTCAACGACAAGGCCGGCAAGGTGGAGCTGGTGGTGGACCGCGCCGTCCTCGCCATGGATCCGGTCAATTGCCATCCGCTCACCAACGACATGACGGTGGCGATCTCGGCCGCGGACCTGGAGCGCTTCTTCGCCGCGACCGGCCATCGGCCCCGGCTGCTCGATTTCTAGCCGGCCCCGCGGGGAGCCCCCGAGGGAGTCCCCCGGGGGCCCGCGCCGGCGGCGGCCCGTCCCGGGCCGGGGTTGCCAGATGCCCGCCGACGCGCCATTTATGGCGTGGTTTTCGGAACATACGGGATCAAGCGATGGACATCCTGATCGGTCAGGGCAACGGCACCACCGGCGCGAACGGCGCGGCCGCGGCCGGCCTCGTCAAGGACAGCGACACCGAGCATTTCATGACCGACGTGATCGACGCGTCGAACGAGGTGCCGGTGATCGTCGATTTCTGGGCGACCTGGTGCGGGCCCTGCAAGCAGCTCGGGCCGCAGCTCGAGAAGGCGGTCAAGGACGCCAAGGGGGCGGTGCGTCTCGTCAAGATCGACGTGGACAAGAACCAGGAGCTGGCGGCGCAGATGCGCGTCCAGTCGATCCCGGCGGTCTATGCCTTCTTCCAGGGGCGCCCGATCGACGGCTTCGTGGGCGCGCTGCAGGAAAGCCAGATCAAGGCCTTCGTGCAGCGGCTGCTGAAGCAGGCCGGCGGCCAGGCGCCCGGCCCTTCGCCGGTCGACCAGGCGCTGGAGCAGGCGGAAGCGGCCCTCAAGGCCGGCGACGCGGGTGCTGCGAGCGCGCTGTTCGGCCAGGTGCTGCAGCATGAGCCGGAGAACGCCGCGGCGGCGGGCGGCCTCGTCCGCGCGCTGGTGAAGGGCGGCGACCCCGCCCAGGCGCGCGAGGTGCTGGACGGGCTGCCGCCGGCGCTCGCCAGGGATCCGGCGATCGAGACGGCGCGCACCGCGCTCGAGCTCGCCGAGCAGGCCGGCAAAGCCGCCGGCGCCACGGGCGAGCTCGAGGCGAAGCTCGCGCAGAACCCGAAGGATCATCAGGCGCGCTACGATCTCGCGCTGGCGCTCTATGGCGGCGGCGACGCCGAGGGCGCAGTCGATCAGCTTCTCGAGATCGTGCGGCGCGAGCGCGGCTGGAACGAGGAGGCCGCGCGCAAGCAGCTCGTGAAGATCTTCGAGGCGGCGGGGCCGACCGATCCGGTGACGCTCTCCGGGCGGCGACGCCTCTCCTCGATCCTCTTCTCGTAAAGGCCATGGCCCGCAGCCCGTTCGATCCGCCCTTCGACGAGCTGCCGGCCACGCTGCCGATCTTTCCGCTCTCCGGCGTGCTGCTGCTGCCGCAGGGCAAGCTGCCGCTCAACATCTTCGAGCCGCACTATCTGCAGATGACGCGCGACGCGCTGGCCGGCGACCGGCTGATCGGCATGATCCAGCCGACCGCGCCGGAGGAGCCGGGCCGGCCGCAGCCGCTCTTCGAGACCGGCTGCGCCGGGCGCATCGTCTCCTTCGCCGAGACCGAGGACGGGCGCTATCTCCTCACCCTCGCCGGGCTGGTGCGGTTCAGGATCCGCGCGGAGATCGCGGCGGCCGGCGGCTATCGCCGGGTCGAGGCGGATTTCGCGCCCTTCGCCGGCGATATGGCGGAGGAAGCGCCGTCGGGTGCGATCGACCGCCCGCGTCTGATGCGCGCGCTCCGCGCCTATTTCCGGCAACAGGGCATCTCGGCCGACTGGGAGTCGATCGAGAAGACGGGCGACGGGCTGCTCGTGGTCTCGCTCGGCATGGTCTGTCCGTTCCAGCCCGAGGAGAAGCAGGCGCTGCTCGAGGCGGCGGACGAGACGGAGCGGGCGCGGATCCTGACCGCGCTGCTGGAGATGGGGCTGCTCGCGAGCGGCGTCGAAAGCGCGCGCCACTAGGCGCGAGAGCATCTGGAGAGAAGAGCGATGACCGACCGCAACCCCGACGTCGATCCGAAGCTGCTCGAGATCCTGGTCTGCCCGGTGACCAAGGGCCCGCTCGTCTATGACCGCGAGAAGCAGGAACTCGTCAGCCACCAGGCGGGGCTCGCCTTTCCGATCCGCGAGGGCATGCCGATCATGCTGCCGGACGAGGCGCGCCCGCTCGGCGACGACGAGCAGCGCTGACCGGGCGCGTCGATGGCGCAGAGCTTCAACGCCGCGCACTGGCCGGTCGAGATCCGCCTCAAATCGGCGGAGAAGATCCTCGAGGTCGATTTCGACAATGGCGTCCGCTTCCGCTATCCGGCGGAATATCTCCGCGTCGAATCGCCCTCGGCCGAGGTGCAGGGCCACGGGCCCGGCCAGAAGACCCTCGTCGCCGGCCGCGCCGCCGTTGGCATCCTCGCCCTCGAGCCGGTCGGGAACTATGCCGTGCGCATCAAGTTCGACGACCTGCACGACACCGGCATCTATAGCTGGAGCTATCTCTACGAGCTCGGCGAGAAACAGGCCGAAAACTGGCAGGCCTATCTGGAAGCAATGAAGAAACAGGGACTTAGCCGCGAGGCGCCGCGCCGCTGACTCGCTCTTTCAATTCCTGATTGGGAGCCTATATACTCCGGATCAGGAGAAATCAATGGCGACGCCACAACCCTACCCGGCTTCGCGCTACGAGCCCGCCCCGGTGCCGGACCTCGGCGACCGCGCGACGCGCGAGCGCCTCAGCCGCGCGGCGATCGGCGCCTTCCTCAATGCCATGGCGCGCTGGCGCGTGCGGGACGAGGACGCGCGCGGCCTCCTCGGCGGCATGTCGAACGGGCCCTTCTACGCGATGAAGAAGGATCGCGCCCGCACCCTCGACGCCGACACCCTCACCCGCATCTCCTATCTCGTCGGCATCTTCAAGGCGCTCAACATCCTCCATTCCGAGGCGCTCGCCGACGAATGGGTGCAGCTTCCGAACAGCAACCGGATCTTCGCCGGCCGCACCCCGCTCGACTACATGATCAAGGGCGGCCTGCCCGCCATGCAGACCGTCCGCCGCCTGCTCGACGGACGGCGGGGCGGGATGTGACGCTGCCGGAGGTAGCACTGCTCCGGCGGCGCGACACGCACCGGATGATCCCGTCGAAATACAGCGAGGACAACGCGAGCGTGCTGCTGCGCATCGCCGACGACGACGCGCATCTCGCCGGCATCTTCGAGCTCGACAACGCGACCAACGACCGGTTGCTGGCGGAGCGGGACCGGCTGCCCGAAATCGGCATCCACGAGCTGGTGTTCGGCCTGCCCTATTTCCGCATCGTGAACGCCGCCTTCTGCCACCCCCATCCGCTCGGCAGCCGCTTCAACGGGCCGGAGCGCGGCGCCTGGTATGCGGCCTTCGAGCTCGCGACGGCCGAGGCCGAGGTCGCCTTCCATAAATGGATCGAGCTTTCCGAGATCGGCCGGCTGGAGGAGGAAGTCACCTATGACGACTACCTCGCCGATTTCAGCGCCCTGTTCCACGACATCCGCGAGGATGCGCGCTTCGCCGACTGCCTCGCGCCCGGGAGCTACCTCGCCGCGCAGACGCTCGCCGAAACGCTGCTGGAGGCGGGCTCGCTCGGCATCCTCTATCCGAGCGTCCGCCGGCCGCGCGGCAACTGCCTCGCCTGCTTCCGGCCCGCGCTGGTGATGAACCCGCGCAAGGCGAAGACCTATCTCTTTCGCTGGGAAGGCAAGCCGGTGCCGGCGATCCGCCCCGTCCCGGCCTAAGCGCGGGAGGCGCCCGCCCCGCGCGAGCGCGGAGGAAACAGCCTCCCGCTTGGCCGGCGCCCGCTTGACCGGCGACCAGGGGCGGCGCGAAGCTGCCGGCGGTCTTTCCCGTCGAGGTCGCCCGACATGACCGCCCCCTCGCCTGCCGCCGACGCCATCGCCGAGCCGCGCCACCGGCTCAACCCGGCCGAGATCGCCGCCTTCCGGCGCGACGGCTTCGTGATCCGGCGGCAGCTTTTCGACCCGGCGGAGCTCGCCCCGCTGGCCGAGGCCTGCCGGCGCGATCCGGGGATCGACGGGGCGCTGGTCGGCATCGCCGACAGCAGCGGCAATCTGCAGGAGGTGGTCTCCTGGACCGAGCTCGGCGATGACCTGCTCGGCGTCATTCCGCGCCTCGCGCGGCTGGTCGAGGGCGCCGAGGCGCTGCTCGGCACGCCGGTCTATCACTGGCATTCCAAGCTCTCGATGAAGCGTCCCGGCAGCGCCGGCCGGTGGGACTGGCACCAGGATTACGGCTACTGGTACCATGAGGGCTGCCTCTATCCGGACCTTGTCACCTGCATGGTCGCGGTCGATCCGGCGACCGAGGCGAATGGCTGCGTCAAGCTCGTCAGGGGCTCGCATCTCGCGGGCCGCATCGAGCATGGCAAGGTCGGCGAGGCGAGCGGCGTCGATCCGGCGCGGCTCGAGAAGATCCTGGCGCGGCACGAGGTGGTGCCCTGCGCGCTCGCACCCGGCGACGCCGCCTTCTTCCATGCCAACACGCTGCATGCCTCGGGGCCGAACCGGTCGGCGGCACCGCGCAGTATGATCCATTTCAGCTACAACGCGGTCCATAACAGCCCCTTCATCGAGGGGCAGGAGCGCCATGCCTATCGGCCGCTCGCGAAGCTCGCCGACGACAGCCTGCGCGCCGGCCGCTTCAAGACCGTCTTCAGCGGCCAGAGCTTCCATCTGCCGGACCCGTCGCGCCCCGCCAACAGCTATGGCTACAAGGTGCTGCGCCATGCCGCGCGCCGCGCGACCGACGGGATGATGTGAGGCGCTAAAGCTTCTCGCCGCGCGCGAGCCGCGGCATATCGCCGGACAGGCCCATGGCGTGGCGCATCAGGGTGCGCTTCAGCGGCACCGCGCGGTTGACCGCGGCGAGGCCGAGGTCGCGCACCAGCCGCACCGGCGCGAAATCGTTCGAGAAGAGGCGGTTGAGCAGATCGGTCGCCGCCATCAGCAGCAGATTATCCACCCGCCGCCAGCGCTCGTAGCAGAGGAGCGGCTCGCCCTCGCCGATATCGAGCCCGAGCCGCTTCGCATCGACCAGCGCCTCGGCGAGCGCCGCCACGTCGCGAAGCCCGAGATTGAGCCCCTGCCCCGCGATCGGATGGATCGCATGGGCGGCGTCGCCGACGAGGGCGAGCCGCGGGCAGCTATAGCGCTCGGCATGCTGGAGGCGCAGCGGATGCGCCCAGCGCCCGCCGAGGAGCGCGATCCGCCCGAGGCTCATCCCGAAGCGCCGCTGCATTTCGGCCGAGAAGGCCGCGTCCTCGAGCGCCAGGATCGCGGCCGTGCGCTCGCGCCGCTCGGTCCAGACGATCGAGGAGCGATGCCGCCCCTCGGCATCGTCGGTCATGGGCAGCACGGCGAAGGGGCCGGAAGGGAGGAAATGCTCATGCGCCACATTCTCGTGCGGCAGCTCGTGGGCGATCGTGCAGACGATGCCGGTCTGCGGGTAGTCCCAGGCGGCGAGCCGGATGCCGGAGGCCGTGCGCAGCGGCGAATCCCGCCCGTCGGCCGCGATGGCGAGCCTCGCCGCGAGGCGGCTCCCGTCGGCGAGCTCGACCTCGGCGCGGCCGGGCTTCGCCGCGAATCCCGTCACCGATGCCGGCGCAAGGTGGCGAAGCGAGGGACGTGCCTGCACCGCCGCGACCAGCGCCTCGCGGATGACGCGGTTCTCCACGATGTAGCCGAGCGGCGGGGCGGCTTCGCCGTCCTGCGCGAGCTCGCGATGGTCGTAATGCAGGAAGAGACTCGAGGCCGGCTCGCCGATGCGCGCATCGGAGACGCGGATATCGAGGATCGGGCAGGCCTCCGGCGCCATCGCGGCCCAGAGCCCGAGACCTTCGAGAACGCGCTTCGAGCCCTCGGCGATCGCCGAGCTGCGCCCGTCATGGCGCGTCGCGGTGCGCGCCGCCGCGGGCAAGGCATCGATCAGCGCCACCCTGAAGCCCGCATCGGCGAGGCCGCAGCCGAGCGTCATGCCGACCATGCCGCCGCCGGCGATGACGATGTCGAGCGCTTCCTCGCGCGGGGTCGCGGCGTTCATGGTATCAGCTTCGGCCGCGGGGACGCGGCTTGTAAAGCCGGGGCGGTGTCGCGGGCGCGCGATGCGGCGCGCGGATCAGGCCGTCGCCGCCTCCCGCATCGCCGCCCAGCGGCGGATCGAGCACCGATAGCCTTCCGGCATCGGCAGCCCTTCGATTGCCGCGAGCGTGAAGCTGTCGAGCGCCTTATGTTCAGCCGAGAGCCGGAGGGGAAGGGAATCGAGACGTCGTAGCCCGTGCGTCACGATCAGCACCGACCGGCCGGGGAGCACCTCATAGATCCAGCAATCGAGCAGCGGACCGACCTCGACGCCGATGCCGAGCTCCTCCTCGACCTCGCGCGCGAGGCATTGCGCGATCGTCTCGCCGGCTTCCAGGCGCCCGCCCGGCAGCTCCCATTCCGCCCGCTCGTTCCCGAGCAGCAGAACCCGGTCGCGGTCGAACAGCACACCCTTGACGGAAACCGGAAACCTCATGCGCACCGCCCCTGCTTTCCTGCATCGTTATCGGTCGCCGAACGTCCGGGCAACATGGCGCGGCAAGCCAGTTTCGGCACGGCACCCGGGCGCGCGAGCGTCACCCGAGGACGCCGCCTCCCCGCCAGAACGCCCGCCCGAACCAATTTCCAAAACAAATCAGGAACATGGTCCTATTTGCCATGCAGCTTGCGACCCGCTATCTAGCCGTGCTTGTAACAACGTCCCACAAGCTATAGAATTGTTTATGTTTTGTCCCCGAGTCGCGACTCGGACCGGTCGGCGACGGCCGGCCCGGCGATTCGTCTCGTGAGGAGCGATCAAGCCTGGGGATGACCGACCGCCTCGACCCGCTCCTGCGCTTCCACCCCTTCACCCGGCTGAACGGCCTGCTCCAGGGCATCGAGCCGGGCGAGAAGCCGATCCTCTTCTCGCTGGGCGAACCGCAGCAGACGCCGCCCGCCTTCATCCGGCCGCTGCTCGACCGCAACCTCGCCGATTGGGGCCGCTACCCGCCGACCGGCGGCACGCCGGCGTTCCGCGCCGCCGCCGCCGCCTGGCTCGAGCGGCGCTACGGGCTGCCGGCGGGGCTGCTCGATCCCGAGCGCCATCTCCTGCCGACCGCGGGCTCGCGCCAGGCGCTCTTCCTGATCGCGCTCGCGACCGTGCCGGAGGGAACCAGGGCCGGCGGCCGGCCGGTCGTGCTGATGCCGAATCCCTTCTATCACGTCTATGCCGGCGCCGCGGCCGCGGCCGGCGCCGAGCCTGTCTTCCTGCCGGCGACCGCCGCCAACGGCTTCCTTCCGGAGATTGACGCGATCCCCAAGGAGGCGCTCGCGCGCGCGGCCTTCGCCTATGTCTGCTCGCCAGCGAATCCGCAGGGTGCCGTCGCCGATCCGGACTATCTGAAGCGCTGGATTGCGCTCGGCCGCAAGCACGGCTTCGCCATCGGGTTCGACGAATGCTATGCCGAGATCTATCGCCGCCAGGCGCCGCCGGGCGCGCTCGCCGCGGCGGCCGCGATCGGCGAAGGGCTCGAGGGCATCGTCTGCTTTCACTCGCTCTCCAAGCGCTCGGGCGGGGCGGGCCTGCGCTCCGGCTTCATCGCGGGCGACGAGAAGATCCTGCGCCGCGTGGCGCAGCTCGTGAATTACGGCGGGGTCGCCGTGCCGCTTCCCATCATCGCCGCCTCGACGGCGCTCTGGCAGGACGAGGCGCATGTCGCCGCGAACCGCGCCGCCTACAACGAGAACTTCGCGCTCGCGCGCCGCCTGCTCGGCAACCGCCTGGTCGCGACGGAGCCGGCCGGCGGATTCTTCCTGTGGCTCGATGTCGGCGACGGCGAGGCCGCGGCGCGCCGGCTCTGGGCCGAGGCGGGGCTGAAGGTGCTGCCCGGCGGCTATATGGCGCAGCCGGGGGCGGACGGCCGCAATCCGGGCGCTGCTTACATCCGCGTGGCGCTGGTGCATGATCGCGCCGTGACCGCGGACGGGCTGACCCGCATGGGCCGGGTGCTGCAATCGATCGCGCTCGAGGCGGGCGGCAAGGCCCGGACGGCGGGCGCGGCCCCGGCGATCGGAGGATGAGCGTGAGCGAAACCATCGGCAGTCTGCTGCGCCGGCCGATCATGCCCGACGACTGGCGCATCTTCCTGCAGCGCCGCCTCCGCGAAGCCGCGGGCGCGCTCGTCTTGCTCGCGGCCTTCGCGATCTTCCTCTCGCTCGCGAGCTACGACGCGGGCGACCCCTCGCTCAACCTCGCGACCGACCGCGCGCCGCACAATCTGCTCGGCCATGGCGGCGCCACCCTCGCCGACCTGCTGCTGCAGAGCGTGGGGCTCGCGGCCTTCATGCTGGTGCTGGTGCCGGGCGTCTGGGGCTGGCAGATCCTGCGGCATCGCCCCGGCGGACTCTGGTGGGTGAGGCTCCTGCTGCTGCCGATCGTCGTGCTGCTGCTGGCGCTCGCCCTTGCCGCGATCGACCCCGGCGCGAACTGGTTCCTGCCGGTCGGGTTCGGCGGCTTTGCGGGCGATTTCCTGCTGCCGCGCATCGCCGGCCTGGTCGGCGTCGGCGACGCGGCGGTAGCGCTTCTCGCCGCCCTGCTCTGGCTCGGGCTCGGCTATATGGCGCTCGGCATCTCGCTCCGCAGCTATGTGCAGGGCTGGCGCGGGCTGCAGCGCAATGCCGAGCGGGCGAGCACGGGGATCGGCGGCCTCGTGCAGCGCTTCCGCCAGCGTCTGGAGCCGGCCGAGGTGGCGGCGGAATGGCGGGCCGAGCGGGCGCGCGAGGAACGTCGCGAGCGGCTCGAGCCGCAACTCGCCGGCGACGATGCCGAAGACGCGGAAGACGCGCTGCCGCGCGCGCCGATCGCCATCGCGCGGGCGGGTGCGCCGGAGCGCGGCGCCAGGGCCCGCGTCGAGGCACCGAAGGCGCGGCCGAAGCAGGGCCGGCGCGCGGCCGCGAGCGGACAGCAGACGCTCGATCTGGCGGATGCGGAATACAGCCTGCCGCCGCTGGAGCTGCTGCAGAAGCCGCAATCGAGCCCCGCCTCGCAGCGCATCTCCGAGGACGCGCTCGAGCAGAATGCCCGGCTCCTCGAATCCGTGCTGCAGGATTTCGGCGTGCGCGGCCAGATCGTGAAGGTGCGGCCGGGTCCGGTCGTCACCCTCTACGAGCTCGAGCCCGCGCCCGGCACCAAGACCAGCCGCGTGGTGGGCCTCGCCGACGACATCGCGCGTTCGATGAGCGCGCTCTCGGTGCGCGTCGCCGTGGTCCCCGGCCGCAGCGTGATCGGCATCGAGCTGCCGAACCAGAGCCGCGAGATGGTGGTG